>CAWKAE010000006.1:0-176543 GCA_963847565.1 uncultured Halobacteria archaeon
GGAAAAAGGAATCAGCACAACGAACACGACTGCAACGACAAGCACTATTCGCAGCAGGCGGTCACGCAGCTCGACCAGGTGAGAGATCAGCGGCTGTTCCGTATCGTCCACGGTTTCCGGTGATTTATCCTGCATTCTTGTCCGGGCCATCTGGTGTGTCTTCCACCGGCGGTAGCACCGGTTTGTCAGCACCGTCAACTTCAGCACCGCGTTCGCCGGCCCTGACCGGTTTGCCTGTTACCTCGTCAAGCAGCTCCTCGAGTTCGGGAACAGCCGCCTGCTTTTCGAGCGCCTTGCGCAACTCCTCGGTTGCCAGCTCACGGTCGATATCCGCCTTGACGCTGGAGACAAACCCGCGCATCTTGCCGACCCAGAGTCCGGCAGTGCGTGCAATGCGCGGCAGACGTTCCGGCCCGACCACCAGCAAGGCAATCACCATGATAAACAGAATTTCCGAAAAACCGATATCAAACATGTCAGGTCGGCCCGCTTGTGCTACCCCGGCCGGTCAGCTTCAGACCTTGTCCTTGTCCTTGCGGGTAACTTCGCCGTCAATGACACGACCCTGGTCCTTGTCTTCCAGATTCTTGTCCACCTCGTCCTCGCCTTCACGCATCGACTTCTTGAATCCCTTGATCGCGCCACCCAGGTCGGAACCGACGTTCTTCAGGCGCTTGGCGCCAAACAACACCAGCACGATCGCCAGGATAATCAATAATTGCCAAACACTAATACCCATCATCACCTACTCCACCTGTGACTACACACAGAATCAGTTTAACCCTATTTTTTGCGCGCGGCCTTTTCCTCGATTCCGGACATGCCGAAACGCCGCTCCAACTCAGCCAGCACGGCATCCGGCCCGAGTCCGCGCGCGGCCAGCATCACCAGCGTGTGAAACCACAGGTCTGCGGTTTCATGCACCAGTTGCGCATCATCCGTCCCCAAAGCAGCCACGATAGTTTCCGTTGACTCCTCGCCGACCTTCTTGAGAATACTGTTCATCCCCTTGTCGAAGAGACCAGCCACATAAGAGCTGTCGGGGTCCGCGTCTTTGCGCGCCTCGATAACAGCTGCCAGTTTTTCAAGTGTATCGCTCATATTCAGTCCGATATATCTGTTGCACCCTCTCCCTCCGGGAGAGGGTTGGGGAGAGGGGTGCTAATTAAACTACCTTAAGATTACATCCCCTCTCCCTGTCCCTCCCCCTGAGGGTGAAGGGAACTGAAGAAATAAGGCCTTGTGCGATCCTGCCTATTTCCCGTAAATGGCATCCGGGTCCTTGAGGACCGGTTCGACAGCAACCCAGCGATCATTTTCAAGACGCTGGTAAAAACAGCTGCGCCTGCCGGTATGACAGGCGATTCCGCCGATCTGTTCCACCTGCAGCACGATAACGTCGTTATCACAGTCCAGCCTGATTTCACTAACGCGCTGCTGGTGACCGGACTCCTCACCCTTGTGCCACAACCTGCCGCGTGAACGTGACCAGTAAACGGCTGCGCCGGTTCGCGCAGTCAGCTGCAGTGCCTCGCGATTCATCCACGCCATCATCAGGATACGACCATCAGTCGCATCCTGGGCAATTGCCGGCACCAGCCCGTCTGCGGTCCACTTGATGTCATCCAGCCAGTCCTTGTCACTCATACCCGATCCCGGCTACTTCATCATTAAGAGCATAGTTCATGCAATCCCGGCGCATACCGGGATAATTCGTCGAAATTGCGCATCTACAGTCTTACTTCGATGCCCTGCTGCGCCATGTGCTGCTTGGCCTCGGCAACGGTGTGCTCGCCAAAATGGAAAATGCTGGCGGCAAGTACGGCATCTGCGCGGCCCTGCGTCACACCATCAGCCAGGTGCTGCAGGTTACCCACACCGCCTGACGCAATAACCGGAACATCGACAGCATCACTCACTGCACGCGTCAGTTCCAGGTCGAAGCCGTCGCGCGTTCCGTCACGATCCATGCTGGTCAGCAGTATCTCGCCGGCACCGTATTCCGTCATGCGTTGCGCCCATTCGACGGCATCGATACCGGTCGGCTTGCGGCCGCCATGGGTAAAAATTTCCCACTTCGGCGGCTCACCCTCACCACTGGTTCGTTTTGCGTCAATTGCAACCACGATACATTGTGAACCAAAGCGTTGTGCGGCTTCCCTCACAAATTCAGGATTAAACACCGCCGCGGTATTAATACCGACCTTGTCGGCACCCGCATTCAGCATGCGGCGAATATCACCAACCTCGCGAATACCGCCACCCACGGTCAACGGAATGAACACCTCGCCGGCCACCTGTTCGACCACGTGCACCATGGTCTCGCGCTGGTCGGAACTGGCCGTGATATCGAGAAATGTCAGCTCATCCGCGCCCTGCTCGTCGTAACGCCGCGCTATTTCGACCGGGTCACCCGCATCGCGGATGTCGACAAACTGGACGCCCTTGACGACGCGCCCGTCATCGACATCCAGGCAAGGAATTATGCGCTTGGCAAGCCCCATGCTCAGTCCTGCGCACCCGTTGCGCACAATTCATCGGCCAGTTTCTGCGCCTCGGCAAGATCCAGCGAACCTTCGTACAGAGCCCGCCCGGTAATAGCGCCCATAATACCCTCGTCGGTGACACTACACAGCGCACGGATGTCATCCAGGTTGGTAATACCGCCCGAGGCAATCACAGGAATATGAATAGCCTGCGCCAGCTCGACGGTAGACTCCAGGTTGACCCCGGTCATCATGCCGTCGCGCCCGATGTCGGTGAATACAATCGCTTCGACGCCGTCGTGTTCGAAGCGCTGTGCCATGTCGATGACTGAATGGTGCGACAACTTGGACCAGCCATCGATCGCCACCTTACCGTCCTTCGCGTCAAGGCCAACAATGATGTGCCCCGGGAATTCCACGCACAGGTCGTTGACGAAATGCGGCGCGCTCACTGCACGGGTGCCGATAATGACGTACTGCACACCGGCGTCGAGATACGCCTGCACCGTTTCCTCGTCCCGTATGCCACCGCCGACCTGTATGGGCAGATCGGGATAAGCCTCGGCAACCGCCTTGATCGCAGCTGCATTGACCGGTTTTCCGGCAAACGCGCCGTTCAGATCGACCATGTGCAGTCGACGCGCACCGGCCTCGACCCAGCGGCCGGCAACTTCCACGGGGTTATCGCCGAACACGGTTTCATCATCCATGCGGCCCTGGCGCAGGCGGACACACTGCCCGTCTTTAAGATCAATTGCAGGTATAACAATCATCAGTCAGGAATCTCCATTCCAGGCAACAAAATTTTCCAGCAACTGTAAACCGGCGTGCTGGCTTTTTTCCGGGTGGAACTGCGCGGCAAACAGGTTATCGTGCGCGACGACCGAGGCAAACTGGTGCCCGTATTCGGTCGTTGCCGCTATATCCTCCCGGCGTGCGGGTACGGCATGATAACTGTGTACAAAATAGAAGCGGCTGCCGGACGGGATACCTGACCACATGGGATGTTCATGTGTCGGTATCACACGGTTCCAGCCCATGTGCGGTATCTTCAGGTTGATGCCAGTGTCGACACCTTGCAGGCCACGCGGGAATCGCACCACCCGGCCCGGTAAAATGCCAAGGCAGGCAGTGCCGTCATTTTCCTCGCTCTCGTCAAACAGTGCCTGCAGGCCGAGACAGACGCCAAGCAGTGGCCGGTGTTGCACCACTTCGCGAATGACATCATCCAGTCCGGTCTTTTTCAGTTCGGCGATGCAGTCGCGTATCGCGCCGACACCGGGAAACACCACACGGTCCGCCGCCAGTATGGTCGGGTGGTCACTGCTGACAATGACACGCTGCTTGCCGGCAACATGCTCAATAGCCTTGGCAATGGAGTGCAGGTTACCCATGCCATAGTCGATGATCGCAATCGAAGACATAACGGTTCAGACCACTAGAGGCAGTATCAGAGACTTCCCTTGGTCGAGGGCAACATGTCGCCCATGGCCGGGTCCGCATCCAGCGCCATGCGCATGGCACGCCCGAACGCCTTGAAAATTGTCTCGGCGACGTGATGTGCATTATCACCGCGCAGGCAGTCGATGTGCAGAGTTACCAACGCGTGATTACTGAAGCCCTGGAAAAATTCGTGCAGCAGGTCGACATCAAAATCGCCAATACGCGCACGCGGGTAGCTGGCATGGTACTCGAGCCCCGGCCGACCGGAGAAGTCGATTACCACGCGCGACAGCGCTTCGTCCAGCGGCACATAGGCATGACCATAGCGCCGAATGCCACGCTTGTCGGACACGGCCTGCCCGATCGCCTTGCCAAGCGTTATGCCGATATCCTCTACGGTGTGATGCGCATCTATGTGCAAATCACCCTTTGCATTGACTTCGATATCCATCATGCCGTGACGCGCCACCTGGTCGAGCATGTGCTCGAGAAACGGCAGGCCGGTGTCGAACACACCCCGCCCGCTGCCATCGAGATTGACCGACACGCCAATCTGCGTCTCGAGCGTGTCGCGTTGTACTGTCGCCTGTCGTTCTGACATCACTGTATTCCGTTAAAAAAGTCATGGTTTAACAATATAGTAACAGGTTACCGCGCCCTGAAAACCCGTCATTTTCAATCCCCGGCCGGGCGCACCTCAAGGCTGAATGTGACCGGACCATCATTCACCAGCATCACCTGCATATCGGCACCGAAACGACCGCTCGCCACCGGTGCGTGGCAGGCCTCCGCCCGTTTTAACAGGTACTCGAACAAACGCCGCCCGACGGCCGGTTCGGCGGCCGTGGAAAAGCCCGGCCGCATACCACTGGAGGTATCGGCAGCCAGTGTAAACTGTGGCACCAGCAGCAACCCGCCACCAGATGCGCGCACATCCCGGTTCATTTTGCCGGCCTCGTCCGGGAAAACCCGGTAGCCAAGCAGGCGCTCGAGCAACCGATCGGCTTCGCGTTCGCTGTCATTGCGCTGCACACCGACCAGTACCAGCAGGCCATGGCCGATTTCCGCCACGCATGCACCGTCGATGTCGACACTGGCACGCGCGACACGCTGCAGCAGGCCGATCATGCAAATCGCCCCGCAAATTCATCGGTTGCCCTCACCAGTGCGTCCACTGTGCCGGTCTCGGTCGCAGAATGGCCCGCGTCTGCAATCACCTGCAGGGGCGCTTCGGGCCATGCCTGGTGCAATGCCCACGCCTGCTCCAGCGGACAGACCACGTCATAGCGGCCGTGCACAATAACGCCGGGAATTCCCCGTAACCTGGCCGCCCGGGCCAGGATCTGGTTGTCATCCAGGAAACTGTCATTCACGAAATAATGGCATTCGATCCGCGCAAGGCTGAGCGCCGTCTTCGGACTGGCAAAATGATCGACCACGGACGCCTTCGGTAACAGGGTCGATGATCGCCCTTCCCACAGCGACCAGGCACGTGCGGCCGAGCGCATGGCGATCTCGTCATTACCCGTGAGCCGCCGGTAATAGGCACCCACCATGTCATCACGCTCGGCCTGCGGAATCGGTTTAAGGTAGTCCTGCCAGTAATCGGGCAGGATGAATGATGCGCCGTCCTGGTAAAACCAGCGGATATCGCGCGGCCGGCACAGGAATATTCCGCGCAGCACCAGCGCCAGCACCCGTTCCGGATGTGTTTCGGCATAAACCAGGCCCAGCGTGGATCCCCACGAACCCCCGAACACCAGCCAGCGCTCGATGCCGAGTCGCATGCGAATCGTTTCCATATCGGCGACCAGCGCCTGCGTGGTATTTCCCTGCAATCCGGCATGCGGTGTCGACCGGCCGCAACCACGCTGATCGAACAACACAATGTGATAACGCGCGGGATCAAAAAAACGACGGTGGTAAGACTCGCAACCGGCACCGGGACCACCATGTACGAAAACGGCCGGGATCCCGTCTGGGTTACCGCATTCTTCCACGTACAGGCTGTGTCCGTTGTCGACTTCAACGGTGCAGGTTTGCCAGGGCTCGGTCGGTGGATAGAGTGACTGCATGATTTCAGATTATATCCGCAAGCCGGTCAACAGAACGTCGTTACCGGCCTGAAAAACGACAAGGGCGTGCAATTGCACGCCCTTGTCGATAATCCCGTATCCCGTTACCGGGCTACGCGCCTGCCATGTTCAGATAAACAGGCAAACGTCTGACTTTTGCGCAACCGGCAGGAACGAGGTCGCGCCGACGAAGTCGGTGACTTCCGGGATGAACTCGCTGGCATCGAAACCAAACACGTCAACGGTCATCTGGCAGGCGACCATTTTCACATCGGCCTCAAGACACAGGGAACGCAGTTCTTCGACGGTTGCAACGCCCTTGTTCTTGAAGGTCTTCTTCATCAGGCCAGTGGCGACTTTCTCGAATCCGGGTACGCCGGCCATCAGCAGGTTCGGCATCGGCCAGGAGAAATCCTGGAACCATTTCGGGCCGAACGGCATCTTCATTGGCATGGCTGGATTACCCAGCGGGCTAACCTCGGCATCGATGTCCTTTTTCAACAGCAGCAAACCGTAGAAGGTAAAGAACACATCAACGTCCCAACCCAGTGC
This sequence comes from uncultured Halobacteria archaeon, assembly GCA_963847565.1. GTDB lineage: Bacteria > Pseudomonadota > Gammaproteobacteria > UBA9214 > UBA9214 > UBA9214. Next base: position 6,557 of record CAWKAE010000006.1, read on the forward strand.
AGCAGCTGTCGAGGCGAGAATGAATGGCGGGTATGCCCAGTCAAGTGTGCCCTTGGTGGCAATGATGGACATGCTTGGTGTTTTCTGTGACTCGATGTCTTCGAGTTTTTTCGGTAACAACTCGTCGAGTTTCTGATCCAGCCACGCATCAAGCTGTGCGTTTCCCTGTACGTTTTCTGCAATTGACATAGTTACTCTCCTCAAACAGACACCCCTGCAACATCCCGGACGTTGAGGAATGGATGGGTTCTTGTTAAATGATAATTTATGTGACTCTTAACCCAGCGCATCAGTAATGCATCACACCCGGGCCTCAGCAGTTTCTGATGATTAGTATAGTTATATTAATGTCTTATTATATTTTGCGTGAGTGGCAGGGTCAAACCATTAACACTGTTCCCACGGCAGACCGTGAAAACGCCAGCCACCGACCGTGCTGCGATGATGCTTCCCGTCGAGCTCACCCTCAAATCCTTCTTCGATGTTGTAGACAGTCGTGAAACCGTTCTCTATCAGTAGCTTGCCAGCCTCAAGCGAACGCTTGCCACTGCGGCAGATCAATACCACCGGGGCATCGTCACCATGCTCGCCGATGCCGATCCCGCCCAGCATGACCTTGCGCACTTCCGTGATAAAGTCTGCATTTACCGTCCAGGACGGCGCATCGATCCAGGGTACGTGTACACTGCCGCGGGGGTGGCCAACGAACAGGAACTCCATACTGGAGCGCACATCAATCATGACAACCCGTTGATTAGCCTCAAGCATCTCCCAGGCTTCCACCGGTGTCAGCGTCTGCACCTTGACCGTCATACTCGCCTCCCTGTCCCGCACGGCGTGCGGTCTGCACCGGCCATTCTCCTGTCAGAGCGGAGTCGTGGCAAATTAAAAATACCGTTAGAATCAGTCAGTACGTGATCTGCAAACCGGTCAGGACTGACACTAAAACGACAATATCGACACAATATGAAATAAATTAACGATTATATGCATATATATACCCACTATTATTTAATATATCCGAAATTATTATAATATTTTCCTACTTTCTTTATATATAGATATATGTGGTAATGATAATTATTTTAAAGCCAAATAATTTATTAAATGTGGGAATAATATATTGATACGCGCCTTTTTCATAAAATCGTTCCTTTATCTGTTCGCCTTCCTGCCGCTGCCGATCAGTCACGCCATCGGTTCACTGGCAGGACTCGCGCTGGCATGGATACCCGGCCGCACACGCACCATTACCCGCACCAACATCAAACTGTGCTTCCCGGAATTATCGCCCGGAAAGCAACGTCGCCTGGTCAGGGCGTGTCTGCGTGAAACCGGCAAGACATTATTCGAAAGCGGCGCACTGTGGCTGCGCCCGGGCCCGTCCACCCTGAAACTGGTACGCGGCGTCGATGGCATCGAACATGTTGAAACCGCCCTCGCCAGGGAACATGGCATTATCCTGGCCACCCCTCACCTGGGCGCATGGGAGGCCGCGGGCCTGTATTGCGCATCACACTATGACATTACCTGTCTCTACCGGCCATTGCGCATGCAGGAGCTGGAAGACCTGGTGCGGAATGCGCGCAATCGCGCGGGTGGCAATTATGTACCGACAACCTCACACGGTATTCGCACGCTGTACAAGACACTGGCCGATAAACGTGCCGTCGCGATGCTGCCGGACCAGGAACCACAGGCAGGCACCGGGGTATTCGCACCGTTCTTCGGCATACCGGCGTACACCATGGTGTTCCTGTCACGTCTGACCATCAAAACCGGCGCACCGATTGTGTTTGTCTGGTCGGAGCGATTGTCATTCGGACGCGGTTATCACCTGCATTTCAGGCCTGCACTGGATGCAACATATACAGATGATCTCGACACGTCCGTGGCGGCAATCAACCGTGCCGTTGAAAACATGATTCGTGAATGCCCGGCGCAGTACCAGTGGAGCTATCGGCGCTTTCGCACACGCCCGGAAGGAGACGCACCGCTGTACTGATCAGTCTCCGGCGTTCAGCGCCTTGTCAACGCGCTTGAGAAAAACCTTCATTTCACGCGCCGCCTGGATATCACCCTTGCCTTCGGCCGCCTCGATACCTTGCCGGTAAACAGCGCGCGCCTGCTGCAGCTCACCCGCTTCCACCAACGCCTTGCCATACAGCTTCCAGGCGGCGGAATATCCGGCATCCTGCGCAACGGCAGCTGCCAGGTGTGGCAGCGCCTGTTCGACATCGCCCGCTTTCAGTAACTGGCTGCCGAGTGTGAAGCGGAGCAGGGCATTGTCTTGCCCGTTGTCCAGCATGGCCTGCAGGTTTTCTATCATGCTCATCGCACAGCGTCCTCAACGGCGCCAGAATGCGCCGGTAAAGAGAATCAGCAGGGTAAAGATTTCCAGCCGCCCAAGCATCATGGCAAACGACAGTGCCCACTTGGCCGCATCGTTGATTTCAATATAGTTGGCACCTACGCCGCCAAGCCCCGGACCAAGGTTGTTCATACAGGCAGCGACCGCGGAAAACGCCGTAATCTGGTCAAGTCCTGTTGCCATCAGGAACAGCATGATGACGATAAAGCTACCCACATAGGCCGCGAAAAATCCCCACACTGCGGTGATAACACGATCTGGCACGGGCTTACCGCCCACTTTTACCGGGATTTGCGCATTCGGATGGATGAGTCGCACAATTTCACGGTGACCCTGCTTGAGCACCAGCAGAAAACGAATAACTTTCATCCCACCGCCGGTGGAACCGGCGCAGCCACCGATAAAACTGGCAAACAACAGCAACACCGGCAGAAACCCCGGCCAGACAAAATAATCTTCCGTGGTGAAACCGGTCGTGGTGCCAATCGACACAGCCTGAAACAGACCCGCATGCAGCGCGTCATTGAAGAAAATGAAGGTGTCGGTGTAGTACAGGTAACTCACCGTAATCATGGTCACGATCGCCAGCACGGCAAGATACACACGCAGTTCCGAATCACGCCAGTAGGGCCGTATAGTAAGCGATCGCCAGGCCACGAAATGCAGCGCGAAATTCATGCCGGACAACAACATGAATACCACGGCTATCATTTCAATCGCACTGCTCTGGAAATAGCCGATGCTTTGATCGTGGGTCGAAAACCCGCCAATCGCTATCGTGGAAAAGCTGTGGCTGATCGCATCGAAGACACTCATACCGGCGCCCCAGTAACCAAGCGCGCACACAATTGTCAGTGACAGGTAGATATACCAGAGCGCCTTCGCTGTTTCGGTGATACGGGGTGTCAGCTTGTTATCCTTGATCGGCCCCGGTGTTTCAGCCCGGTAAAGCTGCATGCCACCAACACCGAGCATGGGCATGATAGCAACCGCCAAAACGATAATGCCCATACCACCCAGCCACTGCAGCTGCTGACGGTAGAACAGGATCGAGGGTGGCAGATCGTCCAGCCCGGTAATAACCGTCGCGCCCGTTGTCGTTAAGCCGGAAAATGATTCGAATACTGCATCGGCGGGCGACAGGTGAGGGGTGGTCGCGATTGCAAATGGCAGCGCACCAGCCAGTCCAAGCACCACCCAGAACAGGGTGACGAACAGAAATCCGTCCCGCACCCGCAGCTCATCCCGATACTGCCGCGCAGGCAACCACACGATCGCACCGCCCACCAGCACGGCTGCCATACCTGACAGAAAGACCGGCAACTGCCCGTCCTGGTAAAACCATGCAACCACGACCGGCGGCAGTAGCGTTACGCTGAACAACATCAGCAACAGTCCAAGCAGGCGTTGTATAGACAGCCAGTGCATATTTCAGGTGTCGTGCCGACCGGTTAAATAAAAGCAGCTATGCATGTCAGAAGAAGGTTACGCCGACCGAGAACAGCCGCTCAACTTCCTTGATGCACTGCTTGTCAGACAGGAACAGTATGACGTGGTCATCCGATTCGATCACGGTGTCGTGGTGCGCAATCAAGACATCCTCGCCACGCACGATAGCGCCAATCGATGTACCGGCAGGCAACTTGATTTCATCTATACAACGACCAACAACTTTCGAGCTGGATCTGTCGCCGTGTGCGACTGCCTCGATTGCCTCGGCGGCGCCACGCCGCAAGGCGTGCACCATGACCACGTCACCGCGCCGGACATGGGTCAACAGACTGCCGATCGTGGCCTGATCCGGAGAAATCGCTACGTCGATCACGTCGCTCTGCATCAGGTTAACGTAGGACGCACGGTTAATCAGCGACATCACCTTGCGCGCACCGAGCCGTTTCGCCAGCATGGCAGACAGGATATTGGCTTCCTCGTCATTCGTCAGTGCGCAATAAACATCCATACTGTCGATGCCTTCCTCGAGTAGCAGCTCCTCGTCCGCCGCATCGCCGAGCAGTACGATCGTCTTGTCCAGTTCTTCCGACAACAGGGTAGCGCGTCCGGGGTTATGCTCGATAATCTTTAGCTGGTAGCGGTTTTCGATAGCGGCAGCAAGGCGCATACCGATATTGCCGCCGCCGGCAAGCAACACCCGCTTGATAGGCTTGTCGAGCTTGCGCAGCTCGCTCATGACATCACGAATGTGTTTGGGCGCGGCGATAAAAAACACTTCATCATCGGCCTCGATGATAGTGTCACCTCCGGGCTTGATCGGTTTTCCATGGCGGAAAATCGCCGCAACACGCGCCTCGATCCCCGGCATATGCTGCTTCAATTCACGCAGTTCGTTTCCGACCAGCGGTCCGCCGTAGTAAGCACGCACCGCCACCAGCTGTACGCGCCCGCCGGCAAAGTCCAGCACCTGCAGGGCGCCGGGATACTCGATCAGCCGCTGGATATACTCCGTCACCAGTTGCTCCGGACTGATCAACACGTCAACCGGTAACGCCTCCTGCGCAAACAGACGGGCAAACTTCAGGTATTCCGGCGAGCGAACGCGCGCAATCTTGGTCGGCGTATGGAACAAGGTGTACGCCACCTGGCAGGCAATCATGTTGGTTTCATCATTACGCGTCACGGCGATGATCATATCCGCATCGTCTGCACCCGCCTGCCGCAGCACATCCGGATGTGATGCGTGGCCCTTGACGGTGCGCAGGTCAAGACGGTCCTGCAACTCCTGCAGGATCGCGCCATTATCATCGACCACGGTAATGTCGTTGGCCTCGCTGGCCAGATTACTGGCAACCGATGACCCGACCTGGCCGGCACCGAGTATGATTATCTTCATTGATCTGGTTTTCCCGCGAAGCCCAAGCCGTTATTCGGCGCCTTTCTTGTGATCGATGCCGAGCGCGCGCAACTTACGGTACAGGTGCGTTCGTTCCATACCCACGCGCTTGGCCAGTTTGCCGACACTACCGCCGACTTCACGCAGCTGGTGCACAAGGTAATTGTGTTCGAACTGTTCGCGCGCTTCACGTAACGGCATATTGTAAGGCAAGGGCGGCGCATCGCTGTCGGCAGCGGATACCTGCTGATTGCTGATAGCCATCTCTACCTCTTGCAGTTCGATTTCCTCGCTGTTGCCAAGAATCAGCATGCGCTGGACAAGATTGCGTAATTCACGAATATTGCCCGGCCACTCGTAACTGCGTAGCCGGTTTTGCGCAGCAACATTGAAATGCCGGTAAGACAGGCGTTCGTGACTGACCAGGTAATCGATATAGTAATTCAATAACTCATGAACATCGTCCGCGTGTTCACGCAATGCGGGTATTTGCATCGGCACGACATTCAGATGATAAAAGAGATCTTCACGGAAGCGGCCCGCGGCAACCTCTTCTTCGAGGTTGCGATAGCGTGGTTGCTATGATCCGCAGATCGACCTGCACATCATCGCTCCCGCCAACCCGCCTGAAAGAGTGTGTCTGAAATACACTGAGCAGGCGTGCCTGGGTTTGCAGATCCATATCGGCGATATCGCCGATGCAGAGCGTACCGCCGTTGGCCTGCTCCAGTCGCCCGTAGCTGACTGACTCACCTTCCTCGTGACCGAACAACTCAGCGGCAGAGTTTTCACCCGTCATGGATCCGACCGCGATTTCGACATACGGTCCGTCCGCGCGCGGACCCTGGTCATGAATGTAGCGCGCGAACGTCCCCTTGCCGGCACCGGCCTCGCCACTGATCAGGACCCAACTGCTCGACTGCGCGATTTTGCGAGCCTGCTCACGCAAGTTTTCCATGATTGCGGATTTTCCAACCGGCTCTATCACCGGCAACGCCTGGTCGCGCAGGTCGGTATTCTCGCGCAGCAAGCGGGCGCTTTCGAACGCACGCTCAACCGTCAGCAGCAGTTTCGCGAGCGATATGGGTTTCTCGATAAAGTCGTAGGCGCCCAGCCGGGTTGCCTCGACAGCGGTTTCCACCGTCCCGTGACCCGACATCATGATGACCGGGCAGGGCAGGCCACCGTTTTCCGACCATTCACGCAGCAGCGATATACCGTCAACATCCTCCATCCAGATATCGAGCAGGATGAGATCGGGACGTCGAGTACGTCGCGCCTTGCGCGCCGACTCGCCGTCTTCAGCCGTGGTAACGGCATAACCCTCGTCTTCCAGGATATCCTGCACCAGGGTGCGAATATCCGGCTCGTCATCCACGACCAGGATATGTCGGTCAGTCATTTATTTCGTTCCACAATCATTCCTGTATCACCCCGGTCGTCCGGCTGATGCTGCATTGCGCCGTGATTATAACTTAGGCCGGCTTGTTATCGCCGCTTTCCGTTTTGCTGGACAGCAGAAACCTGACAATGACCCGTGCGCCACCACCCTCGGCTGTTTCTGCACTGATATAACCACCATGCTCCTCGACTATTTTCTTGACGATGGCCAGCCCCAGTCCGCTGCCCTTGGGCTTGGTTGAGACATAGGGTTCAAATACGTTCTCCAGCACACTGGCATCGAAGCCGGGGCCATTGTCGCTGACACACAGGGTGAGCAGGTTAAAATCAGGCTGCTGCTCGTTACGCGTCGCAATCAGCACCTGCGCATCTTCCACGCCCTTTACCGCCTCGAGTGCATTCTTGATCAGGTTATGCAGCAACTGCCTGATTCTGCCGGCGTCGCCTTCCATAATTGATGCGTCCGCGTCCAGCTGGGCACTGACATGCACCGCCGCCCCATCACCACGATACAGGTCGAGCACCTCGCGCACGACCTCGTGCAGATCCATTGACTCCAGGTTGATCTGCGGCACGCGCGCGTATTCACTGAAGGCATCGACCATTTTCTTCATGGCTTCGACCTGGTTGACGATAGTACGCGTGGCGCGGTCGAGAATCTCGGCATCCTCCGGTTCCATGCGGTTCATACAACGATGTCGCAATCGTTCGGCTGATAACTGGATCGGCGTGAGCGGATTCTTGATTTCGTGTGCCAGCCTGCGCGCAACTTCACCCCAGGCGGCATCGCGCTGCGCCTGTATCAGCGCTGTAATGTCATCAAACACCACGACCATGCCGCCGCCGCGACGTCCCGATGTCTGCAGGGCCGTGCCACGACACATCAGTACCAGCCTGCCCTGTACGCCGTGCAGTATCACTTCTTCGCGCCAGGAAGCATCCTCATCACCGCGCCGGCGCGAGATCACATCGACAAACGGCTGCAGGAACGCATGCTCATCGGCAAGTATCGACAGATCCTTGCCCAGGCACTCCCTGAGATCCACACCCAGGCTTTCGCTGGCACGGCGGTTTATCGCGCGTATAACAGAATCCCTGCCGAGGCTGATGACACCGGATGACAAACTGGCAAGCACGGCCTCCAGGTAAGCACGCTGACCCTCGATCTCACGCTTGCTGTGATTGGCCTGGTCGCGCGATTTGGCCAGGCGGCGCGTCATGTCATTAAATGAACGCACCAGGAAACCGAGCTCGTCGTCACTGGCCACTGACAACCGTTTGCTGTAGTCGCCCTCGGCAACCGCCCGCGTTGCCGCGGCAAGATCCCGCACCGGCGCAGCCAGCCGGCGCGCCGAATGGAATGCCGCCCAGATTGCCGCCAGCAGGCTGAGCATCAGCACGATCGACAGCGTCAGCGAATAACTGAATTTCAACGGTTTGCGCAGGTAGGCAAGCTCATTGTAATGCGTGTATGCCCGCTGCACACCGTCCGCGAGTGTGCTGATTCGTTCGGACACTTCATACAATGCCTGCAGGGTAAAAACCTCGCCATCGGCCCGCGCCGACAATACCGGCACCAGCGCACGCGCATACAGGCCACCCTCGACCACCGGATCAAGCCCGATGTAATGCTGGCGATTCTGTAACAGCAACAGTATTTCGCCCGGCGGCTGGTTCGGCATGATTTGTGACAGCTCGGCACTGCTTGATGCAATGATGCGGCCATCTGCGCCAATAAGACTGAGCTCAGCAGCACCAGTGCGAATCCGCAGGTCGTACAGGGTCAGCGGGATCGTCGTCGGTGCGGCATCCGAAATTTCGTCAGCCATGCGCAGCGTCAGGTTCAGCACTTCGTTCAGGCGCACGTCCAGCGCGGCGCGACTCAGGTCAAGCGCATCATCCAGACCACGCTCTATACGCACATCGAACCAGCTGTCGATACCACGCTGGATGAATTGTAGTGAGAAATAGTAAACGACCAGGACCGGCACTACCGAAAGAATAACGAACATGATCACCAGGCGACTGGTCATGCGCGCACCGACCGCCTTCTGGCGATGCTGTCGTACCAGACTGATGACGTTGGCAACCACCAGCGCACCGAGCAACACCAGGCCTACCGCATTGATCCCGAGCATGATCGAATACATTCGACCGAAACGTTCGGAATTATGTGTTGCGTCGCTCATGAAGTAGAGCGACACCAGCAGCAACACAAACAGCCCCAGCATGGGGATCATGCCAAAGCCGATACGTTTTACCGTGCCAGCGGCCATGTATACCACTGGCTGTTCATATCCCACTCGGATGATACGTATGCAAGCAGACGAACCGGTGTAGGCAGCGACTCGATGTCATGGCTGCCGCGCAGACGAACGAGGTATTTCCGTTTGCTGTCGAGAGTTTCATCAGTCAGCTGCAACGCATCGATCAGGCCGGCCGCAAACAGTGCATCGTCCAGCTGACTGTAAACACCCTGACTACCACTGGCGATATCTTTTACAAGGTAACTGCGACTGAGTGCGTGAAACTGCAGCTGACGGCGCTGGGTACGCTCGTACTTGACCGTGTCCCAGAACCACTTATGCGTCTTGACGATTTGCGCGCGCAGCTCGAACACCAGGGGAACACCGTTCTCCAGCGCCTCCAGCGCCCCGCTACTCAGCCTGATGTCGTACTGCGCATCCAGAAACCAGCCGTCATCGTCATGCCAGGCATGTGCGTCGCGGATATTTATTTCGCCGTCACCACCGGCAAACAGCGCAGGCGAGACAAGCATCGACGCTAAAAGAAATAGCGCCATGTGCAGCGCGCGTGCGCGCACCCACAGCGACGGATAAGTCAGCTGTTTTTGCGTACACATGCGAAATAAAATCCGTCCATCTGGTTCTCGCCCGGAAATATCTGCCGGCCATGCGTGCAGCCATGCCCCCAGGCTGCCGTTATCGTAACTTCCTCTGCATCAACGTGGCGCGCCAGAAAATTTGCAAGCTGCCCGCTGTTCTCCACCTTTAATACCGAGCAGGTGCAATACAGAAGCATACCGTCTGGCGCAAGCAGTGGCCATATAGCGTCAAGTATGGTGACCTGCCGATCGACCAGTGCATCGATATCATCCGCACGCCTCAGCACCTTGATATCCGGATGCCGTCGAATCACGCCGCTTCCGGAGCACGGCACATCCAGCAGAATACGGTCGAACAGGCGCCCGTCCCACCATTCATCCGGCCGGCCGGCATCTCCGGCCAGTAATTCTGCCTGTAATGACAGGCGCGCCAGGTTCGATTCGATTCGCTGCAGGCGGGTGGCATCAATATCCATTGCCACAAGCGCTACCGCCGGTTCTGTTTCCAGGATATGCGAGGTCTTGCCGCCGGGCGCGGCACAGGCATCCAGCACACGCTGCCCCGGTGCCAGCTGAAGCAGTCCGGCCGCCAGTTGTGCGGCCGCGTCCTGTACCGAGACATCACCGCGCGTAAACCCCGGCAGCGCACTCACCGGCACCGGCCGTTCCAGGCGTACCGCCTGAGCCGAATGCGCCACGGCCACGGCCGGCATCGCCTCTTGTGACAACACATCCAGGTATTCATTCCGCGTCAGCCGCTGCCGATTGACACGTAATGTAAAGGGCGGCCGGGTATTGTTTGCTGCCAGTATCGCGGCCCAGTCCTGCGGCCAGTCCGCGCGCAACCGCTCGATCAGCCAGGCAGGATGTGCGTGCAGGGCTACCTCGTCAGCGCATGCCGACTGCAACAGGCTGTTACCCCGGCGCTGAAAATTTCGCAGCACGGCGTTTACCAGGCCGGCGGCCCAGTCCTTGTTCAGTGCACGCACCGACTGGACTGTCTCATGCACCGCGACCCGTTGCGGCAGTGCGAGCTGGTCAATCTGGTAGAGGCCGATCAACAACAGGCAGCGCACATCCGCATCACGCGACTTGAGCGGCTTTGACAACAGCGCCTGCAAAACAGCATCAAGCCTGAAATACCAGCGCAATGTTCCATAGCATAGTTCCTGCACCAGGGCGCCCGCACGCGGATCATCAAGCGCAGCCTGGGCAGGTGACAACACATCACCCAGCGAGCGACCACCGACCAGCACATCGACCAGCACGCCGGCGGCGAGGGCGCGCGCGTCAGCGACTGGTTTATTTTGTGTCGCCAAGACGCGTACCTGTCACCTGATGCGCGTTGACGAAATCAGCAGCGGTCACGGGACGACCGCCAGGCAGCTGCACACTCAGCAGTCGCAACACGCCGTGGCCGCAGGCGACCGCGATACCGTCGCTGCCAGCTGACAGGACGGTTCCCGGCGGAGCGGTCGTTTCCTCGTCGCTTGATTGCGCTTCCCAGACACGCAACTGCTTGCCATTGAACCGTGTCTCGGCCACCGGCCATGCATTAAATGCACGCACCTTGCGTGCCAGTAAACCGGCATCCGCCGCCCAGTCGAGCAGTGCCTCGGCCTTTGCCAGTTTGTGTGCGTAGGTAGCCAGCGCATCATCCTGCGGCACCGACGGGCATTGCCCGGACTCAATGGCCGCCAGTTCAGCGCCCAGCAAAGCGCCACCCATTGCCGCCAGCCGGTCATGCAGCCGACTGCCGGTGTCATCCGGATTGACCGGGGTACGCCGGCAGGCGAGTACCGGCCCCGTATCGAGGCCGGCCTCCATCTGCATGAGACACACGCCGGTTTCGGTGTCACCGGCAATAATCGCGCGCTGGATCGGCGCGGCCCCGCGCCAGCGCGGCAGCAGCGAGGCGTGAATATTGATGCAGCCCAGCCGGGGGGCCGCCAGCACGGCTTCCGGCAGGATGAGGCCGTAGGCCACCACCACCATCAGGTCGGCCTGCCAGGCGGACAGCTGCTGCTGCATCTCGGGGTCCTTCAGCGAGGTCGGCTGCATGACCGGGATACCGGCCTCGAGGGCGCACTGCTTGACGGGGCTTGCGGTGGTCCTGCGGCCACGGCCGGCCGGACGATCCGGCTGGGTATATACCGCCACCACGGTGTGATCACTGTCCAGTATTGCCTGCAGCGCGGGCACGGAAAACGCGGGGGTACCGGCAAACACAATTTTCATGAAAATGCCCGGGAACAGGCCAGAAAATATCCTAACCTGTTGTATTTTATATTTTTAAAATATCGAACAGGTCTGCTCAAATCACGTGGCTGCCGGCCGGCTCGGCCGCTGGCGCCTGACGCTGTTCCTTTTCCAGTTTCTTGCGAATCCGGGTTCGCTTGAGCTGCGACAGGTAGTCGACGAACAGCTTGCCGTCGAGGTGATCGATCTCGTGCTGGATACACACGGCCAGCAGGCCATCGGCCTGGATTTCGACAGTCTGGCCATCGCGATCCAGTGCGCTGACCCTGACCCGATCGGCCCGTTGCACCCGCTCGTACACGCCGGGAACGGACAGGCAACCTTCCTCCATCTCCTCAATACCGTCGAGATCGAGGATTTCCGGGTTAATCAGGCATAAAGGCTGGTCCTTTTCTTCCGATATATCTATGACAATGATCCGCTTTGCGACATTGACCTGCGTGGCTGCCAGACCGATACCGGGCGCCGCGTACATGGTTTCGAACATGTCGTCGATAAACTGTCGCACACCGTCGTCAACGTGTTCGACGGGTTGCGCGATTTCACGCAAGCGGGGGTCAGGGAAGTGCAGGATGTTGAGGGTAGTCATGTGATTGCCGTCACGATTGGAACACGAAGTATCTTATATACTGTATCACAATCGGGGATGTAGCAGTTGCCTGAAACTCGACAAAAGGTTTTGTTCTGTGTGGATTTTCCGCTAAACTCGCGGCTGACCCGCGCCAGTGCGCGGCAGCGTAGATCATCCCCGTTCAGCCAAAAATCCTGCATCGATTACCGGCTGGATAATGATTCAAATTCGACGTAAAGGGACACCTATGTCAATCAAGAAACTGCTCGGAATGGTCTTGGCTGCACTCCTTACCGGATCACTGGTTGCAGCAGATATCGCACTCAACCCGAATCACCCCGACCGACACGTTGTGGTCAAGGGCGACACGCTGTGGGATATCTCAGCGATGTTTCTGCGTGATCCCTGGTTATGGCCCGAAGTATGGTACGTGAATCCACAGGTTAGTAACCCGCACCTGATCTACCCGGGTGATGTGCTGAACCTTACTTACGTCGATGGCAAACCACGCATCAGCATGGGCGGTGATGGCAAACTGTCGCCGCGCATCCGTGAAGAGAGCCTGGAAAATGCTATCCCGACTATTCCGCTTGATGCCATTAACGCATTCCTGACACGCGCACTGGTTATCGACGAGGACGCACTCGAGAGCGCGCCCTATGTCGTGCAAGGTGCCGATGAACACGTCATTACCGGCGCCGGTGACCGTGTTTACGTACGCGGGATTGAAGGCAACAACGTCGCCCTGTTCGATATTTACGAACCGGGTGGCACCTATATAGATCCCGATACCAACGAAGTACTCGGACACGAGGCCATCTACGTCGGTACCGGTCCGGTACAGCGCTTCGGCGATCCAGCCACCGTCCAGTTGACCGAGACGACACGTGAAGTCCGCGTCGGTGACCGTTTGTTCCCGGCCGACCGCTCTGCACCCAATGCGTTCTTCCAGCCGCATCCCGACAGCACCTGGCACCGAGGGTCACATCATCTCCGTACTGGGCGGCGTCAGTCAGATTGGCCAGTTCAATGTCGTGGCGCTCGACCTGGGTCAGCGCGACGGTATGGAAGTCGGCCACGTGATGCGTATCTTCCAGCAGGGCAAGATCATCAAGGACTCGGTCAGCAACCGCTACAGCGACGAAGTCCGCCTGCCTGACGAGGAAGCCGGCATGGTGATGGTGTTCCGCACCACTGAAAAGGTCAGCTTTGGCCTGGTGATGCAGGCAACGCGCGCCATCCACATCAACGATTACGTCCGCACCCCTTAACAGCAAATCTCCGGCAGTGCCGGTCAGCGCGGGATGACACGCGCTGACCCGTGCTGACGTATAGTAGGTCGCATGGTCGCGGCCTCAGCAGAACAAAACACCGGCGAATCACTCGCTGACTGGCTCACGGTGCACCACGCACCGGGGGTTGGTGCCACCACCTTCCATCGATTGCTGGAAACCTTCGCCACACCCACGCAGGCCATCCGCGCCAGCTCGGACCAGCTGCGCGGCCTGGGTCTTGGCACGGCCGCCATCGACGCATTACGCCAGCCCGACCAGGCAACACTGGATCGCGACCTGGAGTGGCTGCAGGCACCCAACCACCACCTCATTACCTGTCAGTCGGCTAACTATCCACCCCTGTTACTGCAATTACCTGACCCGCCACCCCTGCTGTATGCGCAGGGTCAGGCAGACCTGCTGTCGGAACCGCAACTGGCCATGGTCGGCAGCCGCAACCCGAGTGCCTCCGGTCGACAAACGGCGACTGATTTCGCCCGCCATTTCGGCGCAGCCGGCCTGGTAATCACCAGCGGTCTCGCACTCGGCATCGACGCCGCCAGCCACCGGGGCGCCCTCGACGCCGGCGCCGGCACCGTGGCCGTCACCGGCACCGGGCTTGACCGTGTATACCCGGCCAGCCATCGTGACCTGGCCCATGCCATTGCGGATAACGGCGTACTGGTCTCGGAGTTTGCCATCGGCACGCCACCCCTGGCCGGAAATTTCCCGCGGCGAAATCGCATCATCAGCGGTCTGAGCCTGGGCACGCTGATCGTGGAAGCCGCCGTTCGCTCAGGCTCACTGATCACAGCCCGCCTGGCGCTGGAACAGGGCCGCGAAGTATTTGCAGTGCCCGGTTCAATCCATAATCCGCTGGCGCGCGGCTGCCATCGCCTCATCCGCGAGGGTGCCAAGCTGGTGGAAACAGCCGCCGATGTCATTGACGAACTGGCGCCGCTGGCCGCGGCCTGTACGGCAGACATAGAGACACCATCGCCTGCCGATGAGGCACCCGGGTTCGGTGATGACTATCGACAACTGCTTGATAATATGGGATTTGATGAAATATCCATTGACCGGCTGGTAGACAACAGTGGATTGACGCCAGCAGAAGTTTCCTCCATGCTGCTGCAACTTGAGATGGGCGGACACGTTGCAGCCAACCATGGCGGACGCTATATCCGATTGAAATAAAAGGGTTTAACAATGAAAGAAAACGTTTTCGACGTGTTGATGTACCTGTTCGAGAACTATTATATGGATGACGACCAGGGACTCGCGGCCGACCGTGACGTGGTCCACCAGGAACTCAGCCAGGCAGGCTTCCCGAGTCGCGAGATAGATCGCGCCTTCCTGTGGATGGAAGGCCTGACTAACGACGATACGCCGCAGGCCACACCCGCTGAACACTCCATGCGACTGTATTGCCGTGATGAAATGGATCGGATCGATACCGAGTGCCGTGGCTTCCTGTTGTTCCTGGAGCAAATGGGCGTGCTGTCTCCCGCTCACCGCGAACGCGCCATCGAACAGGCGATGGCGCTGGAAAGCGAAGATTTCGATCTCGACCAGATGAAATGGGTCGTGCTGATGGTGCTGTTCAACCAGCCGGGCGACGAAGACGCCTATGCCTGGGTCGAAGACCTGGTGTTTGATAACAGCTCTCACCGGGGACTGCACTGAACCCGTTTTGTTCAACCTGCCCGCGGCCTGCCGCGCCTGAAAGTAATCTGATCGTATGAGCAAGAACCTCGTAATCGTCGAGTCACCCGCAAAGTGCAAGACCATCAAGAAGTATCTCGGCAAGGGCTTCGAGGTCATGGCCTCCTATGGCCACGTGCGCGACCTGGTACCCAAGGAAGGCGCTGTCGACACAGAGAATGACTTCGCCATGAAGTACCAGCTCATCGAGCGCAATTCAAAACATGTCGACAGCATCGTCAAGGCGATGAAAAAATCCGACGCCCTGTACCTCGCAACTGACCCGGATCGCGAAGGCGAGGCCATCTCCTGGCACCTGTGCGAACTGTTGAAGGAACGCAAGGTACTCAAGGACAAGGAAGTACACCGCGTGGTGTTCAACGAGATCACCAAGCGCGCCGTCAACGAGGCTATCGAGCATGCCCGCACCCTGTCGACCGAGCTGATCAATGCACAGCAGGCACGACGCGCACTCGATTACCTGGTCGGCTTTAACCTGTCGCCGCTGTTATGGAAAAAGATACGCCGTGGACTGTCCGCCGGACGTGTACAGAGCCCGGCGTTGCGCATGATCGTCGAGCGCGAGATCGAGATCGAGAATTTCAAGCCGCGTGAATACTGGACACTTGAAAGCCAGCTCGGCAAGGACAAACAGGCATTCACCGCTCGTCTGACCCATCTGCATGACGAGAAACTCAAACAATTTTCCATCAACAACGAAAAGTCTGCGCATACCGCCCGTGATGAATTACTGACAGCCGCCGACGGCAAGCTGGTTGTCGATAAGGTCGAGAAGAAAAAGCGCAAGCGCAATCCGGCCGCGCCGTTTACGACGTCCACCCTGCAGCAGGAGGCATCACGCAAACTCGGCTTCACGGCAAGTCGCACCATGCGCGTGGCGCAGCAGCTATATGAAGGTATGGATATCGGCGGCGATACCGTGGGCCTGATTACCTACATGCGTACCGACTCGGTCAACCTCGCCCAGGACGCGCTGGAGGAATTACGCACCTTTATACCGGAACGATACGGCGAACATGCTCTGCCGCCGGAGGCACCTCTCTACAAGACCAAGGCAAAGAACGCCCAGGAAGCGCATGAGGCCATTCGCCCGACATCGATACGCAATACACCGGATGAAATAAAAAAATATCTCAGCGCGGAACAGCTCAAGCTGTACGAACTGATCTGGAAACGCACCATCGCCTGCCAGATGATCCACGCGACCATTAACACGGTCAGCGTCGACTTCACCTGCGGTACTGGCAACATGTTCCGCGCCACCGGCTCGACCGTGGTCGACCCCGGTTTCATGGCGGTCTACCTGGAAGATACGGATGACAGCCAAGGCCAGCAGTGACGAGAAACTGCTGCCGCCGCTGGAGAAGGGCGACAGCTGCGAACTCAAGGATATCTCGGCGGACCAGCATTTTACGGAACCGCCGCCACGCTACTCGGAAGCCAGCCTGGTCAAGACACTGGAGGAATACGGCATCGGCCGTCCCTCGACCTATGCAACCATTATCTCCACCCTGCAGGCGCGCGAATATGTCACGCTGGAGAAGAAGCGCTTCTACCCGACCGATGTCGGTCGTGTCGTAGCGAAGTTTCTGACGGAACATTTCACCCAGTATGTCGACTACGACTTCACCGCGAAGCTGGAAGATGAGCTGGATGCCGTCTCGCGCGGCGAGAAAGACTGGGTGCCGCTGCTGCAGGATTTCTGGAAACCGTTCAAGAAACTGGTGGACGACAAGGAAACCAGCGTCTCCCGCAGCGACGTCACCACCGAGGCGATGGACGAGGAGTGCCCCAAATGTGGCAAGCCGCTAAACCTCCGCCTCGGCCGGCGCGGCCGCTTCGTCGGTTGCAGCGGCTATCCGGAATGTGACTATACCCGCAACGTCGATGACGAAAGAGGCTCTGGCGAGCCCGAAGTCGTCGAAGGCCGCAAGTGCCCCGAGTGCGAATCAGACCTGATCATTCGCAGCGGACGCTACGGAAAATTTATCGGCTGCAGCAGCTATCCCGATTGCAAACACATCGAACCACTCGAGAAACCGGCCGACACCGGCGTCAAGTGTCCCGAGTGCAAGACAGGGCAATATCCTCAAGCGCAAATCGCGTCGTGGCAAGATATTCTATTCATGCGAACGTTATCCGGACTGCGAATACGCTATCTGGAACGAGCCACTGGCACAGCCCTGCCCGGACTGCCACTGGCCGATTACATCCATCAAGACCACCAAGCGTTCGGGCACGCAACGCGTCTGTCCACAACAGGACTGCAAGTTCGTTGAACCATGGGATGCACCCCTGCCCAGCGCTGAAGAAGAGAAGACGGATACTGCCTGACCGTTATGAACTGGCATATTCGCGAAGCCATCCGCCACGTTGCCGACGGCGGCGTCATTGCCTACCCGACGGACACTGTATACGGACTGGGATGTAACCCGTTCAACGGCGCTGCCGTACTGCACCTGCTATCGCTTAAACAACGCTCGGCCGCGCATGGCGTCATTCTTGTCGGTAACTCGTTGCAGCAGTTCCGACCGTTTCTGCAGCCGCTGTCGAAAACCACGGTTCAACGCATTAATCGCCCGGGCAAAACACCTGTCACATGGGTATTGCCCTGCCTGCCCGACACACCCGTCTGGCTGACCGGTCAGCACGATACCCTCGCCATTCGCGTCACGGACCACCCGGTGGCCGCGGCCCTGTGTGAGCAATGGGGCGGCCCGCTGGTATCCACCAGTGCAAACATTCACGGGCAGTCCGCCAGCCACCAGCCCGTTACGGGTGCGCATGATATTCAACAAGCAACTCGATTACATCGTGCACGATCCTGTCGGCGCCACCAACCACCCCAGCACCATTCGTGACGGACTGACCGGCGAGGTTCTGCGACATTGACCACGCGCATCGGGCAGAAGGAAATCGAACTGGTAAAGGATTACCTGCTGAGTCTGCAGGATACGATTTGCGACGCCATCGAAAAAATCGATGGTATTGAAAAATTTCGCGAAGATGCATGGGAGCGCAATGAAGGCGGCGGCGGACGTTCACGCGTACTGGAAGGGGGTGCGGTTTTCGAAAAAGCCGGCATCAACTTTTCGCATGTCTTCGGCAACAAGCTGCCACCATCCGCAACGGCAGCCCGGCCCGAACTGGCCGGTCGTAATTTCCAGGCGATGGGCGTTTCCCTGGTCATCCACCCGGACAATCCGTATATACCAACCACACATGCCAATGTGCGTTTCTTCATAGCAGAGAAAGCGGATGCCGATCCGGTCTGGTGGTTCGGCGGCGGCTTCGACCTGACACCTTATTACGGTTTTCGTGAAGACGCCGTGCACTGGCATACGCTGGCACGCGAGGCCTGTACACCGTTCGGTGACGACGTCTATGCAAACTATAAAAAATGGTGCGACGATTACTTCTTTCTAAAACACCGTAATGAACCGCGCGGCATCGGCGGCCTGTTTTTCGACGATCTGAACGACAAGGGTTTCGAGTATGCCTGCTCATTGATGATGAGTATCGGCAATCACTTCCTGCCGGCCTATCTGCCGATCGTCGAACGTCGCCGCAGCACCGAATACGGGCAACGCGAAAAAGAATTTCAGCGCTACCGCCGCGGCCGCTATGTCGAATTCAACCTGGTCTACGACCGTGGCACCCTGTTCGGACTGCAGTCCGGCGGCCGCACCGAAGCTATCCTGATGTCGCTGCCACCCGAGGTTACCTGGCGTTATGACTGGCAACCGGACGCGGGCACACCCGAAGCAGAGCTGTATGATGTGTTTCTGCAACCACAAGACTGGCTGGATAAATAAAACCGCCTCTCGCGAAACTTCCGTGACGCAATCAACCTGAAGAATGCTATTTCCCGCATGTGCTGACAATAAGCACTGAATTAATCATATTTTTACTAATCACTAATCTTGTCGAATGACTGCTTGCGTCGATCGGTTGAACTGGCAAGATATGCAGGAAGTATGTTTGAAGTTTGGAAGGCTCCGGTTTTACCCTTAGAGCACCCCGTTAAACAGTAGAAGACCACGAATTGGGGACAATTGCATATGCGTACAGCCACAAGTTCATTAGTTACCCTTTCAGTTTGTACTCCGTGTGCACGAGAGATCGAACGAAACCCAGCTCAGAGATTCCAGATTTGAAGGTGAATGCACTAATCGGCGGGACTCAAAAGGGCGGGACCACGGCCCAGGCCGTGATCGAGGGCGCGGTCAGGCGGCTGCGACCGGTGCTGATGATGGCATTGGTGGCGAGTCTCGGTTTTGTGCCGATGGCGTTCAACGTCGGCACCGGGGCCGAAGTGCAGCAACCGCTGGCAACGGTGGTGATTGGCGGCATCATTTCCTCGACCGTGCTGACCTTGTTCGTCTTGCCGGTCCTGTACAGCCTGGTTACCCGCGAGCGGGGGTAAGCCCGTAAATTATCACAGCCGGTATTGACCTGCATTCACAGGCGCATCCGCCCCCGTTGGATTTCATCGCTTGCGATGATCGCCCGCCACAATTGTTAACCTTCCCACCGTAATATCGACATCCCGTCGGATTGTGTAATGACCTGATGTTCTTTACTATCAGCGCACCGAAATCGGGTTATATAAGGGTAAATATCATGCAGACGACAGCAGCGTTCATCGGACGCGCCGCCCGCGCGGGCACGGGCGGCTGGCAGCGGCTGGCGCGCGCGGCGGTTCTCGGCTGCCTGGTCATCGCTGCCCCCGCGCCGGCGGCCGATGACCTGCAGACGCAGTTCGATGCGGCGGTCACGGCGATGGAGGCTGACCGCCTCGGCACGGCGCGCGAACTGCTGGAAACCGTCCTCGGCAGCAACCCGGCCATGCACCGCGCACGGCTGGAGCTGGCCCGCGTGTATTACCTCGACCGCGATTACAGCGCCGCGCGGGCACAGGCACAGCAAGTGCTGGACGACCCCAACATCCCGTTTGACGTGCGCGTAACGGTGCTGGCCTTTCTCGCCCAGGTCGACGCGGACGAGCAACAGCAGTCGGCCCGCCACGTGTGGACGCCCTCGATCTACCTCGGCGTGATGTATGACAGCAACGTCAACGTCGGCCCGCAGCAGGACGTCATCCAGATCGGCGGCAGCCAGTTTGCGGTCAGTGGCGAACGCGAGGACGGCGCCTTCATTCATCAACCCGGCTATCAGCCACACCTTCAACCCCGGCCGCCGCTTCAGCGCCGGCGAACATTCCGGCTACCTGCTCTGGCAAAGTTCCGCCAGCGCCTATTTGCGCCGCTACTTCGACGAAACCGATTTCAACCTGGGCGTGCTGACGCTGCGCACCGGCCCCGCCTGGGTCGTACCGCGTCACTGGCGCGCCTCGCTTGGCCTGCAGGCTGACCAGATCTGGCTGGGAGACGGCCGCCTGGCGCTGTTCACCAGCCTCAACCCGAGCGTGCACTGGCAACTCGGCGAGACCACCGAACTGGGCGTCGAAGGCGTGGTGACGCGGCGTGACTACAACGACGCCAGTGACAGTGACCGCGAAGGCTGGTACAAGTGGGCCGGCGTTACGCTCGGCCAGTCCTACCGCGAGCGTACGATCGCGCTCAAGGCCGGCGCCGGCTACATGTGGTTCGACACCGACGACAACGCGCAACGCTTTGCCTATGACGGCCCCGACCTGTTCGTCGGCGCTGCCGCCGAAAGCTGGGAGAACGGCTTGGTGTTCGCCAAGGTCGGCTACCGGAGCTATGACTACCAGGGGCTGGAACCCGGCTTCCCGAATCCGCGCGACGAGGATGAATGGCGCTATACCCTCGGCTTCCAGCACAGCATTACCTCGGGACTGCTGGATGAATGGCTGCTGATCGGCAAGTGGGAACACACGGACAACGATTCCAATGTGCCGATCTATGGTTACCAGCGCGACCAGGTCAGCCTGGGCCTGTCGCGCAGTTTCTGAGCGCCGTTCACGCATCGTACAAAGTCCAATGGCTCGTACGCAGGCCTGATATCGTTTGCGCCCGCCACCTGGTTATATCTAATCAGCAAACTGTCTGTGCGTACGGCACTTCGCTATCGATCGGTACGCCGGCGTGACTTTAAACGATAATTAACATATGCAGGCAAGGTCAGGCAGGTTATTCAGACTATACTGACACCTGTCGGGCATTTGATAGAACAAGATATGACTGACACAAGGCATAATAATGGTCGAGGAGCATACGGCATGCGTACTTACATAAGAATGATGTTGTTCGCGGGACTTGCGCTGTGCATGCAGACGGGCTTCGCTGCGGGCATGGCACTGAAAGACCGCGACTGCGCAGAGATTCTCGAACGCTACGCCAATGACCCCGATTCGGTCTCGCAGGCACTGCTCGACGGTTGCCAGGAACAGCTCAGCAACTTGCCGAACATCGCGATCAGCCCGGCTGCGGGCCTGCCGAAAGATCCTTGCAGCGGCCCGGATGCCGGCAGTTCCGTGTATTGCTGGGGACCGTGGTCTTTCCTGCCGCCGGCCGCCGGTGGCACCGCGCCGCAACAACTGGTGGCCGTCGAAGACCCGACCCTGCGCCCTGACCAGTTTCCGCGCTCGCCCATTCCCGTACCCGGTGGCACGCCGGGCGCCCCGCTGGGTTCATGCACACCGGGCGGCGGCTGCGGTTTCGCGACCATCGCAGCGGGCCTGGTGGCACAACCGGCCGACACGAGCAATTCCAGCGTCGTCGCTTTCGACATGGACCCGGCGGCCGGCCAGTACATCATCGACCCGAACGGCAACCTGCTGCTGACGTCGAACCCCGGCCTGCAACGCTCGCCCCTGCCGGGCACGCCGCGTTACCAGGTCACCATCGGCGACACCGAATCCAAGCTGTTCGTGCTGCAGGGCACACCCGATGTGAACGGTAACTATGACCTCGCTACCGGCATCTGGCGGCATGGCAGCATCAGCAATCCGACACCACCGAACACCAACTCGGGCGTGTTCGCCTGGGGTATCGCCAGCACCATGAATACCATCGATGCGCTGAACGCCGGCAATGTCACGGCGAACTTCTCCGGCGCGATGACCGGCTACACCAATACGCTGGCAAACATCACCGTGAACTTCGGCAGCCAGCCGGCCTGGACCGGCAGCTGGCAGAACCCGGCATTCAATTTCTCCGCCGGCGGCGCGGTGCAGCAGGTCGACCTGATATCCGACCCGGCACAGTTCAGTTCGAATGTCGCCTCCGGCACGGTGCAAGGCGCGCTGCTCGGCCCGGCCGGAAACCAGTCTGTCGCGCATGCCGTGGATGTCCAGCTCGACACGGGCGGCGGCAGCACCTTGATAGTGCGCGATGTCGGCCTGTTGCCGCAGGTGCCCTGACACCGGCATATGACTGCAATCCGTACAATTGATTTGACTCGCAAGGTGGGAACATTATGAAAATTACAATATGGAAAACACTGCTGGCGGCCCTGCTGATGGCAGGCGCTTCGGCGACAATGGCCGCATCGATCAGCCTGGTGCCGTCCATCAGCGGCGTGATAGCCGGCGATACCGTCAGCGTCGTTCTGTCTCTCGACTTCAGCGACGTGGAGGGCTTGCGCCCGCCGCCCTCCGCGGGCGAGGTCATCCTCGGTTACGACCCGGTCGCACTCACCTATCTCGGCTTTACCGAGAACATCAGCGACACCACCGTGGCGCTGGGCACCGGTACCGCCGGCAGCAACAACACAGTCAGCATCGGTTTCGGCGACATCGACTTCGTCACCGGCATCATCGGCACCTACACGTTTACTGCCGGCAGCTTCCCCGGCAGCACCACGCTCATGCTGGAAGATTACAACGCCCTCCGCAGCATCATCAGCAGCAACGGCGAGGTGTTCCCGAGCTTCAACGACACCACCCTCACCGCTGTGCCGTTACCCGCAGCCGCCTGGCTGCTGCTCAGCGGCCTCGGCCTTCTGGGCGTGACTGCCCGCCGCCGGCCCTGACGACCACGGGCGTGAACAATTAGCCCGCTGATTGCCGCGCTTAACGGCATGTATCACCGGCGCATACCGCTGCAGCGTGTCGAGCGATACAGGCAGGCCGCTGTTGCCTGCCTGCTGATAACCTGTTCCAGCGTCACAACTATCTCCACAGCCGCCAGCGCGCTGACCGATGCGCAACAAGATCAGTTGCACCAGCTGCTGGCAGCCGAGCAGGAAGGCCTGGAACCGGCTGATTACGACGCCATTGCGCTCGCGCACCTCGCCGGCGACCCCGATGATCCACAACATACCGGGCTGGCCGACCGGCTGGCGCGCACCTTCGCGCAGTACCATTACGATCTCGCCTACGGCCGACTCGAACCTGCGCTGGACCCGGGCTGGCACATTCAGCGGCCAGAACCAACCGCTATTGCAGCGCTCGACCCAGCGGCCGACCGGGAAACAGCGGTGCCGCCGTATCAGCAGTACCGCAACCTGCGCGCCGGCCTGCAACAACTGCTCGAGATACGCGACAGCGGCGGCTGGCCGGAGATTCCGGCCGGTCCCGACCTGCAACCCGGATCGCGTGATGCCCGGGTGGTGCCGCTACGCAATCGCCTGCGCATAAGCGGTCATTACACGGCTGACATGCAGGCGGACCCGTGGTATTACGATGTGGCAATGGCGGCAGCAGTCCGGCGCGCCCAGGACGAATTCGGCCTGTGGTCGGACGGCATCGTCGGCGATGACACGCGTGCAGCGCTTAACCTGCCGGTCGAGCGCCGCATCGATCAGGTCAAGGTGGCCATGGAGCGCTGGCGCTGGATGCCGCGCGATCCGGACACGAGGTATGCGCTGGTCAATATCGCGGCTGCACGCCTCGAGGTCATCGAGCATGACCGGCCGGTACTCTCCATGCAGGCGATCGTCGGGCGCGACTACCGGCAGACACCCAGCCTGCAGGGCGAACTCGACACTGTCACGCTGAACCCTGCCTGGAGCGTTCCACATCGCATCGCGACCGAAGACCTGCTGCCGCAGCAACAACGCGATGCCACCTTCCTCGCCAGGAACCATATCCAGGTCATCGACCCCGGGACTGGCCGCGTCATCCCGCTCGCGTCAATCGACCTGGAACGACTGGCGCCGGAACGCTTTCGTTACCGCCTCAGGCAGTCACCCGGCCCGGACAACAGCCTCGGCAGCATTCGTTTTGCGTTCGACAATACACATGACATTTACCTGCATGGCACACCCAACCCGGTACTGTTCAAGCTACTGTCCCGGACATTCAGCTCGGGCTGTATCCGCCTGGCGGACCCGGTCGGACTAGCCGGCTACATGCTGGCCACGGAACATGACGTGGACCGCGCGCACATCAATGCCGCCATTGAAACCGGCACCACCCGCCACCTGCGGCTGGCGCGCGGACTCCCGCTGTATCTCGTCTACATGAATGCCTGGGCCGACGCCGATGGGCACATCCATTACGGCAATGATCCCTACGGGCGCGACCGACCGCTGCAAGCTGCCTGGCGCCGCAGTTTGATCATGGCGGACGCCGCGCAGTGATCCGCTGGCGGTCACTGACCATCTGCTAATGGCCGAAAGCTGACATACATTTAATTAATTCCGCATAAAAAAAACCCGCCGTTAGGCGGGTTGGAAAACGCCTTTCGGCGTCGGAGGAGCCTCACAAACAGTGCAATGACAGACTTGGCCTCGGAGAAATATCGGGTCGCAAACCGCTGCTTTTCCCAGGCACACTCAGTCATTGTGTGTTGTAAATGTTATCGGCGTTAGGGGGGTGTTCTTGAGACCGGATAAGCGTCTGAAAATCCGGAAATATTTTATAACTTATTGTTTATATTAGTTAAATAATTTATCCAGCGTGAACAGATACTTGGCGACGACGCAGCCAGGAACTGGCCCCGGCCGCCGTCAAAATACACCAGAAGGCAAACAGGGCACCGGGCAGGGCCGACTCCGGCGCGAAGTGTTTCAGCGCCAGCGCAACACCCAGGCCGGCGTTCTGCATACCGATTTCGATAGCCAGCGTCAGGCGATGATTGGCGTCGAAACCATAGAGCCGCGCAAGCCACCAGCCAATGAGATAACCGAGCGCATTGATCGTGACCACCGCCACAATGACCCATGCGCCAACCTCGGCAATGCGCGCCTGGTTTGCCGCCACCGCATAACTGCAGATGATGACGATCGCAATGGCCGCCACGGCCGGTGAGACTTCGCGCGCAAGGCGCAGGTAGCGCCCAAGCTGCCTGCGTAACAGCATCCCCAGCCCAAGCGGCAGCACCACGGTCAGCACAATTGTTTTCATCATTGGCCAGAACGGTATCTCGAGAAATACACCGCCCAGCTGCTCGACCAGCAAGGGTGTCAGAATCGGCGACAGGAATGTTGCAAGCGTCGTCATCGCAACCGAAAAGGCAACGGCGCCGCCTGCAAGGTACACCATAACGTTACTGGCCATCGCGCCCGGCGCACAGGCAACGATAATAAAACCCAGCTTGATCTCCGGCGACAGGGGCACAAGCAGTGCAGCGGTAAAACCGAGCAACGGCATGACAGTAAATTGCGTTAATACACCGAGACCGATTCGTCCCGGTTTCTGCAGGGTTTCGCGCAGCTCATCAAAATCCAGCACTATCCCCATGGCAAACATGGTGGCGGCGAAGAACCACAGGAAACTCTCCCTGAATACCATGAACAACGGCGGATGCAGGTAGGCGGCAATCGCACCCAGTAATGTAATGGGTGCCAGCTGGTTGGCAATGGTGCGACACAGTGCGACAACTATTTTCATGTCAGTATTTTCAGCACAAGGTGAGTGGATACTTGACAGGCTGTTTGATTTAAGTGTCGTGCGACAGTTCTGACAGCTGTCCTTAGCCAACCGTATCCTGATGCAGACAGGCACGCATGTCCGCCTGTCCACTGCGCAACTGCTTTATGACAGCAGCCTCCGTCAACAACTCGTCCAGCGCCAGTGCCATTGATGGTTTCTCCGACCACGGCAGGTACCCGAGCAACTCATGCTGACGGACCAGCGCGAAGTAATCGGCTGACTCGAGCATTGGCGCGGCCTCCCGGAATCCCGCCGTGAGGTACGCCATGGCACCACAGGCTTTTCGACTCGCCAGTAGCTGTCCGCGAACAAGCTGCAACAGGGCGCGTTCATGGCGTCGGCCGGCCAGCGCCCCTAGTTCTGCAAAGCCGTTGTCTGGCCCGGTTCCCAGCCAGTCATGGCAGAGCGTCTCGAGCAGCTGCAGCTGGAAGCCGGCCGCGCCCGCGCGCAGCCGTTCCTGCTGCTGCATATGCGCACGGGATAGCAGTTGATCGGCAGTTTCCGCGGTCATCGGGTTACCGTACCAGGCAGACAACGGCGCAGGCATCTCCGACAGCAGCGCAGCTGCCGTCCAGGCGGCGTCTTTCGTGATATTGGCAACCATATGGCCAGCTTACACGCCGCCTCCTGCCGGTGGTAGCTGTCGCGTGTGATAGATTGGACTGACCCGGAGACGCTGGCACGGTAAACTGTCAGTGATGAGACAGGGAGTAACCACGTGAATCGACAACACCCGCTGCGGGGTCCGTATCCCGCCACACGCATGCGCCGCATGCGTTGCAATGATTTTTCACGCCGCATGATGCGCGAAACACGCCTCAGTGCTGACGACCTGATCTGGCCGGTATTCATTCTGGAAGGCGACGGGCAACGTGAGGCCGTTGCGTCCATGCCGGGTGTGGAACGTCTCAGTATTGATCTGCTGCTCGCGGCGGCCACCGAAATCCATGCGCTCGGCGTACCGGCCATTGCCCTGTTTCCGGTTACGCCGGCTGACAAGAAAACTCTGGACGCCTGCGAGGCCTACAATCCCGAGGGGCTGGCACAACGCGCCGTGCGCGCACTGAAGCAGGCACTGCCCGGACTCGGCGTTATCACCGATGTCGCACTTGACCCGTTTACTACACACGGACAGGATGGACTCATCGACGACAGCGGTTACGTACTGAATGACGAGACCGTCGAGGTACTGGTGAAACAGGCCGTTTCCCATGCCGCTGCCGGTGCCGATGTAGTCGCGCCTTCCGACATGATGGACGGGCGTATCGGGGCAATACGCACGGCACTGGAGGCGAACGGTTACCGCAACACAAGCATTCTTGCGTACGCCGCAAAATATGCATCCAGCTTCTACGGGCCGTTCCGCGACGCGGTTGGCTCCGCGGCCAACCTGGCCGGCGGTGACAAGTACAGTTACCAGATGGACCCGGCGAACAGTGATGAAGCCCTGCATGAAGTCGCACTGGACCTGGAGGAGGGCGCCGACATGGTAATGGTCAAACCGGGTATGCCGTATCTCGATATCCTGCGACGTATAAAAGATAATTTCGGCGCACCGACATTCGCTTACCAGGTGAGTGGCGAGTACGCCATGCTGAAAGCGGCCGCACAAAACGGCTGGCTGGACGAACGCGCTGTCGTGCTTGAATCATTGCTGGCTTTCAAGCGTGCCGGTGCGGATGGCATCCTGACTTACTTCGCAAAAGACGTCGCCGGGTGGCTGGCCGAATAAGCTTGCCTCCACACCACAAAAACATACAGCCCTTTCGACAGGCACACCCTGTCATCGGGCGCAACGCGTGCGAGGCGCGCTTTGCTCGCAATGACGGTAATAAATACAGACAGACGACCATGACTGATCACTACGCCGTGATGGGCAACCCGATTGCCCACAGCAAATCACCACGCATCCATACGCTGTTTGCCGAACAGACCGGCGCGGCGCTGGATTACCGCGCCATCCTGGTTGCGATTGATGGTTTTGCAGAGGCCGTCACCGATTTCAGGATGAACGGCGGCAAGGGCCTGAACATCACCGTACCGTTCAAGGAACAGGCATGGGCACTGTCAACCAGCCGCAGCACACGCGCCGAACTGGCCGGAGCGGTTAATACCCTGTCACTGGAAGATGGCAAAACCATTCTCGGCGACAATACCGATGGCGCCGGACTGGTCCGTGACCTGTTGCAAAATCATGGCGCCAGGCTAGCCGGCCAGCGAATTCTGCTGTTAGGTGCCGGTGGCGCCGCGCGCGGCGTTATCGGACCGCTGCTGGATGAAACGCCCGCACTGCTGGTCATCGCCAACCGGACTGCTGAGAAGGCGGTGGAACTTGCCCGCCTGTTTTGCGAACTGGGACATACAGAAGGTTGCGGTCTCGGTGACGTGGCCGGCCAGCCATTCGACATCATTATCAATGCCACTGCCGCCAGCCTGTCCGGCACGGTACCCGCGATTGCGGGCGATACGGTCACACCGGGTACGCGCTGTTACGACATGATGTACGGCGACCAGCCAACCGCCTTCATGGAGTGGGCGCACGCGCAGGGTGCAACCCAGGTAACGGATGGGCTCGGCATGCTGGTAGAGCAGGCCGCGGAGTCGTTTTATATCTGGCGTAAGGTGCGACCTGATACGGCACCGGTTATTTCAGCACTGCGAAAAAATCAACAATTGTAGGAGCGCACCGCGTGCGCGAACAGGTAAATTAATCGCGCACGCGGTGCGCTCCTACAATTTATATTAACCACCGGACATATGCCGGTTCTTCAGCTCGACATAATGTCTTGCTGAATAGTCGAGAAAAGCCTTCTCCTCATCCCGCAGTTCGCGCGCCTGGCGCACCGGCGAACCGACCCACAGGTAACCACCTTGCAGGTCCTTGCCCGGCGGCACCAGGCTGCCGGCACCAACGATTGCACCGCTGCGAACGATTGCGCCGTCCATGACCGTTGCCGCCATGCCGATCAGGCACCGATCTTCGATTGTGCAACCATGCAGGATGGCCTGGTGTCCTACCGTGATATCGGCACCAATGACCAGCGGAAATCCACCGGGGGCGAATTCGCTATCGTGACTGACATGCAGGATCGTGCCGTCCTGGATATTGGTGCGCGCACCGATGGTGATGGTATTCACATCGCCGCGCGCCACCACCTTGGGCCACAGCGAAACGTCAGCGGCAATCGTTACCTCACCGATGACGAGAGCTGTCTCGTCGATGTAGGCGGTCGAATCGATCGTGGGTGAAATGTTTTCAAATTTCCTGATAGTCACAATACTTCCCGTGCGTCTGTACAACCTGTAGGAGCGCCTTGCAGGCGCGAATGTCTTTTCAGCAGTCAGGCAGACCTGGCAAAGCGCACTTGCGGTCGCCCGGTTTCCCCACAACGTTACCGGTTTTCAACATGCGCTGGCAAGTTGGCCGTGCTAAAGTTCGGCACTGTTTTTTATCAACAAGCACAGGATTTCAAAGGTATGTCCAACCCACTGACGCACATGACCGGTCTGCCACAGTTTAGCGCCATCAAGCCGGAACATGTAAAACCGGCCGTTCTGCAATTACTCGACGAAGGCCGCAAACAGGTCGAAGACCTGCTTGCAAAAAACACCACCTACACCTGGGACAACCTGGTTGCGCCAATGGAAGCCATGGACGACCGCATCAACCGGGCATGGTCACCGGTCAGCCATATGAATTCCGTGGTTAACACGGATGAATTACGCGACGCCTATAACGGTTGCCTGCCGCTACTGAGCGAGTATGGCACCGAGCTCGGGCAACATGAAGGCCTGTATAACGCTTACCGTCAAATTGCCGAAGGCAATGAGTACTCACGACTGGACATTGCCCAGAAAAAAATTATCGATAATGCCTTACGCGATTTTCGCCTGTCCGGCATCGAATTACCGCAGAGCCGATCGTGATCGCTACAAGGCGATCATGCAGGAACTGTCAAAGCTGTCTTCCAGCTACAGTGACAATGTCCTCGATGCCACCAATGCATGGCATAAACAGATAAATGACGAGGCCGGACTGGCCGGGTTGCCCGACAGCGCACGTTCGCAGGCGAAACAGACTGCTGAACAGCGCGATCTTGATGGCTGGGTGTTCACCCTGGATTTCCCGTCATTCCACGCAGTAATGACCTACGCCGATGACCGCGCATTGCGCGAAGAAGTGTATACCGCGTTTGTTACACGCGCGTCCGACCAGGGGTCCATACGCCGGTCAGTGGGATAATGCCGGCAACATGGAAAGCATCGTGGCATTACGTCACGAGGCAGCGCAGTTACTGGGTTTCGACAATTACGCCGAACGCTCACTGGCAACCAAGATGGCAGAGTCTACCGAACAGGTCATGCAATTCCTTGAAGACCTGGCTGCGCGTTCGCATCCAGCCGCGCTGCAAGAACTTGACGATGTACGCGCCTTTGCCGCTGATACTCATGGCGAGAAAGATCTGCAGGCCTGGGATATTGGTTACTACTCCGAGAAACTGCGTTCCGATCGTTATGCTATCTCGCAGGAAGAACTCAAGCCTTACTTCCCCGAACCACGCGTTGTCAGTGGACTGTTCTCGATTGTCGAACGGCTCTATGGCCTGCAAATCGAGCAGGTCGATGGCATCGACACCTGGCACAAGGATGTACGCTTTTACCGGATATCAGATAATGAGGGCACCATCCGGGGCGAGTTTTACCTCGACCTGTACGCCCGCCGGCACAAGCGCGGCGGCGCCTGGATGGATGAATGCATCTGCCGACGCCGCACGGACAAAGGCATCCAGACACCGGTTGCATACCTGACCTGCAATTTTTCACCACCGATTGGCGATGAACCGGCAATGTTCACGCATGACGAGGTGATCACGCTGTTCCACGAATTCGGCCACGGGTTGCAGCACATGCTGACGCAAATAAATTATGCCGGCGTATCCGGCATCAGCGGCGTCGCATGGGACGCAGTTGAATTGCCCAGCCAGTTCATGGAGAACTGGTGCTGGGAACGCGAGGCGCTGAACCTGATTTCCGGTCATTACAAGAGCGGCGAACAGATACCGGATGAGCTGTACGAACGCATGCACAAGGCGAAGAATTTCCAGTCGGCCATGCAGATGGTGCGCCAGCTGGAGTTTGCGCTGTTTGATTTCCGCATGCACCGTGACTTCAATCCGGACAGGGGCGCACGCATCCATGACACTCTCAACGAGGTCCGCGCGCAGGTTTCGGTCATACAGCCACCCGAATTCAATCGCTTCGAGAACGGCTTTACGCATATCTTCGGCGGCGGCTACGCGGCCGGTTACTACAGTTACAAATGGGCCGAGGTACTGTCAGCCGATGCGTTTTCCGCCTTCGAGGAAACCGGTATCTTCAATCGTGAAACCGGCAACCGTTTCCTGCACAGCATTCTTGAACAGGGTGGCTCACGCGAACCGATGGAGCTGTTCGTCGAATTCCGCGGTCGCGAACCGACTATCGATGCCCTGCTCAGACATTCCGGACTGGCGGCGTAGGATTATCTCGCGCAAAGTCGCGAAGGCGCAAAGAAAAGGTTAATTTACATTAATCTATTGGCTGGATATTCGAGGCTCCAGCCATGAATGAAAACACAATAGCCCGCCTGGTGGTCGACGCAGCATACTCGGTCCACACCGACACTCGGCCCGGGTCTGTTGGAGTCAATATATGAATCCGCACTTTGTCATGAACTCCACGCCAGGAACATAAACTTTTCCAGGCAACACCGGATTCAGGTAACTTATAAAAACGCAAAGCTTATGGATGCTTTCCGTGCGGATATACTTGTTGAACACAAAGTCATCATTGAACTCAAATCAATTGAAAATGTTATGCCAGTTCACAAGAAACAGTTAATCACATACTTGAAACTGGCAGATTGTAGACTTGGATTATTAATAAATTTTGGGTCCTTCCTGATCAAGGACGGGATAACCCGGGTTGTTAACGAACTTTAGAAATCTTTCTTGGCGCCTTTGCGTCTTTGCGCGAGAACATTATTCGTGAAAATAGCCACCTGGAACGTCAACTCCCTCAAGGTCCGGTTGCCGCACGTGCTCGACTGGCTGTCCGCTGCCGAGCCGGACGTCCTGTGTTTGCAGGAAACCAAGCTGACTGACGAGAATTTCCCGCGCGAAGACATCGAGGCTGCCGGTTATCATGTCGCGTTCTCCGGCCAGAAGACCTACAACGGTGTCGCAGTCATCAGCAGACATGCAGCCACCGACATCGAAACTGACGTGCCTGATCTTGATGATCCGCAACGCCGTATTTTATGTACCACAATCGATGGTGTCCGCATCCTGAATCTTTACGTGGTAAACGGTCAGGAAGTCGGCAGCGAGAAATACGCGCACAAACTTTTCTGGCTGGAGAAAGTCACCGATTACATCCGCGGACAGGTAAAACAGCATGAACGCTTCGTTACCGTTGGCGACTTCAATATCGCACCGGACGATCGCGACGTGTATGACCCGGAAGCCTGGCATGAACGCATCCTGTGCAGCACGCCGGAACGTAATGCATTACAGGCAATCATTGACCTGGGCCTCAGCGATGTTTTCCGCCAGTTCGACCAGGAAGATGAAAGCTATAGCTGGTGGGACTACCGGGCTGCCGGTTTCCGGCGCAACCGGGGGCTGCGTATCGACCTGATCCTGGCCAGCCGGGCACTGGCGGAAAACTGCACGGCCTGTTACATCGACAAGGAACCACGCCGACTGGAACGCCCGTCAGATCACACGCCGGTTGTGGCAGAGTTTACTATCTAGCGAGCCTCTGATGTGTTGTCACTGCGTTCCTCGCAATGACGGCGTTTTGATAATTAATCAGATGTTCCCTGGAAACAGGCGGCCAGCCCGGCAGCCAGGTCAGGGTATTGCAGGGTAATGCCCAGCTCCTGCAACATTTTGTCGTTCCTGATTCGGCGCGAGTCGGCCAGGAATGACAGCATTCCGCTGGACAGAACCCGATTGGCTTCCGCGCGCGTCACGACCGGCGGCCGTGGCAGGCCGGCGGCATCCGCTACCCGGAAGAAATAATCAGTCATGTTGCCAGGATGGCCATCGCTGACATTGAACACGGTATTGCTGGCTGCCGACTGCATGGCGGCAACGCAGATTGCGGCCAGGTCGTCGCCGTGGATACGGTTGGTATAAGGTGCATCCGCTTCACGTAATACCGGCAGACCTTTCTCAAGCCGCGCCAATGGCAGTTTGCCGGGTCCATAAATACCCGGCACACGCAGCACCGTCCACTGCACACCGTGCAGCTCACACCAGGCAACCAGGCGTCGTTCCGCATCAAGACGACGCACCCCGCGGCCGGTGGTCGGCTCTGTTGCCTGTGCCTCTGTTATCCACGCACCTTTGCAATCTCCGTAGACTGCACTGGTACTGATGTATACGAATCGCCGCACACCGCGCGCATCCAGCATGTCAAGAAAGTTTTCCATACGTGTATCGATATCGCCGTCACGTGGTGGCGGTGCGAAATAGAAAATCCCGTCGAAGCCGTTGAACGATGCAGCGGATATATCTGCATCGAGATCTGCCTGTATTACACTGAAAACCTGATTTTTCCAGCTCTGCAGCACTCGCATCACTGCGCACACATCCGGTCACCCGGTAATTATCTGCGCGTAACAATCGCGCCACGCGCCGGCCTATGTAGCCACAGCCCATGATTAACACAGCTTTATCCGGTTTATCTTCCATAGTAAATCAGCGACAATGCCTGACCTTTTGGCAGGAAATATTTATACATGACATTCCAGGTGACCATACGTTCCAGCGGCCACACCTTCACGGTCGACGAAAACGAAAGCATACTCGACGCCGCGCTGCGCCAGGGCATTATACTGCCTTACGGCTGCCGTAACGGCGCTTGCGGCGCCTGCAAGGGAGCAGTAGCCAGCGGCAACGTATTCTACAAAAATGGTCAGCCGCCGGCACTGAGCGACGCAGATGCCGCTGATAACAAGGCACTTTTCTGCCAGGCGCGCGCGCAAAACGACCTGGAAATTATCGTACGCGAAGTCGATGCGGCGCGTGACATCGAAGTCAAAACCCTGCCCTGCCGCGTCGAAAAACTCGAACACCTTGCACACGATGTCGTGCGTATTTACCTGAAATTACCCAGCAGCGAACGACTGCAATTCCTCGCCGGCCAGTATATCGACGTACTCATCAAGGACCATGAACCACGCGCGTTCTCGATTGCCAACGCACCACATGACGATAAGTACGTAGAACTCCATATACGCTTCGTCGAGGGCGGGTTATTTACCGACCAGGTTTTCCACGGCATGCAGGAAAAAGCCATGTTGCGTGTGCGTGGACCACTCGGGACATTTTTCCTGCGCGAGGACGCCGACCGACCCGCCATTCTGATCGGGGGCGGCACCGGCTTCGCGCCCATCAAGGGCATACTCGAGCATGCCTTTGAAACCGGGATCGATATACCCATGCATCTGTACTGGGGGGTGCGCGCAAAGCGTGACCTGTATCTGGATGAACTGCCGCAGTCATGGCTCGAGCAGTATCCGAATTTTTCCTATACAGCCGTGCTGTCAGAACCCATGGACGGTGACAACTGGTCCGGCGCAACCGGCTTTGTCACCGATGCGGTCGTTGCGGATTACCCGGACCTGTCTGGACACGATGTTTACATGAGTGGTCCACCAATCATGGTCGAGTCCGGTCATAAGCTGTTCATGCAGCATGGCCTGGACGCATCACGCTTTTTCTCCGATGCGTTTGAATACGCCGCGGTCGCGGAAAGCATCAAGGGAATGCAGCAGGACTAGTACACGCGCACCGATGGATCCGATCTCCCAGGCATTCGCCGGCGCAACATTTTCGCAGTCGCTGACACGTACAAATACCGGTCAGAAGACCGCGTTTATCGTCGGCGCACTGTCCGGCATGGCCGCCGACCTGGATGTCCTGATCCGCTCCGATCATGACCCGCTGCTGTTTCTCGAATTTCATCGCCAGTTCACGCACTCACTGATTTTTATCCCTTTTGGCGCACTTATTTGCGCAACAATCCTGTTTCTGTTGCTGCGCAAGCGGACCCCATTCAGCCGCATCTACCTGTACAGCCTGCTGGGCTACGCCACGCACGGACTGCTGGATGCCTGCACGTCTTACGGCACCCAGCTGTTGTGGCCGTTCTCGGACAGTACGCATTGCCTGGGACATCATCTCGATAATCGATCCGCTGTTTACAGTGCCGGTCATGATGCTGGTGATTATCGGTACCGTTACCAATCGACAGGGTTTCCCCAGGGCTGCACTGTGCTATGGCCTGGCCTACCTGGCGCTCGGACAGGTACAACACGACCGCGCCATGACGGCACTGCAAACGCTTGCCGAAGAACGCGGCCATACACCGGTCAATGCCACGGTTAAACCCACCCTGGCCAACCTGTACCTGTGGAAACTCATTTACGAATATGACGGCCAGTACCATGTCGATGCGGCACGCATCGGCCTGCACGCAAAATTTATCGAGGGTGATGTAATCTCCAGCAGGATCGAAACGGATAAGTTGATGGCGGGACCGCTGCAGACGCGTGACATCGAGCGATTCCGCTGGTTTTCAGACGGCTACATTGCCCACTATCCCGGCAATCCGCTGCTGATTGGCGATATTCGTTATTCCCTGCTACCCAACCGGGTGGAGCCGTTATGGGGTATTCGTCTCAAGCCGGAAACAAAGTATGAACATGTTGATTTCGTGGCAACCCGCAACCTGACAAACCATACAGGCCGGAAATTTATCAACATGCTCTTCAGTGACATGTGATCGGCCGGTCATTAATAAATTCGTAACCTTCGCGTAATAAACCGAGCACAAAATTCGCCCGCAGTACCCCGGCAATTCATACCTGCGAAGGCCGTCTCTACGCAGAAGGTAACTGCGAGGAGCGGCCTGCGGAGCAGCTTTCTTTATTGGAGACTCGTCAACAGCGTCTGGATAGCAGCGAACATGGCATCATCACTGGCATGTCCTGCAATCACCGCGCCCTGGCTGAAACCCAGGCGGGCGGCGAGCGCCGCCTGGCGATTGCTGGCGATCACCAGCGGCAATTGCCGCAACAGTGGCTGACCTTCAGGCCCTGCCATGTCATAAAGATTCTGTAGTGTTTCATTGCTGGTGGCCGTAATGACATCCAGTGCATTCTGCTGGAGCAGTTGCACAAGTTTGCCGCCGTCAGACGGGCAACCGCGCCGGTACACTTCAACGTACTCCACCTGTGCACCACGCGCTTTCAGCGCATCACGCAAGGTGTCGCGACCACCGTTCCCGCGGAAGATAACCACACGCCTGCCTTGCATATCCTGCAGCTCGTCCAGCTCAAGCAGGCCTTCGCTGTTATAGGACTGTGCAGGATGCAGGTCGACCGTGAGACCGCTCGCTGCAACCGCAGCCGCAGACGCCGGCCCTACTGTGGCCAGTTTGAGTGTGTCAGGCCAGTCGCGCACCGACTGAATAGCGGCAAGCCCCGACATCACCGCGTTCACACTGATAAAAACAGCCAGATCATATTGATCAAGTGCATCGATTGCCCTGTCCATCCCGGTCGGATCCGCCGGCGGTAAAATCTCGATTGCCGGTAGCCGGATCGCACGGGCACCCGCCGCCTCGACCAGGTCACACAGGCCCTGCGCCTGTCCGGCCGGTCGCGTCACCAGCACGCACAGGGGTTCAGTCATGCAGCAGTTCGTCGAGGATCGATTTTGCGCCGCGTGCCAGCAGGTCCTCTGCCAGCTGTTCGCCCAGGCTTGCCGCGTCTGCGGGTGGACCGCTGATATCGCCGTGCACCATGTCGCTGCCATCCGCTCGGCCCACCAGCCCGCGCAGATGCAACAAGTCGCCGTCAAGTTCGGAATAACCGGCCACCGGCGCCTGGCAACCACCCGCCAGTCGTGCATTCATGGCGCGCTCTGCCGTGGTTCGCAACGCGGTATACGGATCATTCAACGCCTTGATAAGCGCAATGACGCGCGCGTCGTTGCTGCGACACTCGATACCAATGACACCCTGCGCAATCGCCGGCAACATCTCTTCCGGTGACAGGGCGCGCGCAATTCGTTCTTCCATACCGAGACGTTTCAGTCCGGCTGCGGCCAGCACGATGGCATCATAGTCGCCATTATCAAGCTTGGAGAGACGTGTATTTACGTTACCACGCAGGTCGAGTATTACCAGGTCCGGTCGTATCGCACGCAGCTGGCATTGCCTGCGCAGACTGGATGTACCGACACGCGCACCGTGCGGCAGCACCTCAACACTGGCATACGCGTTCGAAACGAACGCGTCGCGTGGATCCTCGCGCTCCAGTATCGCACCGATATCAAGACCGTCCGGCAACCCGGCAGGCACGTCTTTCATTGAATGAACCGCGATGTCGGCGCGTCCTTCCAGCATGCCGTTCTCAAGCTCTTTCACGAACAGCCCCTTGCCACCGATCTTTGCCAGCGGACTGTCCAGCACACGATCACCCTGTGTCGACATGGTGACCAGTTCGATGGTCAATTCGGGGTGGAACGCCTGCAAGCGCTGCCGGACATGTTCCGCCTGCCACAGGGCCAACGGGCTTTTGCGGGTCGCAATGCGTAGTAAATCTGTTGACATCGGTTTGTCCCGGCCTTCCTAATAGTCACATGACACGACAATTATACAAGGCCATCCCGGCGTTTTGTGCTTTATTTTTCAGCATGTTACTTTCAGCACAGGCCGAAGTGGACGTGCCCGTCGCGACCGATCTGCAGGCCGACGGCAACCTCGCCGCCGCGACGGCACCTGCCAATTCTGCTGGCTTTCAGTGCCATTGATTGCAGCTACTGCGAACTGCTGGAAGAGGAATTTCTGCAGCCGATGCTGCTCGGTGGTGAATACGAGGACCGCATCATCATTCGCAAGATCGTCCTCGATGACGGCTCTCGACTGACTGGCTTCAACGGACAACGCCGGGATGCGACTTCACTGTCCGACCACTACCGGGTGTTTGTCACGCCCACGCTCCTGTTCGTTGACAGTACAGGACGCGAACTGACCGGGCGTATGCTGGGGATCAATACGCCCGAACTGTTTGGCAGTTATCTCGATGACTGTATAGATACTGCATTGATGAAAGTTCGCGGCACCGACAGTGCGCAATGGCCGTCATCCTGTCTTGCAGGAACGCAGCACTAGAACGCACCTCGTTACCGCGAAAATCACTATAGTTTTTTCTCCAGCGCCTTGACCAGCTTGCGTATCTGCGCAGCATGCCGACGACTGACTTCAAGCAGGTTCTCAACACCGGTCAGGCGAACATGCAAGCGCCCTTCGTTATCTTTTTCCATACCGGTTATATAGTCACGCGCAACCAGCGCATTGCGATGTATACGCACGAAGCGGTCAGAGAATTCATCTTCCAGCGACTTGAGTGTTTCTTCTATCAGCACGCTCTGTTCAACCGTGCATACGGTGACATACTTCTGATCGGCCTGGAAATAACGGATATCCACGACCGGGATTAACTGCAAACTGCCACGTATGCGGGCGCAAATCCGGTCGCGTGCAGCCGGATTTTCATCGGCCTCGTCGAGGGCGGCAATCTGAACACGCGTCATGCGTTGTGCATGCAACAGCGCCTCCAGCAAACGTTCCCGGCGGACCGGTTTCAGCAAATAATCCACGGCATGCATATCGAATGCCTGCAGCGCATAGTCATTGTAGGCTGTTGTGAAAATGATCGCGGGTGGCCGTTCAAGTGACTGCAGGTGCTGCGCGGCTTCCAGTCCGTCCATGCCCGGCATGCGGATATCCATCAGCATCACGTCTGGCTGTTCGACAGATGCCAGTTCGAGGGCTTCATTACCATTGCTGGCAAGCCCGCACACTTCACAGTTATCCAGCTCACCGACCATAGTTTTCAGCCGCGTGCGTGCCGGTGCCTCGTCATCAACAATCATCACTTTCATGACTTGCCTGCTCCCGGCATCTTCAGCGTCACCGTGTAAACACCTGCCGACTGCGACGTAACCAGGTCTGCCTTTGCCCCGAACGCCAGCTGCAATCGCTGGCGAATATTTTCCTGCGCGATGCGTGTACCCGATTTGCGCATACTGGTACCGGCCACCGGATTGGTAATCACAATCTCGAGATTGCCATCATGATTGTGTCCGGCAACATGGATAATACCGCCTTCCGGCAGTGGTTCTATTCCATGATAGATCGCATTCTCCAGCAGCGGCTGCAGTATCAGCGGCGGTACGCGTGTTTCCAGCGACAGGTCATCCAGGTCCCACGCCACCGACAGCCGGTCACCCAGTCGCAACGATTCGATATTCAGGTAACGCCGCGCAATGGTCACCTCGTCGCCGAGCGTGGCCTGGTCATGGGTATTGTCCAGCGACGCACGAAACAGGTCGGACAGGTCCTCAATAGCTGTTTCTGCAAGCTCGGGGTCCGAGCGCGTCAGGGATGCAATGGTATTGAGGCTGTTAAACAGAAAATGCGGTCGTATACGCGCCTGCAACGCCTGCACGCGTGCACTTGCCTCGGTTTTCAGCTGCTCGCGCCACTGGAACTGGACATAAATGTAGCGCAGCACAATCGCCGAAATCACCGCACTGATAAACAGGCTGCGCAACAGGAACACGGCATGATCGTCAGTGGCGATGTACGGAATCAGATGACTTTTCGACAGCAGCATGAAAGCCAGCTCGCTGACACCGGCCGTGACCAGCAGTACCAGCAGGTAGCTGACGATGGCGGCCGCGGTATTGCCCAGTCGCGATAACAGGGGCCGGGCAATACACAATACAGCGGCGCTGGTCAGGGCAATCCACTGCATGTATACCGATATCATACCCAGGTTGCCCCACGGGTCTTCGAGTACACCGGGGCCGACCAGGGTGATAATAAGCGCCAGCAGTTCCGCAATGACAACCACGCCGAACACCATGCGCACATCACAGAAATTGGGCAGAAAACAGCGCGCGAGCATCTCAATCCCGTGCCGATCAGTCGGTTTACTCATACCCATGTGTGCGAGTTTCATCCCTGCACCACCCGGTTGCAAGCGGTCACGCACGGAAAACGCAAACCCGTTCCGGATTCGCTATACTGCGCGGCACAGGATAAACCGGCTTTTACCATGACTGACGACACTTCAAGCAAACCCTGGGGCGGACGTTTCACCGAATCGACCGATGCCTTTGTGGAAGAATTCACCGCCTCGATCGGCTTCGACCACCGGCTCTACCGGCACGACATCGCGGGCTCGATTGCGCATGCCCGCATGCTGGCCCACGTCAACATCATCACAGACGCAGAGGCCGGTGAGATAATCAACGGCCTGGAAGCTGATCCTGGCTGATATTGAACAGGGCGATTTCAACTGGTCGGTCGGTCTCGAGGATATTCATATGAATATCGAGGCACGCCTGATCGAACGCATCGGCGATACCGGCAAGAAACTGCATACCGGCCGTTCGCGTAACGACCAGGTCGCAACCGACCTGCGCCTTTACCTGCGTGACGAGATCGATGCGCTGGCAGCCGCAATCTGCCGCCTGCGGCTGGCACTGATTGACCTGGCCGAACGCGAGGCTGACAGCATCATGCCGGGCTTCACCCATCTGCAGGTCGCCATGCCCGTCAGTTTCGGACACCACATGCTGGCCTGGGAGGCCATGCTGGAGCGTGATCATCAACGCCTGCTCGACTGCCGCAAGCGGGTCAACAGCATGCCGCTGGGCGCGGCCGCGCTTGCCGGTACAAGTTTCCCGATCGACCGCGCATACACAGCACGGCTGCTGGGTTTCGACGCACCTGCCACCAACTCACTGGACGCAGTCAGTGATCGGGATTTCGTTATTGAATTCTGTGCGGCGGCTGCGCTGATCATGATGCACCTGTCCCGGTTCTCGGAGGAGCTGATACTCTGGTCATCGGCACAATTCAGCTTTATTGAACTGCCGGATCGCTTCTGCACAGGCTCCAGCATCATGCCGCAGAAGAAAAATCCCGATGTGCCGGAGCTGGTGCGCGGCAAGAGCGGCCGCGTGACCGGCCACCTGGTCAGCCTGCTCATGCTCATGAAGGGGCAGCCGCTGGCGTATAACAAGGACAACCAGGAAGACAAGGAGCCGCTGTTCGATACCGTCGATACGCTGGCCGGGTCGCTGCGGGTTTTTGCTGACATGATGCCGGCCATACAGCTCAGGCACGACAACATGCGGGCGGCGGCGCGCCAGGGATTTTCAACGGCTACCGACCTGGCAGACTACCTGGTCAGGCAGGGCATCGCGTTTCGCGATGCCCATGAAATCGTTGGTCGTGCCGTGCGCTACGGGGTTGAAAATGACAAGGACCTGGCCGACATGACGCTGGCCGAGTTACAGACATTTTCTGACG
The DNA here is from genome assembly GCA_963847565.1 of uncultured Halobacteria archaeon. GTDB lineage: Bacteria > Pseudomonadota > Gammaproteobacteria > UBA9214 > UBA9214 > UBA9214. Next base: position 48,096 of record CAWKAE010000006.1, read on the forward strand.
TGATCGGTGATGACGTCTTCGCTGTATTGACACTGGACGGCTCCATGGCCGCACGCAACCATGCCGGCGGCACCGCGCCCGAACAGGTGCGGGCCGCCGCAATCCATGCCCGCGAGCGGCTGTGATTCAGCGCTATGCTAAAGAGACGGGCCTTCTGTCCGTTAATACCTGTGTTGTCAGGATGACATGCCAATAACACCAACGAACCGATGAAAGATATCTCGCCAAACGACGCCCTGCAGCTGCTCGACATTTCCCCGCAACCCGTTTTGCTGCTGGAAAATACCGGCGCCATACGCGCCTTTAACCAGGCTTTCCGCACACTGGTCAGCGAAGATTCTGTCAGCGCCGCTGACATCACCCTGGATCCCACCCTGCTGGCACCCCTGCTCGGCACCAGCACCGTGGTTAACTGGGTCATGCCGTCAGGCGACGAGCGCTGGCTGGCGATCGAAGTTATCGAGCTGCCCGGTATACAGGCACGCTTCTATACTGACATCACCGAAAAGCTGCGCTTGCGGCATGAACGCGATGCACTGCAAAAGGAACTCGGTGAGCAGACGCTTTATGATCTGCGCAACAGCAGCCTGTTGAGTCGACGCGGCATTCTGATTTCACTCGCACCGCTGGTTGCACGCGCGCGTCGTTACAACAGTCCACTATCGCTTATCACGCTCTCGATCAACACCAGCGAAGATCGCCTTGCAGATGCGCTGTCGGATATGACTGCATTGTTGCGTGACCAGACGCGCTGGGCCGACCTGGTTGGCTGCCATACAAACGACACATTCATCCTGGTGTTGCAGGAAACCACCCGTGACGCCGCGCTGCTGCTGGTCGAGAAACTGGCTGCCCAGGTCGAGCGGATGAATGCGAATGAAACACAATCGATCACCGCCTGCTATGGCATCACCGAATGCCAGAAAAATGATAATGCCGAATCTATCCTGGAGCGCGCAGAGCAGGCGCTGGTGGAAGCCGGCAGCAACGAGACCGGCCGGGCCATCGCGCTCTAGACCTGCCCATGTACCCGGGATAGTGTAAATTCACTGTCCAAACCCGCCGTCCATCCCGGCAGCATGCGCTAATCCACTGTTCATAAATAAAAATCAAGGCCAGCTTGTGCCTGAACCGGCGTGCTATATCCGTTCGCCCGACGGCCGGTTAACCTTTTTCCAGGTCCGGCGTTAGGTGGCTTCAGGGTTACCTGACGGAGATTGATATGAACACGCACATCCTGCTACTCGCCGGCGCCATCACGCTGGCACTGGGCGCTACCGCCTGCACCAATGAGCAATCCGGGCAGGTGGTCGGCGGTATCCTCGGCGGTATCGCCGGTCACCAGGTCGGTGGCGGCCGCGGGCGAACCGTCGCCACGGTGGCGGGTACCATCGCCGGCGCCCTAATCGGCGGCAATGTTGGCCGCAGTATGGACGACACCGACCGCCTGAAGGCACGCCGCAGCCTGGAATACAGCCAGACCAACGAGACTACACACTGGAGCAACCCGGACACCGGTAATGCATACAGCATGACACCGACGCGTACCTGGCAATCCGATAACGGACGCTACTGTCGTGAGTACCAGTCTGATGTGGTGATCGGCGGTCGACGCGAGACGACCTATGGCACGGCCTGTCGGCAGCCGGATGGTTCCTGGAAAGTTGTCAGTTAAAACGGCGGCGCACGATACCGTAGGAGCGCCTTGCAAGCGATAATCTAAATATCGCGCGATGTACATGGATGTACAAGTGCCGCGAGAGGCAGGAGAAGGTGAGACTGCGAAGCAATCGAGAGTCTGGCCTGGGCCATGCCGGTAGCGGCCCTGCAAGGCGCTCCTGCAGGCAACACACATCTTCAACGCGCACTTTCTGGCTGATTATGCGCGCAGTATGGTCAGCAACCACTGCCGGATATCGGCAATTTCCTGCGGGCTGACCGAATGCTGCATCGGGTAGCTGTGCCACTCGACCGGGTTACCGTGTGCCTCCAGCAGGGTACGTGACTGGTCAGCAAGATTTATCGGTATCACCGGGTCCGCCGTACCATGCGCCATCATCACCGGCACGTCCCGGTTGGCCGGGTCCGCCTCGCTGGCTAACCGCTCGGCCATTGGCAGATAAGCTGACAGTGCGAGGATGCCGCCAAGACGCTCGGCATGGCGCAGGCCGGTATACAACACAACTGCCCCGCCTTGCGAGAACCCGGCCAGTATAATGCGCTCCGGCGCAATACCACGTTCCGTTTCACGTGTAATCAACGCTTCCAGCTGCAACGCACTGTTCCGAATGCCTTGCTCATCCTGCGCCTGCCTGAAATCATTGCCGCGAATATCGTACCAGGCGGGCATGACCATGCCGTTGTTGACCGTTACCGGCATGTGTGGCGCATGCGGCAAAATCACCCGCACACACAGCTCATCCACCACGCCCAGCTGCGGGATCAACGGCTCGAAGTCATGACCGTCGGCGCCAAGGCCATGCAACCAGATAATTGCAGCCGTGGCCGTGTCAGCGGGGTTGATCTCGATGGACTCCAGCAACGGCTCATTCATGCGGCACAGTATACCGGGCACAGCTTGTAAAGTTGTAGCCGTCTGATCGTTGGGTTTGCCCGGCCAGACACGTATACTGGCAACCTGTTAACCGGATCCGTTTCATGAACAATAAACATCCCGCAAGAATGCTGTTACTCGCGTTTCTATTGATGCTTGCTTGCGCGTGCGGACAGAAAGGCTCGCTGTATCTTCCTGATAATCCGGACCAGCCTGACAACCGCGTATCGGCGACAGGTAATTAAGCACAATGGACCATTTTAATTACCACAATAACAATCTTTACGCCGAGGATGTGGCGCTCTGCGACCTTGCCGCGCAGCACGGCACGCCGTGTTACGTGTATTCACGCGCGACACTTGAACACCACTGGCGCGTGTTCGACCAGGCGCTTGACGGTCAACCACACCTGATCTGTTATGCGGTGAAGGCGAACTCCAGTATCGCGGTACTGCAAGTACTGGCCCGACTCGGCTCGGGCTTCGATATTGTTTCGGCCGGTGAGCTGCAACGCGTTATCAGGGCCGGTGGCGATCCTGCACGCACCGTCTTTTCGGGCGTCGGCAAGCGTGCCGATGAAATGCGCTACGCCCTGCATGCCGGGATACGTTGCTTCAACGTCGAGTCCGATGTCGAGCTGGAGCGACTCGACAAGGTCGCGGGAGAGGAAGGCAAGGTTGCGCCAGTATCATTGCGCGTTAACCCGGACGTCGATGCCCGCACGCATCCCTATATCTCAACCGGCCTGCGCGAAAACAAGTTCGGTGTGGACGTCGATACCGCACTGGACACCTATCGCCGTGCCACTGAACTTGAGCATGTCGATGTCGTCGGCATTGACTGTCACATCGGTTCGCAACTAACGGACCTCGCGCCGTTTACCGATGCGCTGGATCGCATACTTGGCCTGATTGACCGTCTGCAAGACGAAGGCATCACGCTCAAACACATCGATATGGGCGGTGGGCTCGGCATACCTTATACCGACTGCGACAAGCCACCGTCACCGGATGACTATGCACGCGCATTACTTGAAAAACTGTCCGGACGCTCACTGGAATTGCTACTCGAACCCGGGCGCGCAATTGCCGGTAATGCCGGCATACTGCTAACACGCGTTGAATACCTGAAGCACACAGCGGACCATAACTTCGCCATTGTCGACGCGGCAATGAATGACCTGCAGCGCCCGGCCCTGTACAACGCCTGGCACAGCGTGGTCCCGATCGAACCACGTACCGGCGGCGCCATGCTGTATGACATCGTCGGACCGGTATGCGAGACCGGCGACTTCCTTGCCAAAAACCGCCTGATGTCACTGGCAACCGGCGACCTGCTGGCGGTGCGCTCGGCCGGTGCCTACGGCTTTACCATGAGCTCGAACTACAACACCCGTCCGCGCGCAGCGGAGATCATGGTTGATGGCAAGCAAATGCATGTCATCCGCGAACGCGAGACGTTCGACGACCTGGTACGCGGCGAACACCTGTTGCCCGTCTAGCGCTGTTTCGCAACAAGGTTACTGGCAAGCGTTTGAATAACCGCCATCCGGCAATGACGAAGTTATTGAAGCAATCAGAGCCTCCTGATCTTTATGTCTCGACGCTCTATTTGGGGCTGGATTCCCGCCTGCGCGGGAATGACGTTGTTTATTACACAGCACCTGGATGACATCGGACGGGAAATTTCCTTAAAACCATGGCACCATCCAGCACATGATGCTCAACTTCACCAAGATGCACGGCCTCGGCAATGACTTCGTTGTATTCGATGCCATCAACCAGGCGGTAACACTGACGCCTGAACAGGTGCGCGCGCTCGCCGACCGTCATTTCGGTATCGGTTGCGACCAGTTGTTGCTGGTTGAGGCCGCAACCGCGGCCGCGGCCGATTTTCGCTATCGCATCTTTAACGCCGACGGTGGCGAGGTCAGTCAGTGCGGCAACGGGGCGCGCTGCTTCATGCAGTTCGTGCATGAGCGCGGACTTACTGACAAGACTTCAGTCAATGTCGAAACAAATAACGGCATGTTACAGCTGGTACGCGAGGCGGATGGCCAGGTCACTGTCAACATGGGTATACCACGGTTCGAGCCGTCTGACATTCCTTTCAATGCGCCGGCACGCGCGACGCACTACACGCTGGATGCCGGCGGCAGCGCGCTGGAGATCGGTGCATTGTCCCTGGGTAACCCGCACGCCGTGCTGCGCGTGAACAATATCGATACTGCGCCCGTCGCCGAGCTGGGCCCGCTGATCGAACGCCATGACCGTTTTCCGGACCGCGTCAATGCCGGTTTTATGCAAATCGTAGATGACGCAACAGTCCGGGTGCGCGTCTATGAACGCGGCGCTGGCGAGACACTCGCCTGTGGCAGCGGCGCGTGTGCTGCCGTTGTCGCCGGACGTCTTTGGGGACAATTAAATGACACTGTCAAAGTCGTGCTGACCGGCGGTGAACTTGTGATAAGCTGGGCCGGTGAAGGGACCCCGGTGATGATGACGGGGCCGGCTACCACTGTTTTCCAGGGACAGATCGACCTATGACGACTTCTCAGCAACCCCGGTCAGACGCACTGCCACTCGACGAAAAATCGGTCGCCGATTACCTCCGCGAGAATTCCGAATTCTTCCAGAACAACCCCAGCCTGCTGGCTGACCTCGACATTCCGCACAGCGTCGGTCCTGCGGTCTCACTGGTCGAACACCAGGTCCGCGTATTGCGCGACCAGAACAGCCAGCTCAAACGCAAGCTGATGGATCTGGTCCAGGTCGCCCGGGACAACAACCGACTCAACGAGCGCATGCACCAGATGACGCTGGGCCTGATCAACACCACAACCCTGCAGGCACTGCTGGATACCCTGCGCGAAAACCTGCAGGGCGAATTCAACGCGGACAGCGTGACCCTGCGCCTGGCCGGCGTGCCGGATGCACAGGCACGTGAATGCGGCGTTGACACCTTTCAGACAGATGCCCCGGAAGTGGCCCATTTCGAGACGTTTCTGAAATCTTCACGCCCGCAGTGCGGTCGCTTCAAGCCCGAGCAACTGAGCTACCTGTTCGGCGACCAGGCACAGGCGATCGAGTCCGTCGCCCTGATACCGCTCGGCGACAAGTGTGCCTGCGGCCTGCTGGCCATTGGCAGCCAGGAATCCAGCCGTTTCCACCCCGGCATGGGTACCCTGTTTCTGACCCACCTGGGTGAGTTGCTGGGTCTGCTACTGGCTGAGTATTGCCAGCCGGACGTATAACTCACCGGCGTCTGCCATGTAATTCACGCGTGGCCAACGACACACACGACTGGATCGACCGTTTCCTGCACCACCTGCAGACCGAACGCCGTCTGTCTGAAAATACCCGCAAACACTACCGACGCGATCTTGATGCCCTGCACACATGGTGTCAGGAATCCGGCATCTCGGACTGGTCCACGCTCGATACCGGCCATGTCCGGCAATACGCCGCCCAGTGCCATCGGCGCGGGCTGGGTGGTCGCAGCATCCAGCGTCGCCTGTCGGCGCTGCGCACCTTCTTCAACTACCTGCTGCGCGAACGTGCAGTGACGGCCAACCCGGGGCTGGATGTTCGCGCCCCGCGCAGTGACCGCACCCTGCCCGACACGGTCAGCGTGGATGACATCAGCCAGTTGCTTGATGGTGCCGCGGGCGATGACCTGGTCTTGCGCGACATCGCCATCCTCGAACTGCTCTACTCATCCGGCCTGCGGCTGGCCGAGCTGGTCTCACTCAACCTGGGCGATATCGACCATCGCGAGCAAATTGTGCGTGTCACCGGCAAGGGTGCCAAGACCCGGGTACTGCCGGTCGGCCGTCGCGCCATTGCCGCGCTCGACGCCTGGCTCGCGGTGCGCCCGGCCGGCCCTGGTGAAACCGCCGTCTTCACCGGACGTGGCGGAAAACGACTCGGTCACCGCTCGGTCCAGCAACGGGTCCGGCGGCTCGCACAGGCACGCGGCCTGCCCGGCAATCTCCATCCGCATACCCTGCGGCACTCCTTCGCCAGCCACCTGCTCGAGTCCAGCGGCGACCTGCGGGCGGTGCAGGAGTTACTTGGTCATGCGGATATCAGCACCACCCAGATTTACACGCATCTCGATTTCCAGCATCTTGCAGAGGTGTATGACCGGCGCATCCGCGGGCGCGTAAGACCAAGTGACTGGTCTCGCGCAAAGACGCAAAGGCGCCAAGAACACATAAATATATAGAGCAATATATTTATTGCATACTATATTATTCGTATTTATTATCATATAATACAAATAGTTATAACTCAAGACAAAGCGTGTTACTCGCTCTGATTAAGCTGAAACGATTCAGTTAATCATGCAATAAAGCACCAATAAATATGATTTAGTCAGATCACTATAATTAGATGATCATATAATTTATTGATATCTTTGCGCCTTTGCGTCTTTGCGCGAGCATTTTTTAAGCAGGCCACAAACCGTCAGCCCACTTGGATTCCTCACCGTTCACCCCAATACTATGGTGTACAATTCCACGCCCCCGATTGAGGAGAATTCCCGAGTGAAGCAGTTTCGCGGTACGACCATCCTGTCGGTCCGCCGTGGCGACAGCGTCGTCATCGGTGGCGACGGCCAGGTGTCCATGGGTGACACCGTCATGAAGGGTAACGCCCGCAAGGTGCGCCGCCTGTACAACGACTCGGTGCTGGCCGGCTTCGCCGGCGGGACCGCCGACGCCTTCACCCTGTTCGAACTGTTCGAGGGCAAGCTGGATGAATTCGGCGGTCAGCTGACCCGGGCCGCCGTCGAGCTGGCGAAGGACTGGCGCACCAACAAGATGCTGCGCAATCTCGAGGCACTGCTCGCAGTCGCCGACAAGGAGACCTCACTGATCATCAGCGGCAACGGCGACGTCATCGAGCCGGAGCATTCGCTGATGGCGATCGGCTCCGGCGGACCGTACGCACAGTCCGCCGCACGCGCACTGGTCGAGAACACGGACATGGATGCGCGCTCGATCACGGAGGCTGCCCTCGGCATTGCAGGCGATATCTGTATCTATACGAACCGCAACCTGACGCTGGAAGAGCTTAAAATCACCTAACTGCTGTGATATGTAGACTAAATGAGAATTAAATACGTTAATTGTATCTATTTGCTGCTAAATATATCGAAAGCTGACCACTATGTCTGACATGACCCCCAGAGAAATCGTCCAGGAACTGGACAAGCACATCATCGGCCAGGATGCCGCCAAGCGGTCCGTGGCCATCGCCCTGCGTAACCGCTGGCGTCGCATGCAGGTCGACGAACGCCTGCGCGTCGAGATCACGCCGAAAAATATCCTCATGATCGGGCCGACCGGTGTCGGCAAGACCGAGATTGCGCGCCGCCTGGCGCGACTGGCGAACGCGCCCTTTATCAAGGTCGAGGCCACCAAGTTCACCGAAGTGGGCTACGTCGGGCGCGACGTGGAATCGATCATTCGCGATCTCGCCGATGCAGCCATCAAGCTCGCGCGCGAAACCGAAATGGCCAAGGTGCGTCACCGCGCGGAAGATGCCGCCGAGGACCGCATCCTCGATGTGCTGCTGCCGGCCCCGCGCAGCATGGCAGTCGGGGAGGACACACAACCCGATACCGAAACCCGCCAGAAATTCCGCAAGCGCCTGCGCGAGGGCAGCCTGGACGAGACGGAGATCGAGATCGAGGTCGAGGCCGCACGGGTCGGGGTAGAGATCATGACGCCGCCGGGCATGGAAGACATGACCAGCCAGCTGCAGGACATGTTCGCCAACATGGGCGCTGGCCGCACCAAGTCGCGCAAGCTGCGCATACGCGATGCGCGACGCCTGCTGATCGACGAGGAGGCGGCGAAGATGATCAACGAAGACGAGCTGAAGCTCAACGCGCTGGAAAACGTGGAGCAAAACGGCATCGTCTTTATCGACGAGATCGACAAGGTCACCAAGCGCGGCGAGTCCAGCGGACCGGACGTATCCCGCGAAGGCGTACAGCGTGACCTGTTACCATTGGTGGAAGGCTGCACCGTCTCGACCAAGCATGGCATGGTTAAATCTGACCATATCCTGTTCATTGCCTCCGGCGCCTTCCATCTCGCCAAGCCCTCGGACCTGATCCCGGAACTGCAGGGGCGCCTGCCGATTCGCGTGGAACTGGACGACCTGGGCACCGAGGAATTCCGGCGTATCCTGACGGAACCGGATGCCTCGCTCACCGAACAGTACCGCGCACTGCTGGCGACTGAAGGTGTAGTACTGGAATTCACCGACGACGGCATCGTACGCATTGCCGAAATTGCCACGCAGATGAACGAGCGCACCGAGAACATCGGCGCACGCCGCCTGCACACAGTCATGGAGCGGCTGCTTGAATCGCTGTCGTTCGAGGCGACCGATCAGCCGGGCAGCCAGGTCAAAATCGATGCGGCCTATGTAAATGAACACCTGGACGCGCTGGTTCAGGATGAAGACCTGAGCCGCTATATCCTTTAAGTAATCCGGAAGACAATAATATGACCGACACACCCAAACCGACCGAGATCAGCCTGCACCAGAAATCACGCGTCCTGGAAATCAGCTACGCAGACGGTAATACCTTCAAACTCCCTTATGAATTTCTGCGCGTGCACTCACCCTCCGCGGAAGTACAGGGGCATGGACCCGGACAGGGTGTACTGCAGCTCGCCAAGGAAAATGTTGCCATCACCGGCATTGAACCGGTCGGTAGCTATGCCATACAGCCGTCATTCGACGACGGTCACGATACCGGCATATATTCGTGGGAGACCCTCTACGATCTCGGCAAGAACTACGAACGCTACTGGCAGGAATACCTCGACAAACTCGCGGCAGCCGGCCACCAGCGCAAGGAACCGGGACAGGACCCCATCTGAAACAGGAATTGCGGACCGTTTTTAACCCGGTCTGCACTGGCACGAGAATAACCTGCGTTCGTTCCGGCTTTGCGGTAAATTAACAATAAACAGGGAATGAACACACGCATGGCGGACAAGACCACTCATTTCGGATTCAAGCAAGTACCCGTTGCAGAAAAAGCGCAGCGAGTGCGTGGCGTATTCGATTCTGTCGCCGACAATTACGACCTGATGAATGACCTGATGTCCGCGGGCGTTCACCGTCTGTGGAAACGTTATGCAATCGGCATGGCGGATATCCGCCCGGGTCAGCAGGTGCTTGACCTGGCCGGCGGCACTGGCGACATCACCCGCCTGCTGGCGCCACGCGTCGGCGATGAAGGTCATGTCGTACTGACGGACATCAATGCGGCCATGCTGGAGAACGGCCGGCGCACACTGCTCGATGGTGGCATTTCCGGCAATGTCACGTTTGCCCAGGTCAATGCCGAGCAGCTGCCATTTCCCGAAAACAGCTTTGACCTGGTAACGATCTCATTCGGACTACGTAACGTCACCAATAAACAGGCAGCGCTGGATTCCATTTACCACGTACTGAAACCGGGCGGGCGCCTGCTGGTGCTGGAATTTTCAAAACCGGCCAGGGCACTGAAACCTGCCTATGATTTCTACTCATTCAATATCCTGCCGAAACTGGGCCGACTGTTCGCAAAAGACGAGGAAAGCTATCGTTACCTGGCCGAATCCATCCGCATGCACCCGGACCAGGACACCCTGCAGTCGATGATGCAGCAGGCCGGCTTCGAGCGCTGCGATTATCACAACCTGACCGGCGGCATCGTTGCCATCCACCGGGGCTACCACCTGTGAAGATTCCGGCAGGCATCGTGGTCGGCCTTGATGCGGCCATTAACCGTTACCTGCGGCTCGACCCCGAGACCATGACACGAATCACACAACTCGACGTGGACTGCATCGCCATCGAGTTTCGCGGCCTCGGGCTGACACTCTATGCACAACCGCATCCAGATGGCCTGCAAATTACCGATCATTTCGACGGCACCCCCGACACCACGCTCTGCGGTACGCCACTTGGCCTGACGCAGCTTGGCTTCGGACAGAACCGTGAACGCGCACTTTTTTCCGGTGCTGTCGAAATTAGCGGCAACGTCGAAAGCGGGCAGGCATTCCAGGAAATCCTCGAGGGCATGGACATCGACTGGGAGGAACACCTGTCGCGCGTGACCGGTGACATGGTCGCACACAACCTGGGCAACGCCGCGCGACGAGCCGGTGAATTTTTCAGGCAGGGCAGGGCAACGGCGCGTCTTAATACCACCGAGTACCTGCAGGAAGAGCTGCGGGTACTGCCGGCGCATATAGAAATCGACAACTTTTGCAGCGACGTGACGGCACTCGCCATGGACGTCGACCGTCTCGCCGCACACGTATCACGCCTGCAGAAAAAAACCGGTGCGGGTAAACAGGCATGATTAGCCCGCGGCAGATCACTCGACTCATTCATATTAATTATGTACTGGCCAAACACGGCCTTGACGAAATTATCCTTGCCACGCACCTGTTCCGGCCATTCCGTATTCTGTATTTCATGGCACCGTGGAACTGGGTACCGCGCAAGCGCGGCCCACGCGCAGTACGCATCCGCCGCGCACTCGAAGATCTCGGCCCGATCTATGTCAAGTTCGGACAAATCCTGTCCACGCGTCGCGACCTGCTTCCGGATGATATCGCCGATGAACTCGCACACCTGCAGGACGACGTGCCGCCGTTCCCGGGCAGCATTACCCGCAGCCGCATCGAACAGGTGTTTGGTCAGCCGGCCGACCAGCTGTTCGATGAATTTGACGAAACACCGCTGGCATCCGCCTCGATTGCACAGGTACATACCGCCAGGCTGACCAGTGGCGAAGAAGTCGTCATCAAGGTTTTACGTCCAAACGTCCGCAAGCATATTGAACGGGATGTAAACCTGCTGCATACCGTGGCGCGCCTGGCCGAGCGCTACTGGCAACACGGCAAGCGCCTGCACCCCCGTGAAGTGGTGTGCGAATTTGAAAAAACCCTGTACGACGAACTCGACCTGCTGCGCGAGGCAGCCAATGCTTCGCAACTGCGGCGCAACTTCGCGGGCACCGACCTGTTGTATGTGCCGGAGGTCTACTGGGATTACTGCCGCTCCGAGGTCATGGTCATGGAGCGTATTCACGGCATCCAGATCAGCGATATTGATGCGCTGCGTACCAGCGGCATCGACCTGAAAGTTTTAGCCGAACGTGGTGTCGAGATCTTTTTTACCCAGGTGTTCCGGCATAACTTTTTTCATGCCGACATGCACCCTGGCAATATCTTTGTCGGGCGCGACGGCCTGTACAAGGCGGTGGATTTCGGCATCATGGGTACGCTCAACCCTGTTGACCAGCGATACCTTGCGGAAAACTTTCTTGCCTTCTTCAATCGCGACTACCGCCGTGTCGCTGAACTGCATGTGGAATCGGAATGGGTTCCGGGCGACACGCGTGTCGACGAGTTCGAGTCCGCGATACGCACTGTATGCGAACCGATTTTCGAAAAGCCGTTGAAGGAAATATCATTCGGACACGTGCTGTTGCGCCTGTTCCAGACTGCACGCCGCTTCAACATGGAAGTGCAACCGCAACTGGTATTGCTGCAAAAAACGTTACTGAATATAGAAGGCCTCGGCCGGCAACTGTACCCGGACCTCGACCTTTGGCAGACTGCCAAGCCGTTCCTCGAGCGCACCATGAGCGAACAGCTTGGAGCACGCTCGCTGTTTCGGAGCCTCAAGGACAGCATACCGGCCTGGTCGGATGCGCTGCCGGAAATGCCCGCACTGGCACACCGGTTCCTTGACCAGGCCACTTCCGGTAACTTGCAGGTGGAATGGAAATCGAATGAACTCAGACAACTGCGTCGTGAGGTACGCAGTGCCAACCGGCGCACAGTCGGTTCCATCGTCGGGACCGGTCTGCTAATCGCTGCCGCTGTTATTTACGGTCTGGATGGTTATGCACCGCCCATGGTTATGGGTGCTCCGCTGCTCAGCTGGCTTGGCCTGTTCACCGGCGTGTTCCTGATCGTGCTTAGCTGGCCGGATGATCATGGCGGGTCGTAGATTGGTGGTAAAGAAAAAAGCTGCCACAGAGTACACAGAACACACAGAGTAACTATTTAACTTAAATAACCCGCGTCATTCCCGCGCACGACTGCATGGAGGAGGTGAGACAGGGAACCTGTCGAGAGGCTGGCCTGGGCCATGCAGGAGGTAGAGCGACGCAGGACGCCAAAGCCGAGGCGGGAATCCAGCCGCAAAATGAGCATCTCGCCTGGATATCAGTATCAGATCTGTTTCCGGCGCGACACATATTTCATTTGGTAAGGCTAAACACCTGTGTGAGATTACTGGCTGGATTCCCGCCTGCGCGGGAATGACGGGTACAGGTGCTGAGTACTGAGTACTGAGTGCAGGCGCTTGCACAAACATCCTTTAGATACCAGGCAACATCACCCCAGTACGCGATGGCGCAGCACGATCGCTACGATCAGCAATGCCAGCACCACAATCCATACCGTGGCGTAAATTGCCATCGACTGGCGTGCCTGGTTTTTTTCCAGCCACGTACGGGGTTTCACACCCTTGAACAGGAACATCAGTTTCGCCGAAAGATTAATACATACCACGTTGACCGCAAGCAACAGTGCTGCACCGCCTGCAGCGGAAAACTGACCGCTACCAATCATCATGCCAAGTGTCGCTGCCGGCGGTAACAGGGCAACCGCCACCATCACGCCCACGAGCGCACTGGACAGACCGGATATCAGCGAGAGTACTGCAGCAGCACCCGATGCCAGCGCCAGCACAACACCGGCCAGCCCGACATCTGTTCGCAGCATGATTTCGGCATTGTCGAGGCTGCCCTGCCAGATACGACCCGTCACTATGGACATCACCAGTGTCGTCAGTACGCCGATGACATTGGTCTTGAACGACTGCCATATCAACGCGCGATCACCCAGCGAAGTGGCGAAGGCCAGCGCGATGTTCGGTCCAAGCAGCGGCGCAATAACCATTGCGCCGACAATGACTGCGACGTTGGCCTCCAACAGGCCAACAGAGGCCACCACCGTTGAAAGGCAGGCCAGTAACAGGAAAGTGCTATCGAGTCGCGCGCCGCGTGAAATCTTGTCGTACAGCTCTTCACGCGTCTGAATGCCGGTAACCGGGGATTTTTTGCCATTCTCAACGACAGGCTCCGGACGCGGTAACACCGCATCGACCGGCTTGATGATGATGCGTGTTTTGTCGCTGGCGCCGAGCGCGTTCTGCAATGCATCAATAACCGGCTGTCGATTGGCATCACTGACCAGCATATGAACAACTACACGACCATCATCTCCGGCTACATCCCGCCAGCTGTCGATGATTGCGTGCTGTTCCGCGATACTACACAGTGTGTCGGCATGCCCGGCATCAGTGATGATGTCTATCAAACGCATAAGTATGTTGTACCTATTCCCTGTCCACGACGCGTTCCAGCATGGCCTCGTGCGAAGGCAACAGGGCAATGCGGTAGCGACGATACTCCAGGCTTAATACATGCTTTACTACCCAGATACCGACAGGGATACTGACGAACACGCCTGCAATCTGGCCATAGGTATCAAGCTGATCGGTAATTCCCAGCGACGTCGAAACCAGCCCGAGAACAATGCCGGCAATGAATCCGGCAATACTGACGAACAGCGCCAGGCGCCAGATCAGGCTCCACCAGATACTGGCCGCATGCGTCCAACTGACCTTGATTTCATCCATATACATTTCCATTTTAAAACGGCAATACGTCCGGCACTCATGTTCATGTAAATAGCGAATATACCAGCCCCGCTATCGCACACGCAGCAATTACCGTGACAATGCCTGCCCTGTAGCGGAACAGGGCAATAAACGCGGCAACGCCGATCAGCGCAGAAAACCACTCGAAGTTACCGTCAAAGCCTTGCGGCCACAACACATGATAGGCAAAGAACACGGCCAGGTTAATGACCACGCCTACGACTGCCGCCGTGATGCCGGTTAACGGTGCAGTAAACTTTAAATCGCCGCGCGTCGCCTCGACGGCCGGACCACCCAGCAGGATAAACAGGAACGACGGTAGAAAGGTAAACAGGGTGGCAATAGCTGCGCCAGCCGCACCGGCCAACGGCAACATTTCCGGGCCAAACAGTTCACGCGTCCAGCCGCCGACGAAACCAACAAACGCAACCACCATGATAAGTGGTCCAGGCGTCGTTTCACCCAGCGCAAGACCATCGATCATTTGCGTACCGGTCAACCAGCCATAATGTTCAACACCGCCCTGGTAAACATAGGGCAGCACCGCGTAGGCGCCGCCAAACGTGACCAGTGCCGCCTTGGTGAAGAACACGCCCATTTGCGTGAGTGTACCGTCCCACCCCCAGCTTGATATCAGCGCCAGCAAAACGCCTCCCCCAATCGCGAGCCCGATTAACGCGAGCAGAATCGTACGCCCCCATTTAAAGCGGGCATGTGGCGGCACCGGTGTATCGTCATCAATTAACGCAGGTCCGTATGAAGCCTGCGATGCTGCATGATGTCCGCCTGCCTTGAAGTAAGCCGGTGCAACGTGCGACCCGATGTAGCCGATGATGCCGGCTGCCAGCACGATATAAGGGAAAGGTATCTTCAGTGCAAAGATGGCAATAAATGCGAGCACCGCCAGGCCACGCAGAACGTTATTACCCAGTGCGCGTGAACCGATGCGCCAGGCGGCGAACACCACGATGGCCGTGACCGCCGGCTTGATGCCATATAGCACGCCCTCGACGGCCGGCATGTTGCCGTATGCCAGGTACACCCATGTCAGCCCCATCAGTATGAACAGCGACGGCAACACGAACAGGACACCCGCCATGATGCCGCCCCATACGCCGTGCATCAGCCAGCCAATGTAGGTGGCCAGCTGCTGTGCCTCGGGCCCAGGCAAGACCATGGTGTAATTGAGTGCATGCAGAAAACGGTGCTCGGATATCCAGCGGCGTCGCTCAACCAGCTCCTGGTGCATCATGCTGATCTGGCCGGCGGGCCCACCGAAGCTGATGAAACCGAGCTTGAGCCAGTAAAGAAATGCCTCGCCGAAGGTGGCGTGAGCCGGACGCGCGCTGACGTCCTGTGCTGTGGTGGACATGTTTGAAACCCTGTTATTGATATTGGATTGGGACAGACTGCGATGGATTATAGCGCTCCTGGCAGCTGGCGGGCGGTGGCGGAGCTGGCGGGCAGATATTAATTCAGGTCAACGGCAAATTGCCTCAACAGCTCCATCGGCACAATTTCAAGCGCACGCTGATGCGTACGCGTGACATGGACACGCGGCGCGCGGTCATTCTCATAGGCCTCCAGCCAGCGTGCGGCGCACATGCACCAGCGATCGCCCGGTTTCAGGCCGGGAAAGCCATGCTCGGGTACGGGTGTGGTGAGGTCATTGCCACGAAAACGGGAAAATTCGAGGAATTCCCGCGAGGCCTCGATGCACACCGTGTGCGAACCGATATCGTCAGCACAGGTATTGCAGTGACCGTCGCGGAAGAAACCGGTCACCAGGTCTTCGTTGCACGGCGACAGCGGTTCGCCCAGCACATTGATGGCGTCGTCCATGTCCATGTGGATACTCCCGGTTGCTGGTTGTTGCCTGGTCTACCAGGCGCTCAGGCTGACAACACCTGCGCCAGCCATGCATCATACGCGGCCTGTTCTTTTTCCTGAAACTGTTTGTAGCGCACCGGGTTCTGCTCTTTTAAACGGTTGTCAGTAGAAGACAGCGGGTATTCGGCGGCACACAGGAGATCACGGTAGTCTTTGCAGGCAAGCGTGATGTATTCATCAGGTTTTTCAGGCCGCGCCCAGGCCAGTTTCAGAATACCGAGGTGAATGCGCGCTGGTCCGGCATGGAATGACTGTTTGCCGTAAGCAGCCAGCCTGTCGATTATTTCGCGACGCTCAACAATGTCCGGGTACATGGCCCGGAGAACGCGTGGTAGCAGTTCGTCGTAGTCGCGTGTCATGCAGCCAGTATAGAAAATGTACCAGGCCGGGGTTGTCCGCAATTCATACGCTTCGTTTTATACCGAGTCTCGCCTTGTTAGCCATTCAAGTTGCTGACCGCCCCTCCGATAACTCTCGGTACACTCCATTTATCCGAGGGTAATCCCATGAATACAAGAGTATTTTTTATCGGCCTGATCGCCGCCGTCACGCTGCTTTCGGGCTGCAGCACCGCGCCGGTTGCGCTGCGCCCGGATGCTACCAGCAGTATTCGCAACGTAGCACTCATCAAGGTTGCCGAGCCTGCGGCCTATGTCACCAATGATTTCGGCAGCCCGGCCATGATGCTCGGCGGGATCGGCGGTATGGTTGCCGGCGCGTCATCGGCCAATGCCGGCAAAAGCCTGCAGCAGATAATCCAGGATGCCGGTTACTCGGCCGGCGACCAGCTGACCCAATCCATGCAGGAACAGCTGACGAAGGCCGGCTACCAGGTTTCCCTGGTTTCGGCTGCGCGCGAAAAGCCCGGCAAATTACTCGAGAGTTACAAGGGTATCGATGCCGGCGGCGCTGACGCCATAATGGATGTCGCGATCGAGAATATCGGTTACGCCACCGAGCACCCGATGTTTTCGCCGCATTGGCGCCCGGCGTCAATCGTACATGTCGCACTGATCGACAGTCGGACGCACGAAAAGCTGTACTCGGAGAAGTTCATGTACGGTTATCACAACCCGTTCCTGTCCGGTACTGACCTGGAAGCACCGAGGACTTATCATTTCAAGAACAAGGATAGTCTGTTTGCCGACAGTTCAAAACTTGTTGCAGGGATGGAGAACAGTGTTAGTGCGGTTACGCGGAAGGTCGGGAGTAAGCTTTCGAAATAGATATTGATGGTTTCTGACGTAAAAGGGCCGCAGTTTGTGCGGCCCTTTTTTTTGTTGGAAGCAGAATAATTAATGTACTTGCAAGGCAACCTGGATTATTACGATCCATACGCGATAAGTCGCCGCACTCATTTAACCCGTATCCATCGACAATGCCCGATCGTACTTCCGGAACCGGATTGATCAGCGCATCACCCAGCTGCCGTCACGCTGTCGACAGGCATCGCCATAGACCTGTTGTTTTCTTCCACCGATTACTGCACGCGTGGTGTACTCGCGACAATAGCGCCCATCCTCGTGACGATAGGTATTGACCGGAGTCACTGCATAATCGGTACCCGTGCCAGGATCACGCCAGTACACGGATTCCCGGTCCGGCGCATGTTCGAGCGCCTGGCCAACACACTGCCGGTCTGTTTCGTCCATGTGTCGCCCGATTGAACGGCCGACAATCACACCGATAACCGTACCGGCGATCGTGGCCACGGTACGGCCAGAACCCTTGCCGATCCGCGAGCCGGCCACGCCGCCGACAACACCACCCAGCACGGCACCCAGCCGATCGCGGTCACAACGCCCGCCGCGAATATAGTCGCTTTCATACTCCCGGTCATACCTGGGCTGTACCGGGCGGTAGTCATAACTTCCCTTGTGCTTGTTGCGGTGTCCGTGCGCCGGCGCCCAGGGCGGTGGCGTGGCAAAAACCGGTGCGGCAATAGACAGCATCACCAGGGTGGCGAGCATGGGTTTAAGAACATAGAGAGCACGCTTGTGCATGGCATTCATCCCGATTTGACTGGTTCAGGTAAGCAATAATAGTCCTGCTGGCACTAAAAAAGGTGCCGGATCGCAGATTACGCCTGAAAAATATAGATTCAGACAGCATGGCGATTCGGCATAAGCGCCCGGATAGCGGGTCTATCGATAACTGACATATGATCCCGATGCAACTTCATGGCCGCTGCAGCGGCGCCTCAACCGCTTCACGCTGCTCCCTGCCAGCCAGCAGCTCTATCAGCTCGAGCGCAAAGTCCATTGCCGTGCCGGGGCCACGCGATGTAATGATCCGCCCGTCAACAACGACGGCGTCATCCACATAGTCAATACCGGGGATGTCGTTTACCTCGATACCACCCGGGAAACTGGTGGCACGGCGATTATCCAGCAGGCCGGCTTTCGCCAGCACGCGCGGTGCTGCGCAAATGGCGGCTATGTAGTGACCGCTCGCATGCATCTTTTTTACGAGCGCAATGATGCGCGGATCATCACGCAGGTGGTCGGCACCCGGCAGGCCACCGGGCAACGCGATCATGTCAAAGTCTGATGCAAGTGCCACATCGAGTGTTGTATCGGGCAGCAGCACCGTGCCACGCGAGGCGCGCACCGGTTGGTCATCAAGTCCCGCGGTAACGACCTCGATACCTGCGCGGCGCAGCAGGTCGATAATGGTAACGGCTTCGAGCTCTTCACAACCCTGGGCTAGCGGGACGAGTACTCTTGCCATGCGAGTTTCCTTTCTTTCTGACGCGCAATCAGTTGTGCGACTGGTACTAATTGTAGTCCCTGTTCTTCAAGCCGTGGCAATTCTTCTCGCAGTACCTTTAATGTTGCCGGGTGCGGATGCCCGATAGCGAGCGCGGAACCGTCACGACGTGCCCGGTTGACCAGTTCGCGAAACTGTTTACGAATGGCCTGCGGCGTCGGTTCGTTATCGAGAAACACATTTCGCGAGGCGCTGGGTATGCCGTACGCCTGCGCCATGTCGGCAGCCACAGTCGCCGCGGTCGTGCGACTATCAATAAAAAACAGTTCGCCATGCGCATACAGCGCCTGCATCAGCCAGGCCATATTACTGCTGGTCGACGTAAGCAGACTGCCGCGATGATTATTAATGCCGGCGACATGCGGTATGGCAGCGATATTGCGCGACAGGGTGTCGAGGAACTCAGGCTGCGGCATATCGGCCATGAGTTCTCCGCTATGGCGATGATGGGCCTGCTGACCGAGTGCCTGCATCGGCAGATGCAGCATGACCTCTTTTTTATTATCGTACGCAAGCTTTGCCAGCTCGGCAGTATGCTCACCACCCGGCAGGAACGACATGGCCACCGGACCCGGCAGATTGATTGCACGTCTGCCTTTCGTTACCTGGCTACCAAGGTCGTCAATTATCAGGGCGATGACCGGCGGGCGGCCAGCGGGCGCTTCAGTTTCCGTCGCGCAGACGAGCGCCGGCAGGCAGAGTAACAACAGGGTAAGCCACTGTTGTCGCCTTGCCGGCCGGGGTTTCATGAATTACTGGATGCGTGCCTGCAGGATAGCGAGGCCCTTGAGCAGATTAAGCGCTTCGTAGAGCATGTAATCATCTTTCAGCATCAGCTCGGTATCGTCTGCCTTGTCGTTCTTTTTGTTTTTCTTTTTGCTGGTACCGTTACCGTTGTCGAGGTGACCCGACAGGTCCGCCTCTTTCAGCGGATCGATTCCTTTCTTTTTCTTGGCTGACAACTCCAGCGGTTCCAGCTCGATATCCGGTGTAATGCCCTCGGCCTGGATGGAGCGGCCGGACGGCGTGTAGTAGCGAGCGGTCGTAAGCTTCAGCGCCGAATTGCTGCTCAGCGGCAGGATTGTCTGTACCGATCCCTTGCCGAAAGTTTTCGCGCCAATGATGATGGCACGCTTGTGGTCCTGCAGCGCACCCGCCACGATCTCGGACGCCGAGGCCGAGCCCTGGTTAACCAGTACCACCAGCGGCGCGCCATCGATGACGTCATCCGGCGTGGCATTGAAACGCAGGCTGGAATCGGCAATGCGGCCTTCCGTGTAAACGATCATGCCCTTGGTCAGGAAGGCGTCCGATACGGCCACTGCACCGTTCAATACGCCGCCTGGATTGTTACGCAGATCAAGCACCAGGCCATCAAGCTGGCCCTTGTTTTCCTTTTTCAGCTTGTTGATGGCGTCGACAAGATTGTCAGCACTTTTCGACTGGAACTGTGAAATGCGCAGGTACGCATAGCCAGGCTCCAGCATGCGTGACTTGACGCTTTTCACTTTGATGATATCGCGTGTAATAGTGATCTTCACCGGCGCATCCAGGCCTTCGCGCACGATGGTCAGCACGATGTCGGTACCCGGCTTGCCACGCATTACCTTGACGGCATCACCAAGCGTCATACCTTTCACCGGCGTATCGTCGAGCCGGATAACCAGGTCGCCTGCCTCTACACCCGCGCGCTGTGCAGGGGTGTCGTCGATCGGCGCGATCACTTTCACAAAACCGTCTTCCATCCCGACCTCGATACCGAGGCCGCCGAACTGGCCGGTCGTACCGACCTGCAGTTCGGTAAACTGTTCGGAATCAAGGTAAGACGAGTGCGGATCAAGGCCGGAGAGCATGCCGCGGATGGCATTCTCGATCAGCTCCTTGTCGTCCACGTCAACCACGTAGTCGTTTTTGATGCGGCCGAACACGTCGCTGAAAGTGCGCAACTCCTCGACCGGCAGCGTGGCACGTGTCGCCTCACGTTCGGCGAATACACCGTGGCCGATTGAGACGAATACACCGGTCAACAGCCCGGTTATCAACAGGAAAATGTTATTAAGTCTGGGTTTCATGATCTTTGTCCATTTGGCGCGGGCCCGGGGTTGTGGGTCGCACTCCAGTAAAAACCTACGATATCACAGCGTTGCTTCCAGCGGTATCGGCCTTAGGTCGGATGGTCTTGATTCTCGTGAATTTTCTCACCGGCCACAATCTCAGACAGGGAAATCCGGGTGAAATTCAGTTGGCGGCGACTAGCGGGCGGCCTTCAGCGAGCGTGGCTTGCCGCGAAACCAGCCACGCGGGTCGATCGGCTGACCATTCTTGCGCAACTCCAGGTAAAGCGAAGTGTTCGACTGCCCGCCACTGTTGCCGGCCGCGGCAATGACATCACCGCGCTCCACCCATTCGCCAACACCCTTGTAAAGGCTGTTATTACGTCCGTACAGCGACATGTAACCATCGCCATGCTCGATAATCATCAGCAGGCCGAAACCACGCAGCCAGTCAGCGAAGGCCACCCGCCCCTTGGCAATGGCCTGTACGTCGGTATCCGCATAAGTCGCAATAACCATCCCGCGCGAACGGCTACTGCCAACACCCAGCTTCTCGCCGTAGTTACGCGCCAGCCGCCCCGCAACCGGCCAGTTTAATTTACCCTTCAGCGACTTGAGCGGCTTGTCGAGATCACCGATGGGGATATCCAGCAAGGCCTTGCGCAGCTTCTCCACCAGCTTGCCGAGACGCTGTTCATCCTGTTGCAACGTCTCAAGCTCCCTGGATTTGTCACCAAGCTGCCGTTCGATCCCGGCAAGCACCTCACGCTGACGTGACTGTTCTTCGGTAAGCGCCGCAGTCTGCGACTGCTGCTCGTCCTGCAATACTGCCAGGCTGGCGCGCTGCTCGATTAATACCTGTTCATTCTCATGCAGGTGCGCGAGCGCTGCCTTGAATGTATCCATACGCGCAGTGCGGGCACGGGTGAAGTATCCCTGGTAGACGAGCATGCGCGACAACGACGCAGGATCTTCCTGGTTAAGCAGCAGTTTGACACGCTCCTGGCGACCGGCCATGTAACTCGCGCGTATTTCTTTCGCCAGTTGCACACGCGTTGCGGCGAGCTTGCGGCGCTCTGCCTGCTGTGCCGCTTCAAGCTTTTTCAACTGTTTTTCCGACGCCTGCACGCGGGTGCGTGTATCGCGCAGTTGGG
The DNA here is from genome assembly GCA_963847565.1 of uncultured Halobacteria archaeon. Classification (GTDB taxonomy): domain Bacteria; phylum Pseudomonadota; class Gammaproteobacteria; order UBA9214; family UBA9214; genus UBA9214. The sequence continues at coordinate 70,276 of CAWKAE010000006.1, forward strand.
CAGTCAGCCGGCTGATAGCCAGGTCGGTTTTTTCCAGCGCGACCTGCTGTGAATCGCGCGTGCCGCGCACATCTTTCAATTCGCTCTTGAGCGTACTGATGCGTTTACGCACTTGCTCGAGCTGCGCAGTCTTTTTATCAACCTCGGTATTCTTTGCGGCAAACACTGCATGAGTACCCGGCCATGGCAATAACAACAGGCAAAGCAGCAGAAATCCGGCGCGACATGTTCGCGAACCGGCATATAAATGGATCAGGCGGGGGGGCAGCGCGCGTGGCAACTCAGCCATGCAACTCCACATTGGTTACCGGCTCGATTGACGCAACTTCGTCAGGCAACAGGGATACCAGCGGTGTACCGGTCATTTCGGGTGGTATTTCCATATTCATGAGATACAGCATACTCGGACAGATATCGGACAGTGCGCCGTGTTCAGCCATCTGCGCAGGACGACCTATATAGACAAGCGGAACCGGGTTGCTGGTGTGGGCGGTATGCGCCTGGCCGGTTGTCTCGTCCTGCATCTGCTCTGCGTTGCCATGGTCGGCAGTAACCAGCATTTCGCCGCCAACGGAATCGATTGCTTCCATCACAAGACCGAGCGATGCGTCGACTGCCTCGATGGCCCTGACCGCCGCATCGAACTTGCCGCTATGCCCAACCATGTCGGGGTTAGCATAGTTGCAGATAATTACGTCGTACACACCGCCCTTGATCGCATCGACCAGGTGACCGGTCAGCTCGGCTGCGCTCATTTCCGGTTGCAGGTCATAGGTTGCGACCATCGGCGACTTGACCAGGATGCGCTCCTCGCCTTCGAACGGCTCTTCCACACCCCCGTTGAAGAAGAAGGTGACATGCGCATATTTCTCGGTTTCGGCCAGGCGTAACTGGCGTAGACCCTGTTTCGCTATGTACTCACCAAACACGTTGTGTAACCGTTCAGCCGGGTAGGCGACGTTAATATCGAAATCCGACTTGTATTCTGTCAGGCTGACGAATGCCCCGAGTTTCGGCCGGGACTTCAATGCAAAGCCGTCGAAGTCATCTTCAATATAAGGACGGGTAATCTGGCGAGCCCGGTCAGAGCGGTAGTTCATGAAAATAATGACGTCACCATCCTCGACCTTCACCGGCTGCCCGCCCGGCGGGACAATGGTCGAGGGCTTTGACGAACTCGTCACTCTCGCCACGCGCATAGGCAGCATCGAGTGCCTCGCCTGCGGTGGCCGCGTTAAATTCAGCTTCACCACTGGTGATCAGATGCATAGGCGGACTGGATACGCTCCCAGTGCTGGTCGCGATCCATCGCGTAGTAACGCCCGATGACGGAGGCGAAACGGCCGCCGTTCAGCTTCTTGAAAACCGCTTCCATGGCCTCAATCGACGAGGCCGCGCTGCGCGGCGGCGTATCGCGGCCATCGAGAAAGGCATGCAGGTAAACCCGGTCGGCGCCACGCTCGACCGCGAGTTCAACCATGGCATGAATATGGTTCTCATGACTGTGCACGCCACCAGGCGACAGCAAGCCAAGGATGTGCACCGCCTTGCCATTTTCCTTTGCCAGGTCGACGGCGTCAGTCAGGGTGTGATTGGTGTAGAAGGACCCGGTCTTGATGGCGCGGCTGACGCGGGTAAATTCCTGGTAAACCACGCGCCCGGCACCGAGATTGAGGTGGCCGACTTCCGAATTGCCCATCTGGTCAGCTGGCAAACCGACGGCGGCGCCAGAGGTCTTTATCAAGGTATGGGGGTATGTTGACCACAACCGGTCCCAGACCGGCTTTTTGGCCGCGGCGATCGCATTGTGCTGCAGCTCTTCGCTATATCCCCAGCCATCGAGGATCAGCAAAACCATCGGTTTTGCTGCCTTGCGCTCAGCCACCTTGTCGGAGTCTCCCGTCATTTTAGATAGATTCTAAATTTGTTTACAAGTTCCCGTCAACACCCGGCACACCCGCCAAAAACTATTGCCAACGGCGCAGTTCAGGCGCCGCGACCATAACATAGCTGTGTCCGTGACGGTTTATTATTGTATAGTGTATTAGTAATGAATGCAGTAACCTATGAGCAATATCCATCCAGTGAGGCAGATTCATGGTAGCCGCTGAAAACATTCTGATTACCCGCGAGGAAGACATCGATCGGGCCTCCCGCTCGCTCAAGGCCATGTCGCACCCGCTGCGCCTGAAAATATTGTGCACCCTCGGTGACCAGGAAATCAGCGTGCAGGACATTGTGGAGCGGGTCGGCACCTCGCAGAGCAATATCTCGCAGCACCTCGCCATTCTGCGCGACAAGGGCATCCTCGCCTCGCGCAAGGACGCCAACCGCGTTTACTATCGGGTGGGCGATTCACGCACACTGCGCCTGATTGGTATGATGCGCGAGGTATTCTGTACCAGCCCCTGACGTGCAACTAAATACGGGCCGGACATCTTCCACCATCGGTCTGAACACATAAAAACATGGACATCAGTCAGCTTACTGAATTCGTCGGCAATCACCCGTGGCTATTCATCGCACTGCTCGCCATCATTGCCATGTTGGTTGGCGGTGAATTGCGACAGCGTCTCAGCGGCGTTGCCGAAGTCGGACCGGTCGAGGCGACGCGCCTGCTGAACCGCGAGGACGCGGTGATGATCGACATGCGCGAAGACAAGGACTATCGTAACGGCCATATCGTCAACGCCTTGCACGCGCCGGACGTTAAAACCGTCAAGCCGGAAAAATATCGCAACCGGCCGTTGATCGTCTATTGCCGCAGCGGCAACCAGTCAGTTGGCTATTGCAACCAGTTACGCAAACAGGGATTCGAAACCGTATACAACCTCAAGGGTGGCGTTACTGCATGGGAACGTGCCGAACTGCCGCTGACGAAGGCCGGGTGAGGAATTGGATAAAGCACGAATAATTCTCAAGATACTACCAGGAACATAATATGGCAGAAGAAGACCAGGCAGCTGCGCAGAACGGAAACAATCCGACAGTTCGCATCGAAAAAATTTATGTAAAGGATGTGTCTTTCGAAACACCCAACTCACCGACAATCTTTACCATTGAGTGGCAACCTCAACTTAATTTTGATTTCGGCCAGAAGGCTGCGAAAGTATCTGATGATGGCTTGTATGAAGTTGTGCTGTTCTTGACAGCAACCACCAAAGTTGACAACAAAACAGCCTATCTTGCAGAAGTTCATCAGGCCGGCATTTTTTCTATTCAACACGACGACCAACAAAAGATTGACCGTGTGCTTGGCGTCTTCTGCCCGCGCATGCTTTATCCATATGCCTGTGCCGCCATGTCTGACCTCGTCAGCAAAGGGTGGCTTCCCTCAGTTATTTATGGCACCTATAAATTTTGATGCGTTTTATCAGCAGCGACTAAACGAGGCCGCGGACAACAAAAGCCCGCAGGAAAATAAAACGTCCTGACCTTGCAACCTTTCGCCCACACGACTGACCCCGGTAACCAGCATGGCATCTGACACAATTTCGGTTCTGGGTGCCGGCTCCTGGGGTACCGCCCTCGCCATTCGACTCGCCACAAAACAAGACACCCTGCTGTGGGGCCACGAACCGGACGTCATGTCCCGTCTCGCCGCTGAGCGTGAAAACAGCAAATTCCTGCCCGGCATTCAATTCCCGGAACGCCTGCAGATCGAAACAGATCTTGCCACTGCCGTCCATGCCAGTCGCGACCTGCTGATTGTTGTGCCGAGCCATGCATTTCGTGAAGTCATAAAAAATATCACCGGTCATCTCAAGGACGACTCACGCATTGCCTGGGCAACCAAGGGCCTCGAACACGGCAGCGGTAAATTCATGAGTGATGTGCTGGACGAGGAACTCGGCACAAAATATCCAGCCGCCGTGGTTAGCGGACCGACCTTTGCGCTGGAAGTTGCACGCGGACTGCCGACCGCGCTCACCGTTGCATCGACCAATCCGGTCTTTGCAAACGACATGGCCGCGCATCTGCATGGCGACGTGATGCGTGTCTACACCAGCGACGACATGATCGGTGTACAACTCGGTGGTACCGTCAAGAACGTACTGGCCATCGCATCCGGCATTACCGACGGACTGCAACTTGGCGCCAACAGCCGCGCCGCCCTCATTACGCGCGGACTTGCGGAAATCATTCGCCTCGGTGATGCAATGGGAGCACGGCGTGAAACCCTGATGGGCCTGGCCGGTGTCGGCGACCTTATCCTGACCTGTACCGATGACCTGTCGCGTAATCGGCGACTGGGCCTTGCGCTGGGTCGGGGTACCGCGCTCAATGTCGCGGTCGAGGAAATCGGACAGGTTGTCGAGGGCTTCAACACCGCACGCGAAGTCGTGCAGCTGGCGCGGGAATACCGTGTCGACATGCCGATTTCGGAGCAGGTTTACCACGTCCTGCATGAAGGGCTGTCACCGCGGGATGCGGTGCACAACCTGCTGTCACGCGATATCCGTCCGGAATCAGCCGGCTGATCCCCTGAATCCCGCCTGGCGCCAGGCTTCAAAGACCACGGCGGCAACCGCGTTTGACAGGTTCAGGCTGCGACTGTTCGCCAGCATCGGCACGCGCAACACGCGTTCGCTGCCAAGCTCCGCAAGTACCGACTGTGGCAGCCCGCGCGTCTCGGGGCCAAACAGCAATGCGTCGCCATCCGCGTAAACGACACTGGAATAGAGACCTGTGCCTTTTGTCGAGAATCCCCACAGACGACCCGGCTGCACGTCATTTATAAATGACTGTAATGACTCATGCTCGTGCACACTGGCAAACTCACGGTAGTCGAGGCCGGCGCGCCGTAATTTGCGATCGTCCAGGTCGAACCCTAACGGGTGTACCAGGTGCAGGGTACTGCCTGTATTCGCGCAAAGGCGTATGATGTTGCCGGTGTTGGGCGGTATTTCCGGCTGATATAAAACGATATGGAACAATGACTGGCCCTTGTGAATGACTGACACAACAGATAACACAAACGATCAGCGACTCGCCGTCGACTTCTGCGGACTGGCATTTGCCACGCCGCTGGTGCTGCTGTCCGGCTGTGTCGGATTCGGCGAAGAGTATACGCGCGTGGACGGCTTTTCCAATCGGGATGTCGGCGCGGTCTGCCTGAAGGGAACCACGCTTGCGCCGCGGCTCGGCAACCGGCCGCACCGCGTGGCTGAAACACCGGCAGGTATGCTGAATGCCATCGGCCTGCAGAACCCCGGCACGGATCATGTCGTCAATTCAATCCTGCCGTCACTGGATTTCAGCGAAACACGCTTTATCGCCAATGTGTCCGGCTCCACCGTGGAAGAATACGCCGAGGTCACGCGGCGCTTCGATGATTCACCCATCGACGCGATCGAGATCAACATCTCCTGTCCAAATGTGAAGGAAGGCGGCGTCGCCTTCGGTAATGACCCGGATATGTCTGCACGGGTGGTGGAAGCCTGTCGTGCCGTCACCGGCAAACCGCTGATCACCAAGCTGTCGCCCAACCAGACCGATATCGCAGAAAATGCACGCCGGTGTATTGCCGCCGGCACTGACGCGTTTGCCGTCATCAACACCCTGATGGGCATGGCTGTCGATATCGAAAGCCGCACACCGGTCATCGGCAACAACCAGGGCGGACTGTCCGGCCCGTCCATCAAGCCGGTCGCCCTGCTGAAAGTACACCAGGTTCACCAGGTATGCCGGGCGCATGGCATCCCGATTATCGGCCAGGGCGGCATCTGCAGTGCACAGGATGCACTGGAGTTCATCATTGCCGGCGCCAGCGCGGTCGGCATCGGTACCGCCCTGTTCTACGATCCGCTGGTTTGCCGCACCATTAATACCGGAATCACTGACTACCTCGATCGCCACGGAATGGCCTCGGTCAGTGAATTGACCGGCAGCCTCACCCTGAACTCCCCCGATTCCGCCTGCCACGGCGGCTAGCCCCGCTCAAGACCCTTGCTGCCTTCTCAGGGTAGCAATCCTGTAAAGCTTTCACTCAATCCGCCGATACCACGGAGTAACAAGGATGTTGTAACCACTCTATGGATGGTCCCGATGACTTTCACACAGAGAGTGAACAATGAAAAATCCTTGCAAACAGGCACTTATAGCTGCAGCAATGTCTGTGGCCGTCGCCGTACCCCAGCTGGCCTCAGCTGAAGCCACCACCGTAACCGGTGCCGGCACAATTTCCGCCGATGCACGTGTCGATTTCCGCGTTGTTATCCCGGGCGTACTGCGTTTCCGCGTGGGCTCTCCGGCAGCCGGCATCGACCTGATCGACTTCGCACCAACCTCAGCAAACCTGGGTGACGGTACCGATATCGCCGCCACCGCCGGTTCCGGCGACCTGGGTAACGGTGACGTGACCGTGGATATCCTCAGTAACTCCGGCCAGATCACCATTACGCATGACTCCAACGGTGCCGTGTTGAGTGATGGCGCGCGGTAACACCATTCCTTATACCGAGATCCTGACCGCCAGTAACGATGTCGCCAACCTGGATGCACCGGTACTCGGTACGCGCCAGCAGCACGCAGCCGACACTGACCGGCAGCCTCACCAATGAGTCCGCGACCTGGACGTATACGTACGATAATACGTTTGCGTACAACAGCGGTATCTACGGTGGCGTGAACATCAACGGTGGTCGTGTAACCTACACAGCCAGCTCACCGTAGTAAGAAATTGTCACGGGACATCCGTTAGACTGGACGGCAGAGGACAGGGGTTTCCCTGTCCTCTTGCCTTTACACCATTATGTCTGGTGGTCAATGAGAATTGTCGGTAGTATTCAATGGCATAATAACAACGCGGTATATTCCGTTGATTTTTAGGTCCCTTACCTGGTCACTCAGTCTGCTGTTCGTCACTATCGCAATCTTTTACGCGGTACCGGCGGAGTCTGCCAAATTCAGGATAAACAACAGTCCGAGGTCAATGGTATATCTTTCCATCGGACCGCGCGGCTCACGCATCGGCGAGGTTTCCTTCAGGATAAGATCACGCGACCTGGGCAATGGCATCATGCTCAGGGGCAAACCGGATATGAAAATCAGCGTGGCGAACCGCGCCACACCGAGAAATTCACGCGTGGCGGTACTGACGGTCGATTCTTCGATAGCACTGCGCAACGGCACGCATACCACACCGTTCACAAGTATCAGCTGGATCGCCAGGGACAATAATATTCCGTCCGGGCGCTACGACGGCAGCAGCTAACCAGTTCCTGTTTTCCTTCCCCAACTCGCAGTAAGTCAGGGACAGGCACCGGTTTTTCTATGACAACACCGGCATACTCGAAGTCGGCACCTATACCGGCCGTGTCACGTACACACTGACCATGCCATGAAATTTTACCTGCTTACATGCCTGGCACTTGCAACTGCAATGCCTGCCAGCGCCGCCAAACTCGATGACAGCCTGTCACCACGGCAGAATGTCGATGTCATTATCGACTGGCGCTACAGCAACAACCTGGAAAATCTTGACGAGGAAAAGTTGAATGCCATGCATTCAGTCGTGCGTAATTTCGAGGTACGACTGAATACCGCGCAGTACACAGGCAAGCAGGCACGCGTCTACCTGAGTCTTCCGGTGGTGATACCCGGACTGGAAGACCCCGCCGGCATGCGCCTGAGCTGGACGACGCGCGGTATTTTTTCTGACGGCACTGTAACGCCGGGTACGCGCTCACTGCTGTTTGACGGCATCATTACCAGCGCTGTCCTGATAGACATTCTTGACTTCACCATCGAGATCGATGGCCGATCTTTTATTAATCCGATAACTTTCGAGCCTGAATATGAAATCGAACCTGTCACACCTTGAAAAATTACTGATTGCCCTGTGCATGGCAATACTTGCGACACCTGCAGCACAGGCATCCGGATTTGCCGCGACGGTTTCACCGCCGCGCTTCGAGCTGTTTGCAAAACCCGGTGAAATACTGCGCGAGTCTGTAGAGATAAGTAACTCCGATACAGACCACGGCAAACTTCAAATTGCGCACTGCCGACTGGGACCTGACCGATGATGGCAATGTGACCATCCACCCGCCGGAACTGCAGCCGGGCAGCTGCCGTGACTGGGCAAAAATCGAACGGCATAAATTAAAACTGATCGCAGAAAGCGATCGCAAATTCCGTTTCGAGATTCATGTGCCCGAAGATGCACCAGCCCGGCGAATGTCGCGTTGCACTGCTGCTCGAAGGTACCGAGGATGAAGAGGTAATGGCGGGCACCGAGGAAATAAAGTTCCCGGTACAGGGCCGTATAGCCATTATCGTCTATGTCGTTGTCGGTGACGCAATGCCGGAGATGAAACTGCATAAACTTGCCATGGAAAAAGTAAACAGCCAGGAAATACCTGTTGTCGTACTGGAAAATAGCGGCAATGCGCACGGGCGGCCATCCGGCATTCTCGATGGCGTTGACGCAGCCGGCAACCGGCTTGAATTTACCGTGTCACCCAGCCCGGTCATGCCGGGACAAACACGCCACATACCGATATGGCCGGCCAAGAGCAACCGTGTCGCCATGAAGGATGTGGTGTTGCCGCTGAAACTGAGCGGGACGATTGAATGGGAAGGCGGCAAGCAGAAAATCGACGAGTCAGTATCACCTACTCATCGTATCGGACTAACGGAATAGACACACTGGCACGCTCGCGGATATTTACCGACAGTGGCCTCGGACTTTCATCGTCCAGCCCCCATGGCAGCGGCAGGTCTTCCACGGCGATTGAAATATTGTGCTGCCCGACCGGCACCGGTGTGAATTCAAAACGGCCGTCACGGTCGGTGACTTTCTGGTAACGCCGATCCAGGTAAATATACGCACCGGCGGCCGTCCGTTCATTTGCCTGGCGTATGCCGTCACGGTTCTCGTCGAAAAACACCACGCCCTCGACACTGCCGTAACCCGTCTTTCCGGTATCGGCACCATAGCGATCGAACGGCCGGCCCGATGTCATGTCGCGGCGCACACTCAGAAACACCGTGCGTTCGACACTGTCGAAATCGGTACCGGCGAGCGCACCCGTTGAATCTTCACGGGAATCATTGATCCCTGCGCGTAACGACATTTCCCAGCCCGGCAGGAACCGCCACAGCAGTGCCGCGCTGGCATTGACTGAATTCGTGCTGATACCGGTTGTGTCGTTATCTGTACGCGTCCAGTTGACACTGGCATCCCAGCGCAGTCGCGAGGTAAATTCGTATAACGCCAGCAAGCCCGTAGTGAATCTTGATTCGTCATTGCCGGTGCCACTTTCCGTCTCGAAACCGACTGTGCTGGAAAGCATTAATTGCACGGCTTATTTCCCATGACTGGTCCCAGGTGATACCGCTGCCGCTGCCGTGGTTCGGACCATTTTCCAGATCCGCCAGCAGCAACTGCAGGCGTGTTGTCCCCACGGCAAACCGATGCGAGCCATGCACTGTCAGGCGGATAGAGCGCGAGTCACCCCCCACCACATTGTCGGTGGAGCTGCTATCACGCAGGTTGAATGCACCGCCGATACTGGACAGCCGGCCCAGTTGCCGGTTACCGGTGACAAACGCGGTAATAGGAGCGAGTGCCGCTGCGCAGCGGATCATCTTCGATATCGCTGGTGTTGTACTCCAGGCCACCGGCCAGTTGATAGCGCAGCGTTTGCATGTCCACACGGCTGTAGAAACCCTGCTGATCGTTTGCCATTGCGGCATCCGTCCAAAGCAGCCCGGGCCCAAGCCGGTATGCGCCGAAACGATTACGCCAGCGGCCGCTATGTACTTCACCGTCCAGCCACAGGCCGGCGGCACCCTCGGTGTCGGCAAGTATATGGCCCTGGTAACGACGCCCGCCTGGTGCATCCCTGAATTCCACCACACCGGCGAAACTCTGCGTGGTCTGCAACATTACTGCGCGCCGTCGACATGCACTAGCTGGATAGCCGGTGTGCAACTTGTCCGTCGGATTGTTACTGAAGCCGGCACTGACGAGGCTGCCGTCCGTTGTATTCGAATGTTTGTACCTGCCCCGAGTCAAGCCGGCCGAGGCGGCCGGCACTGAAGCGGAAATCGCCCGGCATCTGGACGACAACTGCGTGTTGGCACCGACCAGCAGCGTCGACGGCAGTTTGAAACGGTAACTGCTGGCAAGCACGGGATCGAACCAGGTCCGGTCTATGCCGATGCTGTTTTGCATCAGCAGGTCATTGGTAATTGCGAAATCATGCTGCCTGAGCGTCAGCAGCGTACCGGTGGATGGTTGCTCGCTGCGTCCCGCATCGGCACTGACGTTAAGCAATGCCCCCTCTGCTTCAAGCTCACCAAAATTCCTGGTTTCGCGCCGCCAGTTCAGCAACAAGCCGTTTTCACTGGGTTACGCCCTGGCCAGTACGATCTTCGCTGAAATGGTGAAGCTGGGCACCGAAATAGCGGCGCCCCTGCGGTTGTTCTATAAGTTTGCGGTAAACCGGATCGAAGTCATCCGGTCCGATAGTGGGGTCGATAAGCTGGTCGACGTAGGCTTCTGTGACACCGGCCTCGACCGGTACTTCTTCAGCCGCAAGTGCACACTGCCAGAGCGGCAGTAACAGGCAGACAATGTGCCTGAAGATGCATTTTGAATAAGCTGTACTCCTCCTTGAGCCCGCTTGGCGTGGCGCTGACATTTGTGGCGGTATTATTTATGCTCATGGCTTCTAACTCAATGATTTATCGGCACTCTCGTCCAGTTCCTTTATCTTTCGCGTCAGCGTGTTTCGGCCCCACCCCAGCAGGCGCGCGGCATCCTGGCGGCGCCCGCTGGTTTGCTGCAACGCCACATCAATCAGGGCACGCTCGAATACCGGCAACGCCTCGTCAAGCAAGCGCTCGGCACCACCGGCCAGCCGCTGTTGCGCCCAGCTGCGTAACATTGCCTGCCAGTTGTTCTCCGTTCCCTGCCCGGGTTCGCGGGTCTCGCCCAGCTCTTTCGGCAGATCTTCAAGATGAATTTCCTGGCCCGGTGCCATGACAGTCAACCACCGACACAGGTTTTCCAGTTGCCGGACATTGCCCGGCCAGTCCAGCTGCTGCAGAAATGAAACAACGTCAACAGACAGCGTCTTGGATTCGACTTCCAGCTCACTCGCCGCGCTGTCGAGAAAATGGTCCATCAACAGTGCAATATCCTCAAGGCGCTCACGCAGTGGCGGAATCTGGATACGAATGACATTCAGGCGGTGAAACAGGTCTTCCCGAAAATCGCCTGACCTGACCAGGCCTTCAAGGTCCTGGTGAGTCGCGGCAATGATGCGCACATTGACGGTTTTCGGTGTATGCGCACCGACCGGGTAAAACTCGCCCTGCGCGAGCACGCGCAGCAGCCGTGTCTGCAACTCGGCCGGCATGTCGCCGATCTCATCCAGCATCAGTGTGCCGCCATTGGCCTGCTCGAAACGCCCTATGCGACGGCTCTGCGCGCCGGTAAAGGCACCCCGCTCATGTCCAAACAATTCGGACTCGAGCAAGTCACGCGGTATTGCCGCCATGTTGAGCGCAACGAACGGCTTATCCGCACGCGCGCTGTGTCGATGCAGCGCCATCGCAACGAGTTCCTTGCCGGTTCCTGACTCGCCGTTTATCAGCACCGTCGCATTGGAGCTGGACAAACGTCCGATCGCACGGAAGACTTCCTGCATCGCCGGGGCCTTGCCGATAATTTCAGTTGCTGCCGTTGACTCCGGTTTTTGCTGGGTACTCGTTTGCTGCTTGCGCAGCTCAATGGCACGGCTGACAAGTGCGACCGCCTCGTCCACATCGAACGGCTTGGGCAGGTACTCGAAGGCGCCACCCTTGAATGCAGCGACAGCACTGTCCAGGTCGGAATGTGCTGTCATGATAATGACCGGTACATCCTTGTAGCGTTCGCCAATACGATCCAGCAGCGTCAGTCCATCCATCCCCGGCATACGAATATCCGTAACGATAACGGCCGGTTCTTCTGCATCAAGCGCCTGCAACGCATCCTCGGCAGACTCAAAACTGACTATTTCCATGCCGGCTGCGCTCAATGCCTTGTCCAGCACCCAGCGTATGGAACTGTCATCATCGATTACAAAAATCCTGTTGCTATGCATCATCCCTTTTATCCAATGGCAGTAGTATGGTGAAGGTGGTTTCACCGGGCTCACTCTGGCACTCGATCAGACCTTCATGTCGACTGATAAGCGCCTGTGCAATCGACAAACCCAGTCCCGTGCCCTCGCTACGCGTTGTCACCATCGGGTAGAACATTTTCTTTTGCAGTTCGTCGTCAATTCCCGGGCCGGTATCGATAATATTTATTTGCACAACCAGCCGGTATTTGCGCGCACCGATATTGAAATTTCGCAAAACACGTGTGCGCAAGGTGATCGTTCCCTTACCCTGCATTGCCTGCGTCGCATTCCGCACAATATTCAGTACTGCCTGCTCAAGCTGATCGGCATCTGCCTGTAATTCAGGCAGACTGGGGTCATAGTCCTGAACAAACGCAAGCTCGCTACCGACCTCGGCCCGTACCAGTCCCCGCACACGCTCCAGCACTTCGTGAATATTCAGTGATCTCATTTGCGGCAGGGTGTTCGGGCCCAGCATGCGATCGATAAGCGCCTGTAACCGGTCTGCTTCACCGATAATGATCTGTGTATATTCACGTAATTCCGGCGTACTGATCTCGCGCTCAAGTAATTGCGCCGCACCACGCAGCCCGCCCAGTGGATTTTTGATTTCATGCGCCAGGCCACGCACCAGCAGCCGTGTTGCCTGTTGCTGGTTGATCAACAATTCATCCTGCGCCACACGCATCTGGTGTTCGATCTGGCGCATTTCAATCAGCACATGCGTGCCCACGTTCTCATCAAACACCGGCGTGAACGTGCAATTGAGACGCAATGGCAGTGCATCAGGTAATTCCAGCTGGCAGCCGCGCTGCACGATTACCTGGCCGCTGGTAATCGCCCTGGCAAGCGGCTCTTCCAGTAATTCGGAATTTGCGACCAGTTCGTGCACAGACCGGTCGCAGGCATGCCGCGCACTGTGCGCCAGCATCACTTCACCCGCCTGGTTGATGTAACGCAGACGAAACTGGTCATCGAACACCATGACAGCTGTGCTCAGATTATCCAGCACCATTTCATGGCCGATCTTGTTAGCGTGTTTAGCAGGCATCTACCACCATCTTGCAAAAACCAAACCAGCTCAGTCTGCAGCTCGTCAAGAACGTCTAAAAATATTTAATCAATAAAAAACAATGTGATATACCATTCACCCGAACGGGTGATCTACATGGACATCCACAAATAATGGCCAGTATGCACCATTATAGTGCATGCCGTCATATCGGGAAACGTTCGGAAAGCTTGATCGGCCAGACCGGCGTAACGATTACGGGTTGGTCTTTTTGGCAGCCTTGTTTGGATTGTTCGGGTTCATGGGATTGAAGCGTTGCTGCACCGACGCCCGGTGCAGGAAAACCTTGACCGGCTGTGACTCGAGAATAACTGCATTATTGGTATCGACGATGGCTACAGTCAGTATGTGCTCACCCCGTTCCACATTGGTAAATACCTTGCGTGTATCGATAGTGCGACGGCCATGTTTCTTACCGTCGAGGTAATAAACAATTCGGTGACCGTCTGTTCGGATGAGCTCCGGCTCTGACGATATCAGCAACTCGATATTTCCCTGGTTATCGCGAATTGTTTCCTCGTTAACCGGCGTATCAATGACCAGTCTCTTGTAAATTACACTGTCCGCCTCTTGCTCGCTGACGGCATCCTGTACTGTCTGCGGTAATGGCACCGGGGTATAGGTCTGCGGCTCGGGGACATTCATCTGCTTCGAGCCACTGGTTTTTACATCACTGTAAATCACCTCGCCGTCCGGCGTGACCGTTTTAAAGACTTCAGCCTGCAGCGGCATGGCAATCAACAACAATAATGGAATAATCACTTTCATAATCACCACCTTAGCGACGATTACCCGGGGATGCAACACGTATCGTCTGCCAATTAGCCCCGCCTGTCGGGCACGGAATCGCTATTTTCCTGTTAATTCCATAACTTAAGAAAAACAAACAAAAAAGGGCGCCCCACCGGGGCGCCCCTTGCTGACCGTTATGGTCAGGCGACTGCTTACAGGCTGTAGTACATATCGAACTCAACCGGGTGTGTGGTCATGCGCAGGCGCGTGACTTCTTCCATCTTGAGCTCAATGTAGCCATCGATCATGTCGTCGGTGAAGACACCACCCGCGGTCAGGAACTTGCGATCCTGATCCAGCGCATCCAGTGCCTCGTCGAGCGAACTGCAAACCTTGTCGATCTTCGCACCTTCTTCCGGTGGCAGGTCGTACAGATCCTTGTCCATGGCATCGCCTGGATCAATCTTGTTCTTGATACCGTCGATACCGGCCATCATCAGGGCCGCAAAGCACAGGTACGGGTTACCGCTTGAATCGGGGAAGCGCACTTCAATACGACGTGCCTTCGGATTTGATTCATACGGTATACGAACAGACGCGGAACGGTTACGTGCAGAGTAAGCCAGCATGACCGGTGCCTCGAAACCCGGCACCAGGCGCTTGTAGCTGTTGGTGCTGGCATTAGTGAAGGCATTGAGTGCACGCGCATGCTTGAAAATACCGCCGATGTAATACAGTGCCTGCTGTGACAGACCGCCGTACTTGTTACCGGTGAAGATATTCTTGCCAGCCTTGCCCAGCGACATGTGTACGTGCATACCACTACCGTTGTCGCCAACCAGCGGTTTTGGCATAAAGGACGAAGTCTTGCCGTAACCGTGTGCAACATTATGCACCACGTATTTCAGGATCTGGTTCATGTCGGCGCGCCTGACCAGTGTGTCGTATTTTGTACCAATCTCGCACTGACCTGCCGTTGCCACTTCGTGGTGATGGACTTCTACTTCCACGCCCATCTCTTCCATGGCAAGACACATCGCGCCACGCAAATCATGCAGGGAATCAACCGGCGGAACCGGGAAATAACCACCCTTGATCGTAGGCCGATGCCCAATATTACCGTCTTCGTAGACGCGCTCGGAGTTCCACGATGCTTCTTCAGAATCAACCTTGCAGAATGAGCCGCCCATGTCGGCGCCCCAGCGGACGTCATCGAATACAAAGAATTCAGGCTCCGGACCGAAGAACGCAGTGTCGGCAATCTTGGTGGACTTCAGGTAAGCCTCGGCGCGATGTGCGATGGAGCGCGGGTCGCGTTCATAACCTTTCATCGTCGTTGGTTCGAGGATATCGCAACGAATGATCAGTGTGACCTCGTCGCTGAACAGGTCCAGGACCGCAGTCGTGGTATCCGGCATCAGGACCATGTCAGACTCGTTGATGCCTTTCCAGCCAGCGATACTTGAGCCATCAAACATCTTGCCGAACTTGAAGAAGTCGGCATTGATCGTGTGAGCAGGCATGGTGACATGCTGTTCTTTACCGATGGTATCGGTAAAACGCAGGTCAACGTACTTGACGTCGTTGTCCTTCATCATTTTCATTACTTTGGTTGCAGACATTACAACTCCTCCAAAATCAACTGCGCAGTAAATTCATAGCCGCTCTCGTGGTTGACAGCGGCATCCTCAAAATCTTTCGATTCTAGTACGTGAACGTAGCAGGAATTATGCCACGCACCGGTGTGGTCGGAAATGCAAAGTTTTCATCAGTTTAGTCTGGCGGCGGCGATACTGAATGCACCATTAAGGTGCGCTTACTGGGCAATGTCGCACCTTTTTAGTGCGCTACTCGGCCACATACACCTTAACGGTGCCCACATCCTCAGCCGCCATCGCGGCCTTCCTGACCGGACCAACGAGGGAGCGCACCTTGCCCGGCTCGCCCCGGGTACCATCAAGAAACACATCCACGTGGATCCGGCCATCGAGATAGTGCAGCACCACCTTGTCGAGGCAGTCATCCATGGGCAGGGCCGACCAGGCCTGCTCCAGGCGTCGCATGACTTCGTCACGCAGGGGCAGTTCATCACAGGAAGAGGCCGTCTCGTCATCCTCCGGGTCGATATGCACGGTTACATCCGCGACATGCTCCAGCTCACCGATCAGTCGCAGGCGCACATGTTCACCAATCTGGTGTCCTTCGGACACACTCAACAACGGATCAACGAGAATGTGTACATCGACCAGTGAATCGCTACCGCTGACCCGGGTGCGCAACATGTGACAGGCGCGCACACCGTCCACCTCCATGATAGCCTGCCGGATCTCTTCAACCTGCTCAGGCTCGAGTGCAGTGTCGATGAGTTCCTGCAGACTCTTCCACAACAGGTCCCAGCCGATTTTCGCAATCATCAGCGCCACGGCAATCGCAGCCAGGCTATCGAGGTATGGCAGACCGGCCATGGCGCCGCCGATACCGAGCAACACAATTACGGATGAGATGGCGTCGGTACGACTGTGCCAGGCATTCGCAATCACCATGTTCGAACGCAAACGACGCCCGATGCGCACCGTGTACTGGAAAATCCATTCCTTCGACAAAACCGACAGCAGCGCCGCGAGCAGAGCCCAGTGACCATGCTGGATGATGACATCACTCTGCATGCGCTTGTAACCATCGATGCTGATGCCCACGGCGACGATAATCAGCGCCACGCCCAGTACCACGGTTGCAACGGTTTCAATGCGACCGTGGCCGTACGGATGTTCCTCATCCGCCTCGCGGTGTGCGTGCTTGGCTGCAAACAGCACCAGGAAGTCGGTAGCCAGATCGGAAAATGAATGGACACCATCTGCAATCAGCGCATACGAACCGGTAAAGGCGCCAACGATAATTTTCACAGCGCCCAGCACCGCGTCCAGCACGGCACCGATCAGCGTCACCTTGCGTACCGACGAATAACGCTCGCTCTGCAAATCCGACAGGTGGTTATGGCCCATCAGTCTGTTTCTCCGACCTGGATTTCTATAATGATTTCGTTTTCCCCTCGCTTGATATTACACACTGCATGCCCGTGTACCCGGCACCATGCCGGGATATCGTAAACAACACCCGGATCGGTACACAACACACTGACACGATCACCCGGCGCACACCCGGCCACTGCATCCTGCGTCCGGATCACCGGCATTGGACACAGCAGGTTACGTGCATCGACACGCGTATCGCTCATAAATACCAGTCCGCAGGAATTTCGTCTGCCGGCATGGGCGTAACATCGAGCCGGCGACTGCCCCCTTCACGGTTGTTTACTTCAATGGTTACCAGGCCGGCATCGCGCCCCTTGCTGAAACGCGCGGTCAGGCGGGCGGCCAGCTCAATGGCCGCGTCATCGATTTCACCATCCAGCAGCACCAGTGGACCGACATGACTGACGGGAATCATGTGCACGAAACGCTTCCGATACCCTTCCATGAAGCGGTTTTCGCCTTCTTCGCGCCCGACAATTATTTTAAAATCCGCACGCGGGCGCAGGTGCCGGCCGACTTTCAGCAACATGATGTCATCAAGATCGTATTCACGTGTGCCGCGCGTTTTCCACAGGTCTTCGAGCTTGACCGAGTACTGTTTATCGGTAAGGAAACAACAACCACCGGCCGGTTGCGCATAGTCTTCGAAACCGTACTTTGCCGCCAGCGCCATTTGCGGCTTGCGCGAGCGCCCATTGAAACCGAACATCTTGTCGCGATCCAGCCAGCCCTCCAGCTCGGGCAAGGTCGCTGGCAGATTCTGTGCACACAGGGGTCGTACCAGCCTGTTACCCGCACCGGAATCACGCGCGATCACCGGCATGGTGTCCTTGCGCTGTGACATCGGGCGCTGGCCAATCACTTCGCCGGTAATAATGAAATCGAACCCGTGTGCCTCGAGCCACTCGTGCGCCTTGTTGACCATGAAAATCTTGCAGTCGAGACAGGGATTCAGATTTGCGCCGTAGCCGTGCTGCGGATTGATAACGACATCCTTGTATTCCTCGATGATGTCAACGATGTGTAACTTGATGCCAAGCTGCTCTGCTGACCAGAGTGCGTTGTTGCGTTTCGGACGCGCACGGTCCTTCTCGCGAATGGCATGCGTATGGCCTTCCACGCAAAAACCGGTGAAGAAATTAATGCCTTCCACGTGCACGCCCTGCTCCATAACCACGCGCGTGGCGAGCAACGAGTCAAGTCCACCCGAAATAAGTGCAACCGCTTTGCGTGGATTATTCATGGGATTAATAACTGCCGGAGAGATTTCACAGCCGTCATTTTAACCCATGCGCTACACGGGTTTATACAGCAGGGATTCAGTGGGTTTCGTTGCCGCCGTCGATTGGCAGGGCGTGGCGCCCGTCGCCGAGCTGCTGCAGGCAGCGCCGGCTGCCGGTCTCCTGCCACAGTTCCATGGCCTGAATAGGCGTGAGTAACGGCTGGCCATTAAGCCCGCGCATGGCGTGCAGAACATCCATCAGCACAATGAATGCATCGGACAAATGGCCATACAGTACAGCCCGCTGCCTGCCCGCCACATCCGCGAGCTGGCGATAGGACGATCGCCCGATATTGACGAAATAGCTGATACTGACAAGGCGGCGCTCGGCGAGCCGGGGAAACAGTCCGGAGAATAACAGGCAGTGATCGCCCACCTCGCGCAGGCAATCAACACGCTGCGAACCCTGCATTTGCTGGGACTGCAGGAAATCCTCGGCCATGATACGCGCGGTACACTCGGGTCGATCGGCAAAGCGCATGAGCAGAAACACCAGATAACTCTCCAGTGTCTCGTCAAGCTGCCTGTCACAGGCTGACTGTGCTTCAAGAACCAGTGTCTGCCACTGCGCCTGTGAGGTAGGTCCGAGAATGAGCTGACTCATACCTTTTCTCCGCCCGGGTACTGTTAATCAGTCGACCGTTCACCACCGCTGCTTTAGCGCCCGCACCTCAAGCTATACCATATATACCCGGTTCAGACAGATAATTTCCCGGAAATGCCTTGCCGACACCGGTGGCGCTCACGGTATACTGCCGTGCCTCAATGACTGTGAATAATAACGTGCCTGACACTCCACGGACATTCCAGGGCCTGATTCTGGCCCTCCAGCAATACTGGGGGGCGCATGGCTGCGCCCTGCTGCAACCCTTCGATATGGAGGTCGGTGCCGGCACTTTCCACCCGGCCACTTTCCTGCGCGCTATCGGCCCCGAACCCTGGCGCGCCGCGTACGTGCAACCGTCCAGGCGACCGACAGACGGGCGCTACGGTGAAAATCCGAATCGCCTGCAGCATTACTACCAGTTTCAGGTGGTGCTGAAACCGTCGCCCGACAATATCCAGGACCTCTATCTTGATTCACTGCGCGAACTCGGTATCGATACGCTGGTTCACGATATTCGCTTCGTCGAGGATAACTGGGAATCACCCACGCTCGGTGCCTGGGGGCTGGGCTGGGAAGTCTGGCTGAACGGCATGGAAGTCACGCAATTCACCTATTTCCAGCAAATCGGCGGCCTGGAATGCAAACCGGTAACCGGCGAGATTACCTATGGCCTTGAGCGTATCGCCATGTACCTGCAGGAAGTCGAAAGTGTGTTTGACCTGGTGTGGACGGAAAGTCCGGACGGTCCGATAAGCTACCGCGATGTTTTCCACCAGAACGAGGTGGAAATGTCCGCCTACAATTTTGAACACGCAGATGTCGATGCCATGCTTGGCTGGTTCGATACCTGCGAACGGGAAAGCAACCGCCTGATTGAGGCAGGCCTGCCGTTACCCGCTTATGAAATGGCCCTGAAGGCATCGCATACCTTCAACCTGCTGGACGCACGCAGCGCCATATCGGTTACCGAACGGCAGCGGTATATTTTGCGAGTGCGCACACTCTCGCGCCAGGTCGCCGAAGCATACTATGCCAGCCGCGAAGCACTGGGCTTCCCGATGCTGAAAGCGGGAGACACGGCACCATGAGCAAGACCGCCGACCTGCTGGTGGAAATCGGCACCGAGGAACTGCCACCCAACGCCTTGCGTCGCATGCACGATGCCTTCCGTGATGCTCTCGATACGCAGTTGAACGAAAATCACCTGCCGCACGGCGAATGCACTGCCTTCGCCACACCTCGCCGCCTTGCCGTCGTAATACGCGATGTACCGCTGCAACAACCTGATCGCGACGTAACTCGACGCGGCCCGGCACTGAAGGCGGCATTTGATGCTGACGGCAAACCGACCAGGCCCGCGGAAGGCTTTGCGCGATCCTGCGGCGTCAGCGTCGATGCATTGCAGACACTGGAAACCGACAAGGGTGCATGGCTGGTCTGGCAATCGACCGAAACCGGCAAGGCCTGCGCGGAACTACTGCCGGACATGGTGGAACAGGCACTCAAACAACTGCCGGTTCCGAAGCGCATGCGCTGGGGTAACAACACGTTTGAATTCGTGCGCCCGGTTCACTGGATTGTGCTGATGCTCGGCGAAACAACTGTACCGGCAACAATCATGGGCATCACCAGTGGCAATGTGTCGCGTGGTCACCGCTTTCACCATAATGAAGATATTGTTATCAACTCGCCTGCGGAATATTCACGCACACTCGAACAACAGGGCATGGTGCTGGCCGATATGAACCAGCGGCGTGAATCGATACGTACACAGGTTATCGAGGCCGGCAAGGCCTGTGGCGGCAAAGCGGTCATCGACGATGACCTGCTGGACGAAGTGACCGCGCTGGTCGAATGGCCGGTGGCGATTACCGGCGATTTTGACAAGCGTTTCCTGGAAGTACCTGCAGAGGCACTTGTCTCCAGCATGCAGGACCACCAGAAATTCTTCCCGGTTCGCAAAAGTGATGGCAGCCTGATGCCACAATTCATTACCGTTGCAAACATTGCCAGCAAGAACCCGTCACAGGTGCAATCCGGCAACGAGCGCGTAATTCGACCGCGCCTGGAAGACGCGGTATTTTTCTGGAAACAGGACCGCAAGCAGACGCTGGCCGAGCGTGCGCCACTGCTGCACAAGATGACCTTCCAGAAACAGCTCGGCACACTTGGCGACAAGCAACAGCGCATTGTGTCACTGGCCACATACATAGCCGATACGCTTGGCTTTGACGTGACACATGCTCAACGCGCCGCTGAACTGTGCAAGTGCGACCTGCTCACCAGTATGGTTTACGAATTTCCGGAACTGCAGGGAATTATGGGGCGTTATTACGCATTGCATGACGGAGAGGACGCGGCGGTGGCTACCGCACTCGATGAACAGTACCAGCCGCGCTTCGCCGGCGATGCACTGCCGGCTTCAGCCACCGGTCAGGTTCTGGCGCTGGCGGAACGCATCGATACCCTGGTCGGCATTTTTGCCATTGGCCAGCCGCCAACCGGCGACAAGGATCCGTTTGCACTGCGCCGGGCCGCGCTTGGCGTTTTGCGTATTATCATCGAGCAACAACTGGAGCTTGACCTGCGCGAACTACTGACGAAGGCTGCCTCTGGATTTGATGACAGTATTGATGCCGGTGCTGCAGTAGACAGTGTGTTTGACTTCATAATGGGCCGACTGCGTAACTGGTATACCGAACAGGGTGATTATGACGTTCATATGTTCGAGGCGGTGCTGGCACGGCAACCGGCACGTCCGCTGGATTTTGATAAACGCATGCAGGCCGTGCGCGCATTCAATGATATGCCTGAAGCTGAACACCTGAGTGCCGCGAACAAGCGCATTCGAAATATCCTGCGCAAGAGCGAAACAAAAATTCCGTCATCACTTGATACCAGATTACTGCAAGAGCCTGCCGAGCAGGCACTGGCTGATGCTATTACCGAACAGGAAAAAATCGTGCAACCGCTGTTCAGTCAACGACACTATGCCGATGCACTGCGCAGCCTTGCCAGTCTGCAGGCGCCGGTTGACCGCTTCTTCGACGATGTCATGGTCATGGCGGACGATCCGGCCTTGCGCGATAATCGACTGGCGCTTCTGCAGGGGCTGGCCAACCTGTTTCTGCAGGTTGCCGACATTTCACAACTCCAGTAACCGCAACCGACCCGCATGGTATGCATCGATGAGTGATCCGGATTCCTATACAAACATGCTCGCCGCTGTACAGGCCTTTCATGACAAGCACGATTTCAGGAATACCGGTGGTGAAGAACTGACTTACCGGATTTCCCTGATGGCGGAAGAGCTCGGCGAAATTTCAGCCTGCGTAACCAAGGGCAAGAATCCTGCGGAACTTGCCGAAGAATGCGCCGACCTGTTCATCCTGCTGATCGGGACGGCGATCGCCGCTGACTTCGATTTGTCTGATGAATTCTGGAAGAAAATGAAAAAACTGGATAAGCGTGAATCGCGCATGATAGACGGCCGGATTCGCGTGTCCGAGTTCCGGGATAGTTGATGCAGCTGGCAATCATCGGCCATCACGGCGTAATCAATGATGCGCCTGAAAAAGACGGCACAATTTCCGCTCGGTTGGCGACCGATCCGCGGCAGTCTCGAGGCAATAGCACGCCTGCACCACGCCGGCTGGCGCATCATTGTCGCATCCAACAAACCTGAACTCGCGGACGGTACACTGCTACCGGACTCACTGGTTCGCCAGCATGCATCACTTCGCCGTTACGTGGCTGACAGCGGCGGTGCCATCGAAGCATTCTGTTATTGTCCACACGCACCAAACTCGGAATGCAACTGCCATCTGCCGGGAACCGGGTTGTTGCAGGATATTGCCACACGCCTGCATATCGCACTCGATGGCGTACCGGTCATAGGCGATTCGCTGTCATACATTCAGGCTGCCCTGGCAATCGGCGCCCGGCCTTTACTGGTCAAAACCGGCAAGGGCTTCGCTACCGTTAGCCAACCGGATCTTGACCCTGCTGTTCCGGTTTTCAACGACCTGTATAGCGCCGTTGATTCTCTACTCAAGCAAGACCATTTAACAGCGGATCGCCAAACATGTTAACGACGCACAAGACTTCTTACCCTGTACTCTGGCTACGCTCACTCGCTTTCTGGATTGCGTTTCCGATTTCAATTTTTATTTATGTTTTTTTGTTGATGCTCGCCTTCCCCCTCTCCCATGCACGTCGCTGGGCACTGGTACAGACCTGGGTGCACTTTGTCCTCTGGTGGCTGAAAATAACCTGCCGCCTGTCGTACGAAGTCCAGGGCACGGAACATATCGGCAGTGATGCGGCAATTGTCTTCTCCAAGCACCAGTCAACCTGGGAAACGGTTGCTCTGCAGGCAATCTTTCCCCGCCAGGTCTGGGTCGGCAAAAAAGAGCTCATGTATATACCGATATTTGGCTGGGGTCTTG
Organism: uncultured Halobacteria archaeon; assembly: GCA_963847565.1. Taxonomy (GTDB): domain Bacteria; phylum Pseudomonadota; class Gammaproteobacteria; order UBA9214; family UBA9214; genus UBA9214. The sequence goes on from CAWKAE010000006.1 coordinate 93,571, forward strand.
CCTTGATGAAATGCATTGCCATCGAGCGTGGGAGTGGTCGCGCAGCGGTCAAACAACTGGTTACCCAGGGTACCGCGCGCCTGCGCGAGGGAATCTGGGTGGTCATCTTCCCGGAAGGCACACGTATCCCGGCCGGCAAGCAGGGACGTTATCGAATCGGTGGTGCCGTGCTGGCCGAGAAGTCCGGCTTTCCAATCATTCCGGTCGCACACAATGCCGGTGAATACTGGCCACGCAGAAGCTTCATCAAGAAGCCCGGTGTTATTCAGGTCCGTATCGGTGCCCCGATCCAGCCTGATGGTAAAACAGCCCAGCAGATTCTTGATGAGGCGGCTCACTGGATCGAGGGCCAGATGGCCGAGATCACCACGCTGGGTCAGGAAAACCGCTGATTAATCATTTCCTCGTTAAACCGGCTGCTACCGGGCTGCGCGCGCCGTAATCACGGCAACTTCAGTCAAAGAACAAGCCTGGATCCACGTCAAATCGTTTTGACAGCCGGCTAATATGTTTTTTGGTCAGGTTGCGCTGACCCGAGAGAATCCTGGACAAGAGTGACTTGTCGCCGATTTCCGGGAAATCGGCCACTCCCAGGCCATGCTGGTCCATAAGCAGGCGCAACATCGCCACATCTGCAGCATCATCAAATACCAGGTCATCAGGCCAGACTCGCTGTCCGTCACTGCTCTCGTAAACAGCGATGGCTTTACCGAGCAAACCGATCAGGGCGCTCAACGCCACATCAACACCCTCGTCATCGTCACCCATCAATTCCTCGACCAGCTCCATCGCCATCCCGTAATGCGCCTCATCACGAATATTCAGCACGGACCCGGCCGTGTCGGCGAATGTCTCAAAGGCTGTTTTCAACGCAACGCCCATTGGGATTACCTCCATCAGCGCACGCCGTCAAAACGGTAGTGCGGCAGCCGCCTTACGTAAAGAATGTGAGTTGACTATATGGAAACCCATGGTTGACAAAATGTCAAATGGGCCGTTTTTTGAGTGCCTTGCCAGGCGAGGATGTGACGTTAAGCCGGGTAGCGAGTGCAAAGAAACAGCAACAAACGTGGTCAATTGAAGCAGCATGTCACGGTCAAAGGCGTCACAAATACTTTATAATGCCATATAAATAGAGTTTAATATATTATTATTATAAATAAAATCAATTAGCTTGGAATTTCTCAAAACTTACGCTATACACCTAAAAGCCATTTTAACGTGCGGAATCAGACGTCCAGGTTGGAAACTGCCAGCGCATTCTGTTCAATAAAGTCACGTCGCGGTTCAACCTGGTCGCCCATCAGGGTGGTGAATATGTCATCTGATCCGACCGCGTCTTCTATCTGTACCTGCAGCAAGCGGCGTGATTCCGGGTCAAGCGTGGTCTCCCACAGCTGTTCCGGATTCATCTCACCCAGGCCCTTGTAGCGCTGGATGTGCTGGCCGCGGCGCGCTTCCGCCATTAACCAATCCAGGGCCTGCTTGAAGGTGGAGACCGGCTCCTGGCGCTCGCCTCGCTCAATGTAGGCGCCGACACTCAGCAGGCCATCCAGTTGTTGCCCGAGTGCAGCAAAGTGCTGGTACTCCGGGCTGCCAAAAAAATCGAGGTTGAAGTACTGCTCGGTTGATACGATTCCGTGTGTCCACTTGCTTACCCGCGCTGTCAGGCCTTCGCCATCTTCTGTCGTACTTACGTCAGTCTGGTAGCGTTGGCCGCTGATCATGCCACTGTTTATCAGTGCCTCGAGTTCGCTGAACCAGTCCGTCAGCGCTGACTTGTCACGCGATTGCTCTGTGGACAGCACCGGCATGTAAATCATTTTTTCCAGCACTACGGGCTCGTAGCGCTTACTCAGTCGACGGATAGTTGCCATGACGGCCATGTAATCATTGGCCAGTGTCTCCAGTGCCGGTCCACTGAGCGGTGGCGCATCCGGATTGACATAAAGTTGCGCCTTGTCGACCGCACTGTTCAACAACATGGTATTCAGGGCGGCATCATCCTTTACGTACTGTTCCTGCTTGCCCTTTTTAATCTTGTATAAAGGCGGCTGCGCGATATATATGTGTCCACCTTCGATCAATTCAGGCATTTGCCGGTAGAAGAACGTCAGTAGCAGCGTGCGTATATGCGAACCGTCAACGTCCGCGTCAGTCATGATAATAATGCGGTGATAGCGCAACTTGTCGATGTTGAATTCCTCACGACCGATACCACAGCCAAGTGCGGTAATCAGCGTGCCCACTTCCACTGATGACAACATCTTGTCAAAGCGTGCTTTTTCGACATTCAGGATTTTGCCTTTTAACGGCAAAATTGCCTGTGTACGACGGTCACGTCCCTGCTTGGCGGAACCACCGGCAGAATCACCCTCGACCAGGAACAGTTCGGACAACGCCGGGTCGCGTTCCTGGCAATCCGCAAGCTTGCCGGGTAGACCGGCAATATCGAGTGCACCCTTGCGGCGTGTCATTTCACGCGCCTTGCGCGCCGCCTCACGGGCACGGGCCGCGTCGATGATCTTTGACGTAATCGCCTTTGCTTCGGTCGGCTGTTCCAGCAGGTAGCTCTGGAAATGCTCATTGACCATTGACTCAACAATGCCCTTGATCTCGGAGGAAACCAGCTTTTCCTTGGTTTGCGAGGAAAACTTGGGATCAGGCACTTTCACTGACAGGACGGCCGTCAGTCCTTCACGGGCATCATCACCACTGGCCGTCACCTTGGCCTTGCGCATCATGCCCTCTTTTTCCATGTACTGGTTCAGGGTACGCGTCAACGCACCGCGAAAACCGGCCAAATGGGTGCCGCCATCACGCTGCGGAATGTTGTTGGTAAAGCAAAAGATGTTTTCCTGGTAGGAATCGTTCCACTGCATGGCGAGTTCTACACCGACGTCATCGCGCTCACCGGAGAAATAAAACACCGTTGGGTGCAGCGGGGTCTTCTTGCGATTCAGGTGCTCGACAAACGCCCTGATACCACCCTTGTACTCGAAAATATCTTCCTTGTCGTTGCGCTCATCAGTCAAACGAATACGCACACCAGAATTCAAAAAAGATAATTCTCTCAATCGCTTAACAAGTATATCGTAATGATATTCGGTGCCGGTAAATATCTCGCTACTGGGCTTGAAGCGGATCTCGGTACCCGTTTCGGTGGTCTGACCCGCGACCGCCAGCGGGGATTCCGGCACACCCATTCGGTAGACCTGGGTATATATCTCACCACCGCGCTTAATGGTGAGCTGCAATGTTTCCGACAAGGCATTCACCACCGACACACCGACGCCGTGCAGACCGCCGGAGACCTTGTAGGAGTTGTCGTCAAACTTACCGCCGGCATGCAGCACCGTCATGATGACCTCGGCAGCGGATATACCCTCTTCAGTGTGAATATCGACCGGGATACCCCGCCCGTCATCACTGACCGAGACCGAGCTATCCGCGTGCAGGACGACGGCGATTTCACTGCAGTGCCCGGCCAGGGCCTCGTCGATGGAATTGTCGACCACCTCGAATACCATGTGGTGCAAACCTGTCCCGTCATCGGTGTCGCCGATATACATACCCGGCCGCTTTCTGACCGCATCCAGCCCCTTCAGTACCTTGATGTTGGATGAGTCGTAGCTGTCTTTTTCTGCCATGGTCGTTCCCTGTGTGTCAGCCAATCATTATACCACTTCGTGGATGACGCCATGTTCCACGTGGAACAGGCGACCCGAATCCCAAACAGACGTGTCTATCGATTCTCCCTGGATAGCTGTCACAAACACCTGGGCGTTCAATTCACGCAGGGCCGTCAATACACGTCCCCGATGTGCCACATCCAGCTCACTGGTCAAATCATCCAGTAGAAATGCACCGGCGGAGCCGCTTATCGTCTGCTGATAGCCCACCTGTGCGAGTAGAATTCCCAGCAATACGGCCTTCTGTTGGCCACGCGAACAATGGGCAGACTACCGGGTGTCCATCCAGCAGCAATCTAAAATCCGCCCGATGCGGTCCATATCGGGTATATCCGTAGGCCAGATCTTTCTCGAATCCAGCGGACAGCGCATCCGCCAACGCAACCGCCTCCGGCCAGCCCTGCTGATAGACCAGGCTTAGTTGACTATCTGGCAACAGTCGGCCAATTTCCTTATCAAGGCAAGGGATCAGCTGTTCCAGGTAGGTACGCCGGCTGCGGTCGATTTCCAGCGCTGCCTCCAGTAATTCCGCCTCCCAGGCACCGATTTCATTACGCGTTGCATGGGCGCGCAAGGCTGCATTGCGCTGGCGCAGGCTGCGCGTATAGCGCTGCCAGGTATCCCGGTAGCGCTGTTCCACGTGGAACAATGCCCAATCCAGCATATGACGCCGCTGGCGTGGGCCGCCATTCAGAAGAGAAACCGTATCACTGCTGAATATCTGGACAGGAAAATTTCCGGCCAGATCAGACAAACGGCGCACATTCTGCCCGCCCATATGAACGGTGTAGCGTCCGTCACGCCGCTCGATCCCGACAGTGACAGCCTGACCGGTTTGTGCGGCAACCTGCCCAACCAGGCGAAATCCCGATTGTCCGTAACGAATAGGCTCATCCGCCCCACTGGTTCGAAAGGAACGTACCCGTCCCAGGTAATAAATTGCTTCCAGCAGGCTGGTCTTACCCGAGGCGTTTTCGCCGGTGATCAGATTAAGGCCCGAATCGAAGGCGAGGCGGGTTTGTTCGAAATTACGAAATTGCAGGATATCGAGAGTGCGTAGTCCGGGTTGATCTTTGGTCGACACACGCGGCGTTGCGAGGCGGTAGATTGAGGTGTGATCTTGCTGGTCAGACTGTGTAGCCACTACAACCGCATCGGCATGACAACGTAACGGCAGTCATCGGTACCTGGCTTGTTGATCAGCGCACTGCTGTTGGCATCGCTCAGCATCACCGAGACATCATTGCTGTCGAGCACATTCAGCACATCGAGAATGTAGGTGACATTAAATCCCACCACCAGATCTTCTTCACTATAGGTTGCATCGATTTCCTCGATTGCCTCCTCTTGCTCTGGGTTATGTGCTTGTATTTTAATGTTATTTTCAGAAACATCGAGGCGTATACCCCGGTATTTCTCGTTTGACAGAATGGACGTACGGGTCAGTGCCTGGCGCAACAGGTCCCGGTTGACCAACAATTGCTTGTTGGCATTTTTCGGGATAACGCGGGTGTAGTCCGGGAAGCGGCCATCAATCAACTTCGATGTAAAACGCAACTCACCGGTCGTGATACGAATATGATTACTGCCGATTTCAACCTGCACCGCTGCATCGGTGTCTTCCAGTAAACGATGCAGTTCCTGCACACCCTTGCGTGGCACGATGACCTGTTCACCGTCAGTATTGATATCCGCTTCAATCTCGCACATAGCCAGGCGATGGCCATCAGTGGCGACGGCACGCAGAAGCCCCTTGACCGGCTCAAGCATTAAACCATTCAGGTAATAACGTACATCCTGCTGCGCCATCGAGAACGCTGTGCGTTCGATCAGTTCGTGCAGTTTGTTTTGCGGCAATGAAATTCTGCTGGCGCTCTTGATCTTGTCGACCACGGGAAATTCAGTGGCCGGCAATGTCGCCAGGGTAAAACGGCTTTTGCCCGAACGTATCAGCGCACGATCCTTTTTTACCGAGATATCCAGCTGTGCTTCTTCCGGCAAGGTCCGACAGATATCAAGTAGTTTGCGTGCGGGCAAGGTGATATCGCCGATCTCGGTAACCGGTATGGCAACCTGTGCCTGCAGCTCAACTTCGAGATCAGTCGCTGTAAGCTTGATCTGCTTCTTGGTTGCATTGATCAATACATTGCCGAGTACCGGTAATGTTTGCCTGCGTTCAACCACACCGATGACTTGCTGGAGTGGTTTCAGAAAGTCTTCACGCTGAATAGAGAATTTCATATTTAAAATAATATCTGTTATTTAAGATTGTTGTTACTATTATTTAGTCGCAATGATTTCTGTGGAAAAGCCCTTTATAACGAATAGATTCATATCATTGGGTCAAGCATAACCAGTCTGTCCAGGGTCTTGATCAGCTGTGGACAGCTTGTGGACAAAAAAGGATAACCCGGGCCCCTGAAACTTATCCACAGTTTATCCCGACTATGTCGTCAGGGTTCTCAACAGGTTGTTATAGTCCTCGTTGATCCGGAAATCAGCTTCCCGTAACTCGGCAACTTTGCGACAGGCATGCATGACGGTGGTGTGATCACGTCCACCGAAGGCCTGACCAATTTCCGGCAAACTGTGTGTTGTCAGTTCTTTTGCCAGCGACATGGCGATCTGGCGTGGCCGTGTAATCGTTCGACTACGACGCGCTGACAACAGGTCTGATGTGCGTATTTTGAAATACTCGACCACAACCTTCTGGATATTCGGAATCGTTACCAGCTTGTCCTGCAGGGCCAGCAGGTCACGCAGTGCATCGCGCGTCACTTCGATACTGATGGATTGACCGGTAAAGCGGGCACTGGCAACCACGCGGCGCAAGGCGCCTTCCAGTTCGCGAATGTTGGATTGAATGCGCTTGGCAATAAAAAATGCGACATCAGACGGCAAATCGACACCCATCTGGTTGGCCTTGCTCATCAGGATCGCTACCCGTGTCTCGAGTTCAGCCGGCTCGATGGCGGCGGTCAGACCCCAGCCAAAACGTGATTTGAGCCGGTCTTCCAGGCCGTCCACTTCCTTTGGATAGCGGTCACAGGTCAGCACTACCTGCTGCTGGCCCTCAAGTAACGCATTGAATGTATGGAAGAATTCTTCCTGAGAACGTTCTTTCCTGGCAAAAAACTGGATATCGTCGATCAATAGCGCATCCACGGTACGGTAGAAGCGCTTGAAGTCATCAATGGCGTTGTGTTGCAGGGCGCGCACCATATCCTGCACAAACCGCTCGGAGTGCAGGTAGACCACGCGTGCGCCTGGCTTGTTGGCCAGGATGGTGTTGCCAACGGCGTGCATCAGGTGGGTTTTGCCAAGGCCGACACCGCCATAGATGAACAGCGGGTTGTAAGCACCACCGGGGTTCTCGCCTACCTGTATGCTTGCTGCGCGCGCCAGCTGGTTGGACTTGCCGCCGACAAATGATTCAAATGTGAAATCCGGGTTGAGATTGCTCTTGTGTTCGACCGCCGGTTTGCGCGATGCAACATTGATGGGCGCACTCGCGACCATGGCAGTTTCATCGATGCGCTTCTTGCTGCTGCCGATATCGAGTTGTAAATACGATGGATCGAACGGCCCGACTTCACCGAGTGTTTGTGAAATGGTGTCGTAGTGGTGTTTTCTTACCCAGTCGAGAACAAACTGGTTGGGTGCGAGAAGGCGCAGGTTTTCACCGCTTTCTATCGCATGCAGCGGCCTTATCCAGGTGTTGAACTGTTGCTCGGGCAATTCATGTTCGAGTCGTACCAGACATTTTTGCCAAAGCGTACCTTCCACCTGTATAACCCCCCGTTAGTTATTTCCACCCAAAAAGCAGGCAAGGGAGTCTATACCCCTCTCGCAAAGTTATCCACATCACTTGGCATGCTTATTACAAGCAGACACACGGCAGTTGATTGCAACTGTTTGAAGTGGAAATCGAATGATATTTTTACTTGACCGGATCAGGCCTGGACGACGTGCCGGTCAAAAACAGACCAGCATATTTGTAAGGCACAGCCAATAATTTGGGTGGTGTGCAGGACGCGAAAATTAAGGAGCCACTGTTTAATTATCAAAGCGCCGTCATTGCGAGCGCGATGTACATGGAGGAGGTGAGACAGGGAACCTGTCGCGCAGCTGGCCCGGGCCAGGTACAAGTGCCACGGGAGGCAGGCGAAGGTGAGACTGCGAAGCAGTCGAGAGGCTGGCCTGGGCCATGCCGTGAAGCGGCCAGCGCGGCAATCTCCAACTGATTGATTCCATAGTCTGAGATTGCCGCGTCACCGCCTTCCTCGCAATGACGACACATCAGCGGTTCCTTAAATTAATGCGCGTAGTGCCAGAAGCGCATTCAGGCGGAGGAATCCAGTGGCCAGGGCGAGCCCCCGGGGCCAGTTATGCGGCCGAATCGGGCCCGGCAGGCCATTGAAAACAAATGGTATTGACATATCACCATGGAAAACAGTAATCTTTGCGCCCTTTCGCGTCTGCCAGCAGCACGCGGCTGAACCCGGAACCGGATGTAACGAGCCATGAAAAGAACCTATCAACCCAGTAATCTGAAGCGTAAGCGGACCCACGGTTTCCGTGCCCGCATGGCAACCAAGAACGGTCGTCGTGTCATCAATGCCCGACGCGCCAAGGGCCGGGCTCGTCTGTCTGTCTGACCCATTCCCTTGTGTTCATGCTCGACGTGTTTTCCCCGGCGGGCAAGACTGACCGGACCGGCGGAATTCCAGCAGGTATTCAACGACTGCCAACACCGGGTTAATGACCGCTGGATAACCGTGCTGGCCACGCCGAATTCACTTGACCATCCACGTCTTGGTCTGGCGATTTCCCGCAAGGTGGCAAAAACGGCGGTGGCACGCAATCGCATCAAGCGGGCTATTCGTGAAAGCTTTCGTCATCACCAGGGTCAATTGAGTGCGCTGGATATCGTGGTGCTTGGTCGCAGCGGTGTCGCCGGCAAATCTGGCAAGGAACTGACAACATCCCTGGAATCGCTCTGGACAAGGTTAAATAAATCATGCGCTGGGCCATCATCAAACTGATTCGTGGTTACCAATACCTGCTGAGTCCCTGGCTGGGTAATCATTGTCGTTTTTATCCGAGCTGCTCCTCCTACGCGATAACCGCCGTGGAACGGTTTGGTGTATTGCGCGGTGGTGCCATGGCGGCAGGACGCCTGTTGCGCTGCCATCCCTGGAGCGCCGGTGGTATCGACGAAGTGCCTCATCAGCATTGCGGACACAGTCATGGATAACCAGCGCCTGTTTTTATTCGTTGCACTGTCATTCGTCGTACTGATGTTATGGCAGGCCTGGGTCGAGGATTATGCGCCACCGCCAGCAACGGAAATAGCCGCGACCACACCGGCACAACCACAGATTAGCCAGGGCGAAGATCTGCCGACAACACCGCAGGCGGTGCCCGCAACAAATGCTGAACTACCCGAAACCGAGCTGTTGAAAAGCACGGGAGATTGTGACGGTTGAGACTGACCTGTTCAGCATACGTATCAATACCACGGGCGGCGACCTGCGCCAGGTTGACCTGCGTGCCTACGCCGCAACCACCGCTCCCGACTCACCCCGCTTCCGTTTGATGAACGACAGCCTGCCGAACCTGTTCATTATGCAGTCCGGTCTGCGTGCAAACGGCACGGCTGAGCCGACGCACCATGTGGAGTACAGCGTATCGCAACCGACATGGCGCATGGATGACGGTGTCGATACGCTAAAGGTACCGCTTGTCTGGCGCAGTCCGGAAGGTGTTGAAGTTATCAAACGATATACGTTTCATCGCGGCAGTTACGTTGTTGATGTGGAGCACGTCGTCAACAACAACAGCGGCAGTGACTGGCAGGGCCGGCAGTACCGGCAGCTGCAACGCACACAGGTTGCCGAGACCGGTCAGAGTACCTTCATATATACATACATGGGCGGCGTGATCTACAGCCCGGAAGAAAAATACGAAAAAATCAAATTCGAGGATATGCTCGAGGCGAATCTTGATCGCACCATCACGGATGGCTGGGCTGCAATGCTGCAGCACTATTTCCTCGGTGCCCTGATTCCTGAGGCCGGCAAGGCCGAACATTACTACACCAAGACCCTGAGCAATTCGCGTTATGTCATCGGCCTGATTTCGCCGTCATGGCGTACGGTCGCAAACGGTGACACCGGTGTGTTCAGCACGCGCCTGTTTGTCGGACCGAAGCTGCAGGATGAAATGCGCGAAGTTGCGCCCGGCCTGGAGCTGACGGTTGATTACGGTCTGTTGACGGTGCTGGCGCAACCGCTGTTCTGGCTGCTCAAAACCATACACGGATTTGTCGGTAACTGGGGCTGGGCCATTGTGCTGGTAACGCTGATCATCAAGCTGGTGTTCTACAAGCTCTCGGAGACCAGCTACCGCTCCATGGCCAACATGCGCAAGATGACCCCGCGCCTGCAGTCGCTCAAGGAACGTTACAAGGACGATCGCCAGAAACTCAACCAGGCGATGATGGAACTGTACAAGAAAGAAAAGATCAATCCACTCGGCGGCTGCCTGCCGATCCTGGTGCAGATCCCGGTCTTCATCGCCCTGTACTGGATGTTGCTGGAGAGTGTCGAATTGCGCCAGGCGCCCTTCATGTTGTGGATCCAGGACATGTCTTCGCCGGACCCCTACTACATCCTGCCGTTGTTGATGGGCATCACGATGTTCATACAGCAGAAACTCAACCCGGCACCGTTGGACCCGGTACAGGCAAAGGTCATGATGGTGCTGCCGGTCGTGTTCACCGTGTTCTTCGCGTTCTTCCCGTCCGGCCTGGTGCTGTACTGGGTCGTGAACAACACGCTGTCCATCGCGCAGCAATGGGTCATCACGCGGCGTGTCGAGGCCGGCGGCAAATAAATTGCAGGAGCGCACCGCGTGCGCGAATAATTCAGGTTATTGATTGGTTCGCGGATGCGATCCGCTCCTACCGGATGATTAATTCCTGAACCATGCACACCTCCACCGACACCATCGCAGCAATCGCCACACCACCCGGCCAGGGCGGCGTCGGTATCGTACGCATATCCGGCGCCGACGTCCCGGCGATTGCCGTGCAGCTGTTTGGGCGGTTGCCGGTCGCACGACAGGCCGAATTGCACGGTTTCCATGATGCGCAGGGCGAGCTGATCGACAATGGCCTGGTACTGTACTTTGCCGCACCCGCTTCATTTACCGGCGAGCATGTACTCGAGTTACAGGGTCACGGCGGCCCGGTCGTGATGGACCTGCTGCTGGCGCGCGTTATGTCGCTGGGCGCACGCCCTGCCCGTCCGGGTGAATTTTCCGAGCGCGCCTTTCTCAACGGCAAACTCGACCTGGCCCAGGCCGAAGCGATTGCGGACCTGATTGCCAGTGGCACCGCGACCGCTGCACGTGCCGCCACCCGTTCCCTGCAGGGTGAATTTTCCGCACAGGTACACAGCCTCGTCGAGCAGCTGACCCGGTTGCGCATGTATATCGAGGCGGCCATGGATTTCCCCGAGGAGGAGATCGATTTTCTCGCCGATGCGGCCGTCTCAGATCAACTGGCTGAACTGCAAACCGCCTGTGCCGCGTTGCGCGCCAGCGCGCGCCAGGGTTGCCTGTTGCGTGACGGCCTGACACTGGTGATTGCCGGTCGGCCGAACGCGGGCAAATCCAGCCTGATGAATGCACTGGCCGGTCGCGAGACGGCCATTGTCACCGCTATCCCGGGAACCACTCGCGATGTGCTGCGCGAACAGATCCAGCTGGACGGCCTGCCCTTGCACCTGGTCGATACAGCGGGCCTGCACGACAGCGCAGACCCGGTTGAGCTGGCCGGCATGGCGCGGACCCGTGCAGCGCTGAACCAGGCCGACCAGATATTGCTGGTGGTCGATGACACGGCCGGGTTCACGGCAGCCGATACAGCATTGCTCGATGATCTGCCGGCCGGCGTGCCCTGCCTGCGTGTGTACAACAAGATCGACCTGAGTGGCCGTAGCCCCGGGGCTGTCACCGATACCGCAGCGGCCACGGTTGCCTTGTCCGTGAAGACCGGTGACGGCATGGACGCGCTGTCATCGCACATCCTGTCTGCAGTCGGCTATGCCGAGCACAGCGAAGGCAGCTTCACGGCACGCCGCCGCCACCTCGATGCACTTACCCGCGCAAGTGAGCTTATCGATACCGGCCGCCAGCGACTCGAACAGCAGCAATCGGGTGAGCTACTGGCGGAAGAGTTGCGCCTGGCCCAGCAGGCACTGGGTGAGATTACCGGCGAGTTCGGTAGCGAAGACCTGCTTGGTCGAATATTCAGCGACTTCTGCATCGGCAAGTGATACCCGGCGCTTGCGCAATAAAATAGAGAACACTATAGAATTCGTGCCTGCCAGACGTAACTGCCAGCCGTATTTAGTCATAAATGGCAATTAATCAGGCTTGACCCCAATAATATATTAAACAATAATTATAAGAATTATATTATTATTCATCTGGTTAGATGTTTTTCCTGGTTGTGCCATCGCTACATTCAGGCCATGTGGCAGCTAATTCGGTGATTACCCCTTAAAAATAATGTGTTTAAACCACGGCTGTTTATCAGCAATTGCATGGGCAGGTAAGCCACTTATCTAGCTGGATTTATTATTTTGTTGTAATCAATATATTTAGGGTACACTAAACAGATGACTGGAATAGCCCGACCCTCACTGCGTGAAAGAAAGTTTGCCCGGACGCGCCTGTCACTTGCGGAGGCCGTGACCAATCACCTGGAAGCGGCCTCGTTTGAAAGCCTGTCGGTGAAGTCGCTGTGCGAGCGGGTGCAGATTTCCGAGGCCACGTTCTTCAATTACTTTCCGAAGAAAGAGGATCTGATTGTTTACCTTGACCGGCTGTGGACGCTGGAGCTCAACTGGTACGGTCGACAGGCGAGTGAACAGCAGCATGGGCTGGCCGTCATCGAGGCGCTGTTCCGTTACACCTCGATCCAGATCCAGAAGAAGCCGGGACTGATGGGTGAAATCATTGCGCATGAGGCGCGGGCGCGGGAACGCCACGCCGGCCCGGAGATCACCCCGGCCGAGCGGATGATTGCTTTCTCCGATCTCGATGACATCAACTCCCTGCCGGACGATTCGCTGGAAAATCTGTTGCGCAGTTCTCTGCAGGCCGGCATCGACCAGGGGGAACTGCCGCCGAACACAGCCATCGCGGCGGCCATGGTGGCGCTGGTATCGATCTTCTACGGGGTGCCGTTGGCCATGCAACACGCTAACCCGGCGGCCATCGGCGCGATGTACCGGCAGCAGCTGGCGCTGTTGTGGGCGGGGTTGAGGGCGGCGGCCGAGAAGTAAACCGGCTGACGGGTCGGCGGCGTCGGTCTCAGGTATGGTGGATGCCGCGTGCCTTGTCGAGCGATTCCTGCCAGGCACGGGCAAAGCGTGGCCACCATAGCGGTTGATTGTCAGACCACCACTCACGACCGCATTCAGCACACCAGTGGCAGGTTGACGGCAGCGTGCGGTGCCGAAAACGTTTGGCATGGTCCCGGATCAGGTGGCGGAGCGGTGGCTTGGCCAGCATCTCTAAAAGGGTATGCTCGCGTTGCTTCGCTGCCCAGAGTTCGTTGTGAACGCTACGTTCCAGCAGTTTCATGCGCTGCTTGAGCTGTTCCAGGTCTTTAACAGGCAACTGCTGTCCATCGGCGCGCGCGCGTTCACGCATGCGCCGTTCCAGCACCTCGATACGCTGTTGCAACTGTTCCAGATCAATAGGTTGGCGACGAACCGGCTGCTGCACGGCATTATTGCCATTGATCGGGAATACCTTGCCGGCCTCGGGCGAGGGGGTCGCGACTGCTTTACGCGCTACCGTCTTTCTGGCCGGTTTTTTTGCTGCTTTCTTTGTCAATATCGCTGCCTGCGGGTTGGCCCCGCTGTTGGCGTTTTCGAACTCAAGAAGCCTCATTACTACTACCTTATATTGGGTGTTTTTTCGCATTCTAACACAACATGTGTGATCTCAAAGCCTTATGCGTGTTTATTCATCAGACTCGGAATGCGGGCATGCGGTGTTTTGCCGTACAGCGTAGAATTCCCGACATTAAACTCTGGATTTACTTAATTTATGAGCACACGCGACAGACAATTCGATGTGATCGTGGTGGGTGGCGGCCATGCCGGCACTGAAGCCGCGCTGGCAGCAGCACGGCTCGGTGCGCGCACGCTACTGCTGACGCATAACCTCGATACGCTCGGCCAGATGAGTTGCAACCCGGCGATTGGCGGCATCGGTAAAAGCCACCTGGTGCGTGAGATCGATGCGCTGGGCGGCGTTATGGCGCGTGCCACAGACCGGGCCGGCATCCAGTTTCGAGTGCTCAATGCCAGCAAGGGGCCGGCAGTGCGCGCGACGCGTGCGCAGGCCGATCGAGTGTTGTACCGGGGTGCGGTGCGCGCAGCGCTTGAAGCGCAACCCGGGTTGCAGCTGTTTCAACAGGCGGTAGATGACCTGGTGGTGGAGCAGGGCCGTGTGACGGGTGTTGTTACCGCCAGTGGGCTGCGCTTTAGCGCGGGTGCGGTGGTTTTGACCGTCGGGACCTTCCTCGGCGGGCGTATTCATGTCGGCCCGGTTAACCATGCCGGTGGGCGTGCCGGAGACCCGCCGGCGAATGCGCTGGCCAGCCGTCTGCGCGATATGAACCTGCGTGTGGGCCGCCTCAAGACCGGTACGCCGCCGCGCATCGACGGGCGCAGTATCGATTATGCGCGCCTCGCTGAGCAGGCCGGTGACACCCCGTTACCGGTGATGTCATTTCTCGGCAGCGTTGACGAACATCCACGCCAGGTCGTCTGCCATATCACCCATACCTGCGAGCGCACGCACGAGATTATCCGTGCGGGCCTGGCCGATTCGCCCATGTTCAGCGGCGCTATCGAGGGAACGGGGCCGCGTTACTGCCCGTCAATCGAGGACAAGGTGGTGCGCTTTGCGGATAAAAGCTCGCACCAGATTTTTATCGAGCCGGAAGGGCTCGGCACGCGCGAGGTTTATCCAAACGGGATCTCGACGAGTCTCGCCTATGACGTGCAGTGCGAACTGGTGCAATCAATTGCCGGTTTCGAAGCCGCGCAGATTACCCGGCCGGGCTATGCCATTGAATATGATTACTTCGATCCGCGTGATCTGCGCCATTCACTGGAAACCTCGCATACCAGGGGATTGTTTTTTGCAGGGCAGATAAACGGCACGACCGGCTATGAGGAGGCCGCTGCACAGGGCTTGCTCGCGGGTCTGAATGCGGCGCGTCACGTCCGCGACGAGGCAGCCGTGGACGCCGCGCCGCGACGAGGCCTATCTCGGCGTGCTGGTTGATGACCTGGTCACGTGCGGCACTACCGAGCCTTACCGCATGTTCACCAGCCGGGCGGAATATCGCCTGTTGCTGCGGCAGGACAACGCCGATCTGCGTCTCACGCCGGCTGGTCGCGAGCTGGGGCTGGTTGATGATGAGCGCTGGCAGTCGTTCTGCAGTCGGCGCGACGCGATCGAGCAGGAGCAGCAGCGCCTGCATACACACTGGGTGAGACCCGCATCCGCTGCCGGCGAGGCACTGTCGCAATTGCTGGATAAACCGCTGTCGCGTGAGCACCGCGCCAGTGATTTACTGCGTCGACCGGATATCGCGTACCGTACATTGATGTCGATTGCAGGGATCGGGCCCGGCGTGGCTGCCGATGATGTGGCCGAACAGGTCGAGATCCAGGCCAGGTACGCCGGTTACCTTGATCGGCAGCAGGCCGAGATCGAGCGCCAGCAACATTTCCGCGAACAACCATTACCGGTGGATTTCGATTACAATGCGGTGAGCGGTCTGTCCAGCGAGGCATGTGAGAAATTGCAGGATGTAAAACCGCAGAGCATTGGCCAGGCAGCACGCATCCCGGGCATCACGCCGGCGGCCGTTTCATTGTTGCTCGTGCATATCAGGAAGCACAGGATTTCACGACGGAGTGCATAGCACACACAACTGATCATGACTGGCAATGTATACCGGACTTTATAACCGTAACCGCAAGGGTCGAAAGAACAGTTTCGTCGACCCGGGCGATTTGCTGGAAGACGGGATACTCGAGCTGGGTCTCGAAGAACGTCTCGGCGGCGATGAATTATTGATGATGTTCGTCACCGAGCTGATGAACTGGAATCGTGTCTACAACCTGACCTCGGTCCGTAAACCGACCGATATCGTTACCCGGCATATTCTCGACAGCCTGTCGATCCTGGACCATCTGCACGGTGATCGCATACTGGATGTCGGAACCGGCGCAGGACTGCCCGGTATTCCGCTGGCAATTGCATGTCCCGAACGCGAGTTTGTACTGCTGGACAGCAGCAGCAAGAAACTGAGATTTGTTCAGCAAACGCTTGGCATACTCAAGCTCGATAACGTCACACTGGAAAACGCCCGCGTAGATGAATACCGTCCGGAAAAGCTGTTCGATACTATCGTGTGCCGCGCATTTTCCGATCTCCCGGATTTCTACCGCAACACATCTCACCTGTGCAACAGCGGTGGTTGCATGCTGGCGATGAAAGGCGTGTACCCGATGACGGAAGTCGAAAGCCTGGAAGACAAGTCGGTTATTTCAGACGTCGTTTCACTGAAGGTGCCGGGCCTGGATGCAGAGCGCCACCTGGTGAAGATGCATCCTGTCGTCAACGGCAGTGATACGGGGCAACCGGCATGAGCAAAATTATTGCAGTTACAAACCAGAAGGGCGGTGTCGGCAAGACCACTACCAGTGTGAATCTCGCGGCGTCGCTGGCGGAAACCGGCCGGCGTGTGTTGTTGGTCGATCTCGATGCGCAGGGCAATGCCACGATGGGCAGCGGTATCAACAAGCACGAGGTTGCATATACCGGTTACGATCTCCTGATGGGGCATGCCGATATCCGCAACATAATCGTCACGGCTGCCGATGCCGGCTATGACCTGTTACCCGGTAATGGCGACCTCACGGCTGCGGAAGTGGAGTTGCTGGACAAGGACAATCGCGAGCGTCGGCTGCGCGCCGCGCTGGTCTATGTGCAGAACGACTATGACCTGGTGGTGATTGATTGCCCGCCATCGCTCAACATGCTGACCGTCAATGCACTGGCCGCGGCACATGGCGTGCTGATTCCGATTCAATGCGAGTATTACGCACTGGAAGGCCTGTCCGCATTACTCGACACGGTCGAGCAGGTGCGCACGGCAATTAATCCGGAGCTGGAAATCGAGGGCCTGTTGCGCACCATGTACGATGCGCGCAACCGGCTGGCCGGTGAAGTGTCTGCCCAGTTGCTGGCGCACTTCGGCGACAAGGTTTATCGCACCATTATTCCGCGTAATGTGCGCCTCGCCGAGGCGCCGAGTCATGGCCTGCCGGTATTGCGGTATGACAAGGCTTCCCGTGGCGCATCCGCTTACCTGGCACTTGCGGGCGAGTTTATCCGCCGTGAAGCGGAAGAGGCGCAGCAGCGCGAGCAGGCACAGGGCCAGCCGGGCAGCAACAACGAAACACAGACATCGCTGGCGTGACGGAAAAGGGGTCAGTACCCTTTTCTTTCTAATTCATATCTTGCAAGAAAAGGGTACTGACCCCTTTTTCACAAAGACACAACGGTTGAGGCGGTAACGACATGGCAGCAAAGAAACGGGGTCTGGGGCGCGGACTGGATGCATTGCTTGGATCATCCGCGGCGCGTACCACAGGCAACGAGTCTGCTACCGCTCAGCGGCCTGCCGGCAAACCTGCATTACAGGCGGTGCCCGATGGCGACAAGGCAGTCGACCGATGCAGCGCGTGTCGATGGCAGTCTTTGCGCATTGCCGGTCGATATCATTCAGCGTGGCAAGTACCAGCCGCGTATCGACATGCACAAGGAATCATTGCAGGATCTTGCGGACTCCATCAGTGCGCAGGGTGTGCTGCAACCGATCGTGGTGCGTGCTATCAGTGCCGGCAAGTTCGAGATCATTGCCGGCGAACGCCGCTGGCGTGCCGCGCAACTGGCCGGTCTGCATGAAATCCCGGCCATCATTCGCGATGTGGAAGACCGCGCTGCGATTGCCATCGCACTGATTGAGAACATCCAGCGTGAAAACCTCAACCCGCTGGAAGAGGCCAATGCGCTGGATCGCCTGATCCGTGAATTCGAACTCACCCACGAGCAGGCGGCCGAGGCCGTCGGCCGTTCGCGCGCGGCGGTCAGTAACCTGCTGCGCCTGCTGGAGCTGGAGGACGACGTCAAGGCGATGGTGGAGGCGGGCAAGCTGGAGATGGGGCATGCCCGTGCGCTGCTGGCGCTGCGCGGCGCCAGCCAGCTGGAAGCCGCCCGCCAGGTACTCTCGCGCGGCCTCAGTGTGCGCGCGACCGAGGGCCTGGTGCGGCAACTGCAGCAACCGCGCAAGGCGCGGACGGCCGCGGCGCCGAAAGACCCCGATATCCGCCGGCTCGAGTCGAGCCTGGCCGACACGCTGGGTGCCAGCGTACAGATTCGGGCGGGTCGCGGTGGCAAGGGCAAGCTGGAAATCAGTTACAACAGTCTGGACGAGCTTGACGGTATCCTGGCGCATATCCAGTAATACCGGCGTGCAGCGAGCGGGACATTTGAGCGGAAAATTAAATCTTCCCTATTTTCCAGCAATTTCATTGACCCCTCCCATAGACCATCCTTATAATCCCCGGCTGCCTGATGGGCGGTTTGTGCGCGGCGGGTTTTGCAAAAAACCATCGCAGAAATTGCGCACAACCTGTGTAACTAATTGAATCAAGGCTGATATTCGTGACCCGGGCGCGGAGTTACCGCAAGCTGGCAGCGTTGCAACTGACGCTGGTGATGGCCACCTCAGTCCTGTTCTATCTGTGGAATGGTGCCTTTGCGGCGGCATCCACCGGGTTTGGCGGCGGTATCGCGATGATCAATATCGCTCTCCTGTTGTGGCGACGTGACCGGGCGGACCGGGGACGTGCCCTGAGTGCCGGCGAAAGTATTCGCCTGTTGTATCGCAGCATGCTGGAGCGCTTCATCGCCGTCATTGCCCTGTTCTGGCTTGGCATGGGCGTGCTGGAACTTTACGCGCCCGCATTGCTTGCAGGTTTTGTGGTGGGCCAGCTGGCCCTGTTATTTATCGGAAACGAAAGGAAATCTGAGCGCCATGGCGTCTGATGCACTGACAACTTCGAGTTACATCAAGCACCATCTGACCAACCTTACCTATGGTCAGTTTCCGGAAGGCCATGCGCATGCCGGTCACTGGGGATTTGCCCACAGCGGTGAGGATGCCGCGGCAATGGGTTTCTGGGCAATCAATGTCGACAGCATGTTGTTCTCGATCGGACTGGGTGTCCTGTTTCTCGGCCTGTTCCGCATGGCAGCGAAAACGGCCAGTGTCGATACACCGTCCGGCTGGCAGAATTTCGTCGAATGGATTGTCGAGTTTATCGATGACAGTGTGCGTGGTTCATTCAGTGGCAAGAACCCGCTGGTTGCGCCGCTGGCGCTGACATTGTTCGTCTGGATATTCTTGATGAACGTGATGGACCTGATCGCGGTTGACCATATACCCTATCTGGCCTCATTGATGGGTGTCAGTCACCTGAAGATTGTTCCCTCGACCGATCCCAACGTGACCTTCGGCTTGTCGCTGTCCGTGTTTGTGCTGGTGCTTTACTACAGTATCAAGATGAAGGGTCTCGGCGGTTTCTTCGGCGAACTCGCGTTCCAGCCGTTCCCGAAATGGATGTTCCCGATTAACCTGCTGCTGGAAGGCGTCACGCTGATAGCCAAGCCGATCTCGCTGGCGCTGCGACTGTTCGGCAACATGTATGCCGGTGAAATGATCTTCATCCTGATCGCGCTGATGTATGGCGGCGGCATCGTAATGGGCACGTTCGGCGGTCTGCTGCAACTCGGCTGGGCCATCTTCCACATTCTGATTATTACGCTGCAGGCGTTCATCTTCATGACACTGACCATCGTGTACCTGGACATGGCGCACGCAGAGCATCACTGATTTTATTTATAAAGTACGTTACTTCTAGGAGATAAAAATGGAAAACGCATTACTCTATATCGCAGGCGCATTGATGATGGGCCTCGGCGCACTTGGCGCTGCTGTCGGTATCGGTATTCTCGGTGGTCGCTTCCTCGAAGGTGCGGCACGTCAGCCGGAGCTGATCCCGATGCTGCGTACCCAGTTCTTCATCGTCATGGGCCTGGTCGACGCGGTACCGATGATCGCGGTGGGTCTCGCCATGTACGTCATGTTCGCGGTGGTCTCGTAACACTGATTGACTGAAATTTTGTTACACGAGGTGCAAGCATGAATTTTAATGCGACACTGATCGGACAGACCATCACATTCATTGTGTTCGTATGGTTCTGCATGAAGTTTGTCTGGCCGCCGATCATGAATGCGCTGGCTGAACGCAAGAAGAAAATCGCCGACGGCCTGGCCGCTGCAGAACGCGGCCTGCACGAGAAGGAACTTGCCGAGGAACGCGCCAAGGGTATTCTGCGCGAGGCGAAAGCGCAGGCCGGTGAAATCATTCACCGTGCCGACAAGCGCGCAGCGGAAATCGTCGACGAAGCGAAGGGCGATGCGCGTGTCGAAGGCGACCGTCTCAAGACGGCTGCTGCAGCCGAGATCGACCAGGAGCTGAACCGGGTACGCGAGGAACTGCGTGGCCAGGTGGTATCGATCGCGCTGGCCGGTGCCGGCAAGGTGCTGGAGCGCGAAGTCGACGAGGCTGCACACGGCGAGCTGCTCAACAAGCTGGCGGCTGAGATCTGATGGCAGAGGCACTGACAGTCGCGCGCCCGTATGCACAGGCCGCGTTCAATTTTGCCAGCGAGCAAGGCACGCTGAAAGAGTGGTCAGATATGCTCGGACTGCTGGCCACGATCGCGGAAGATGCCGCTATGCAGGACGTCATCGACAGTCCGCATATGACCGAGCAGCAACTGGCCAACCTGTTTATAAGTGTTGGTGGTGAGCACCTGGCCGAAAATTGCGCGAACTTCATTCGTGTGCTGGCGACCAACCGGCGCCTGGCGCTGTTACCGGAGATTTCTACACTGTATGAAATCAAGCGACGCGACGCGGAAGGCTCGGTGCAGGCCGAACTGGTGTCGGCCTTTCCTGCAACTGATGCTCAGCAGGCCGAAATTATTGCCAGCCTGAAAAAACGACTTGGGCGTGATGTCACGCTCACCTGTTCAACCGATGCCACGTTGCTGGGCGGTGCAATCATTCGCGCCGGCGACCTGGTTATCGACGGTTCCGTGCGCGGCAAGCTGGATCGCCTGGGCGCGGCACTGAATCACTGATTCGAAAGTTTATCAAGGTAGACAACTATGCAACTCAATCCGACTGAAATCAGCGAGCTGATCAAAAGCCGTATCGAACAGTTCGAGTCCGTGTCAGAAGCGCGTACCGAAGGAACCGTGGTCAGCCTGATGGATGGCATCGCACGTATCCACGGTCTGGCCGATGCCATGCAGGGCGAAATGCTCGAATTCCCCGGCAGCATCTTCGGCCTGGCGCTGAACCTCGAGCGCGACTCTGTTGGCGCCGTGATCCTCGGCGACTACAAGTCCATCACCGAGGGCGACAGTGTCAAGTGCACCGGGCGCATCCTCGAGGTGCCGGTAGGCCCGGGCCTGCTCGGTCGCGTGGTCAATTCACTTGGCGAACCGGTTGACGGCAAGGGTCCGATTGAAAGTAACCTGTCATCACCGATTGAAAAGATTGCCCCGGGCGTGATTGAACGCCAGTCTGTCGACCAGCCGGTGCAGACCGGTCTGAAGTCTATCGATGCCATGGTGCCGATTGGTCGCGGGCAGCGCGAGTTGATCATCGGTGACCGCCAGACCGGCAAGACCGCGGTCGCGATCGACGCCATCATTAACCAGAAAGGCACCGGCGTTAAGTGTATTTACGTCGCCATTGGCCAGAAGAATTCATCTATCGCCAACGTGGTGCGCAAGCTGGAAGAGTTCGGCGCCATGGACCATACCATCGTGGTTGCAGCGGCCGCAGCGGATTCCGCTGCCATGCAGTACATTGCACCCTACGCCGGTTGCTCCATGGGCGAGTACTTCCGCGATCGCGGTGAAGATGCACTGATTATTTATGATGACCTGACCAAGCAGGCCTGGGCCTACCGCCAGGTATCACTGCTGTTACGTCGTCCGCCGGGCCGTGAAGCCTACCCGGGTGATGTTTTCTACCTGCACTCGCGCCTGCTCGAACGTGCCTCGCGCATCAACGCCGACGAGGTCGAGAAGCTGACCAACGGCGAGGTGAAAGGCAAGACCGGTTCGTTGACCGCGCTGCCGATTATTGAAACGCAGGCCGGTGACGTGTCCGCGTTCGTGCCGACCAACGTCATCTCGATTACCGACGGACAGATCTTCCTGGAAAGCGACCTGTTCAACGCCGGTATTCGGCCAGCTATTAACGCCGGCCTGTCCGTGTCGCGTGTGGGTGGTGCGGCACAGACCAAGATCATCAAGAAGCTGGGCGGCGGTGTGCGTCTTGCGCTGGCGCAGTATCGTGAACTGGCGGCTTTCTCGCAGTTTGCATCCGATCTCGACGAGACGACCCGCAAGCAGCTGGAACGCGGCCAACGCGTCACCGAGTTGATGAAGCAGAAACAGTATTCACCGCTGTCAGTTGCCGAAATGGCCGTGTCGCTGTATGCGGCTGAACAGGGCTATCTCGATGATGTCGAGCTCAACAAGGTGGTCGATTTCGAGCACGCGTTGCATGCATACGTGCGCACCAGTCATGACAGTCTGCTGGACAAGATCAACTCGACCGGTGACTACAACGATGAAATCGTGTCCGGCCTGACAGCCGCCATCGAAGATTTCAAGGCTAACGGCTCCTGGTAACAGGGCACACGGGATAACGACATGGCAGGCGCGAAGGAAATCCGCACCAAGATTGCGAGCATCAAGAACACGCAGAAAATCACCAAGGCAATGGAAATGGTGGCTGCGAGCAAGATGCGCAGGGCACAGGACCGCATGCTGGCCACGCGCCCCTATGCCGCAAAGATCGGTAATGTCATTGGTCACCTGTCGCATGCACACCCGGAATACCATCATCCCTACCTGATAGAGCGCGAAGTGAAACGCGTTGGCCTGATTATCATCTCCACAGACCGCGGATTGTGTGGTGGTTTGAACATCAACCTGTTCAAGAAAGTTATCAGCACCATGAAACAGTGGAACGATGACGGACTGGAAATCGATCTCACGCTCATCGGTAGCAAGAGCAATGCCTTTTTCAAGCGCATGGGCGGTAATGTGCGTGCCACCGCCACGCATCTGGGCGATGCGCCGTCGATGACCGAATTGATCGGCACCATCAAGGTCATGCTCGATGCTTTCGAGGCTGGCGAGATCGACCGACTGTATCTCGCACACAATGAATTCCTGAACACGATGACGCAGAAACCGGAAGTGCGGCAACTGGTCCCGGTCAGTGGCGAGGCCGACAATGAGGAACTAAAGACGCACTGGGACTATATCTACGAGCCCGACTCCGTACCGGTCATGGACGCATTGATGATCCGTTACATCGAATCACTGGTTTACCAGGGCGTGGTAGAAAACGTCGCCTGTGAAATGGCGGCACGCATGGTCGCGATGAAATCCGCTACCGATAACGCCGGTGATCTGATCGATGAATTACAGCTGGTCTACAACAAGGCGCGCCAGGCGGCGATTACCCAGGAAATTTCCGAAATCGTCAGCGGCGCAGCGGCGGTATAAATTTATTGTAGGAGCGCCTTGCAGGCGCGAATATAATTTCAATTAGATCGCGCCTGCAAGGCGCTCCTACAGGCGAAAGATTAAAGTTAAGAGGATATCAACATGAGTGCTGGCAATATTATAGAAGTTATCGGCGCGGTGGTGGACGTGGAATTCCCGCGCGACGGCGTGCCGAAGATCTATGACGCCCTCAAGGTCAACGATGCCGATCTGACCCTGGAAGTGCAGCAGCAACTGGGTGACGGCGTGGTGCGCACCATTGCGATGGGTTCCACTGACGGTATTAAGCGTGGTCTCGAAGTACTCAACACCGGCGCGCCGATTACCGTGCCGGTTGGTGAGAAGACGCTGGGACGCATCATGGACGTGCTCGGTAACCCGGTCGATGATGCCGGTGACATTGGCGCCGAGATCAGTCTGCCAATCCACCGGTCTGCACCGGCATACGCAGACCAGGCTTCGACAACGGAAGTACTCGAAACCGGCATCAAGGTGATCGACCTGGTCATGCCGATCGTCAAGGGCGGCAAGGTTGGCCTGTTCGGCGGCGCCGGCGTCGGCAAGACCGTGACGCTGATGGAGCTGATTCGTAACATCGCCGTCGAGCACTCCGGTTACTCGGTGTTCGCCGGTGTTGGTGAACGTACCCGTGAAGGTAACGATTTCTACCACGAGATGCGCGAAGGCGGCGTTATCGACAAGGTGTCACTGGTCTATGGCCAGATGAACGAGCCGCCCGGTAACCGTCTGCGTGTTGCATTGACCGGTCTGACCATGGCCGAGCATTTCCGTGATGAAGGTCGTGACGTGCTGATGTTCATCGATAACATTTACCGTTACACACTGGCCGGTACCGAGGTGTCAGCGTTGCTCGGTCGTATGCCGTCGGCGGTGGGTTACCAGCCGACACTGGCTGAGGAAATGGGCGTGTTGCAGGAACGAATTACTTCCACCAAGACCGGTTCCATCACCTCGTTCCAGGCCGTGTACGTACCGGCGGACGATCTGACCGATCCGTCACCTGCAACGACCTTCGCACATCTCGACGCTACGCTGGTGCTGTCACGGCAGGTGGCCGAGCTGGGTATTTATCCGGCCGTGGATCCGCTGGATTCCACATCGCGTATTCTTGATCCGAACGTCGTTGGTAATGATCACTACGACACGGCGCGTGCTGTACAGGGTACGTTGCAACGCTACAAGGAACTCAAGGACATCATTGCCATTCTCGGTATGGATGAGCTGTCCGAGGAAGACAAGCAGGTCGTCACCCGCGCACGTAAAATACAGCGCTTCCTGTCACAGCCGTTCTTCGTGGCCGAGACCTTTACCGGTACGCCGGGTAAATACGTTTCACTCAAGGATTCGCTGGCAGGCTTCAAGGGCATCGTTAACGGTGAGTATGACGCCCTGCCGGAACAGGCGTTCTACATGGTCGGCGGTATCGAAGAGGCCGTGGAGAAAGCAAAAACGCTGTAAGGCGTTTATGGACTAAACTATGGCTATGACCCTGCATGTAGACATCGTCAGCGCGGAGGCGGAAATTTTTTCCGGCACGGCGACCATGGTGTTCGCACCTGCCGAGATGGGTGAAGTTGGTATTTCACCCCGGCATACCCCGTTACTGACCCGGCTGAAACCCGGCGAGGTCCGTGTCCAGACCGATGACGGTGAAGAGCAGTCATTTTTCGTGTCAGGTGGCATGCTTGAAGTGCAGCCACATGTCGTGACCATTCTGGCTGACACGGCGATCCGTGCCGACAACCTCGACGAGGCCCAGGCACTGGAAGCGAAGGAACGCGCTGAAAAATTACTGTCCGACAAGACGGCCGATATCGATTATGCCAAGGCACAGTCCGAGCTGGCTGAATCCATTGCGCAGTTGTCCACCATCCGCAAGCTGCGCAAAAAGGGAAAATGAGCGACCAGATCGCAGGTAACGGCAAGGTCGTTTCTTTTACCTATACGATTGTTGACGAGGGCGGTGAAATTATCGAACAGTCCGACCTGCCGATCAGTTACGTACACGGTGGCAAGCACGACCTGTTCAAAAAGGTGGAGCGTGGCCTGGAAGGCGCCGTCATTGGTGATTCGGTCGAGGTTTCGCTAACACCGGAAGAAGGCTTCGGTCCACATGATCAGAATCTCATCTATACCGATGACCTTGCGAATGTCCCGCCCGAATTTCACCGCGTGGGGGCCGAGGTCGAGATGACCAATGACCAGGGCGATTCCAAAAACTTTGTCGTGACACACATCAATGGCGGCAAGCTGACGGTTGACGGTAACCACCCCCTGGCCGGTAAAGCCATCAGGTTCCAGATCAAGGTGACGGCTATTCGCGATGCCAGCGACGAGGAAATGGCCGGCGGTGTCGAGCCCATGGCCATGCCGGTATTGCACTGACCCGGCTGTAATCCGAAGTCACATGACGAATGCCGGGCAGGCTGGCTTGTTTCCGCGTTCCTGTTTAATTTCATCAGGGCTATTGCTGATTCGTATTGCCCACGCCGGTTTGCTGATCCGGGCCAATAGCACGGGCACAGCAGAGCGAAATCCGGGGCAGGTTGTTTGATTCCCGCTTTGCCTTTTGTTTCCTGCGGGCTACACACTGCAAGCGACCGTGTTATATTTCCTGCATTCCAGTTCGACCGCTTCCGGTCGATAGCAGAAACTAGTGGAAACGTATCATTAATATATGAACCTCAGTATCGTCATCCTGGCTGCCGGTAAAGGCACGCGCATGCGCTCGGACCTGCCGAAGGTCCTGCATTCACTCGGTGGTCAGCCGTTGTTGTCGCACGCCATGGCGACAGCCCGACAATTCAGCAATGCCAGAATTCACGTGGTAATCGGTCATGGCGCCGAACGTGTGCGTGAAACGTTCAGCGATGCCGAAGTGCAATGGGTCGAGCAGACAGAGCAGCTCGGGACCGGTCATGCCGTGGCCCAGGCGATGTCCGGGATTCCGGATGACGCGTCGGTGTTGGTTATGTACGGCGATGTCCCGTTAATTCGTCAGTCAACGCTGGCACCCCTGTGTGATATTGCCGGGCAGGGGTTCGTCGGGGTGCTGACGGCTGAGCTGGACGACCCGACCGGCTATGGACGCATCCTGCATCATGCCGATGGCAGTATCAGTGGTATTGTCGAGGAAAAGGATGCGAGTTCATCAGAGAAGTCCATCCGCGAGATTAATACCGGTTTTATCGCAGCGCCGGCGGCAAAACTTCGTCGCTGGATCGACGCGCTCGATAATAACAACTCGCAGGGCGAGTACTACCTGACTGACGTGATTGCGCGAGCCGTTGCCGATGGTGTCAGTGTGCGTGGCCTTTCTGCAGATTCGATTGAAGAAGTACTCGGTATTAATGACCGCATGCAGCTTGCCGCACAGGAGCGTTGTTTCCAGTACCGGCGTGCTGTCGAGTGCATGCGCGAGGGTATAACACTGATTGACCCGGCACGTTTCGACCTGCGTGGCAAGTTACAGGCAGGCGAAGATGTCATTATCGATATTAACGCGGTGCTTGAAGGCAACGTTTGCCTGGGCAACCGTGTATTGATCGGGCCCAACGTGGTACTGAGCAACGTCACGATCGGTGATGACGTGACAATACTGGCTAATTGCGTTATCGAGGATGCCGAGATCGGTAATGCAGTCCGTATAGGACCGTTTGCACGCATTCGTCCGGAGACGCGCCTGGCTGACAATACGCATGTTGGTAATTTTGTCGAGATAAAGAAATCGGATATCGGCAAAGGCTCCAAGGTCAATCATCTCAGCTACATCGGTGATACGACGGTCGGTATAAACGTCAATATCGGCGCAGGCACTATTACATGCAATTATGACGGTGCCAACAAACACCGCACGGTTATTGGCGATAATGCATTCATAGGCTCTGATTCACAGCTGGTTGCGCCGGTTAAGGTCGGTGCCGGAGCAACCATTGGTGCCGGCTCGACGATAACCCGTGATACCCCGGACGATGAGCTGACACTTAGTCGGTGCGAGCAAAAGACACTCAGTGGCTGGCAACGGCCGGTAAAGAAGAAATAACATTGAGTCAGTATCACATTACCTGTTACATCATGTTTGTATCACCGGAATATAAGGAAGATTATTTCTCATGTGCGGCATAGTCGGCGTCGTTGCGCGGCGCAATGTAATACCCATCCTGGTTGATGGTCTGCGCCGTCTTGAATACCGGGGATACGATTCTGCCGGTGTGGCCGTGCAAAGCGAGCATGGGTTGCTGGAGCGGGTACGCAAGGTCGGCAAGGTTGCTGAACTCTCGCGTGCGCTTGATGAAAACCCGGTAAGCGGACATGCCGGTATTGCGCATACGCGCTGGGCGACACATGGTATACCGAGCGAACAGAACGCACACCCGCATGTTTGCCATGAGCGCGTGGCGCTGGTGCACAACGGCATCATCGAAAATCATGATCAGTTACGCGAACAACAGCGCGTTGGCGGTTACCGGTTTACATCGCAAACTGATACCGAGGTTATTGTTCACCAGATTCATTTATACCTGGACCAGGGGCAGGATCTGTTGGCTGCGGTTCAGTCCACGGTTGCCGATCTTGATGGCGCATTTGCGCTGGGCGTTATCAGCAAGGATGAGCCCGGTCGTCTGGTCGCCGCCCGTCGTGGCAGTCCGCTGGTTATCGGTATTGCCGATGGTGAACGGCTGATAGCGTCCGATGTGGCAGCGCTGATTTCTGAAACCAGTCAATTCATCTTTCTCGAGGACGGCGACGTCGCCGATATCGGCTACGATAGCCTGGTTATCTACGATCATGACGGGCGGGTTGTCGAGCGCAAAGTCCAGACATCAAAGGTTACGCTGGATGCAACCGACAAGGGCGCGTATGAGCATTACATGCTCAAGGAAATCTACGAGCAGCCACGCGCCATCGCCGACACGCTGGAAGGCCGCATTGGCAGTAACCGCGTGCTGGAAGAGGCCTTCGGCAGCGGCGCCGGTGACATTTTCGAGAACGTCCGGGGCGTACACATCATTGCATGTGGCACGAGCTACCACGCCGGCATGGTTGGCCGCTACTGGCTTGAGTCACTTGCCGGCATCCCCTGCAGCGTTGAGGTGGCGAGTGAGTTTCGCTACCGAAATCCCGTGGTGCGCAACAATTCACTGATCGTGACCCTGTCCCAGTCTGGTGAAACCGCGGACACACTGTCCGGTCTGCGCGAAGCACGGCGGCTGGGTTTCGGGCATTCCTTGTCCATCTGCAACGTGCCGGAGAGTTCGCTGGTGCGGGAATCCGACCTGGTGCTGATGACGCACGCCGGCCCCGAGATCGGTGTTGCCTCCACCAAGGCCTTCACCACGCAGCTGGTTGCCATGCTGGTGCTGACAATCGTGCTCGGCCGTCGACATGGCATGTCCCCGGAGACAGAAATCCGCCTGGTCAACGAATTGCGCAGTGTTCCCGGCAAGGTTGAGCATGCGTTGCAGCTGAACGACCAGATCCGTCAGCTTGCCAAAGATCACTTCGCGGACAAGAACAACGCACTGTTCCTCGGGCGCGGTGACCAGTATCCGGTTGCCATGGAAGGGGCGCTCAAGCTAAAGGAAATCTCCTATATCCACGCCGAGGCCTACCCGGCAGGTGAGCTGAAGCATGGACCGCTGGCACTGGTTGACGAGAGCATGCCGGTTGTCGTGGTGGCGCCTAACAACCAGTTACTGGAAAAGCTCAAATCCAACCTGCAGGAAGTAAGTGCCCGCGGGGGCAAGTTAATCGTTTTTGCCGACACCGATGTGGGCATTGAAAGCAGCGAGAATGTGATCGTGTTGCCGGTAGCGCCCACTGAAGACAGCATCGCACCCATCATTTTTTCCGTCCCCCTGCAGCTACTGGCTTACCATGTCGCGGTCCTCAAGGGCACGGATATCGACCAGCCGCGTAATCTCGCCAAGTCCGTTACTGTCGAATAACGGCCCCCCGCCGGCGTTTTCGTCGCCTAAGCTATTGATATTCCAAGGGTCGTGTGACAGGCGCGGCTTTTTATGGTAGTATTAGTCGTTTAATCAGGCTAGTAAGCCCGCGTCTTGTGGCGGGCCGGAAGGAGTGTAAATTGGATATCGATTCAATGTTCTACTGTATTCCCCAGCAGGCATATCTCAGCGTTACCACTTGCAAGAACCTGCGCGAGCGTCCGGTTGGCAAGGCACCGGCTGGCGCACCCCCGAAACTGATCGCCTGCGAGAAGTGCACCATGCATCCGCTCGTCGACATGGCGAAGATTCCGACGGTCACACTGGAAGCTTATCTTGGTGGCAGCAAACCGAAGGTTGCCAACCTGAGTTCACCGAAAAACAGGAAGCTGCTGGCAGACGTCGCCTAGAGCGAATGTCCTACCCACATATCACCCCGACGGCGCCCTGATTTTCTGCGTCGGTCGGGGTGTGTCTTGTCAAAACGCACTTCAACGCGCCGGTCCTGTTGCATGCGCCGTGGGTTCAGGCGGCGATCCCGCAGGGCTTTGAAATGGCAATTGCAGGTATTACGACTGCAGTCATCCAGTGGCAGCGCAGGCGCCTCGTCAAAGGTAAACCGGCGCCCAAGCAGCTTGTCGGACTCCGCACAGCCTGATTGTCCCAGTTCCACACCCCAGAAATGTCCCTTTTCCCGCAGGCGGGCAATGCTGGTGGCAGTATCGGCCTTGTCTGCGGGTGCCCGGTTTGCGGCTGAGCGTGCGCGCGAGCTTGCGCGGCCCCTTTTCATTAGCACGATCAGGCCGATAGCAATCGCGGTGATCAGTAGAGCGGTCAGAAGAATAGCCATATTATTTCCACAAATACCATCCGTGCTGTCATGGCTGACATGTCGGGCGATAAAGCAATTCAGGACCCGAAAACATCCGTGGTATATCAAAACCTTAATCCATTCTAGCCTAAACGCGCAAGCGGGTGTGAGAAGGCCGCTGTTAAATATTCATTACGCTGATTTTGACCTGCTAACTCAACACCTTATTGCTAGAATCCTCTACCTATGGATGTCTCAAAAATAATCGAATCACTGAATGACGCACAGCGCGAAGCAGTGTGTGCGCCCGCCGACCCCCTGCTGGTGCTGGCCGGGGCCGGGAGTGGCAAGACGCGTGTGCTGGTACACCGCGTTGCGTGGCTGGTCGAGGTCGAAGGCCTGTCTCCCTACTCGATCCTGGCGGTTACCTTTACCAACAAGGCGGCCGGTGAAATGCGTGGCCGCATCGAACAGATGATTGATGCACCGGCCACTGGTATGTGGGTCGGTACTTTTCACGGCCTGGCGCATCGGCTGCTGCGTAGTCACTGGCAGGAAGCGGAGCTACCGCAGGGTTTCCAGATTCTCGATTCACAGGACCAGCTGCGCCTGGTCAAACGCGTTATCCAGACCATGGAACTCGATGTGGATAAGTGGCCGCCCAGGCAGATGCAGTGGTTCATAAACGGGTGCAAGGACGAGGGCAGGCGAGTGCAACATATCGAACACCGCAATGACCCCTACCTGAAAAAACAGCTCGAGATTTACCAGGCGTACGAAGATGTGTGCAGGCGCTCGGGTGTTGTCGACTTCGCGGAACTGCTGTTGCGCTCGCATGAATTATGGCTGAAGTACCCGGCATTACTCGATCATTACCGGCAACGGTTTAACCATATCCTGGTTGACGAGTTCCAGGACACGAATGCAGTTCAGTACGCCTGGTTGCGCATGCTGGCCGGCGACAGTGGACACATTACCGTGGTCGGTGACGATGATCAGTCGATCTACGGCTGGCGCGGTGCGCGTGTCGAAAACATTCAGCGCTTCCAGAAAGATTTTAAAAATACCCGTGTGATCCGGCTGGAGCAAAATTATCGATCAACCGCAACCATCCTCAAGGCAGCCAATGCCGTTATTGATAACAACGCCGACCGCATGGGCAAGCAGTTGTGGACAGACGGGCACGATGGCGAACAGATAAAACTGTACACAGCCTACAATGAACAGGACGAGGCTCGCTACATTGTTGATTGTATCGAGGACCACGTCGACAAGGGCGGTGCACGCAGCGAGGCGGCCATCCTGTATCGGTCGAATGCACAGTCACGCGTATTCGAGGAACGGCTGATGCAGTGCGCCATTCCTTACCGGGTATATGGTGGCTTGCGGTTCTTCGAGCGTGCCGAGATCAAGGATGCACTGGCGTACCTGCGCCTGACAGCCAACCGCGACGACGATGCGTCGTTCGAACGTGTGGTCAATCATCCGCCGCGCGGCATTGGTGGCCGTACACTTGAAACAGTCCGCCAGCAGGCGAGAGATAATTCGATCTCGCTGTGGCGGGCGGCGATAACAGTCGCAAATGAAAAGCTGTTACCGGCACGTGCATGCAATGCCATTATCGGGTTTCTTAAACTGGTTGATGAACTCGCCGATGGCACCGGCAGGCTGCCGCTCGGTGAACAGGTCGAGCAGGTCATGCACCCGAGCGGACTGGTTGATCACTTTTCCAAAGACAAGGGTGAAAAGGGCCAGGCGCGCCTGGAGAACCTGCAGGAACTGGTCAATGCGGCGCGCGAGTTCGAACATGATCCGGATAGCGGTATGGATCCGTTGTCCGAGTTCCTGTCACATGCAGCGCTCGAAGCCGGTGAGGGCCAGGCCGATGCATGGGAAGATTGCGTGCAGCTGATGACGCTGCATTCCGCCAAGGGCCTGGAATTTCCGCTGGTGTTCCTGTGTGGTCTTGAGGAAGGCTTGTTTCCTCACCAGCGATCGGTGCAGGAAGCCGGTCGCCTGGAAGAGGAGCGACGGCTTTGTTACGTGGGTATCACGCGTGCGCGCCAGCAACTGGTGTTGACCTGCGCGGAGCGGCGTCGCCTGTTCGGTACGGAGACATATTGCCTGCCGTCACGCTTTATCGATGAAATTCCAAAAGAGCTGGTTTTCGAAGTACGACCGAGACCGGGCGTTTCCATGCCACGTGCGACGCCTGCCAGTGTCGACCGGAGTTTCAGGCCAACGTCGGCTGGCGGTCTTCAACTCGGCCAGCAGGTACGGCATGCCAAGTTCGGCGACGGCGTCATTATGAATTGCGAGGGGCAGGGTAGCAGCTGCGCGCGTGCAGGTCAATTTCTCGCATGCCGGAACCAAGTGGCTGGTGCTTGCCTATGCCAATCTGGAAGCGGTACGCGCCTGAATTAATATCTTAAACCACTGACGTCCTTATTGCGGTAACGACAGGCTGTCGGGAGAGCGCGTATTCGGCGGTAGCGGTCCAGGCAGCACGTCAGGCAGTCCGATGTAGTTGCCCTGTGCACGATCGACGCCCATGTTCTTGAGTATCTTCAGGGTTTCCTCGTTTTCGACGCACTCCGCAACTGTTTCCTTGCCGAGCGCATGTGCAACCTGGTTCATCGATTCAACCATGGCCTGGTCCACCGAGCTGTGCGCCATGCCCTTAACGAACGCGCCGTCTATCTTGAGTTTGTCTACCGGCAGGTGTTTCAGGTAGGCAAATGATGAAAAGCCCGAGCCGAAATCATCAAGCGCAAACTGGCAGCCAATATCTTTCAGTGCACTGATGAATTCCTCGGCTGCGGCCAGGTTCGCAATGGCGGCCGTTTCGGTTATCTCGAACGTAACAAATACGGGATCGAGCCCGGTGGTCTCCAGCAGGTCATGAATCATCGGTAACAGCGTATCGTCCTCAAATGCCTTGCCTGACAGGTTGATTGAGAAACTTGTTTGCCGGCCCTGCAGGTGGAGTTCGTGCAGTTGCTCTATCGCACGGCGAACGATCCAGCGGTCGACGCTATGGATCAGTCCGAAACGTTCCGCGGCGGGCATGAAGCCGCCGGGTAAAATGATCTGTCCGTCATCGCAGACCATGCGCACCAGTACTTCGTAATCCAGTATCTCGCCATCGCTTGTTGCGATGATCGGCTGGAAAGCAAGCTGGAAGCGGTCATGTTCCAGCATGGCGCGCACCTGGGTCGCCCAGCCCATGTCGGCAGCCATATCGGCCTTGTCCAGGTCGGCGGGATCATACAGGTTGATGCGGTTACGTCCCTGTTGCTTGGCCATGTTGCAGGCGAGGTCGGCATGCGACAGGATTTCTTCTGATGTGCTTGCCTGGCGATCGATCATGGCGATGCCGATACTGGCGCTGACATTCCACGACTTGTCATCTTCGCTGAACGTGTAGTTGTCGCACAGCAGGCGGAAGTTCTCCGCCGCGCGAATTACATCGCTGCGGTCGATGTTATAGAGCAGCAGCGTGAATTCATCACCACCGAAGCGGGCAATCAGGTCGCCGTCACGTACGTGAGTCGACAGTAGCGCGCCGATATCTACCAGCAAGCGGTCGCCGGCTGCATGCCCCAGGGTGTCATTGATGTACTTGAACTGATCAAGATCTATATAAAAGAGTGCGCAGGTTAACCCGCTGCGCGCAACGCGTGCCACGGTACGTTCGAGTTCTTCCTGGAAATAGTTGCGGTTGAACATGCCGGTCAGCGGGTCATGCTCTGCATTGTAGGAAAGTTGGTGCTGGAACGCTTTTTGTTCGGTGACGTCACGCGTGGTGCCGCTGATGCGTAATATAAAGCCGGCCGGGTCCTTGTGTGCGCGTGCGCTGAACTCCAGGAAGTGCGGCCTGCCTTCATTGTCCAGGTGAACTGTCTCGAAATCCACGCTGTCCTTGCCGCGAATCAGTTGACGAATCGCATCATGGTCGTGCGGCGGGTGGCCCGGGGAGCGGAATTCGTGTAAATAGTGCCCGACAATTTCGTCCGGCACGTAACCGTAGATGTCCTCGACCGCGCGGTTTACGTAGGTGAAGCGACCATCGGTATCCAGCGTCCAGACCATGTCATGGGCGGTTTCGACCAGGTCGCGGTAGCGGGTTTCCGCCTCACGCAGTTGTTTTTCACGGGATTTGCGTTGCGTGATATCTGCGATCAGGCAGGTGTACAGCAGGCGGTCGCCCTGTTGCAGGCTGCTCATGCGCATGGCCAGTTGCATGCGTTGGCCGTTTCGATGGATACCCTCGATCTCACGCTCACTGTCGGTTGTCAGTAATTGACCCTGCGCATCGAACAGGTGTGGTATCAGGTTTTGCAGTGATTGCCCCATGACCTCATCGCCCGGGTAACCGAACAGGGCCTGGGCGGCCGCGTTGAAAGTGTCGATCGTTCCGTGTGCGTCGACCACAATGAGGCCATCGGCCGCGGTATCGACGATAGCGTGCATCAGTCCGGCACGGTCTGCCGGATGGCCTGTGTTCGCCGGGGAGGACCCCAGTATATCATTGATATATTTACTAAAATAAAGTGTTGCGAGGATAATGAGCAGGCTGATCAGCGCGCCGGCCAGCGACCAGTGTGCGGGTTGCCTGGATATCAAGCGTGCCAACCAGGCCGATGAGCAGACCGCCGAGCAGCGCGATTGGCAGCACGACCAGCAGTAGTCCGAGTAAGCGCGTACGGATGCTGTTGAGCTGGCTCAAGATGTCGTTGCCCGGGACTCTCTAGTGCTGCTTGCCAATGTTTGCGTCCATGAGAGTAGCGCGAGTTACTTATTAAAATTAGTGAACTGTCTGCAAAACCGTAAGCGTTGGCTGAATACTATTCGATAACTGTATGTAATGGCAACATGACTGTTGCCAGGTTTTGTTAAACGCTGCGTGTGAATCATTACAGCATGGGGTGGTCGGCACACGTACAATGATCAGCAGAGACTGATGAGAGGCGAATTATGAGACGACGTAAATTTCTTGGCACCGCCGGTGCAGGACTGCTGCTGGCCGGTTGTGGCAAGGAGCCGGCCAACACGGGCGTGACGGGTGAGCAGGCACAGCAAACCTTCGACTGGAAAATGGTGACGACCTGGCCGAAAAATTTTCCCGGCCTGGGTACCGGTGCGAATAATGTCGCACGCCTGATTACCGAGATGAGCGGCGGACGTATCAATGTCACCGTCTATGGTGCCGGCGAACTGGTGCCACCGTTCGAGGTGTTCGACACCGTCAGTTCCGGTACCGCACAACTCGGTCACGGCGCGGCCTATTACTGGAAGGGCAAGAGCGAGGCGGCGCAGTTTTTTGCAGCAGTGCCGTTCGGTATGAATGCGCAGGAAATGAATGCCTGGCTGTACTACGGTGGCGGTATGGAGCTGTGGGCAGAAACCTATGCACAATTCGGTGTTTTACCAATGGCGGCCGGCAATTCCGGTATCCAGATGGGTGGCTGGTTCAACCGCGAGATAAATACAGTGGCAGATCTCGATGGTCTGAAGATGCGCATCCCGGGACTCGGTGGCGAAGTGCTGAAGCGCGCCGGCGGTACGCCGGTGAGCATGCCGGGATCGGAAATATTTACCTCCATGCAGACCGGTGCAATCGATGCAACCGAGTGGGTCGGTCCCTACAACGACCTGGCGTTTGGCCTGCACAAGGTGGCGAAGCATTACTACTACCCCGGCTGGCACGAACCCGGTACGACACTGGAGTGCCTGGTCAACCAGGCGGCCTACGACAGTCTGCCGGCAGACCTGCAGAGCATTGTCACCAATGCCTGTCGCGTGGTGAACGGTGACATGCTGGCCGAATACACGGCACGCAACAACACGGCACTGCGTGCGCTGGTCGAGGAACATAATGTCGATGTTCGACCATTCCCTGATGAGGTGATTACCAAATTGCGAACCTTGTCAGAAGAAGTGGTCAGTGAAATCGCCGGCAAGGATGCGATGTCTGCAAAGGTTTATAAATCGTATTCGGAATTCATGGAGCAGGTTGTCGACTGGCATAATATTTCTGAACGCGCATATCTCAATTTGCGTGAGGGTTGAATTTGTAGCCTGGCAGTTGCTGTGATTTTCTGCACCGGCCAGATGATTAGTCGAAGCTGTAACCCAGTCGCAACAGGTGCAGGTCGAGTCCATCGTTCGGTTTCTTGATGTCACCGTTTGAGATGCGCTGGAAGCGGTATGACAGTTCGTATTGTCCGCGTTCGCCGAAACCTACGCCGAAGCCGACGACCGAGCCAAGCTGGAATGCCGTTGTTAAATCACGTTTACCGAGGCGCGTGTTGCTGACCAGGTGAGGTCCGATGCCGGCCTCGGCGAACGGTGTGAGACCGCTGGACAAATCGGCATCACGCTGGAAACGAAATACACCCGTCAGGCTGAGATCGAACAACTCATTATCACGGCCGTGATCGGTTTCCATGAGGCCGAGGCCGGTGTCCCAGTAACCACCCAGGTACCATGCGCCGCCATCGAACCAGGTGTGTTTCCATCTATTCTGAAAACCAACCCGGATCACATCAGTATCATTGGAATCATTATCCTTGCCAAGTGAGAGTGTGACGGTGTCGATCCAGCGGTGCGGGCTGGATGCCATGGCGCTGTTTTGTGCGAGTAGCAGACATAAAACCAGTAAGGTGGTGAACGACTTGTACATTCGGAATATTTCCTGTTTGTTGTTTATTACGCTAATAGTCGCATGAAGCGCGGGTTACGCCAAGTTGTGTGCCTTATTTATAAACAATGCCCGGTAACCAGGTGGCCAGTGACGGCCACCGGGCCAGTATCAATAGCAGTAACAGTTGCAGCGCGATAAACGGTACAACACCACGATAAATGTCGATGGTGCGAATGCTTGCCGGTGCGACGCCACGCAGGTAAAACAGTGCAAAACCAAACGGCGGCGTCAGAAACGAAGTCTGCAGGTTCAGCGCAATCATGATGCCTAGCCAGACCGGGTCGAAGCCCATGGCCAACAGCACCGGGCCGACAATCGGCACGACGACAAAGGTGATCTCGATAAAATCAAGTACAAAGCCGAGCAGGAACATCAGCAGCATAACGGCGAGCATGGCGCCGATTTTTCCACCCGGTAAATCATTCAGCAGATCGGCGACCACGTCATCGCCGCCCAGTCCGCGGAACACGAGCGAGAACACCGAAGCGCCGATGAGGATCAGGAACACCATGCTGGTGACGCGCGTGGTGCCTGCCATGACTTCGCGCAGAACGGCGAGGTGGCACTGACCCCGCAGCGCGGCCAGTATGATGGCACCGCCAGCACCCACTGCGGCAGCCTCGGTCGGTGTTGCCTTGCCCGTCAGTATCGAACCCAGTACGGCAATGATCAGTGCAACCGGTGGCAGCAGTCCGCGCACAACGCGCATGGCAAGACTGTCGCTGCGATCGGTTTTGTAATCTATCGGTGGCATGGCGGCCGGCCGCAACCAGGCAACGACAGCGAGATAGGCAAGGTACAGCATGACCAGCAATATGCCGGGCAGCAAGGCGCCGGTAAACAGGTCGCCAACCGAGATGGTTTCCGGCGAGAAGATTCCCATGTCGAGCTGTGCCTGCTGGTAGGCGGAAGACAGTACATCGCCGAGCAGTACCAGTACGATAGACGGCGGAATAATCTGGCCGAGTGTGCCCGATGCACAGATAACGCCTGTTGCAATGCGCGGGTCGTAGCCACGTCGCAGCATGGTCGGTAACGATAACAGTCCCATGGTGACAACGGTTGCACCGACGATGCCGGTGCTGGCGGCCAGCAACATACCGACCAGTGCAACCGAGTATCCCAGGCCGCCGCGCAAACGCCCGAACAGTTCGGCCATGGTGTCGAGCAGATTCTCGGCGACGCGTGAACGCTCCAGCATAATGCCCATAAAGACGAACAGCGGTACGGCAATCAGCGTGGTGTTGGTCATGATGCCATACAGGCGACTCGGCAATGCCTGCAGGAACGTGATGTCGAAAAACCCGGCCAGGTCAGCGATGAAGGCAAACAGCAATGCAGTGCCGGCCAGCGACAGGGCGACCGGGTAACCGGCCATCAGTACCAGGCAAACAACCAGGAACAGCAACAGGGGTAACAGGCTGTGCATGATTAACGTATTCGTCCTCTCTCGCGAAAAGAAAGGTTCGGGGTGGGCGGGTTCAAGGCAGACAAATTCACTTATACGATGTCCTTATTCAGACCATTGCCGAGCGTGTACGGAATAATGGTGTTTGTTGATGTTGATCACCGCTCTGCATCCCTGTCTATAGTTCCCTGTCCAGCCCCTGGTCCGGCGTGGATAACGGTGCGTTACCGGTAATTACCAGCACACTGTGTAATGACATTGATAACCCCTGCAGGAGCAGCAGTGCAGCCATCAGCGGGATGACGGTTTTCAGCAGGAACACACCGTCGAGGCCACCGGCCTCGCGCGAACCCTCGTGGATCGACCATGCCGCGCCAACGTAGTCGAGGCTGCTGATGAAAATGAAAACACAGACCGGTGCAAGCAACAGCAGTGTCCCGAGCAGGTCGATCCAGGCGCGTGTGCGCGCTGTGACGTTGCTGGTAAAAAATATCCACGCGCACGTGGCCGTCATGTTTCAGCGTGTAGGCGGCGCCGAGCATGAACACGACGGCGTGCAGGTAGGTGATCGACTCCTGCAGGGCAATCGAGCCGATGTCGAACAGGTAGCGCAGGATTACCACGATGAGTGTGAGCAGTACCATGCCGAGTGTCAGCCAGGACACGGCGCGACCGCTTAACTCGGCCAGTTGATCCAGTCGCGATACGATGCGCTGTAACCGGGACTGCATCTTTCTGTGTCAGTCGCCGATCGACAGGGTGCCGGCCTGCTGTCGCATGTGCACGATACGACCGAACACATCCGGGTCTTTCCGGTGGGTAATTTCGCCCGGACGCGGAAAGTGCCAGTCATGCAGGCGCGACAGCCAGAAGCGCAGGGCGGCCGCACGCACTACCACCGGCCAGGCGGTCTTTTCGTCGTCTGTCAGGTTGCGCACTTCGTGATAAGCGCCGATCAGCGCATTGAAGCGGCTGGTGACAAACGCGCCGTCGGCTTCCACGCACCAGTCGTTCGCGGCAACGGCAATGTCATACAGCCAGGCGCCGTCGCAGGCGTAGTAAAAATCGATAATGCCGGTGAGTGTATCTCCGCTCCACAGGGCATTGTCACGAAACAGGTCGGCATGAATTACCCCGCCGGGCAACGCATCAAAGCGATTGGCCTGCTGGTAGTCCATCTCAATGCGCAGCTGTTGCGCCTCGGGCGGCGAAAGTTTTTCAAGCAGTTTGTTCGCGGTAGTCATGCGCCAGTCGTGGCCGCGGCCATTGGCGCGTCGCCCGGTAAAGCTGCTGCCGGCATTATGCATGCGCGCCAGGGTGGCGCCGAGCGTGCTGCACTGCCTGTCAGTCGGATGATCGAGGCTGGTGCCTGCCAGTTTTTCCACCAGCGCGGCGGGGCGGTTATTAAGTTCGCGCAGGTAATGTCCGTTGTTATCGGCCACCGGGTGTGCGCTGGGGATGCCGTGTTCCGACATGTGCGCCATCAGGTCGAGGAAGTAGCCCATCTCCTCGAAGGTGTGGGTTTCGAACAGTGTCAGCACCATCTCCTGGCGGTCGGTGGTGACGAAGTAGTTGGTGTTTTCGATGCCATCGCTGATGCCTTCATGCACCAGCAGGTCACCGGCCGTGTAATGACGCAGAAATGCGACGAGCTGCTCGCGCCCAACGGGGGTAAAGACAGACATGATCAGTCTGTACGTTCGCTGGTATGTACTGCTACCACCTGAAAATCATCCAGCTCGGCACCACCAGTCCCGGGTCGAGTTCATTGCGGCGGATATTCAGCGCACCGTCACCGGTCGAGTCAAGCAGGTAGTAGGCCGGCCCGACTACCGGTATGACCTTGATCATGTAGAGCGTGCCATTCATGCGGTATTCTTGTATGACGGCATCGTCACGCTTGATGATGTTGACCTGTGGTTCCAGTTCGTCATCCTCGAGTCCGTCAGAGGGCAGTACAGTCACCGGTGGTTCCGGTGCCTGTACAACGACTGGCGGCGCCTCGGCGTGCGCATTGAAAGAAAAAATGGCGAGTAGCAGAAGTAGTTTTTTCATAGTCAGAGTTCCAGCAGTTTTTCCTGTTCCCGGGGAGAGGGTTCAAAGCTCTTGTGTTCATAATGATCGAAGATCGCATCCACCACCGCACGTGGTTCATCGCACACCAGGAACAGGTCGAGGTCTTTGGCAGCGATGGTACCCGCTTTCACCAGTGTGTCGCGGAACCAGTCGATCAGTCCTTCCCAGAAATCACTGCCGACGAGGATGATGGGTATGCGCCGCGTCTTGCCGGTTTGCACCAGGGTCAGTATCTCGGCGAGCTCGTCGAGTGTACCGAAGCCGCCCGGGCAGACCACGTAGGCCGATGCGTATTTTACAAACATCACCTTGCGCGAGAAGAAATGCCGGAAGTTGAGGGCGATGTCCTGGTAGGGGTTGCCGGATTGCTCGTTCGGTAGCTGGATGTTCAGACCGATACTCGGTGACTTGCCGCTGAAGGCACCCTTGTTGGCCGCTTCCATGATGCCCGGACCGCCACCGCTGACAACGGCGAAGCCGGCATTCGACAGTTGCAGCGAAATCTCCTCGGCAAGTTTGTAATTCGGGTGGTCGTCCGGCGTGCGTGCCGAGCCGAATACGCTGACCGAGGGCTTGATGTGCGCCAGCCGCTCGAAGCCCTCAACGAATTCGGCCATGATCTGGAAAATCTTCCATGACTCGCGGGTCAGCTGCGTATCGTCTTTGGGCAGCATGCCGTGGTGTTTGACCTGCCTTTTGTTTTTCATGGTACGCCGGTGTTTCCCTGTCGGTTGCGCGAGCGCAAGCCGCGCCGAATTCGCTAATAATGATAACATGGCCGCTGAGGCCATTTGCCGCAGGGCGAATGCAAAAATAACACGGAACACGCGCCACCCACCGCTATGCCACAAACACGCCCCCTGCTGCTGGTAGACGGCTCGTCCTACCTTTATCGCGCCTTCCACGTGCCCAACCTGCAACGCCTGACCAACAGCGAGGGTGAGCCGACCGGTGCGGTGTATGGCGTGATCAACATGCTGAAGCGCCTGCTGACCGAATATGACCCCGAGTTGATCGCCGTGGTGTTCGACGCGCGTGGCAAGACCTTTCGCCATGCGATGTATGACCAGTACAAGGCCAATCGCCCGTCCATGCCGGAGGAACTGGCCGCACAGGTCGAGCCGCTGCATGCCGCGGTGCGCGCCATGGGCCTGCCCCTGTTGCAGGTCGAGGGCGTGGAGGCCGACGATGTGATCGGTACGCTGGCGACACAGGCGAGCGCGGCGGGCATGGACACGGTGATTTCCACCGGCGACAAGGATATGGCCCAGCTGGTGGACCCGCATGTGACGCTGGTGAACACGATGTCGAACACCACCATGGACAGCCGCGGCGTGGAGGAAAAATTCGGTGTGACGCCGGCGCAGATCGTGGATTTCCTCGCCCTGACCGGCGACACCTCGGACAACATCCCCGGCGTGCCGAAATGCGGCCCGAAGACGGCGGCGAAATGGCTGGTGGAACACGGCACGCTGGATGCGCTGATGGCGGCGGCGGACTCGGTCAAGGGCAAGGTCGGTGAGAGCCTGCGCGCGAGCCTGGAACAGCTGCCGCTGTCACGCGACCTGACCACCATCAAGCGGGATGTGCCACTGGACGAGACACCGCAATCCTTGCGCCGGCAGGCACCGGATGAGGGTGCGTTGCGCACGTTATTCACGCAGCTCGATTTCCGCCGCTGGCTGGATGAACTGGGTAATGCCGATGCTGCGGATGCGCCGGTCGCGGCGGCTGCGGTGCAGGCCGACTACGAAACCGTGCTGGATAATGCGCGCCTCGACGACTGGCTGGCGCGGCTCGCGGCGGCCGATGAATTTGCCTTCGATACCGAGACCACCAGCCTGGATTACACGGCCGCCCGCATCGTCGGCGTGTCGTTTGCGATCCAGGCCGGGGAGGCGGCCTACGTGCCGGTGGCGCATGACTACCCGGATGCGCCGGTCCAGCTGGATCGCGACGAAGTGCTCGGGAAATTACGCCCCTTACTCGAAAGTAGAGATCACAAGAAAATTGGTCATCACATTAAATATGATCGTAACGTATTGGCAAATCATGGAATAAAACTCGACGGCATCGGCGCGGATACCATGCTGGAGTCCTATGTGCTGTCCAGCACCGCGACCCGTCACGACATGGATTCGGTCGCCCACACCTACCTCGGGCACACCACGATCAAGTACGAAGAGGTGGCTGGCAAGGGCAAGCAGCAGCTGTCTTTCAATGAAGTACCGCTGGAGACGGCGGCCCCGTACGCGGCCGAGGATGCCGACATTACCCTGCGTCTGCACCAGGCCATGTGGCCGAAGATCGCCGCAGAAAAGGGGCTGACGAAGATCCTCAGCGAGATCGAGATACCGCTGATCATTGTGCTCTCTGACATGGAGCAGGCCGGCGTGGCCATCGACACCGCCATGCTGGCAAAGCAGGGTGGCAAGCTGGCGAAGCGCATTGTCGAGATCGAGCAGGAAGCCTGCAAGGAGGCCGGCCAGCCGTTCAACCTGGGCTCGCCGAAACAGATCCGCGAGTTGTTGTTCGACACCCTCAAGTTGCCGGTCCTGTCCAAGACGGCGAAGGGTATGCCATCCACGGCGGAGTCGGTGCTGGCCGAGCTGGCCATCGACTACCCGCTGCCGCGCCTGATCCTGGAGCACCGTTCGCTCAGCAAGCTGGTGTCGACCTACATCGACAAGCTGCCCGAACAGGTCAGCCCGGATACCGGCCGGGTGCACACCTCCTACCACCAGGCGGTCGCCGCCACCGGTCGCCTGTCGTCATCCAACCCCAACCTGCAGAACATCCCGGTGCGCACCGAGGAAGGTCGGCGGATACGCCAGGCCTTCGTGCCGAAAACGGGCTGCCTGTTGCTGGCGGCGGACTATTCGCAGATCGAGTTGCGCATCATGGCGCACCTGTCGGGCGACGCCGGCTTGCTGGCCGCCTTCAAGGCCGGCGAGGATGTGCACCGGGCAACGGCGGCCGAGGTGTTTGGCGAGCTGCCCGCCGCGGTGACGTCCGACCAGCGCCGCTCGGCCAAGGCGATCAACTTCGGCCTGATCTATGGCATGTCGGCCTTTGGCCTGGCGAAGCAGCTGGGGATCGCGCGCGGCGCTGCGCAGGAATATATCGATCGTTACTTCGAGCGCTACCCGGGTGTCCACGATTACATGGAGGCCACCCGTGAGCAGGCCCGCGAGCAGGGTTATGTCGAGACCGTGTTCGGTCGTCGCCTGTACCTGCCGGATATCAAGGCGCGCAATGCACAGCAGCGACAGGCGGCGGAGCGCACCGCGATCAATGCCCCCATGCAAGGTACGGCCGCCGATATCATCAAGCGCGCCATGATTGATCTGCATGGCTGGATCAATGGACAGGGCGCACTCGACATCACCATGATCATGCAGGTACACGATGAACTCGTGTTTGAAATTGCCGTCGATGACGTCGACAGCGCACGCGAACCGATCGCAGCCCGCATGAGCGCCGCGGCCGATCTCAAGGTGCCGTTGCTGGTCGATATTGGTGTCGGTAACAACTGGGACGAGGCGCATTGAATAAACCGGAATTTATATGGGGTAAAACCTGCGGCGTCGCTACTG
The DNA here is from genome assembly GCA_963847565.1 of uncultured Halobacteria archaeon. GTDB lineage: Bacteria > Pseudomonadota > Gammaproteobacteria > UBA9214 > UBA9214 > UBA9214. Next base: position 137,662 of record CAWKAE010000006.1, read on the forward strand.
AGGCAGCCAGCAAAACTCACCGCCAGATAAGATGAAATATTTATACTTAAATATCAATTAGATATTTATTATTATATATTATTCATCTATTTATCTAGTAAGATTATATATTTATTCATTTCTCTATTAAAGCCCGTTTTTTTGCCTGGTATTCATGGCGCGTTGCCAGAGTAGGGGCAATAAACAGGGTAAACCACAAATATTAAAAACAGACCAGTGGCCGCTGGTTGAACAGGTGCCCGCCTGTCTATGTGTAGCCAGGAAGACGGGCAGGGCCTGTTGCCCGATAGCGGAATTTGCTGCGCGGCAGCGGGCTGTTTTCCTGGTTAGGTGTGACAGGAATCAACCTGTGTTTTTTCCGGAACCTCACCCACAGTGTGTAGTCACATAATGCAGGAGGTTGTACTTGCTCGCTCCCTCCCTGGGTGAGCATCCTCCGGCCCGGCTGGATGTGCCGGGCACTTTTAAAACCCCGGCGCAGTTCCCCCTTTGCCGGGGTTTTTTTCTGCGTGATGATTTTTACCTGGCGACGCCAACATTTGTCGCTATTGTCGGTGATAACAGGGTATTTGAGCGTTTAAATAGATTAAATGCTAGCCAATTGCTTTTTAATGCGTTTATTTTCAACCAGTCAGTCGCTGCCGGTCTCCAGCCAGGTGTTCAGCACCTGGTGGACGTCGTCCACGCCCAGGCGGGTATGGGATGAAAACAGCTGGATGCTGGCATCGGGGTGAATGCCGCCCAGCAGCTTCTTCGTCTTCAGCAGGGCGGCACTGGCCGGGCCGCGCTTCAGTTTGTCGGCCTTGGTGAGCAGGACATGGGTCGGCAGTCGCGCTGCCGCACACCAGGCGAGAACCTGTTGATCATGCTCCTTGAGCGGGTGCCTGACATCCATCAGCAGGATGACACCGCACAGTGAATGACGGGTTTCCAGGTAGCGATCGATACTTTTTTGCCAGCCGCCTTTCATGGATTTCGACACTTTCGCGTAGCCATAGCCGGGCAGGTCAACCAGCCGCCGACCCTCGTCCACGTGAAAAAAGTTGATTTCCCGAGTGCGCCCCGGCGCCTTGCTGATACGGGCGAGTGCCCGTTGCCCGGTAATCGTATTGAGCGCACTGGACTTGCCCGCATTGGAGCGACCGGCGAATGCGACCTCCAGGCCGGTGTCCGGGGGTGCGCCGCGTGTGTCCGGTGTGCCGAGGATAAAATGCGTCTGTTGGTAAGGGTTGCCCATCGGGCCATTAGACGCGACTTGCCGGCGGATGAAAAGTGACCGGTTTTCACCCGCCCGGAATACCCCGGGCGCTTGCGACAGTTGACCGCACCCGCTGTGGCGGGTATAAAAGTGACCCCTTTCGCCGGCATGCTTCGCGGGCGTACGTATATTAAAGATACACGCGGTTGGCCTGCCAGTTTGGAGGCAGGGCGCAACAGGAGCAGTTTTAACATGAAGAATTGGTTCGCAGTCACCCTTACGATCCTTGCCACCTGCAGTGCGCTTCCCGCTTATGCCGCGGGCGATGTTGCCGCCGGCAAGGAAAAAGCGTCGCAGTGCGCCTCCTGCCACGGTGCGGATGGCAACAGCATCAACCCGGAATGGCCCAAGCTGGCCGGTCAGCACGCGAACTACCTGGTGAAGCAGCTGCAGTATTTCGAAATCGGTGAGCGTGAAAACATCACGATGAAGCCGATGGCGTCGGTGCTCGATGCGCAGGGTCGCGAAGATGTTGCCGCGTTCTATGCGACGCAGAAGGTCAGCCTCGGCAAGGCCGATCCGGAACTGGTCGAGCTGGGTGAGCGCATCTATCGAAGTGGTAATCCTGAAAGCGGTGTCGCCCCGTGCATGGGTTGTCATGGCCCGAACGGCGCCGGCAACCCGGCAGCCCTGTACCCGGCACTGCGCGGTCAGCATGCAAAATACATCGAGATCCAGCTGCATGGTTTCGCTGAAGGCAAGCGTGTCAACGAGAACGCCAAGAAGATGATGCAGCTGCTGGCAAGGCGCATGACCAACCGCGAGATGCGCGCAGTTGCCAGTTACATCCAGGGCCTGCACTAGTCGGCGACGTTCTACCCTGTAACAGGGGTGCAATACAATGAACGCGGACGGCGTGACCAAACCAGTCTCGCAGGGCCAGTCTGTCGGCGCACTGCTGCCGGGATTCCTGGGTTCAATGAACCTGGCGATCACGCTGCTGGTTGCAGTCGGTATTGCCTCGATTGTCGGTACGGTACTCAAGCAGAACGAGGCATTCCAGAATTACATCATCAAGTTCGGACCGTTCTGGTTCGAAGTGTTCGATACACTCGGGCTGTACGATGTTTACAGCGCGGCGTGGTTCCTGCTTATCCTGACCTTCCTGGTAATTTCCACCAGTACCTGCATTTACCGTAATGCCCCCTCGATGTTGCGCGATATGCGCAGCCGCGGCTGGATGTACATTTCAACTCGCTGAATGCGTTTCATAATCGACACAGCTGGCCGGTATTTATGCGGAACTGTTAACGGAAAACGGTGTCGATTTATCACAAGGTATCTCGGCGGAAGACGGACTCTTTTTCGACGATGCCGTCAACGCGGTTACCGCACTCGGAAAATATGGCGCGCCTGTTTTTGTCCAGCTCGACACCTTCAGGCATATCCAGTCGACCGGGCTGCAAATTGCGCGGGCGCCCGGCAAAACCATGGTGTATGTCGGGTTTGCGCTGTTGACGGCTGGATGTACGTTTCAACTCGCTGAATGCGTTTCATAATCGACACAGCTGGCCGGTATTTATGCGGAACTGTTAACGGAAAACGGTGTCGATTTATCACAAGGTATCTCGGCGGAAGACGGACTCTTTTTCGACGATGCCATCAACGCGGTTACCGCACTCGGAAAATCTGCGTAACCAGCGGGATTTTGAAGTGGTCGGGTTGTTTGTCACCCTGTTCGCCTTCCCTGGCGTTAATATGTTTCTGTCAGGGCTGCATTCATACGGCGAGTTGTAGCCTTAGGGCATTGATTTACATAAATTCACATGTCATTGCGACAAGCAACGTGGCACTCTCATAATTGAGAGTATTGAAGCCGAAGATGGTTTCGTTACCTTGTATGCCGTGATGTCTGCAGAACCAGGAGTAGAATTATGAAGCGAGTTTTGAGTTGGTTACAGGTCTTGCTGTTGCCGGTGTTTGTAACAAGCGCCGCCCAGGCCGGTGATTTCACGGAAGGCACCCAGTATCTGCGGCTTGCAAAACCGCAGGCGACTACCGTGCAGGACAAGATCGAGGTGGTTGAGTTGTTCTGGTACGGTTGTCCGCACTGTCACAAGCTCGAGCCCTACATTCAGGACTGGGCGGCAAACAAGCCGGATGACGTGGAATTTATCCGCATGCCTGCCATTCTCGGTCCGGGCTGGGAGTTATTCGCGAAGGCGTACTTCACTGCCGATCTGCTGGGCGTGCTGGAGACCATCCACCCGGCCCTGTTTGCGGAAATCCACGATCGCCGCAGCCGCATCAACACGCCTGAGAAGCTGCGTGCATTTTTTCTGAACAATGGCGTCAAGGCCGAAGATTTTGACAAGACCTTCAAGTCATTCGCAGTGGCCGTCAAGGTCAACAATGCGCGCCTGATGACGCAGCGCTACGCGATCACCGGTGTACCGACACTGATCGTCAATGGCAAGTTCAGTACCTCGGCAAGCATCGCGGGCGGTAATCCGAAGATGATCGAAGTGATCAATCACCTGGTTGACCAGGAAAGGAAACTGGCTGGCGCAACGGCAGAGCCTGCCGCAACCGTCACCAGCCAGTAACCACCGGTGCGCCATGTCACATTGACGGATAGTTGGCTATGAAGGCAGCTGAACTTTTCATTCGCTGCCTGGAAAATGAAGGTGTCGAGTTCGTGTTCGGGATTCCCGGCGAGGAAAACCTCGACGTGATGGACGCGTTGCTCGATTCAGATATCCGCTTTATTACCACCCGCCACGAGCAGGGCGCGGCCTTCATGGCCGATGTTTACGGCCGCCTGACGGCACGCGCCGGCGTCTGCCTGGCGACACTGGGGCCGGGTGCGACCAACCTGCTGACCGGCGTGGCCGACGCCAACATGGATTATGCGCCGCTGGTTGCGATTGCCGGCCAGGCAGCCACCACGCGCCTGCACAAGGAATCGCACCAGGTGCTCGACCTCACCGGCATATTCGAATCGGTGACCAAGTATTCCACCAGCCTGCTGGAGCCGGAGATCATTCCCGAGGTGGTGCGCAAGGCGTTCAAGGTTGCCCTGACGCCGAAGACCGGCGCGACGTTTATCGAGTTCCCCGAAAATATTGCGGGGATGCCGATCGAGGCCACGCCGTTACCGGTCAGTGCGCCGCCGGAACCCGAACCGCCGGCCGGCAAGGTTGCCGCGGCCGCCGACCTGATCAGCAAGGCGCAGAACCCGGTGATACTTGCCGGTAACGGCGTGGTGCGTTCGCACGCCTCACGGCAACTGTGTGAATTTGCCGATCATCTGAATATCCCGGTGGCCAACACCTTCATGGCCAAGGGTGTGATCCCGTTCCGGCATCGTTGCGCACTGGGCAGTGCCGGCCTGCAGTCGACCGACTATGTCGGTTGCGGATTCGACCGGGCCGATGTGATTATCTGCGTCGGTTACGACCTGGTCGAGTATCACCCGTACCTGTGGCATCCGGACCGTGACCGCAAGATCATTCACATTGATAATTCTCCGGCCGAGGTCGATGCCCATTACCCGGTCGCGGTCGGTGTTACCGGTGATATCAAGCTCAGCCTTGAGCGTATTTCGAAGCAGGCCTCACCGCACGAGGGCAAGCACATCCGGCCGTTGCGCGAGCGGCTGGTCGAGGAGATGGATCAGCATCGCGATGACCTGGAATTCCCGGTCAAACCGCAAAAAATTATCTGGGACCTGCGCACCGCGCTCGCGCTTGAGGACATCGTCGTCTGCGATGTGGGCGCACACAAGATGTGGATGGCGCGCATGTTCCGCTGCGAACACCCCAATACCTGTATCATCTCGAACGGTTTTGCCAGCATGGGTATCGCGGTGCCGGGCGCCATTGCCGCCAAGCTGGCCGAGCCTGGGCGCAAGGTCGTGGCCGTGACCGGTGATGCCGGTTTCATGATGAATTCGCAGGAAATCGAGACGGCAATCCGCAACCATGTCAATATTGTCATCCTGATATGGAGCGACAGCAGCTACGGCCTGATAGAATGGAAGCAGATGAACCAGTTCCGCCGCACCTCGAATGTGCACTTCAATAACCCGGATTTCGTCAAATATGCCGAATCTTTCGGCGCCGCCGGCTACCGGGTGGAGAGAACGGCCGACTTGCCGACTATACTTAAGGAAGCACTGGACTATGACGGCGTCAGCATCATTGATTGTCCGGTGGATTACCGCGAAAACTTCAAATTAACCGAGCAACTGGGAACACTGGTATGTCCGACATGATCGCGTCCCGGCAGCTGCACAGGGAAAGGCGCGCGCACGTGGCAACGGAAAATGACATGGGACAGACCATACGACTGCTCAGCTACAACATCCAGGCCGGCATCAAGACCGGGCGCTATCGCCACTACATTACGCACAGCTGGAAGCACGTGCTGCCGCATCAGCAGCGCTTCAGCAACCTCGACCGTATCGCGCAAATGGTAAAAACCTACGATATCATTGGCCTGCAGGAGCTGGATGCCGGCAGCCTGCGCAGCGGTTACGTCAACCTGACCGAGTACCTGAGTGACAAGGCCGAAATGCCGTTCTGGACGGACCAGACCAATCGCCGTATCGGACCGCTCACCAGTCACAGTCTCGGCGTACTGAGTCGCTTCCACCCGACGGAAATCGTCGAGCATAGTCTGCCCGGCCGCATACCCGGCCGCGGCGTGTTGTTCGTGCGTTACGGCAATCGCGATGACTCGCTGGTGACACTCATCGTGCACCTCGCGCTCAGCAAGCGCACACGCCTGTCACAGATCGATTACATCAGTGAAATCGTCAACGAGTACCGTCACGTGGTGTTGATGGGCGACATGAATTGCCACTCACGCAGTCACGAAATGGATTTCCTGATTGATCGCACCATGATGAGCGAACCGTCTCACGGTGTGGATACCTTCCCGAGCTGGCGGCCACAACATAATATTGACCATATCCTGGTTACGCCGACGCTGCATGTCGACCACGTCAAGGCGCTGAACTTCTCGTTGTCCGATCACCTGCCCATCGAAATGCAGATCACGCTGCCGGAATCCGTACGACTCGACCGCGCTGCTTAGAGTAAAAGGGGACAGATTTATTTTTATAAAAAATAAATCTGTCCCCTTTTACTTTAGTATCGATTGTTAGCGGAGTAGAAGCCCGGGATTGTGTAGTCAAAATTGGATCGGGATTGCCGGTGACGTGACAGAAGCATATCCCGGCGATACCTGGCCATATCCTTTTGCCAGGCGGCGGTGCCCCTGATAAGACCGGTCAGAAGCAGACTTAAAACGATTATCCCCGCTACAGTCTCGTGGTAAGGAAATGCTCCCTGGTAGAAAGCAACTGCTGTCCAGATGCCGAGGATGGCGGGTAATTGCATGCCATTCATTACGGCACCCTTGAGTATATGCACCAGCAACGAAAGCACGCCTGGTTTGTTGATGGCGGGTGTCTGGTCGACACCGGTGTGACTGCGATAAGCCATTGTGTTTCTCCTCGAGATGATTTTCAAAAAAGTTGCGGGGAGTTTAGTGTCATCTTGCCGAAAAGAACGGTGACTTTTCTTTCGTTTACATATAATTCATCAAATTAAATCGGGGGTCAGATCCCGGTTTCATTTAATATAACTAATTACCGGGATCTGACACCTGTTTACTTATGACGACAGCGCCGATAGAAGCTCCGCCCCTGATTGCTGCACTAATGGATGCGGCCGCCTATGATCACCCGGTCGGCGAGATTCGTTTGCTTGAAACGCATATTTCATGGGTGCTACTGACCGGCGACTATGCCTACAAGATCAAGAAGCCGGTTGATCTCGGTTTCCTTGATTTCTCCACACTCGACAAGCGCCGTTTCTACTGCGAAGAAGAGTTGCGCCTGAACAGGCGCCTGGCAGCGGATGCCTACCTGGATGTGGTGGCAATAACCGGCACACCGGATCAGCCGGTGCTCGGTGGACAGGGCGATGCCATTGAATACGCGGTAAAGATGGTGCAGTTTGCACAGGACGCGCAACTTGACCGTGTATTGCGCCGGGGTGAACTGGAACCGCCGCAGCTGGACGCGCTTGCGCGGCTGGTGGCTGGACTTCCACAAAAGCATCGCGGTAGCGGACAGTGATGGCGATTACGGCGAACCCGCAACGGTCTGTCATGCGGTTGAGGAAAACTTCCAGCAGATCCGCAAGTGCCTGCCGCCTGATGAGGCAGCAACACAACTGGTTCACCTGGAAGCGTGGAGCGCAGCGGCCTGTGAACGCCTGAACAAGGTATTCAGCCAGCGCAAGGCTGACGGTTTCGTGCGCGAGTGTCATGGCGACATGCACCTGCGCAACCTGGCCTGGGTTGACGGGCGTCCGCTGGTGTTTGACTGTATCGAGTTCAGTCCGCAACTGCGCTGGATCGACGTGATCAGCGAGATTGCCTTCCTGGTGATGGACCTGCAGGATCGCGATCAACCGCGCCTTGCCTGGCGTTTCCTGAATACTTACCTGGAACACTGCGGCGACTATGCCGGACTGGCTGTGCTGCCGTTTTACCTGGCGTACCGTGCGATTGTGCGCGCCAAGGTCGAGGTCATCCGTGCGTCGCAGCCCGGTATCGCTGCCGATGAACAGGCTGCCGTATTAAAGGAATTTCACGCCTACCTGCGACTGGCGAATAATTACACGCTTGTCACCCGGCCTGTACTTGATTATCACCCGCGGACTTTCCGCGTCCGGCAAGTCGACCGTGACACAGTCATTGCTGGAGCAGCTCGGCGCCATCCGCATACGTTCCGACGTGGAACGCAAACGTCTTTACGATTTGCCCGCGGAGACCGATGCGCGCAGTGGCGTCGGGGAAGGTATTTACGCTGCAGAGGCCGGCCGGCAGACCTACGACCGGCTGATTGAGCTGGCCGGGCAGGTACTGGCTGCCGGCTACACGGCAATCGTCGACGCGGCCTGCCTGAAAACAGAACAGGTCACCCTGTTCCGGCAGCTGGCTGAATCCAGCCAGGTTGCCTTCGTTATCCTCGAGTGTACGGCGCCGGCCGACATACTGCGCCAGCGTATTGCGCAGCGTGCAAAGGGTGTATCGGATGCTGACCGGTCGGTGCTGGAACACCAGTTGTCAAACTGGCAGGAACTGCCAGAAGATGACCGGGCTTTCCGTATTATTGTTAACACGGAAAACCCGGTTGATATCGAGTCGCTGATGACGCAGATATTAGACAAAGAAGAATAGCGAGAATAGGAGACAGACCGCGCTTTTAAAAAACGTAGGTAAAAGAAAATAAAATATTAGACAAAGAAGATCTGTCTCCCTTCTACCCCACAGGATAATGGTGGTGTAGGAGCGCCTTGCAGGCGCGAAGAAAAGCTGCCACAAGAAAACCGGCATCTGACCCCAATAAAAACTCAGATAAACAGGCAGACGTCGGATTTACGTGCCACCGGCAGAAAACTGGTTGCGCCGACGAAATCCGTCACCTCGTCAATAAACTCACTGGGTTCGAAGCCAAACACGTCCACCGTCATCTGGCAGGCGATCATATTGACATCGGCTTCCAGGCACAGGCTGCGCAATTCCTCGATTGACGCAACACCCTTGTTCTTGAAAGTCTTCTTCATCAACCCGGTCGCGACCTTTTCAAAACCCGGTACACCGGCCATCAGCAGGTTCGGCATCGGCCAGGAGAAATCCTGGAACCACTTCGGCCCGAACGGCATTTTCATCGGCATGGCCGGATTGCCCAGCGGGCTGACTTCGGCATCGATATCTTTTTTCAGTAACAGCAGGCCGTAGAAGGTAAAGAAAATATCGACCTTCCAGCCGAGTGCCGCCGCGGTCGAGGCCAGGATAAAGGGCGGGTAGGCCCAGTCCAGCGTGCCCTTGGTGGCGATAATCGACATGGACGGTTCTTTCGATGCGTCGATTTCCTCGAGTTTTTTCGGTAACAGCTCATCGAGTTTCTGATCGAGCCAGTTATCCAGTTGTGCGTTGCTCTGCATGGCATCAGCGGTAGTCGACATGTCGATTCTCCTTGGTTGTTTGGGTCGATCAGGATTTTTCTATAACGAAGATGTAGCTGTTGTCGGCTTCGCTGCTCGAGACCAGGCGGTTACCGGTTTGTGTGCAGAAGGATTCCATGTCCTTGACCGAGCCCGGGTCGGTGGCGATGACTTCGACGCACTCGCCGCTGTTGATCTGGTTGATGGCCTTGCGCGTATGCAGGATTGGCAGGGGGCAGTTCATACCGCGGGCATCGAGTTTATGGGCTATTGCACTCATGTGAACCTCCAGGTCAGGGTATAATGTAACGAACAGTACAATATACGTATATGCAATAATACTTATTCTGTCAAGATATATTGTACTGATCAGTACATTATAAGAACGTAGATATATTCAGGAACAGGCATGGCAAGAACACGCGAATTCGACGAAAGGCAGGCGCTTGTATCTGCCATGCTGGTGTTCTGGGAAAAGGGCTTTGAAGCAACGTCTATCCAGGACCTGGAAGATGCCATGGGCCTGAAGCGGACCAGTATCTACAATGCCTTTGGTAACAAGCGGCAGATATTCAACCGCATCCTGCAGTGCTACAAGGAATCAGTCATGTCCGCCCTGTTTGTGGCCATGGACGGGGCGCCGGATATTCGTGAAGGGTTGAAGCGCCTGTTAAACGGTGCGCTCGATATTCATTTCGATACCGATAACCCGGGTGGATGCCTGGTGGTGCTGTCCGTTCTGGAAAGCGGTCAGCATGATGAGGCGTCGTCCGATGAACTTGCGCAGACCATCCAGGACCTGAAGGCCGGTTTACAGCAACGACTGAAAAAGGCGAAGCAGAGCCGGAGAACTGTCGCCTGATCTCGACGTGGCAGTGACGGCGACGACGATTGCCTCGACCATGACAGGCATGATGGTACTCGGCAAGGCGCACTTCAGTCGCGCATCACTGAACAGAACCATCAAGCAGGTATTGAGCCTGCTCGATGAGTAAACGTCTTGTATCAGTCGCACAAGCCTTTGAGCAAAAGATCTGCGTAGCCGACAACGCCCTGCAACTGCCCGTTATTAATAACCGGTGCGCGAGAAAAACCCAGCTTGCTGAACAGGCGTGCACAATAGCGAATATCCATGTCAGGGTCGACTGCAACAACCGGCTTTGACATGATTTCGTAAATGTTGACCCGCTCTGGCGCGCGATTTACGGCCAGTACCTCGCGCGCAATGTCTGTCAACAGCACGATGCCGTATTCATCGTTGTCATGCCGTTTATCAACAATCAGTATTACATCGCCCGACTGCTTCATGGCGTCGAGTGCGTCACTGACCATCATCATGCCGTCGACCATCTGGTAATTACTGGTCATGACATCCCTGACACGTACTACCTTGCTCTCGTTCATAACTTGCCCTCCACTATGGCGCTAAGCTTGTTAACCTGGCGGCTGATGCCGACAGCATCTTCGACATCGATCTGGAAGGCGATACCTGATCCAAGATTTTTGTCGAACTCGCCAATCTTTTCGATAGATTCCAGGATATCGCGGCACAGATGTTCCTCGACCAGAAACATCAGCATGTCGCGCTGGGCCTCAAGGTTGAGGCCGAGGAATGTTTTTGTAGCCGTCATTCCCTCGCCGCGTACCTGGTTCAGGACAGTCGCACCGGTGGCGCCTGCATCGCGTGCAGCATCCATAATGATGTTTGTTTTCGCATCACTGACCAGTGCAATGATCAATTTGAAATGCATGACTATATACCTCTTGTAATAAACCGTTAATCAAGTGTGTCACTGTCGTCACCTGCCTGCAGGCGTATCTGCCGTTGCATCCACCACTCACCCAGTTGTGCATAGGCAATGACAGACATGATCGGGAACAGGGCGGTGAATGCGATCAGGCCGAACCCGTCCAGCAGCGGGCTGCGGCCCGGTATGGTAGTGGCCAGACCGAGCCCGAGCGCGGCGACCAGCGGTACGGTGACGGTTGAGGTGGTGACGCCGCCGGAGTCATAGGCCAATGCGATAATCATGCGCGGCGCAAACATCGTCTGGATTACCACCACGATGTAACCGGCGATAATGTAGTAGTGCAACGGTGTGCCGGTGATGATGCGAAAGCAGCCTAGCGTGATACCTGTAGCCGCGCCGACGGCCACCGCGATGCGCAATCCCCACACGCTAATGGCGCCGCCGGACACCTGGTTGGCCTTTATGGCGACGGCGATCAGCGCGGGTTCCGCGATGGTCGTGGAAAAACCGATGGCGGCGGCGAACAGGTACACCCAGGCATAGTCCTGCCATCGAAGTGCCTCGCCCACTGCGGCCACTGATCCGCGAATGAATGCCGGGTCGGTTAATTGTTGCGCCATCAGTTTGCCGGCAGGAAACAGCGCCTCCTCCAGGCCGACCAGGAACAGTGTCAGGCCGATCAGTACATAGACAAAGCCGGTAAGGACGCTTTTCAGATTGGGTATACGTTCGCGCAGCACGAACAGCTGGAAGCCGAAGATGATCGCGGCAATCGGCAACACATCGGTGATGGTCGACAGCCCGGTGTTGAGCAGATGCTTGATCAGCTCCATCAGATAATCATCCCGTACGCCATGACGAAGATCATCGGTGTCAGCGAAGCGAAGGCAATCAGGCCGAAACCGTCGATCATGGGATTGCGCCCCTTGATACTTTCGGCCAGCCCCACGCCCAGCGCGGTAACCAGCGGCACGGTGACAGTGGAGGTGGTGACGCCACCGGAATCATAGGCAATACCGATAATTTCCGGTGGTGCAAAAACCGTCATGATGACAACACCGATATAACCGCTGATGATCAGGTACTGGATCGGCCAGCCGCGCACGATGCGGTACACGCCGGTCAGGATGGCGAATCCGACTGACAGGGCAACGGTTATCCGCAGGCCAAGCGCATAGTTCGCCATACTGTCGGCATTATTGGCAATATGGCCGCCAGCGGCCGCAATGCGCGCGGCCTCGGCAGCCACCGCCGTCAAGGCCGGTTCCGCGATAGTCGTGCCGAAACCGAGGGCGAAGGCAAACAGCAGCAGCCAGGGCAGGCTGGCCTTGCGCGCAAAGGCATAGGCCATTGATTCACCGATCGGAAACAGGCCCTGTTCCAGGCCACGAATGAAAAATGTCAGGCCGAGCACCACCAGCAGGCAGCCGGTCAGCACACGGGCCAGGTCCGGAAACGGTTGCTGGATGACAACCAGCTGGAAAAAGGCGACCACCAGCACGATCGGCAGCAGGTCACGAATGCTGGATGTCAGTGTGCCGAGGAAGCTGCGAAGCTGTTCCAATATGTTTTATCCTTATATTGCAACCATGGCTGGTTGCGATATCCTTTCTGGCAGAATGAATTGTACCCGGCTGGAATGATTAATGATAAACGGTTTACGTAAATACGCCTACACGATATCGGCGCTGGCCATTGCCTGTTTTTTTCTGGTTCCGGATCCGACCCTGGCAATCATCGGCGCGTTGTTGCTGCAGACGCTCGCCTTCATCGTGATTGCCGGAAAGTCACTGCCTGACGGCATCCTGCTGACCGGCATTACGATTTTACTGCTTGGCGTACTCCCGGCTGATCATCCACTTATGCGGGGTGAATTTTACAGCAGTGTGAAACAGTCGCTGGTGCTTGCCGGGGCAGGCATCATAGTGGTCAGCCTGCTGATGATTATGTGGCAGTTGAAAAAGCGGCCCTGATTGTTACGCTCGCAATGACGACAAATCAGAATTTCGCTTATATTTTAGTGTGACGCAGCCGCAGGGAATTGGCGATCACGGATACCGAGCTGAAGCTCATGGCCGCCGCCGCCAGCATCGGCGACAGCAGCAGGCCGAACACGGGATACAGCACGCCGGCCGCCACCGGCACCCCCAGCGAATTGTAGATAAAGGCGAAGAACAGGTTCTCGCGTATATTGCGCATCACCGCACGGCTCAGCCGGCGTGCGCGCACGATTCCGCGCAGGTCACCCTTGACCAGGGTTACGCCGGCGCTTTCCATGGCCACATCCGTGCCGGTGCCCATGGCGATGCCGACATGTGACTGTGCCAGCGCCGGGGCGTCATTGATACCGTCACCGGCCATGGCGACCACATGGCCCTCATCCTGCAACTTCCTGACGATATCCGCTTTCTGGTCGGGCAGGACGTCCGCTTCCACCCGGTCGATCTGCAGTTTGCCGGCAACCGCCTGTGCGGTTGTGCGGCTGTCACCGGTCAGCATCACGACCTTGACGCCCTCTGCATGCAAATCACGGATGGCAGCAAAGGTGGAGTCCTTGATCGGATCGGCAACGCCGACCAGCCCGGCCATCCGGCCGTCGATAGCCACAAACATGACAGTCTGTCCCTCTGAGCGTCCGATCTCTGCCTGTTGCGACAGATCGCCCGGGTCGATACCCAGCGTTTCAAGTAATTTGATGTTACCCAGCGCGACCGTGCGTCCAGCGACCGTGCCGGTTACGCCCTTGCCGGTCACGGAGGCGAAATCATTTGTCTGGCCCAGGGTTATGCCGCGTTCCTGTGCCCCCTGGACGATGGCCGCGGCCAGCGGGTGCTCGCTGGCACGTTCGAGCGTGGCTGCCAGTTGCAACACCTCGTCTTCCGCAAAGCCATTACCGGCATGTACCGCGACCAGCCTGGGCTTGCCTTCGGTGAGTGTGCCGGTCTTGTCGACCACCAGTGTGTCGACCTTCTCCATGATCTCCAGCGCCTCGGCGTTCTTGATCAGCACGCCAAGGGACGCACCCTTGCCGGTGCCGACCATGATCGACATGGGCGTGGCCAGTCCGAGTGCGCAGGGGCAGGCGATGATCAGGACGGCCACGGCATTGATGACGGCATGCGCCAGTCGTGGTTCCGGTCCCCACAGCCCCCAGACGATAAATGCAATCACGGCGATGCCCACGACCGCCGGTACAAAATAACCGGCAACGATGTCCGCCAGTTTCTGAATCGGTGCGCGCGAGCGCTGCGCCTCGCCAACCATACGCACGATTTGTGCGAGCAGGGTATCGGCACCGACCTTCTCGGCACGCATCAACAGGCTGCCGGTACCATTGAGCGTCGCGCCAATCAGTTTTTCCCCGGTTATTTTTTCAACCGGTATTGGCTCACCGGTCACCATGGATTCATCCACGGCACTGTTGCCATCGGTCACAATACCGTCCACCGGCACTTTCTCGCCCGGGCGTATGCGCAGGATGTCACCGGGCATCACCTGCTCCAGCGGTATGTCTTCCTCGCGTCCGTCATCACGCACAATCCTGGCGCTGTTGGGCGCCAGTCCGAGCAGCAGTTTTATTGCTGTATTGGTTTGGCTGCGGGCGCGCAGTTCCAGTACCTGTCCGAGCAGTACCAGTACAGTGATGACAGCCGCGGCTTCGAAGTACACCGAAACAGTGCCGTCCGCATGTTGCATGGTGGCCGGAAACAGGTGGGGAAACAGCAGTGCGACAATACTGTAGCCCCAGGCAACAGAGACGCCCAGGCCGATCAGGGTGAACATGTTCAGGTTCCAGCTGATGACCGATTGCACACCACGCACGAAGAACGGCCAGCCGCCCCAGAGCACCACCGGGGTGGCGAGTGCAAACTCGATCCACTGCACGGTACGCATTGACAGGCCCGACGGTAACCAGTCGGGCATCATGTCTGCCAGCATCGCCAGGATAAAAACCGGCACGGCCAGTACCAGGCTGACCCAAAAGCGCCGGCTCATGTCGATCAACTCTGCATTCTTTTCTTCAACGGCGAGGGTGCGTGGTTCCAGCGCCATGCCGCACTTGGGGCAGTTGCCGGGTTGGTCCTGGACAATTTCCGGGTGCATGGGGCAGGTATATTCCGTGCGCGTTACCGGGGCCTGTATGACTTCCGGTTCCAGCGCCATGCCGCAGCTCGGGCAGGCGCCCGGTCCGGTTTGCCGGACTTCGGGACACATGGGGCAGATGTGCGCGAGGCTTTCGATACCGGCTGCTGCGGGCGCCGGTTTCGATGGTTCCAGGTAGTGTCCGGGGTCGGCGGCGAATTTCTCCCGGCAACCGCTGCTGCAGAAATAGTAGTCGGTTTTGTTATGGGCGTAGTGATGTTCACTGGCCGGTGTTACCGACATGCCACAGACAGGGTCAAGCAGTGCATCTTTGTCTTATCATGAGTCTTCATGGTTGCTTCCGATCGCATGCCGCTTCCACAGCAGGAAGACGGCGGGAATGACCACCAATGTTAATAATGTAGCACTGATCATGCCGCCCACCATGGGCGCAGCAATACGTCGCATGACCTCGGAGCCCGTGCCGCCGCCCAGCATGATGGGCAGCAGGCCGGCAATGATGGCCGTGACCGTCATCATGATGGGTCGCACGCGCAGTAGCGCGCCGTCGATTACCGCGCTGCGAATATCCTCGCCAGTCAGTTGTCTGCCGGCACGATCGGCAGCATCCTGCTGGCGTCCTAATGCCTGGTTAAGATACACCAGCATGATCACGCCGATCTCAACGGCGACGCCGGACAGTGCGATGAAGCCGACGCCGACGGCGACCGACAGGTTGTAGCCCAGCAGGTATAACAGCCAGAAGCCGCCCACAGAGGCCAGCGGCAGCGTGCCCATGATGATCAGTACCTCGGACAGCTTGCGGAAGTTCAGGTACAGCAGCAGGACGATGATCACCAGTGTGACCGGCACCACCAGCGCGAGGCGTTCCTTCGCGCGCACCATGTACTCGTACTGGCCGGACCAGGCCACCGAGTAACCGGCCGGCAGGGCAACCTGCTCCGCTACCACGCGCTGCGCCTCGACCACATAGGAGCCGATATCGCGTCCCTCGATGTCGACATAAATCCAGCCGTTCAGTCGCGCGTTTTCTGTCTTGATGAGTCCGGGACCGGAATCGATACGGATGTCAGCCACTTCGGCCAGCGGGATGCGCGCGCCGGTCGGTGTGACGATGGGCAGGTTGCGCAGTTTCTCCAGCGAGTCACGCACATCGCGCGGGTAACGGATGTTGATCGGGTAACGCTCCAGTCCCTCGACGGTCTGTGCCACCTGCATGCCGCCGAGCGCGGTACGTACAACCTCCTGCACATCCGCGATATTAAGTGCAAAGCGGGCGGCGGCCAGGCGTTTGATGTCCACCGTCACGTAACGTCCGCCGGCCACCCGTTCGGAATAAACAGACGCCGTGCCGGCAACCGGCTTGAGGACTTCCTCGATGCGTTTGCCGATCGCCTGGATTTCGGTAAGGCTGGGACCGGCCACCTTGACGCCGACCGGTGTCTTGATACCGGTGGCCAGCATGTCGATGCGGTTCTTGATCGGCATCACCCAGGCATTGGTCAGGCCGGGAAACTGCACGCGAGCGTTCAGTTCCTGCTTGAGCTTGTCCAGCGTCATGCCCGCGCGCCACTCGTCACGTGGTTTGAGCTGGATGGTGGTCTCGATCATGGTCAGGGGCGCCGGGTCGGTGGCAGTCTCGGCGCGGCCGATCTTGCCGAATACACGCTTGACCTCCGGCACCGTTTTGATCAGCTTGTCTGTCTGTTGCAACAGTTCCTGCGCCTTGCCGATCGAAATGGCCGGGAAGGTGCTTGGCATGTAGAGCAGATCGCCTTCATCCAGGTCCGGCATGAATTCAGAACCCAGCTGTGACAGTGGCCATAGTCCGACCACGACGATTAGCGCGGCTATGAGCAGCACCATTTTTGGTGACTTCAGCACCACCTGGATGAGTGGCCGGTAACCTGCAATCAGGATCCGGTTGATCGGATTCTTTTTCTCCGGGGTAATGTGTCCGCGGATGAAATAACCCATCAGTACCGGTACCAGTGTGATGGACAGTATCGCCGCACCCGCCATGGCAAAGGTCTTGGTAAAGGCCAGTGGCGCGAACAGTCGTCCTTCCTGCGCTTCCAGGGTAAACACCGGCAGAAAGCTGAGCGTGATGATCAGTAGCGAGAAGAACAGTGGCGGACCGACTTCGTTGGCGGCCTGGCGCATGATCTGCCAGCGGTTGTCATCGGTGATCGCGGTTTGTTCCAGGTGCTTGTGCACATTCTCGATCATGACAATGGCCGCATCTACCATTGCACCGATGGCAATAGCGATGCCGCCGAGCGACATGATGTTGGCATTGATGCCCATGCGCTCCATGACAATGAACGCAATGAGGATGCCAACGGGTAGCGAGATTATGATGACCAGTGCCGAACGCAGGTGAAACAGGAACAGCGCGCAGACCAGCGCGACGACGATAAATTCTTCCAGCAACTTGCCATTAAGCGTATCGACGGCGCGTTCAATCAGGGCTGAACGGTCGTAGGTCTCGATGATTTCCACACCACTCGGCAGTCCGCTGGCCAGT
Source organism: uncultured Halobacteria archaeon (assembly GCA_963847565.1). Taxonomy (GTDB): domain Bacteria; phylum Pseudomonadota; class Gammaproteobacteria; order UBA9214; family UBA9214; genus UBA9214. Next base: position 155,266 of record CAWKAE010000006.1, read on the forward strand.
TGCGCCAGTTTTGCCTTGACGCCATCGATGGTGCGCAGGGCATTTTCACCAAAGCGCATGACGATGACACCGCCGACAACCTCACCTTCGCCGTCCAGCTCTGCGATGCCGCGGCGCAATTGCGGGCCAATGCGTATATCGGCGACATCGTTCAGCAAGATAGGGGTGCCGCGCTCATTCACGCCGAGCGGGATGTTCCGCAGGTCATCCAGCGAATCCACGTAACCGGTTGCGCGCACCATGTACTCGGCCTCGGCCATTTCGATCACCGAACCGCCGGTCTCCTGGTTGCCGCGCATGATGGCGTTTCTGATGGTTGCCAGCGGCAGGTTGAAGGCACGTAACTTGTCCGGGTCCAGTACCACCTGGTACTGCTTGACCATGCCGCCGATGGTCGCAACCTCGGAGACGCCGTGTACCGTTTGCAGCTCGTACTTCAGGAACCAGTCCTGCAGGCTGCGCAGCTGCGAGAGGTCATGCTGCCCGGTGCGATCGACCAGTGCGTACTCATATACCCAGCCGACACCGGTTGCATCCGGCCCCAGTTCGGGGCGTGCATCAATGGGCAGCTTGCTACTTGCCTGGCTGAGGTATTCCAGCACACGCGAGCGTGCCCAGTAGGGATCGGTGCCGTCCTCGAAAATGATATAGACATAGGAATCGCCGAAAAAGGAATAACCGCGTACCGTGACGGCCTTCGGTACCGACAGCATCGCAGTGGTCAGCGGGTAGGTGACCTGGTCCTCGACGACCTGCGGTGCCTGGCCGGGAAACGTCGTCTTGATAATGACCTGTACATCCGAGAGGTCCGGGATGGCATCCAGCGGTGTGTTTTTTACGGCGTAGATACCCCAGCCGGTCAGGATGACCGTCAGCAGAATAACCATGAAGCGGTTACGCAGTGACCAGTCAATAATGTGCGTAATCATTTCGCCATGTCCTCAGCCGGCCTTGCAGGCGCTTGCATGCGTTGCATGCTGGCTTTCAGGCTGGCCTCTGAATCGATCAGGAACTGACCGGAAACAACGATCTTCTCACCGGCTTCGATGCCTTCAATGATTTCAATCCATTCACCACTTTCTATGCCGGCCCGCACCATGCGCGACTCAAAACGACCTTCACCAACTGCAATGACAACGCGTTCTTCACGACCGGTACGTATCAGTGCCTCGACCGGTATTGCCAGTACGTCATTTTTCGGACCGCCATAGATCTTTACATTGGCATACATGTTTGGCTTCAGTGATTCACCTTCGTTGGGAAAGCGCAGTCGTGCTTTCAGGGCGCGGGTTTTCGGATCGAGACTGGGATAGATATATTCAACGGTTCCCTCCCAGGTGCGCCCCGGCAGAAAGGCCAGGCTGACCTCGGCCGGCTGGCCGACAGCGACCCAGTCGGCCTGGCGCTCGAAGATTTCCGCCAGCAACCACACGCTGGAAAGATCGGCGAGACTCATGATGTTGTTCGACGGTTTAACGAACATGCCTTCACGGACCGACATGTCTGCAACCACGCCATCCTGTGGCGCATAAACGGGTATCGTCTGTTGCGGTTTGCGGTCCTTTTCCAGCTGTTTTACCAGGCCGGCCGGAACACCGAGTGCGCTCAGGCGGCTGCGCGAGGCACGTACCAGGCCGGTGTTACCCAGCTTCAGCGCCTGCACGAATTCTTCCTGGGCGTTGACCAGTGCCGGTGAATACAAATCGAACAGGCGTTGACCCTGTGTCACGCGTTCGCCCTCGGATTCCACGGCAAGATTTTCAATCCAGCCTTCGGTGCGCAGGTGGATATGACTGACCTTCGATTCGTCGTAATCGACGTAGCCGACGGTATCGATACCGCGCCACAGGCGGGTACGTTCGACGACCGCGGTGCGCACACCCAGGTTTTGCACGACCTCGGGTGCGATCGTGATGCCGCCGCCGTCGCTGCCGGCTGCATCGGCATACACCGGCACCAGCTCCATGCCCATCGGTGATTTGCCCGGCTTGTCGCGCCGGTAGTTGGCGTCCATGGGTGCGACCCAGTAGAGGATCTCTTTCCCGTCATCGGCTGCCGCCATGACGGACGGCGGCGCAAGCAATACAGTCAGCAGGCAGCCGGCCAGGCAGGATTTAAGATTGGGCATGTTCATTGATTTTCTCCGGCGAGGTACAGCAGATTGGCCTGTGATTTAGAGCGGTCCACGCGAATGCGCATACTATCCAGGCGGACATCGAGGTCAGTGATGCGCGCGCGCATCAGGGTGGTGAACTCGGTGACGCCACTCTGGTAGGCATTCAGCGAGGCCTGCGTATTGGCGTTGGACTCTTTCAGTAATTGCGATTGATAGATTGCGGCACGCTCGCCCAGTCGCTGCCAGTTGGCGTAGTCCGTATCCAGCATGCGTTGCAGCTCGCGCAGTTTGTCTTCGCGCGTAAATTGCGCCGACTCGGCCTGCCGGATACTGGCGGACAGTCGCTTGTCCTGTCGCTGCTTCGGGAACAGCGGCAGGTCCACGGTGAACATGGCGGCCATCATGTCGGACCGCTCGCTGCCGTTCGGGTCATCACCAAAACGCTTGCGGTACTCCAGGCCGGCACTCCAGCCGGGTTTGTATTGCTCGCGGGCGATGCGGATGTTCCGGTTGCTGGCCTCGAGTGTGGCGGTTTCCGCACGGATAAGCGGGTGTTCCGCAAGTGCGGCACCGATGGTCTCGCGGTCGAGAAGTGCCGGCAGTTGCGGAAAACTGTCGGCAATCGGCAGCGACGCATTCTCACCGAGCCATTTACCGAGTGTGGCACGTGCCCGGTCGGCTTCGTTGCGAATGCGCGTGGCACGGTCATCCAGCCGCGACAGTTCCAGTGATGCGCGCAATACATCCTGTTGGCTGACGCGGCCGGTTGCATAGTGTGCCTGGGTGATGTCGACCAGTTGCGCAAACAGCGCGCGTGTTTTCCTGATGACCTGTTCCGCCTGCATCTGGTAGTAGAGTTCCAGGAAGCTGTTGCGAACATCGCGCAACAGCTTGCGTTGTTCAACCTCGGTTCTTGCCTGGCCGGCGCTGGCCATCCATTCGCCCTGCTGCTGTTTATAGCGGAGTGTGTCGCCGCGCGGAAAGGTCTGTACCAGGCCGAGACGCAATTGCGTGGTCGGTTCCCGGCTGGCATCGAAGTCATCAAGCGGCAGATTGTAAAGGCCGGTGCGCAGCTTCGGGTCAGGCAGCTGGCCGTCGGCAACTGCTGCCTCCTGCAGGGCCTGTGCGCGGGACGCCAGTGCACCCACGGCCGGGTCGTCAGCCAGTGCCAGCTGTTCGACCGCCGCCAGGGTCAGGGTCGTGTCAGCCTGCACATTACCGGCGGCAAGCACGGCAAATACCAGCGCGATTGCATGCTGTGCGAGAACAGTTCCAGTCAGTGGCTTACCGTTGTTGCAGGCGAAGCGTGTACTCCGCGCAGCGAGTATGCGTACCGACCGGACAGGATTCCGGGTAAAAAACATGATGATTCTCCATAGCCATGAAAACAGGGTGACATCACGCAGCCATGTTGCTGCCGATACGGGCAGCAGGCATGCATGAACAGCTTGGGCTACAGAGAAGCGGGTGGTCGCAGGGGTGGTATACGTGTGCGGTGCGGGAAGCGGGATGACACGGGCGTGAACTGACGCGTGTCGTGATTGTACAGGGGCAGCACACTGCCGGTCGGCAGGCTGATGACACTGTGTGCACAGGTGTTGCAGTTATCGTCACAGCAGTCGCCATTACAGCCATGCTCGCATGCATGGCCGTTGTCAGCGTCAACTTCGGTCTGCATATCAGTAGCCGGCATGGCCATGTCGGCGCAGTGTGGCTGGGCATCGCTGACGGTGCTGGTCGGCATGGCGAAGCCGGCACGTAGCGGCGCAATGACCAGCGCCAGTACGATCAGGGCCTGCAACCATTTGTATTTCCGACTCTGCATGATTATCTAAGGGTAGACCTGTTTTATTGCGTTTATCAAGGTATTAATCGGGATAACGGCAAATTACACGGATTATTGACTGTCCGTCTATTAAACAGTTCAACGGCCAGGGGCGCCATGGGGCGGCATTCCAGTGAGGTTCCTGTCATTTTATAGCCCATATACGGTATCTATGGACTACTCTAATACCTTACCGGGTTGATAACTGCCCGATCATTGATAGCTTGTTTGCCGGCGTGAAAGAGGGGTAAAAAGTGAAATCTGAAACAGAACACAAAACCGGTGAACAGGTGTCATCCGGGACAGCGAATAGAAAAGGTGACAGTCTCAGTATGCATGCCGATGTGCCGGTGTGGTGCGATTGTTGCACCTGCGAGGCCGAACCCTACTGGGTAGAAGCATTCAGGGATGAAGATACAGAGAGCGAGGTTAACAATCCGTAGGAGCGCCTTGCGATGTACATGGAGGAGGTGAGGTCATTACTACGGGCATAGCCCGTGTCGAGAAGCTGGCCTGGGCCAAGTTCAAGTGCCGCGGGAGGCAGGAAGCCGGGAGCGGCCAGGCGCGATTTACTGTATGCCTGCGCACCTGCCTGTCCCGCCCGGAACATTTACTGGCAACCGTGCAGCCCTGTTACCAACCCTTGAAGAACGAACCGTCGGCGAAGTCCCAAAGTAAATAGATGTAACCGCGCACGTCCCAGGACTGGTCACTGAGCGGTATTTCCGCACCGAGGTTCAGCGCGACATGACCGCCGCGCGTCAAGCCTATGCGAGCTTGTGGTAATACCGACCATTTCACACGATCAGTGCCGTTATTATCGAAGGGTATGCTGGCAACGACTTCCAGGCCCGGAAATACACCGCGTGGAAACGTCGGCAGCATCCAGTGGACAACGCCGGCAATTTCCGCTTCACCATCCGCTGTCTTGTCGAACGGCAGCTTCAGGCGCGCGCTGGCCTGTGCAAGCACATCGTCAGACAGGGCGCGTGCGCCCATAATCATGGGGATGAGTACATCCGATTCAGACCGGTCCTTGACCGGGAAAGCCGCAACCAGCCCGGTTGAAATGATGTATTGCTGTTCAAGGTCCCAGTCCAGCACGTACTTGAAACCCAGTTCGGCCTCTTCGATGATGTCATGTCCACTCTCTGACTTGTGTGCGACTTCCACGATCGCCTGCCCGCGTTTACCGATCCGCTTCTCAAGCTCAATAACGTTGCGCACCGAATCATCACCATCCTGGCCGGTTATGCGCGTCTTCAGCACGATCTCGTCTTCCGGAAAGGCCTTCTTGGTGCGGATGCCGAGCGGGTAGTTGAATTCACCCGGCGGGTAGTCGCGGGTATCGGCCAGGCCCTTGGCATGACGGACCACGGCAGTGATTTCTTCCGGGCTCAGCACGTCGCCGAAGGCCGGCATCTGTTCGGACAGGCCCATGGCATATCCGCCATACTCGACCACCAGCAGCCAGTCGGCGCCAGGCTCGCGGCTGTTGAACAGGGCGTCGGCGAAATTGGCGGGCAGCGGGTCGAATCCGGCGAGTGCGGGGTTGTTCGGGTCCGGCTCACCGCTGGCGCCATGACAGGCCACACAGTGTGTGGCGAACAGATCTGCACCGGACGGGGCGGCCTGGACGGTGGAAAATGGCGTGAGAACCGTGAGTAGAACGGCGAGTAACGGAGTGTTGAGTCTTGGCATGGCTGCTTTACGTGCGTTAGTGAGGGCGCACATGCTGCATCAACGTAAATGTTTTGTAAAGTACGCACACCTGCCAGTGTTGTGCTGAGGTCAGGAGTTTGTTTTCGGGTACAGGCGGATTTAAACAAATATGCGGGAATAGCCAGCTTGCGCGGCGGGGCAGAGCGCCCCGCCGCCGGCATGTAACAATCAGTCGTCGTAGCGGACGTGCCTGATTTTTATTTTTGCGACCGGGTTGTTCCAGTCAAGATCCGTTGCACTCAGGTCGGCGATACCGTGTATGCCCGGGTGAATGTAAACGTAACCTTCACCGCTTGCAGTATTGTAGCCTTCACCGTTACAGAGGAATGGCGGGCCCGGGATGCTGACACACATTTCATCATTGGTTTCGGTGCCGGCATCATAGGCGGACGAAAATACGGTCTTGCCGTGCTTGTGACGCGGACCCTTTACACCATTGACGGCAAAAAACGCATCGTTACTCGGCACCAGCATGGCGGCAACGCTGACGCGGTTATGCCGACTGTTTGTCCGTACGTGTACGGTGACGGAGTGACCCGGCAGCAACACGTCGCCGGTCGTGGTGACATCAAGCGCGCCTGCTTCTGTCAGCTGTTCACTCAGTGGTGCGGTATCGCCACCCTCGGCCAGCATCTCCAGCGCCGGGTCTGCCGGCTCACCGAGGCTGAAAAGTTTGACGCCATGGCCGTGCGAGGCAACCATGATCGGTGTAAAGATTTCGCCCTTCGTGATGTTGGTAATCGTGACTTCGAATGCCCTGTCATTGCCGCTGGCAAGCAGGTTTGAGGAAAACGTGACGGGCAATGTTATGAGTAATGCCCCGGTGATTCGTTTCCAGTATTTCATGTGTGATCTCCTGTTAGTACTCTGATTGTTTTATCCGGTTGCCGGACAACAACAGGGTAGTGACATGGCATCACATTAGAATCACGGAAACATCACGATTGTGTCACGCGGGGTATTTAGAGGCGGGAGCGTCAGGCTGCAACTGCAGTAATGCTGAACGAGAATTCGGTACCTTTGCCTTCTTCGCTCGAAACTTCTATATGACTGCCGTGCAGTTCGACAATGCGCCGTGCGATAGCCAGCCCCAGGCCGGCATGTTGACCATTGTCAGGCAGGCTGTTGCCGGCCCGGTAAAAACGGTCGAAGACATGTTTCAACTTGTCTGCCGGGATGCCGCAGCCGGTGTCCGTTACCCTGACCGTGACGTGATCGCCCTGCGGGTTGAGTGTGACGCTGACGCGGCCTTTGTCGGCGGTATGGCGCAAGGCGTTGTCGATCAGGTTTTCGAGCACGCGCTCCAGCATACCGATGTCCCCGTACACCATGGGCGCGGCATCGCCGGTTTCGATGGCCAGGTTAATGCCCCTTTCGCCGGCCTTCAGACGGTATTTCTGCACCATGTCCTGGACCAGTTCAGACAATGAAAACGGTTCCGAGTAACTGATGTGGTCGCATGAGTCGAGCCGGGCAAGCTCGAACAGTTCGTCGACCAGTTCGGTCAGGTGATTGCAATGGCGTATAGCCGTGTGCAGATATTGTTTCCGGTCAGCCTCGGACAATGCAGGGTTCTTGAGGGCGAGCGTTTCCAGGTAACCCTGCAGGGTCGTCAGCGGTGTACGCAGGTCGTGCGAGATATTCGCCACCAGTTCGCGACGCAGGTTGTCCGTCTGTTGCAGTTCCTGTAACTGCTGGTCAATGCGCGTGGCCATTTGCCGGTAGGCCTGTTCCAGGCGAACGATTTCATCGCCACCAGCCGGCGTATCAGCCTGTGCGGTGTGCGCGGGTTTTTCAGGCTCGGAATACGCCCGAATGTCCTGTGTCAGGCGCCGCAGTCTTTGTGTCAGCAGGGCAAAGACCAGCAGGCCGGCCAGCAGCGCGATAATCAGCGCGGCGAGCAGGACCTGGCTGCTACTGCGGAAAATGTAACTGTCGCGCAGCAATTCGACCATGCCAGCATAGTGCTCGCCGCCGAGGATGATATACAGATAGCCCTGTAGCGGACCGCTGGCAGGAATCCGCGCGGCGGAAAATACCTTGGCACGTTGCGTGTCGCGCGGGTCGTCGCCGGACAGCGGAAACATGGCGTCGCCTGACAGGAACTGCTCGGACCGGTTGCAGGTCCACGTGGCTGCGTTTGACCCGTTCTGCGGGTGCGGCGTGGTCGATAATTTTACCGTCCGGGTCCAGCAGGTAGAGTTCGATACTCGGGTTGACCACCATCAGCATGTGAAACAGGTGCTCGAGCGCGTCGCGGTTGACCGTGTCGTCGCTGATTAACGGTTGCTCTTTGACGATATAGGCAGCCAGGTCGGCATTAAGCTTTTGCGCAACTTCCTGTTGATACATTTCATTGCCGGCACGCATCATGTGTACGATAAACAGCCCGAACAGGACCAGCAGTACAAACAGGGTGACGGCGAGTTTGGTGTATAGCGTCATTCTGCTTCAGTTCGCGTGCGCGTGGGTTACCTGTTCGGCAAACCGGTAGCCGACACCCCAGACGGTCAAAACATATTGCGGACTGGACGGGTCGTGTTCAATTTTCGAGCGCAGGCGGTTGATGTGAGAGTTGACTGTATGTTCATAGCCTTCGTGACCGTATCCCCACACGCTAGTCGAGCAGCTGGCCACGCGTGAATACCCGGCCGGGGTGGCTGGCGAAGTGCCAGAGCAAGTCAAACTCGCGCGCTGTCAAATCGACTGACCGTTCGTTCAGTCGCACGGCACGTGTCATCGGGTCGATTTCCAGTTCGCCGAGCCGCAATGCCTGCGGTGGTTCGTCTGCAGACCGGCTGTTATACGAGTCTACCCGGCGCAACAGTGCTTTTACCCTGGCGACCAGTTCCCGAATGCTGAACGGCTTGCTGATGTAATCGTCGGCGCCGATCTCCAGCCCGAGCACGCGATCGAGTTCCGAGCTGCGTGCGGTCAGCATCATGACCGGGGTGTAGTTGTCGCTGTTGCGAATGGCGCGGCAGATTTCCGTGCCGTCGATGCCGGGCAGCATCAGGTCGAGAATGACGAGGTCGAATGATTGTTTGAGTGCAAGCTGCAGGCCGTCATTGCCGTCGTCTGCATGGGTAACGTGCATGCCGGCATCATTGAGGTGCAGTATCACCAGGTGGGCGATCTCGGCATTGTCCTCGACCAGCAGTATCTTTTTTTGCACGGTACGTATTGTCTTCATGGCGTTGTTATCAGTCAGGATAGCCCGAAAATATCACGGCCTGATCACGGTCATTACTGGTTTCGACCGCAGGCCGGGTAGTCCGGTTCCGCACCGGTGGGGCCGGTTACTCCCGGCGGGTCAGTGGTGGGGAGGCGGGGCAGGCTCCACGCGATCGTCCGGACAGCATTCAGCATAGCTGGGGATGCCGGCTGGACGCTCGTACCAGCCGCGTGTGCGGTTGATAACGCCGACCGCCAGCAGCATGACCGGTACCTCGATCAGTACCCCGACAACCGTGGCAAGCGCCGCGCCGGACTCGAAGCCGAACAGGGCGATGGCGGTGGCAACCGCCAGTTCGAAGAAGTTGCTGGCGCCGATCAGTGCCGACGGGCCGGCGATGCAATGCGGTGAGCGCACGGCGCGGTTAAGCAGGTAGGCCAGCCCGGAATTAAAGAACACCTGTATCAGGATCGGCACCGCCAGCAGGGCGATGATCAGCGGCTGATTGATGATCTGTTCGCCCTGGAAACCGAACAACAGTACCAGTGTGGCAAGCAGAGCGGCGAGCGAGACGGGATGCAGGCGATCAAGTACCCGTTGCAGGCGCTGCGCGCCGTGTTCACCCTTAAGCAGTGCATTGCGCCAGAGATTGGCGATCAGCAGCGGGATAACGATATACACCAGTACCGACAACAGCAGCGTATCCCACGGTACCGTGATCGCAGACAGGCCGAGCAACAGGCCGACAATGGGCGCGAACGCAACGATCATAATGACGTCATTCAGTGCCACTTGCGACAGGGTGTAGTGCGGTTCGCCGTTCGTCAGGTGACTCCAGACAAACACCATGGCCGTGCAGGGTGCGGCGGCAAGAATAATGAGCCCGGCGATGTAACTGTCGATCTGTTCCGCCGGCAGCCAGGGTCGGAACAACCAGCCGATGAACAGCCAGCCCAGCAAGGCCATGGAAAACGGCTTGACTGCCCAGTTAACGAACAGCGTTACACCGACGCCACGCCAGTACGCCCGCACACCCCTGAGCGCGTGCAGGTCGACCTTGAGCAGCATGGGAATGATCATTAACCAGACCAGCACCGCAACAGGCAGGTTGACCTGCGCAATCTCGAGCCTGCCAACAGCCTGAAAGGTGTTATTGAAAAAGTGTCCGAGGAAAATGCCGGCCAGGATGCACAACGCCACCCACAGGGTCAGGTAACGTTCGAACACGCCCATCCCGCTGCCGGCAGCGCGCTTTGCACCCGTTTCACACTGTACGCTCATGGTCTTTCCTGCTGTTTGATGCGCTGCAGTAAATGGCTAACACGCTGCTTGATATCGTCGCGGCTGGCGCGGAATACATTCATGATTTCGTCTTCGGGCCCGCTTGCCCTGGCCGGATCTTCCAGTGGCCAGTGTTCTTTCGAGGTAGCCGGCGGTAATGCCGGGCAATGTTCGTCGGCATGCCCGCAGACGGTAATCACAAGGTCGGCCGCCTGCAGCATGGCATCATCAACACGCGTCGATTCCTGTGCCGAGATATCGATGCCGGCTTCAGCCATCACCGCAATTGCGCGCGGGTTCTTGCCATGCGCCTCGATGCCGGCGGACTGGATTGTTACGTTTTCGTTTGCCAGGGCACGCGCCCAGCCTTCCGCCATTTGCGAGCGACAGGAATTACCGGTACACAGGAACAGGATGTTCATGAGCAACACCCGGTCTTTTCGAGCGTCGGGACGCAGCAGCCCTGTGCGGGAGTATCGTCAGCGGATTCGTTGAAGGTTGGAATGCTGTCCAGCGTGTGGAAATGCCTCCCAGGCAATGCCCTGCGGATCGAGGCTCCAGTATTTGTCGGAACGTGCATAACAGCAGGCCGCATTTGACTGCTCGCGACCGGCAATCCCGGCGGCATCCAGCCGGGCCTGCAATGCATCCAGTTCCGCCGCGCTGTTCGCCTGTATGCCGATATGGTCGAGCCCCGTTTTGCGTGTCCGCGTGGAGATTGCAAAATTAACCGCCGGATCGGCCAGGTCCCACTTGGCGTAGTCATCCTTGATGACGGTGGGTTCGGCGCCAAACATGGCGGAATAGAAACGGATGTTGTGCTCGATATCATCGACCGCGATATGTACGTGTAAACGACTCATGGTGTATCTCCGGGTTCGATCAATCAGGCGCAGCAGGCAGCGCCGGGACGGTTCGGCATGTCCCCGAGGGCATGGTGGTCGGTGCTGAACGGTGCAACCTCCCGGTTGCCGGACAGCGTCTGCTGAAGAATGGACAGCGCCCACTCGGGTAGCGCCGGGTTGAGACGGTAGTACATCCACAGGCCGGCCCGGCGCGATTCCAGTAGTCCGGATTCACGCAGGTGTGCCAGGTGGCGTGAGATCTTGGGTTGCGACAGCGCCAGTGCGTGGGTCAGTTCACATACGCACAGTTCGTCTTCGGCGGTGAGTAGCAGCAGTACGCGCAACCGGGTCGGGTCGGCGAGCATGCGGAACAGGGTGTCCGGGTTGATGGTCATGCCGTAAATATATGTTTAAACATATATATGGTCAAGCATATATATTTAGAGTCGTTATAAATACATAAAAATCAATATGTTGTGATGTATTGGCACATGGAGTGGGCGCGCTGTGAGCGTCTATGGGGGTGTAAATAATCGCGCATGCGATGCGCTCCTACAGCGCTTCTCAGAAATATATTACGAAGTCCATGCCAGGCCTATCTCGCCCAAGGGCATGCATTGTAGGAGCGCATCGCATGCGCGAACGTTCAGCCGGCGGCTGAACATGCTAGAAGTTCGGTTTGATCGGGGCATCCTTGAAACGCTGGATGCTGGTAAGGATTTCCGTGCGCGCGGCGTCGATGCCATCCCAGCCGTCTATTTTCACCCACTTGTTGGGTTCGAGGTCCTTGTAGTGCTCGAAGAAGTGGGCAATGGAGGACAGCAACTCGGGAGGGAGTTCGTCCATGGACTCGACATGCCGGTAATGCGTGGACAACCTGTCGACGGGTACCGCGAGGACCTTGCCATCGGGTCCGGCTTCGTCGGTCATTTTCAGCACGCTGACGGGCCGGCACTGGATGACTGAGCCGCTGATCAGTGGCACCGGTGTGACGACCAGCACATCGACAGGGTCACCGTCCTCTGACAGGGTGTGCGGGATATAGCCGTAATTACAGGGGTAGTGCATACAGGTGGCCATAAACCGGTCGACGAACATGGCGCCGGTGGCCTTGTCGACCTCGTACTTGACCGGGTCGCTGTGGGCCGGGATCTCGATAATGACATTGATGTCATCGGGGACATTGCTGCCGGACGGGACGCGGTCAAGGTTCATACTGGATACCTTATGTGTAGGTCAGGTGACAGGCAGGGTGTGTTCGCTACCTGTCTTGCCTAACGGTTGATTCTCCGAACATAAAGTTCGAAGAATCGTTGTTCTGGCGCGCCCGACAGGATAATTCGGCCCGCCGGGCCTTACCCCTTCGGGGCCGCCGTCGCTGCGCGACGACGTTCGTCGCCATCTTTCGATGGCTCGTCAAACCTGTTTCACAGGTTCGCCTCCTGTCGGGCGTAGCAGTTGATTCTCCGAACATAAAGTTCGAAGAATCGTTGTTCTGGCGCGCCCGACAGGATTCGAACCTGTGACACCCGGCTTCGGAAGCCGGTACTCTATCCAGCTGAGCTACGGGCGCTTTTTGTGCCCGCCGGTGACATTCGAGCGGAATCGTACAGACCGGCAGGCAGACCGCTAGGATAACGTCTGCGTCATGACAGGTCTATGGCGGGCAGGGTGGATTATGGCTGCTTGGCGGGGAATTTTACGCCTTGGCCCTTTCCAGTATAATCGCGGGCTTTCCCGGCCATACGCGGCCGGTTTGAGCAGATCAATCAGGAGATTACCGTGAGCGACGACAAGAGTTTTTACAGCACATTTTTTTACATCATGGGCGCACTGGCCGTAGGTTGTGTGATTCTGATTGTCCTCGCCAGTAACCTGACGTCCGAAGTCGCCGAGTACAAACCGGAAGAGGTCGTGGTTGCTAACATCAAGCCGGTCGGCAGTGTCTACGTCGCCGGTGAGTCTGCGCCTGAAATGGCACCAGCTGAGCAAGTGGCTGCTGCTGCGCCGGCTGAACCACGCTCGGGCGAAACCGTCTACAACACCAAGTGCATGTCCTGTCATGCAACCGGTGCCGCCGGTGCGCCGAAGACTCGGGGATGCCGCTGCCTGGGCGCCACGTATCGCAGCCGGTAAGGACGCGTTGATGGCAAATGCCACCAACGGCCTGAACGCCATGCCGCCCATGGGTCTGTGCATGGACTGCAGCAACGACGAGCTGATGGCTGCAATTGACCATATCGTCAGCAACAGCCAGTAGTTCACCGCAGTAACCCGAAAAAGGCTGCCCGCGGGCAGCCTTTTTTAATGCCTGAAGGCCGGCCGCGGGTGGGATTCAGCGTTGTCATGCAAGGCTGCCGGGGCACCCCGTATACAGGGCGCTTAAACAACTGTATTTTCCACCTGTCTAAAGTAATCCGAGCCTGAAACGATACCGTCTATATATTAAAGGAATCGGCTCTCGCCGAATCTTGTGGAAAACCATACCGGCAGGAGCCGCCAGCCATGGGCAAGCCATTTATGAATGTGTTGCAACAGTCCTCCCTGCTGGACGGTGGCAATGGCGAATGGCTGGAAGCCCAGTATGAAGCCTGGCAGCGTGACCCTGAATCGGTACCCCAAACCTGGCGGGAATTTTTCAAGGCATTGCCCCAGGTCAATGGCGTTGCCGTCGACGCCGCTTTTCATTCCGAACTGCGCGAGGAGTTTTCCCGCCTGACCGGTCGCTCGCGCGGTCATCACATGGCGCGCGTAACCGGCGAGCACCTGACGCAGGAACGCAAGCAGGTGCGCGTACTGCAGCTGATCAACGCCTATCGTTTCCTCGGTCACCGCTTTGCAAAGACAGATCCACTGCGGCGCACGGACCCGGAACGGGTGAGCGAGCTGGAACTGGCTTACCATGAACTGTCGGAAAAAGATCTCGCTACAGTGTTTCGTACCGGCTCGCTGGTTGGCCCGGAAGAAGTTACCCTGAAAAATATACTGGCTGCGCTGAATCGCACCTACTGCGAGACCATCGGCGCGGAATACATGCACATTTCCGAAACGGTGGAAAAGCGCTGGATACAGCAGCAACTGGAGAGTGTGCAGGCGCATCCGGATGTGGGGGAGGAAAAACAGCGCTGGCTGTTACAGCGCCTGACGGCGGCGGAGGGCATCGAGCGGTACCTGCATGCCAAATACGTCGGCCAGAAACGTTTTTCTCTCGAAGGCGGTGAAAGCCTGATCCCGCTGATGGGCGAACTGATCGACTGCTCCGGCGTCCATGGTATCAAAGAGATCGTCATGGGTATGTCGCATCGTGGCCGACTGAACGTCCTGGTCAACATACTCGGCAAGCTGCCTGCCACGCTGTTCTCGGAATTCGAGGACCAGCATAACCGCGAACACGCCACCGGCGATGTGAAGTATCACCAGGGATTCTCGTCAAACATACGCACGCCTGGTGGGCTGGTTCACCTGGCGCTGGCATTCAACCCGTCCCACCTTGAGATCGTTTCACCGGTGGTGGAAGGATCTGTGCGCGCACGTCAACAGCGCTACAACGATACAGAGGGTTCACATATCCTGCCGGTCGTTATCCATGGTGATTCATCGTTTGCCGGCCAGGGCGTGGTGATGGAAACGTTCAATATGTCCGGATTGCGTGGTTACAGTACGCGCGGCACTGTGCATATTGTGGTCAATAACCAGATTGGCTTTACCACCAGTCATGTCAAGGATTCACGTTCCACCCTGTACTGTACGGATGTCGCCAAGATGGTGGGCGCACCGATATTCCATGTGAATGGCGATGATCCGGAGGCGGTCCTGTTTATTACCCGACTGGCGCTCGATTACCGCATGAAGTTCAGGAAAGATGTTGTTATCGATCTCGTCTGTTACCGGCGGCATGGTCATAATGAGGCTGACGAACCGGCGGCCACGCAGCCAATAATGTATCGCGCTATCCGTTCACTGCCGACCACGCGGGAGTTGTATTCGAAGCACCTGGTGTCGCAGTCAGTCGTCGCCGGTGAAGATGCCGATGCGATGACGCGCGAATTACGCGACCGCCTGGATGCAGGCGAAAGCGTTGCCACCTCGGTTATTCTTGACCAGGGAATTGACAAGACGGTGGCCGTCAACTGGAAATCCTATGTCGGGCATGTCTGGGATATGCCCTGCGAAACAGGGGTGAGTGAGGACGTTCTCGCAAATATTGCCGAACGATTGCAGTACCTGCCGACCGGGTTCGAACTGCATGCACGGGTAGCGCGTGTCATGGAGGACCGTCGCAAGATGGCGGCTGGTGCCTTGCCAATCGACTGGGGATTTGCCGAAACGCTGGCAATGGGAAGCCTGTTGCACGACGGTTTCCCGATCAGGGTTTCCGGACAGGACAGCGAGCGGGGAACATTCTTCCACCGTCACGCGGTATTGCATAACCAGCGTGACGGGACGACATGGGTCCCGTTGAAAAACATTGCCGATGAACAGCCGCATTTTCTGATCTTCGATTCATTGTTATCGGAGGAAGCGGTACTGGCATTTGAGTATGGTTACGCAACCACCGAACCGGAAACACTGGCGGTGTGGGAAGCGCAGTATGGTGACTTTGCCAACGTGGCGCAGGTCGTGATTGACCAGTTCATTACTTCCGGCGAGAGCAAGTGGGGCCGCCTGTGCGGCCTGACGCTGTTGTTGCCGCATGGCTACGAAGGCCAGGGGCCGG
This sequence comes from uncultured Halobacteria archaeon, assembly GCA_963847565.1. Lineage (GTDB taxonomy): Bacteria > Pseudomonadota > Gammaproteobacteria > UBA9214 > UBA9214 > UBA9214. The sequence goes on from CAWKAE010000006.1 coordinate 170,947, forward strand.
AGCATTCATCCGCGCGACTGGAGCGTTTCCTGCAGTTGTGCGTCGATCATAATATCCAGGTCTGCAACCCGACAACACCCGCGCAAATGTTCCACATGCTGCGTCGGCAAATGATACGGCCAGTGCGCCGTCCGTTGATTGTCATGGCGCCGAAGAGTCTGTTGCGCCACAAACGGGCGACCTCATCACTTGAAGAGCTTTCGCAGGGAAAGTTCCAGCCGGTGCTCAGCGATACGACGATTGAAGATGCGACCAGCGTAAGCCGCCTGGTGCTGTGCAGTGGGCGGGTTTACTACGACCTGCTTGAGCGGCGTGAGGAGTCCGGCCTTGCTAATGTTGCGCTGGTACGGGTTGAGCAGCTGTACCCGTTCCCCTGGCGTTTGTTGCGTGAAGAGGTGGCGCGCTATCCGAATGCGAAAGAATTCGTCTGGTGCCAGGAGGAGCCGCAGAACCAGGGGGCATGGTATGCGACACGGCACAAGTTCGAGGAGCTGATTGGTACACACAACAAACTTATCTATACTGGCCGCGATGCAATGTCTGCACCGGCAGTCGGTTATGCTGGTCTGCATGTCCAGCAACAGCAACAACTGGTCGAGCAGGCACTGGGCCTGTCGGAACAACTTTCAGACACGGGTGATGAGTAATGTCGACTGAAGTCAAGGTGCCGGCCCTGCCGGAATCGGTCAGTGACGGTGTGCTGGTCTGCTGGCACAAGCAGCCGGGCGAAGCAATCAGGCGCGACGAAGCACTGGTTGATATCGAGACGGACAAGGTTGTGCTGGAAGTGCCTGCACCGCAGGACGGTGTACTGGAGGAAATTCTCGTTGCCGACGGCAGTACGGTAGTCGCAGACCAGGTTATCGGTGTTATCAACTCAGACGGCAAAGTCAAAAGGTCGCGGTGACTGATTCTCCCGAGTCAACGAAGGTGCAGGCAGTCACGGCTGCCAATGATGCGCCGCCGCCGGGACCGGCTGCACGCAAGTTAATGGCCGAGCATGACCTTGACCCGCGTCACTTGCACGGGTCCGGACAGGGCGGTCGTATCACCAAGGCCGATGTACTGGCAGGTATCGAACAAGCCAGGGCGACACCCGCCACGCAACCGGTCAAACCTGTAGCGGATACCAAGCCGGCTACGCGCATGCCTGAATTGCCCGCTTATGACGAAGACCGGCCGCAGAAACGCGTGCCCATGTCGCGTTTGCGTGCACGCGTTGCGGAGCGCCTGTTGCAGGCATCGCAAACCACGGCAATGCTGACCACGTTCAACGAGGTCAATATGCAACCGATCAAGACGCTGCGTGAAAAACACCGCGATGCGTTCGAGAAGACGCATGGTGTTCGCCTCGGTTTCATGTCGTTCTTTGTGCGTGCCGCGGCGGAGGCGTTGAAGCAGCATCCGGATATCAATGCCTCTATCGACGGCGAGGATGTTGTCTACCATGGTTTTTGCGATATCGGTGTGGCGATCGGCACGGAGCGCGGACTGGTAGTGCCGATCCTGCGCAATGCGGAATACATGAGCCTGGCGGAAGTCGAGACCGATATACTTGATTATTCGAATCGTGCGCGCGACGGCAAACTTACCATGGAAGAAATTACCGGTGGCACTTTCTCCATTACCAATGGCGGGGTGTTCGGTTCCATGCTGTCCACGCCAATACTGAATCCGCCGCAAAGCGCGATTCTGGGCATGCACAGCATCAAGGAGCGGCCGGTTGTGGAGAATGGCGAAGTGGTTATTCGTCCGATCATGTACCTGGCACTGACTTACGACCATCGCATTGTCGACGGCAAGAGTGCCGTGACCTTCCTGAAGACGATCGTCGAACTGCTGGAAGATCCGGCCGCGATGCTGCTGGACCTGTGAGGGTGCATCTTTACTCTTAAGCAGGTAAAAAGTTCCTGTCATTAGCGGTAATTGTTAAAGGGAGCTGCCAGAAAGTTTTGTGTGTATGTGCCGGGCTGGATTCCCGCCTGCGCGGGAATGACGGTATGTATAAAAAAGGTGGTATGAAAATATGAGCAATGACTACGATGTGATTGTTATTGGTGCAGGTCCCGCGGGTTACGTCGCGGCGATTCGCTGCGCGCAGCTCGGTATGAAAACCGCCTGCGTTGATGACTGGCGTGATGGTGACGGCAAGCCGGTACCGGGTGGTACCTGCCTGAACGCCGGTTGTATTCCGTCCAAGGCGCTGCTCGAAAGTTCCGAGTTATACGAACAGACAGGCACCGGCCTGGAACGTCACGGTATCAGGGCCGTCGATGTTGCGCTGAACGTGGAGGCCATGATCGCCAACAAGGATCGGGTGGTGCGCGACCTGACCGGCGGCATAGCAGCGTTATTCAAATCAAACGGTATCGACTGGTTACCCGGTCGTGGCCAGTTGCTGCCGGAACGTACGGTGGCAGTGACAGCGCATGATGGCAGCAGCACAACCGTGACGGCCGAGCATGTCATCCTGGCAACCGGTTCGGTGCCGGTAATGATCGATGCGGCACCATTGCACGAAGATATCGTTGTTGATTCAGCCGGTGCGTTGAACTGGACACATGTGCCCGAGCGACTCGGTGTCATCGGTGCCGGCGTCGTCGGCCTGGAACTCGGCAGCGTATGGCGGCGACTGGGATCGCAGGTGACGTTACTGGAAGCGCAGGATCGTTTCCTGGCCATGGCCGACGAGCAGATTGCAAACGCGTCCCTGCAATTGTATGCAGACCAGGGCCTGGACATACGTCTGGGCGCCCGGGTGATGGCGACGCGCTATGCCGGTCGTTCAATTGAGCTCGATTTCCATGATCACACGGGTGAGCAGTCATTGACCTTCGACCGGCTGATTGTCGCGGTTGGTCGTCGTCCGAACAGCGAAGGGCTGGCCTCCGCCGAGGCAGACCTGTTGCTGGATGAACGCGGATTCGTCCACGTCAACGGCGATTGCAGTACCAGTCTGCCGGGCGTGTATGCCATTGGTGACCTGGTGCGTGGTCCGATGCTTGCACACAAGGGCTCGGAAGAGGGCGTCATGGTGGCGGAGCGAATCGCCGGTCAGGCGAGCGAAGTGAACTACGGGGCGATTGCCTCGGTTATTTACACGTATCCCGAGATTGCCTGGGTCGGCAAGACTGAAGAGTCGCTCAGGCAGGCCGGGATTGATTACCGCAGCGGCGTGTTCCCGTTTGCTGCCAGCGGTCGCGCGCGCGCCATGCAGCAGACAGACGGTATGGTCAAAATACTGAGCCATGCCGCTACCGACAAGGTACTTGGTGTACACATCCTCGGGGCATCGGCCTCCGAACTGATCGGCCAGGCTGTGCTGGCCATGGAGTTCTCGGCCAGCAGTGAAGACATCGCGCGCACAGTGTTTGCCCATCCCACCCTGTCGGAGGCGCTGCACGAGGCGGCACTGGCCATCGACAATCGCGCTATTCATATCGGCCGCAAGCGGCGCTAGCCCCGGACAGACGTATCCGTGCGCACCAGTGCGGTGCAATTGCACGTCAATGGCGCCATTCCCGGGGCTGTAAAAATCTCAAGCCTTTGAACTTTTAGATAATAATATCTGGCACACATGTTGCGACCTGTTCTGTGTATTTCTCGGGAGAGCAGGCATGGCAAATCGCTGGTTGCAGATACGGGGTGATCCCTCCATTCGCCAGTTTCTGTTCAGCCAGTCGCGGGTGAACAGCGAATTCGACGATCACCTCGACACGGTTATGGAAAACGTCGGCCTGCTGTTGCATGAGCGCGGCATTTTCCATGCAAAGATCCATTTCTCGAGTGGCCAGGTCACGCTCTGGCCCATGCTCGATCCCTACAACTACCAGGTACATCTGAAGGAGGAATTCCTGGCGCCCGGTTTTGTGCGCCAGTTCGATCCCCGGCCCTATCCGGTCAATGCCGTGGTGCCGCCCGGGCAGATCCGTACCATCCTGGAAATACTCTGCACGTTGCGTCACAAGGATGATTCGATCTACCTGCGCTCCGGATCGCTGAATGTCATCAACGGTATGGTCGGACTCAATTTTTCCTGCGATGGCAGCCACTACATCGACTTCCGCGAATTTATCCAGCAGCGCGAGGAGGTCTATGGTTAATTGACCGGAGTGATCGATTTATTCTATCAGGCCATGAGGCAGTCAAGTGCGTGCGCCGGTGCCAACGGGAGAGGGACGGTTCTATCGAAAGTATGGTGACTGGTATTCATGTCACACAAGTTCATCAGTAATGCGAGTCAAATAGCAGCATGCTACATGCAAACGCAATTGTCTCGTGGGACAGGCGCTGCATCCGGCCTGTGGTTGAAGCAGGTCAAGGTGCCAGGCAGCGATTGTTAACTACATATTTAACTCTCAGAAATGACAATCGATGAACTGCAATCAGTGGGCTTTCACATGCCGGAATTGAATACATTCCAGAATGCTGCCGCCGCAGGCCTGTGCAGTCCGCGGGAATTTATATTAGAATATCCTGAAACTATTGTTGCTGGAATATACTATGAAACAATTAGTTATGATTATTTTTATGTGCCTGATGGGTGTTATCGGCCATGGGGTCGGATACCGAGCAGGCGCTGGCCGATAGTCGCGCCACGGTTGGCGAGTTCATGAAGACCCTCAAGCAGGAATTGCAGGCCGGTATGCAGGCCGGCGGCCCGGTGAATGCCGTGAGCGTGTGCAACCTGACAGCACCGGGAATCGCGAACACCTACAGTGCGCGCGAGGGGCGTGAAGTCAGTCGCACCAGCCTGCGCGTGCGCAACCCGGGTAATGCACCGGTTGCATGGCAGCGCGCTGTACTCGAATCATTCGAGCAGCGTAAACAGGCGGGTGAGGATGTGACGGCGCTTGAATTTCACGAGGTTGTCACGACCGATGGTGTGCGCGAGTTGCGTTACATGAAAGCCATTCCGACGGCGAAGTTATGCCTGGCCTGTCATGGCGAGACGGTGGATTCGACCGTCGGGACGCGGCTGGAAAAACTGTACCCGGACGACCAGGCCATGGGTTATCGCGTCGGTGACATCCGTGGTGCGTTTAGCGTGACGCAAACGCTCAATAAAGACGAAGAATGAAGACGGAGTAGATTGAGAAAGAATCCCTGATTGGTTCAATTAACCCCGTCATTGCGAGCGAAGTGAGGCAATCGCGTTACAGTATTTCCGATGGTTGGAGATTGCTTCGTCACTACGCTTCTCGCAATGACGCGAGGCTCGTTTATTCCCGTGTGACAATCCGGTAGCACGCCCACCTGCGGCATCCTGGCCAGTCCGGCCTCTCGTGCATGCGCCTTGCCTGACAGCCACTACTGTGGAAACGCCGCAGGTCGCCGATAACTATAGGAATAATCCATTTACGGGTCAGCTGCCCCCGCGCAGCCGACCCGTGAATTCATTAACTTATTGTTATTCAGGGTGTTAACTACATGCAGGGACTAGCACAAACCTGGCTGGAACAGCAGTGCCGCAGTATTCCCGGTGTCTCCGGTGGACTGGTGATGCTGGGCATGAATGACGGCGAGTCATTTGCGCCTGTCGCCTGCTGGCCGGAGGGCGGTACGCCGTCGGGCCTGCTGACAGCGGCTGCCCGCCA
>CAWKAE010000007.1:0-48782 GCA_963847565.1 uncultured Halobacteria archaeon
ACCTGGTCGGAACCGATGATCAGTCCATTATGCATTGCGCCAATAGCGCGTGCTTTTTGCTCCGCCAGTCGCGCGACCAGTGTCTCCGGCGCCTCACCTGGCAAGACGCTTTCATCAATGTCCGGGTTGACAGAGGTGTAGTCCAGGCCCAGTCGGTTGAGCAATTCTTTCCTGAACGGTGAAGACGAGGCCAGGATTATTGCCCTGTTCTCAGTCGTCATTGATTTCTACCAGCGTTTCATCCGGGTTGACTGAATCGCCCTTGGCGACATGGATGGCGGTCACGCGTCCGGCGACCGGTGCCTGTATCTCGGTTTCCATTTTCATCGCTTCGGATATCAACACCGGCGTGCCGGCCTCAACCGAATCGCCGACGGCTACCAGTACATCAATGATGGTTCCCGGCATGGATGCCGTAACATGACCGGGCCGGGTTGCGCGTGGACGCTGGCTGCCGCCAGTGGTCGCGCTGTTGTCTTTTTTGTCAGGGCTGATCGCGTCCAGCGTTTCCACCAGGACTTCCTCGGGTACGCCGTCAACGGTCATGTAGAACGGCCGGTTATCCAGGGTGCTGTGGCCGGTTCCGGTTACCTTGATATGGTAGGACTCGCCATGCAGGGTGACATTGAATTCGGTCGGCCGGGTGTGCGCGGTTTTTGCCTCGCCAACCGGCTCCAGTGTTTCCGGGACAAGGGCATTCTGCTTGCGTTGTTGCAGAAATTCCTTGCCGATTTCCGGGAACATCGCATAGGTCAGGACGTCCGCTTCATTGTCAGCGAGTTCGCCGATCGCTTCGCGCAGTCGACCCATTTCGTTGTCCAGCAGGTCGGCGGGGCGCACGTCAATGACGTTTTCCTTGCCAATTGCCTGTTGTTGGACCTGCGGATCCACTGCTGCCGGTGCCTTGCCATAACGACCTTGCAGGTAGAGTTTTACCTCGTTGGTAATCGTTGAATAGCGTTTCCCTGTCAGCACGTTCAATACCGCCTGTGCGCCGATAATCTGCGATGTTGGCGTTACCAGCGGCGGGTAGCCGAGGTCCTTGCGGACGGCGGGTATTTCAGCGAAGACATCCTCGATACGGTCGAGGGCACCCTGTTCGCGCAGTTGCGAATACAGGTTGGAAATCATGCCGCCGGGTACCTGGAATACCTGCACACGGGTATCCGGTCCGAGATAGTCACTGTCGAACTGGTGATATTTCTTCCGCACGTCGCGGAAGTACAGGCCGATTTCCTGCAGGGCATCCAGATCAAGCCCGGTGTCGTATTCCGTATTGCGTAATGCTGCAACCATGCTTTCGGTTGCAGCATGACTGGTGCTGCCCGAGAACGCGGAGATGGCGGTATCGATATGCCGGCAACCATTTTCGATGGCCTTCAACAGGCACATCTCGGCCGTGCCGGCGGTGGCGTGGCAATGCAGGTGAACCGGCAGCCGGGTTGCCTGCGTGATTTCACTGACCAGCTTGCCCGTTACCATCGGCGTCAGCAGGCCCGCCATATCCTTGATGGCGATACTATTGCAGCCCATGTCTTCGAGTTCACGCGCCATGGCGACAAATTTATCCGTGTCATGGACCGGACTGGTTGTATAGCAAATCGTGCCCTGGGCATGTTTGCCGGTTTTGCGTACCGCTGCAATTGCAGTCTGCAGGTTACGCGTGTCATTGAGTGCATCGAAGACCCGGAATACATCGATACCGGACACAGCAGCGCGTTCAACAAAGGCGTCGACCACGTCATCGGAGTAGTGCCGGTAGCCAAGCAGGTTCTGACCACGCAGCAGCATTTGCAGACGTGTGTTGGGCAATGCCACGCGCAGATCCTCAAGCCGCTGCCAGGGATCTTCTTTCAGGTATCTCAGGCAGGCATCAAAGGTTGCACCACCCCAGACCTCGAGTGACCAGTAGCCGATGCGGTCGAGTCGCTCACATACCGGCAACATGTCCTCCGTGCGCATGCGCGTGGCGATCAGTGACTGGTGTGCGTCTCTAAGGATTACGTCTGTGATGTTTACAGTTGTCATAACGTGTCCGTGTTCATTCGTGCTTACATACCAAGGTGAGCGGAAATTGCGGCGGATATGGCGGCCGATAACTCGCGCGTGGGGCGGCTGGTCCTGTAATTGACAAGCTCCGGATGGTCTTCGACAAAGCCCGTGTCGAATTCGCCACGCCTGAATTCGGGTACCTTCAGTATCTCCATATAATAAGGGATAGTCGTGCGAACACCGTATACGCCGGTGTCCTGCAAGGCGCGCCCTGCGCGATTCAGCAATTCATCCCAGGTAAGCGCCCAGACAGTCAGCTTGGCACACATTGAATCATAGTAGGGTGGAATTACGTAGCCGGTATAAATGGCCGCGTCGGTGCGTACGCCGGGACCACCGGGAGCAAAGTAGCGTGTTATTTTGCCGAAGCTTGGCAGAAAATCGTTTTTCGGATCTTCTGCGTTTATGCGCAATTCCATGGCATAACCGCGTCGCTGAATGTCGGCCTGGGCGAACGAGAGTGGCTGACCGTCTGCTATGCGGATCTGTTCCTGCACGATATCTATCCCGGTGATGGCTTCGGTAACAGTATGTTCGACCTGCAGGCGGGTGTTCATTTCCATGAAATAAAAGTGGCCGTCGTCATCAAGCAGGAATTCGACGGTGCCGGCATTTACGTAATGCACGGCCATTGCGGCGCGTACAGCCATGTTGCCAAGGTATTCGCGTTGCGACTCGTCCAGTTGCGGTGAGGGTGCAATTTCGATCAGTTTCTGGTGACGGCGCTGGATGGAGCAGTCGCGTTCAAACAGGTGGACGCAGTTGCCATGGCTGTCTGCGAGTACCTGAACCTCGATGTGGCGTGGCCGCACAATACACTTTTCCATAAAAATATCGGCCCGTCCGAAGGCCTTGGCAGCCTCGGATAGCACCCGGTCGTAATATTTGCGCAGCTCGGCCTCGGAGTTGCAGCGCCGGATGCCGCGTCCACCGCCGCCCGTGGTGGCTTTCAGCATGACCGGGTAGCCGATGTCAGCCGCGAGCACGATGGCCTCGTCGAGGCTGGCCAGGTTGCCATCACTGCCGGGTACCACCGGAATGCCGGCCTCGATCATGGCATGGCGGGCAGCAACCTTGTCGCCCATGCGGGCTATAACGCCGGCATCGGGCCCGATATAGCGTATGTGTCGCAGCCGGCAGATCTCGGCCAACAGCGGATTCTCGGACAGGAATCCGTAGCCCGGGTGCAGGGCGTCGCAACTGGCGGCGACCGCCAGATTGACGATGCGGTGGGCATTCAGATAGCCGGCAATGGATTCGGGGCCGATGTTGTAGGCCTCGTCCGCTTTTTTCACGTGCAGGGCATGACGGTCGGCATCCGCATAGATGGCCACCGAGGTTATCCCGGCCTCGGCGCAGGCGCGTATGATGCGGACGGCGATTTCACCGCGGTTGGCGATTAGGATTTTCTTGATCACGCTGTTACCTGCCGACAGATAATAGATCACTTTTAGTACGGAATTTCAGCGGCCCTGTCAATACGACTGCCGGGTATACCGCGGGTGGAAAACGCCGATTATTCAGTGTTTTCCCCTTTGACACTGTCAAACTCAATCGCTAACATAAGCGGGTTATGATTGACCACTTGCCGGAGCGTCTCGATTTACTGTCGACAGCCGGGGCAGGGCGTAGCTTGCGGGGAAGTATACCGCTGGGACGCCTTGAGCGGGTCTTGCCGGCCCTGGTTTCGAGTGACGGTGAGTTGCAGGTGGCATTCGAACTGGGCAGGGATCCGGGCGGTATTTTTTACCTGGCAGGTACCATCCAGGGCGAGGTGGCGATTAATTGTCAACGTTGCCTGGAGCCGGTGAAACAAGCGCTTGACCTGGCGTTTCGGCTCGGCCTGGTGCAGGACGAGGCGGCGATAGCTGCATTGCCTGAACACTATGAGGCATTACTGGTAACCGGTGAGCCCGCGAGGGTAGCGGACATCGTGTCTGATGAGGTACTGCTGGCTTTGCCGCTGGTGCCCTTGCACGAGAACGACAGCCGTTGTCAGGGTGTATTGAAAGAATATCAGCCGCAGGCGGACGAACCACGCGAAAGTCCGTTTGCGATACTGGCACGATTGAAACAGAAACAGCCGTAAAGAGGAGTTGCCAACATGGCCGTACAAAAGAGTCGCAAAACGCCTTCCCGTCGGGGTATGCGTCGCTCACACGACAAACTGACCGGTGAAACATTGTCTATTGAGCCAACAACCGGCGAAACACACCTGCGTCATCACATCAGTGCTGACGGATTTTACCGGGGTCGCAAGGTCATCGATAAAGATCTGGACTGATCCAGGTCCGTATCCAGTTGAAACCACCAGGCGTCGTCATGATGCTGCCTGTGCAGCTACTTGTTGCTGTCAATGGATAGTCGCGTCACGATTGCGCTTGACGCGATGGGTGGCGATTTTGGCTCCAGCGTTGTAGTACCTGCGGCCGTCCTGGCAGCCAGTAAAAACCCGGATGTGGATTTTATCCTGGTCGGCGATGAGGTGGAAATTCATGCTGCCCTGGAAACGGCCGGTGTGGCTGGCAACAACCAGTTGCGCGTGCAACATGCCAGCCAGACAGTCGACATGGACGAACTTCCATCGCATGCCCTGCGCAACAAAAAAGACTCCTCCATGCGTGTTGCCATTAACCAGATCAAGGAAGGCAATGCCCATGCCTGTGTCAGCGCCGGCAATACCGGGGCGCTGATGGCAACCTCGCGTTTCGTTCTAAAGATGTTGCCGGGTATCAATCGCCCGGCTATCTGCACCGCGTTACCCAGTGAAAAAGACCATACCTGGATGCTGGACCTGGGTGCTAACGTTGATTGCGATGCCGAACATTTGCTGCAGTTTGCCCTGATGGGTACGGAACTGGCCGGCGCGGTGGATGGAAATCGCAATCCGACTGTCGGTGTTCTGAATATCGGCGAAGAAGAGATGAAGGGTAACGAGCAGGTCAAGCAGGCAGCGCAACTCATTAGCCAAAGCGGGTTGAACTATGCAGGCTACGCCGAAGGTGATGATATCTACAAGGGAAATTTTGACATCATCGTCTGCGACGGCTTCATTGGCAATATATCGCTCAAGACCAGTGAAGGCGTGGCAAAAATGATCGCCACGTTCATCAAGCAGGAGTTCACCCGAAATATTTTCACGAAGCTGGCTGCGCTAATCGCCCTGCCGGTACTCAAGGCATTTCGTCGCAGGATTGATCCGCGTCGCTATAACGGTGCCAGCCTGCTGGGGTTGCGCGGCATCGTCATCAAGAGTCACGGCAGTGCCGATGCACTGTCGTTCGATAATGCCATCAAGGCGGCGATACTCTCGGTCCGCGAAGCGGTTCCTGACCGAATCAGCGCGCGGTTGCAGTCGTTCCAGGAGAACAGGCAGGTCTCATGAAGTATTCGCGAATCACCGGTACCGGCAGCTATCTTCCCGAGAAGACGCTCACCAATCACGATCTGGAAAAAATCCTGGATACCACTGACGAGTGGATTCGTGAGCGTACGGGTATTTACAAACGTCATATCGCGGCCGGCGACGAAACCACCTGCGACCTGGCCGAGGTGGCCGCCCTGCGCGCCATGGAGGCAGCCGGTAAAACACCGCGCCAGATTGACCTGATTGTATTTGCAACGACCACGCCCGACCGGGTATTTCCAAGTACCGCATGCCTGTTGCAGCAGCGACTCGATATTCATGGCACCGCAGCCTTCGATATCCAGGCGGTTTGCACAGGGTTTATTTATGCGCTCGGGGTGGCGGACAAGTTTATCAAGACGGGTGCGGCAAAATGCGCGCTGGTTATCGGTGCCGAGACGCTTTCGCGGATCGTTGACTGGAACGATCGCGGCACGGCAATTCTGTTCGGTGACGGTGCCGGTGCGGTTATCCTGGAAGCGGATGATGAACCGGGGATACTGTCAACACACCTGCATGCTGATGGCAGTTACGAGCACCTCCTGACTGTGCCCGCCGGGATTTCACAGGGCTATGACAAGGTTCAGGCCGGACAGGCGTACGTGCAAATGCAGGGTAATGAAGTATTCAAGATGGCGGTCAACACCCTCGGCCGCATCGTCGATGAAACGCTCGCCGCCAATAACATGGAGAAGTCCGATATTGACTGGCTGATACCACACCAGGCCAACATTCGTATCATCCAGGCGACGGCACGCAAGTTACGCATGTCAATGGATCATGTGGTGGTCACGGTGGATGAACACGGCAATACCTCGGCGGCATCGGTGCCGCTGGCGCTCGATACGGCTGTGCGGGACGGACGGATCAAGCGCGGTGAAACACTGCTGATGGAAGCGTTCGGCGGTGGCTTTACCTGGGGTTCCGCACTGGTTAAATACTGAACGGGAGCTTCAAGGTGTCTGCGACGACTGATAACAGCCTGGCGATGGTATTCCCGGGTCAGGGCTCTCAATCCCCGGGCATGCTGGCCGAACTGTCTGCGGAATACGCAGCAGTCGGTGACACGTTCGCCGAGGCCAGCGAGGTGCTCGGTTACGACCTCTGGAAACTGGTGCAGGACGGGCCGGAAGAAGATCTCAACCAGACCGACAGGACGCAACCGGCCATGCTGGCGGCGGGTGTTTCCGTCTGGCGCGTATGGCAGTCACAAAATGGCGCCATGCCGTCAGTGATGGCCGGCCATAGCCTGGGAGAATATTCTGCGCTGGTCTGCGCCGGTGCGCTCGGTTTTACCGATGCCATCGCGCTGGTTGCGGAGCGCGGTCGCTGCATGCAAAGTGCCGTGCCGTCCGGTGCCGGTGCAATGGCTGCCTTGCTGGGTCTTGCTGACGACGCCGTCGCCGATGTCTGTGCGCGTGCGGCAGACAATGAGGTGGTCGAGCCGGTTAACTTCAATTCGCCCGGCCAGGTTGTCATTGCCGGTAATACCGCGGCGGTCGAGCGCGCTGTCATGCTGGCAAAAGAAGCGGGCGCGAAGCGTGCCGTGATATTACCGGTAAGCGTACCCTCACATTGTGCCCTGATGCAGACGGCAGCGGAGCAGTTTGCCCCGACACTGGCAGATACCGATATCCATTCACCCGTAATACCGGTGGTCCAGAACGTTGATGCTGCCATGCATGAGCAGCCGGAAATAATTCGCGAAAACCTCGCCAGGCAGCTCTGCAAACCGGTTCTCTGGGTCAGCTGTGTGCAGACCATGCAGGCACAGGGAGTGACGCGCATTTTCGAGATGGGGCCGGGCAAGGTGCTGACCGGACTGTGCAAGCGCATCGATAAAACAATCGATAACAGGGCGGTGTTTGACCCCGCGTCACTGGCCGCTGCACTCGCTGACTGAATAAAACATTTAATCTCAGGATCATGACATGCCATTAAGTAATGAAATCGCACTCGTTACCGGTGCCAGCCGGGGTATCGGCCGGGCCATCGCAGAAACACTCGGGCGCCGGGGCGCGTTGGTAATCGGCACAGCCACGTCATCCGCTGGCGCCGCGGGTATAGATGATGCGCTGGCGGCAGCAAACATCAAGGGCGCCGGCCGTGTGCTGAACGTGACCGATCCTGATTCAATCGCTGAACTGGTCAAGTCCGTACAGGAAGAATTCGGCGCGCCGTCCATCCTGGTCAATAATGCCGGCATCACCCGCGATAACCTGATGATGCGCATGAAAGACGAGGAGTGGGAAGATGTTATCAACACCAACCTGACCTCAGCGTTCAGAATGAGCAAGGCGTGTTTGCGCGGCATGATGAAGGCGAAACATGGACGAATTATCATGATCTCGTCCGTCATCGGTGCGACCGGTAATCCAGGCCAGGCAAATTACGCGGCGACCAAGGCGGGGGTGATTGGATTCGCCAAGTCGCTTGCGCGCGAAATCGGCTCGCGTGGTATCACCGTGAATGCAGTAGCGCCCGGTTTTATTGATACGGATATGACGCGTGCATTACCCGACGAACAGCGCGAGGCACTGCTCGGGCAAATCGCACTTGGCCGCCTCGGCGATGTTGCAGATATTGCCAATGCGGTAGCCTTCCTGGCTTCCGGGGATGCCGCCTATATCACCGGCGAAACAATTCATGTCAACGGTGGTATGTACATGGGCTAGTCGCTTGCTGGTAAAGCCTATAGCAGAACAATTAATCGCCTGCTCGAGAAAAGCCTATAGCGGGGCAATATAAGCATATGAAATATAACATAATAAATGTGTTCGGGGCGGGTTTATGCACGAATATGCTTCAGGTAGCGGCCTGGTTACGAAAATCACCGGTATTAACCGACTTGTAACTTGTCTGTCGCATTAACTACAATACCCGCGCAGCCACGGCTGCCTTCATAAAACCGAGAGGAATTTCCCGAAATGAGCAATATTGATGAGCGCGTCAAGAAGATAGTTGTTGAACAGCTGGGCGTGAAAGAAGACGAGGTCAATAGCAGTTCTTCTTTTGTCGACGACCTTGGCGCTGATTCCCTCGACACTGTTGAGCTGGTCATGGCGCTGGAAGAGGAATTTGAATGTGAAATTCCTGACGAAGAAGCTGAAAAAATTACCACCGTGCAGCAGGCAGTCGATTACGTTAACGCACATCTCGGGTAATCTTGTCTGACAGAATTCCGGCCGCACCCGTGATGGATCGTGGTGCGGCCTTTTAGTTTTTCACATCCGTTCATGATGAGTCCCGTAGCGGGAGATATGCATTGTCAAAGCGACGTGTAGTTGTAACCGGTCTTGGCATAATTTCACCCGTTGGTAACAATGTCCAGACGGCCTGGGACAATATACTTGCCGGCAATAGCGGCATCGGTCCGATCGCCAATTTTGATGCATCCACCTTCCCGGTGCGTTTTGCGGGCGAGATCCGTGATTTCGATGTCAGTGATTACATCGTCGGCAAGGAAGCCCGGCGCATGGGTGCCTTTATTCACTACGGCATTGCCGCGGCCTGCCAGGCTATCAGCGACTCCGGCATAGAAATAACCGATGCCAATGCACCGCGTGCAGGTATCGCCATCGGCTCCGGTATCGGCGGTCTGCACGGTATCGAGGTCGCCTACCAGTCCTGGCTCGACGGCGGGGCGCGTAAAATTTCCCCGTTCTTTGTGCCCGGCAACATCATCAATATGATTGCCGGCAACCTGTCGATTATGTACGGCATGAAGGGGCCGAATATTGCGATTGTGACGGCCTGTACCTCATCGACACACAATATCGGTATGGCCGCACGCACTATTGCCTATGGCGATGCCGATATCATGGTCGCCGGTGGTGCGGAGATGACCACCTGTCCAACCGGTATCGGTGGCTTCGCCGCGGCACGTGCACTTGTCCACGCGCAATGACGATCCGACCGCAGCCAGCCGGCCGTGGGACAGTGACCGGGACGGGTTCGTGCTGAGTGATGGCGCCGGCATCCTGGTGCTGGAGGAGTACGAGACGGCCCGTGCGCGTGGCGCGGACATCTACTGCGAAATCACCGGCTTCGGCATGAGTGGTGATGCTTACCACATGACGCAGCCGTCTGAAGGCGGCGAGGGGCCGGCACAGTGCATGGATGCGGCACTGAATGACGCGGGCATTAACCATTCGGATATCGATTATATTAATGCACACGGCACATCAACCCCGGCGGGGGATGTCGCGGAAACGCTTGCGATCAAGCGTTCGTTCGGCGACCAGGCCGGGCGCGTTGCCATCAGTTCCACCAAGTCCATGACCGGTCACCTGCTGGGCGCGGCCGGTGGTATCGAGGCCGTGTTTACCGTGCTGGCGATGCGCGATCAGCAGGCGCCCGCTACCATCAACCTGGATAATCCCGACCCTGCCTGCGACCTGGACTATATTCCGAATACATCACGGGACATGGAGATCAGGACGGCGCTGTCCAATTCCTTCGGCTTCGGTGGTACCAACGGTACGCTGGTCTTCAGCCAGCTGGACTAGTCACTGCCGGTTCCGGCCAGTACAGCAGGCCCTGCCATGAAGGTACTTACGCAGGGAGGTTGAATCGTCCCCCGGTCTGTTTGATCTGCAAAGATCACGACCGGAACGCTATCCGCACCTGCTGCAGAGCGTTGCTCACGGGCGCTATGACATGCTGTTTGCCTGCCCGGGTGATTCCCTGGTATTGCAGCAGAACGGTGAGCTGTTACTCCCTGCAGGCCTGTCGATTCCGGGTAATGATTTTCTGCGCGGTCTGGATGCATGGCATCTGCGCGACAGCGAAGACACGCTGGACTGCGAGCTGCCGTTTAGCGGTGGCTGGTTCCTGTATCTCGGCTACGAGCTGGCAGGGCAGATCGAACCGACCCTGCAATTGTCCCATGATGATCCGTTGCTACCGGTGGCATTCGCAACCCGGTTTACCACGGCGCTCGTGCGTGACCGCAACACTGATGTTGTAACGATCGTGTATGAACCGGGCTGCGAAGACAGGCTCGAATTAATCGAGACCGATATCGCCGCACTGGCGACAATTGGTGCACCGGTCAGGCGGGATGCGCAGGCACTGGCAATAAGCGAAGGTCCGGACAGTGATTATCTCGATGCGGTCAGGCGTATCAAGGACTACATCGTGGAAGGCGATGTATTCCAGGTTAACCTGTCACGCGCATGGAACATCAGCCTGTCACAGGAAGCCGATGCGCACGCGTTGTATGAAAGTCTCTGTTACCACAACCCGGCGCCATTCAGCGGTCTTGTCCACTGGTCAGACAGTGCCATCGTGAGTTCATCACCGGAGCGACTGGTCAGCGTTCGCAAGGGTGTGGTCGAGACGCGCCCGATTGCAGGGACACGTCCGCGCAGCAAGCAGTCGGAACAGGATGTGGCGTGGTCGGAAGAATTAATGGCACATCCAAAAGAGCGTGCCGAGCATGTCATGCTTATCGATCTCGAGCGCAACGACCTCGGCCGCCTGTGTGTGCCCGGTAGCATCGAGGTTAACGAGTTCATGGTGCTGGAATCCTATGCGCATGTGCATCACATCGTGTCCAATGTGCGCGGTCAGCTGCGAGACGACATAACGCCGGGCGCGGTACTCCGTGCGGTCTTTCCCGGTGGTACCATAACCGGGTGTCCCAAGGTGCGCTGCATGGAGATAATCGCTGAACTGGAACAGGCGCCACGCGGTGCGTACACGGGCTCGATGGGATACCTGAACCGGGATGGCAGCATGGACATGAATATTCTTATCCGCACCATGGTCAGCCACGGCGACCGTCTCGTGTTGCGCGCCGGTGCCGGTATTGTTGCGGATTCCGAACCGGCGGCGGAGCTGGCAGAAACGCGAGACAAGGCGCGTGGCCTGTTACGTTCACTGGGCATCGCCACGGCATGAGCATGCAACTGCCGGTTAGCCTGATTAATGGCGTTGATGCGAACTGTATCGACGCGGGCGATCGCGGCCTTGCCTACGGCGATGGTGTGTTCGAAACAATTGCCATACACGCAGCAGCGCCGCGTTTCTGGAATCGCCATATGGCCCGGCTGCAGTCGGGTTGCCACCGGCTGGGGATTGCAGCGGTGGACGAAACCGTATTGCGCAAGGAATGCGACAGCCTGCTCGGACGCGTACCGGACAGCCGGAATTACGTTCTGAAGATCATGGTTACCCGGGGCGCGGGCGGCCGCGGTTACCGGCCGGACACATCGGTAACGCCAACCCGCATTTTACAGTTGCATGACTGGCCGGCATTGCCAGCGGGTACGAATGGAATTCGCGCCACGCTGTGTTCATCACGGCTGGGAAATAATCCGCAGCTGGCCGGTATCAAACATCTCAACCGGCTTGAACAGGTGCTGGCCCGTGCGGAGTGGGACGATCCGGATATCCGTGAGGGGTTGATTCTGGACCAGGGCGGGCGGGTTATCGAGGGCACCATGAGCAACCTGTTCCTGGTGAAAAATGCTGCATTGCTGACCCCGGACCTGACCCGCTGCGGCGTGGCCGGTATCATGCGCAATATTGTGCTCGAGATTGCTGCTGGACAGAAATTTACGTCAACGGTGTGTGATATCACGCTGAATGATGTGTTCATGGCCGATGAGCTGTTTGTATGCAACAGCCTGATCGGTATCTGGCCGGTTACCGAATTAGACAGCAATCGCTACCCGGCCGGACCGGTAACCACCGGGTTACAATCAAGCCTGCAGGCATTTGACGATGACAAGCACGAGTGGCGAGCCTGAGAGAAGAATGACAGACGGTAAGGAAAAAACACTGTTCGCACGTACCATGATGCACCTGATGGTGATTGCAGTGCTGGCGTCATTGATTATTGCCGGCTGGTTGTTTATTGCCTACCAGCGATTTCAGGAAACCCCGGTCACGCTTGCGTCAGATACACAGTCGGTGGATGTGCCCGCCGGCTCGTCGCTGCAACAGCTGGCTGCCAGTCTTCACCGGCAGGGGATTATCAGCAGCCCGCGCTTTTTTAACGTACTCGGTCGTGAACTGAACGCGGCACGCAGCCTGAAGGTCGGCGAATATGTGCTGCGACAGGGTATGACGCCGCGTGATGTGCTGTTACTCATGATGGATGGCAAGGTCGTGCAGCATGGCTTGACCCTGATCGAGGGACATACCTTTGCCGAGATGCTGGCACGCATACACGCACACCCGGTCATCAAGGTTACCTTGCAGGGCCTGGATGACACGGCCATCATGGAAAAGCTGGGACACCCGGGAGAGCACCCGGAAGGCCGCTTCCTTGCCGACACCTATCATTTCCCGCGCAACACCACGGACGTCGCCTTCCTGCAGCGTGCGTATGCTGCCATGCAAACCGAGCTGGCGAGTGCGTGGGAAAAGCGCGCTGACGGGTTGCCCCTGAAGAACGCCTATGAAGCGCTGATTCTTGCCTCGATTGTCGAAAAGGAAACCGGCAAGGCGGAGGAACGGGCAACGATTGCCGGCGTGTTTGTGCGGCGCCTGCAAAAAGGCATGCGTCTGCAGACCGATCCCACCGTTATTTATGGCCTGGGCGATACCTTTGACGGGAACCTGCGGCGGCGTGACCTGGTAAACGATAACCCGTATAACACCTACACGCGCCATGGACTGCCACCAACGCCTATCGCAATGCCGGGTATCGCTGCATTGCAGGCCGTCATGCATCCCGCTGATGGTGACAGCCTGTATTTCGTTTCACGCGGCGATGGCAGTCATTATTTCTCGGCCACTTTGCGCGAGCACGAGCTGGCGGTGGACAAGTTCCAGCGCGGTAAACGGGGCATCACGTTACCACAGGAAAAAAACAACCAGTGAACGGAAAATTCATCACTGTGGAGGGGATCGAGGGCGTCGGCAAGTCGACCAATATCACCTATGTACAACAGTTACTGGAAGCCAATGGCATCGACGTTGTACTGACACGCGAACCCGGTGGTACGCCGCTGGGTGAAGCCATACGGGCGCTGTTGCTTGATGCACAGTACACCGGTATGGATTCAGTGTGTGAGTTACAGTTGATGTTTGCGGCGCGCGCCGAGCACCTGGCAAAAGTTATTCGTCCAGCACTGTCGCAGGGGCGCTGGGTGCTGTGTGACCGGTTTACCGACGCAACCTATGCCTACCAGGGCGGTGGTCGGGGTATCGATACCGGCATTATTGCCCGCCTGGAACAGCTGGTGCAGGGTGATTTCCGCCCGGACCTGACGTTGCTTCTTGATGTGCCGGTCGAGGTAGGGCTCGCGCGGGCAAGCGATCGCAGCGCGCCGGACCGGTTTGAGCAGGAAAAGGTCGATTTCTTTGCACGGGTCCGGCAGGCTTACCTGGACATGGCCAGGCAGCATGACAGACGTTACCGCGTGATCGACGCCAGCCAGCCGCTGGAAGGCGTGCAGCAGCAGCTGGCCGCGGTCGTGCGGGAAATGCATTCGTGATATTCCTCTTCACGTGTTTTGACACATTGTTGGAATGAAAACACGTGATAGAACGTCTACCTCCTGTACGGGTAAAAGTTTGTTTTTACCTTGCAAAATATGTGTGATTAAGGCCGTGTTTATGTCCTGTATCACGCTGGATCATTCGCAGATAACAACTATGACTGGAGGCGTTGCATGAAGAATATGAAAATATGGATATCCATACTTGCTATTGCCGCTCTGCTTGGCGGTATGCAGGCAACAGCGGGTGACAGGTACGGTAAACAGAAAGTGGTTTACCACGTCAATTATGACAATCCCAAGGCCCAGGCAGGCGCCCTGCGGAATATCCAGAATCACATTAACGCTGTCGGTGCAGAGAACCTGGACCTGAAAGTGGTGATGCATGGCAATGGTCTGACCATGTTACTGACACCGGATGCCGCTGAGCGCACCAAGATGAAGCAGGGCAATGCAACGGACGAGATTCAGGCCAAGATTTCCGGACTCAAGGATCAGGGCATTGGTTTCGAGGTATGTTCCAATACCCTGAAAGGGAAAAAAGTCGACTACAAGCATGATCTGTACGACGTCAGCGACGCAGATATCGTGCCTAGCGGGGTAGCGGAACTCGCCCGCCTGCAGGCAATGGGGTATGCGTATATCAAACCCTGAGGCGGTATCGAGATAATAAAAAACCGGCCATAAGGCCGGTTTTTTTTGTGAAGAACTGTCTGTCAGACCCGAATATAGACCCAGCCTTCCTGCATGCGGTCGACGATTTCTTCAAGTGCGCCCGGAATGGTTTTGGCTTCCGGTAGCAGATGTACATCAATGCCGCGCAGCCGCAGTTTTTCTATCGTGCGACTACAGGCAAGGAAACTGATGTTGTCGAACTGCTGTGCCATGCGCCGAATGCGATCAGGGTAGGGTGAGGTATCAGCGCGTAACAGCGCCAGGCCGGCGGTATTGGCGACGACTTCCAGCTGTACCAGTTCCGGCCGGTCCTTGTAGCTGACCAGCAGTTCCTCGGCATCCGTCAACGCCTCGTCCAGCTTTTGCGGCTCTGCACTGCTGATGTGGATAATCACGCGTTTCATTTCCTGATCAACATCGGCGACTGCGGCGACTGTGCTGCCGGTACCGATCGACGCTCCGTTATTGTACGACTGCATAACGACACCGGTAGTCGTGCCGATTGCGAAAATCAGCAGCGCGGCGGCAGCCCTGGCGGGAACCTGCCATTGCCGGGCAGGTTGGCGTGACATATAGCCGGACACCGGCTGCTCGGGTTCACGATAGGCAAGACGGACGGTATCTTTCATCTGCAGTAGTTCGCATATACGGCAGGCCAGGTCATCATCCAGGCGTACGGCTTCCATGATTTCGGCACGATCAGTTACATTGATTTCATCATCGACGAACGCCTGTAACTGCTCGTCCGAATAATTAGTGCCATGACTCATTTAACTCTCCTGATCTTGGCGCGCACAAAATCATGGCGCGGATCATATTCAGCCAGCGAGACCTTGAGCGCCTTCCTCGCCCGGCAAATACGACTCATTACAGTACCTATCGGTATATCCAGTATCTCGGCAATCTCCGCATAGGAAAACCCGGCCAGGTCGACCAGCGTAATCACCTGGCGCTGACCGATTGGCAGTTTTTCAATCATCTGGCGTACACGGTCAACAATATCCTGGCGTTCGTTGGTGTCGGCAGTGCGTGGCAGTGCTTCATACGGCAGGCTGTCGATATCGGTAATATCACGACGGCTGCGCAGATAGTCGTACCAGCAGTTGGACAGAATGCGCGTGAGCCAGGGTTTTACCGCATTAATGTCCTGTAACTGTCGGGTGTTACGCAATGCCTTAACCATTGCCTCCTGTACAAGGTCGTCCGCGAGCGCGGGCTCATGACACCAGGAATACGCCAGCTGGTAGAGAAAACCCCGTTTCTTGACCAGTTCCTGCTTGACGAACCTTGATTTATTTAACATTTACGCCCCCGTAGTCCCGATTACTATTATGGGGCATATCTTATCCCAAAGAGACGGCTATAAGAAACAGACGGATAAACCCGGCCGATTATTCCAATCAATACGGCACGGTAATAACAAATAACCCATCGAAAGACAGTTGCCAGGTGACTTGATTCCGGGATTGCAGCAGGCTCGATGAGCAGGCAGTTATTGGCGAACTCTATAGCGTATCCAGAACCCGCTGTCTGAGTTGCCGATACTCGTCATCGCTGATCAGTCCTTTTTTGTGCAGGGCATTTATTTTCTGCAGGCGCTCCTCGGCGGATGCAGGCATGACTTGTTGAGGTTTCGGCACTGACACGACAGGTGCTGCAGGCGGTCGATAATCCGGATCGCACTCCAGTTTTATATGCAAATCCTTTGACAGGATATTGTCATTCACCTCGGTAACAGAGTCCTTGCAGCCGACCTTCTTTACGATCAATTTGCCGGTATAACGATACACCAGCAAGCCATCATCACCGCCGGTAAAACCTGCGCGGAATGCATCAGACGGATTGAATGTCAGGGGGGTAGCGCCAAGTTCGACACCATCGGCCATCACTGTGGCTTGCGACGGGTCTGAATCGACGGTAATGTCCGGCTGACCCCCAGGCGCGAGACCACCGAGGCCACTGCAGCCTGACATGGACAAAGTCCAGATTATGACTAAGGGAAGAGTGCGTAGGGTGATTTGAATGCATGACTGGTCTCCGTGATATCCGGAAAGATATAACCTGTTTGCGCATTACTGGCAACTCCACCTGTCTGGGTTCACAGCAGATGATCCGGATTTCAGCAGGGAGTTGATGATGTCATCGCAGAAATTAGATTGAAATGTAATGGAATAAACATAGAATAAGTTCCGTCTTAGTACTGATCGTCGCATAAATACGTAAAAAATAGCGCGATTCATCAAAAAAATCATATCTTGACCAGGAGGAGTTAAATGCGCGCATCCAGGAAATACCCGGTTTGGGTTTCTGTATTGTTCGTCAGTACATTACTGGCAATAACCCTGTTAGCAACGATGGCCAATGCGGCCGAAGACAAGCCGTTCGCTGAACAACGTGTTGTCCTGCAAATCAGCGATAACGACCCAAGCAAGCAGACACTGGTACTCAATGTCGCCTCCAATCTGATCAAGCATTATGGACAGGACAAGGTCGATGTCGAGATTGTTGCCTTCGGGCCCGGTCTGCGGCTGATGTTTGCGGATAACGTCAATGCAGGCCGTATCAAGGGTCTGGATGGCAGTGGCGTGCGTTTCGCAGCCTGCAGTAACACGCATGCCAAGATGACCAAGCTGCTTGGTCAACCGCCGAAACTGGGCCCGCATGCCGTCATGGTTGATGCCGGCGTGGTTCGCATTATCGATCTGGTTAAAGAAGGCTATACCCTGGTCAAGCCTTGAACTTATCCAATCAAATTATCCAGACATTATTATTTGTGATTTATGGGAGGGGGATGTATGCGTAAACATATGCTGAAGAGGTTTATAGCCGGCGCTGCAGGTGCAAGTTGCCTGCTGATCGCGGCACCCGCCATGGCGGCCGACTGGCTGTCATTGCAGGGCACGGAACCGGCCGGTGCGGCCGCACGCGCCAGGGTCTGGGGCTTTATCCAGCCGCAGTACACGGACATGGACGGTACCAAGCTCAAGGCGGGGCCCTGGGCCGGGCAGAATGCCATCTTTAACGTGGTGCGACCTGATAATGACACGGAGTCATCGTTCCACTTGCGCCGCGCGCGACTCGGTGTGCGTGGCACCGGCTTCCCGCTGGACAGCAACGTCAATTACTTCCTGCTGGCCGAATTTGGCAACAACGGTATCACGACCTCGGGTGGCGGCAGCGTCAAGGTGAACGGATGCCAGCGTGACCCTCAATCACCTGAAAGACTACACTCGTCTTCGTCTCGGCCAGTTCAAGACGCCAGGATCGGAGGACGGCCTGCAGGCCATCCATGTGCACAACTACAACAACTTCTCACTGGCAGCCGACCAGCTGTTGCTGGAGCGCTTCCGCGACACGGATGGCGAGGCGAACTGCATCGTGCCAGGCAGCGCTGCGAACCCTGCGCCGACACTCACGGACCAGGCATGGTACCTGGATTGTGTGGGCGGCAACGGGCTGAACGGTTCTGTAGGTGCCTATCGCGATATCGGCCTGCAGCTGTTCAACACCTTCAAGATAGCGGACGGCCCGGGGGCCTATCCCTGGGAGGTCAGCTACGCCTTCATGGTCGGTAACGGCAACGGCATCGCCCGCGGCGACAATGACGACAACCGTGAAACCTACTACTACCTGTCGGCCGGCCAGGTGTTCGGTGGCAAGGGCCCGCGTCGCGAGGACTGGAAGGTCTACGCCTGGTTACAGGACGGTAAACGAACCATTCTGGATACCACGAACAGTGCACCAGGCCCGTTCAGCGTGCCGGATCCTACAACCTTTGCAGTCAGGGAATTCGACCGCGAACGCTGGGGTGTCGGCGGTACCTACCGCAAGGGTAAATACCGACTTTACGGTGAGTACATCGTGGCCGACGGTATGATCCCGAATGCGTCGGATGGCGGTGCTGTAGGCGGTGCATTCAGCAATAACGGGCAGGCCGTCTCGACATTCAATACGCTGACCGATAACGAGGCGAAGGGTTGGTACCTTGATGCAGGGTACAAGGTACTGCCAAACCTGGAGCTTGATGTCCGCTATGACAAACTGGAACGCGGAACGGAAGGCGCAGCCGATATTCAGCGAGATTTCGAGCGCTGGACCATTGGTGCCCAGTACTTCTTCAACAAGAAGAGCCGTTTCACACTCAACTACGAGTTCCGCGACACCGAGGCGCCGGGTGGCAATGCAAACCAGAAAAGTATCGTTAGTGGTACCGACGATCAGTTGACAGCGCAGGTACTGATTATTTTCTAGTATTGGATCTTACAGCTTGTTTATAGTCCTCCAAACTCCCCTGGCCGGTTTATCTGGTCAGGGGTTTTTTATTTGGATTGTTAAAGGTGACTTATGAAACGTTATCTACTGGTTGTAATCCTGGCGCTCGTTTCATTCCAGCTCCAGGCGGAGCAGGGCTACGAAAACCACCGCAGCGTTAACAGTGTTGCTGTAACACTCGACCGCCTCGAGGCAGCTGTCAGGTCAAAAGGCATGCGGGTATTCACGCGTATTGATCATGCCGCTGGCGCACGCGAAGTTGGCAAAACACTGCGCCCGACCGAGCTGCTGATTTTCGGCAATCCCAAAGTCGGGACACTGCTGATGCAAAGCAACCAGCTCGCCGGCCTTGACCTGCCACTCAAGGCACTGGCCTGGGAAGATGCTGACGGACAGGTCTGGCTGACAATCAATACTGCCGGGTACCTGGCAAAGCGGCACAGCATTTGTGACCGTGAGGAGGTGGTCCGGAAGATGACGGCAGCATTGGACAAATTCGTACAGGCAGCCACAACAGCCGGGGATTAATCAGGCCCGGGTTCTGGTATATTTCGTCATTGTTGCCGGTACGGAATGAATACAATGGCAGTCATCATCAATAGAACATCAAGCACCCATTTTGCCCATAGCCACCTGGGCCTGGCTTGTCATGGCTGATATTTTTCCCTGGCATCGGCAGATATTTACCCAACTGGCCGGACAGCTCGAGGCAGGCAAGCTGCCGCATGCGCTGCTGTTTTCCGGTAACCCGGGACTCGGCAAACTGGCGCTGGCGCAGCAACTGGCCGGTACGCTCCTGTGTAGTGGCCGTCTGGCGGATGGTCAAACCTGTGGCGAGTGTCCTGCCTGTATGCAGCTGGCAGCCGGTTCTCATCCGGATTTTCTGTATATCACCCTCGAAGAGGATGCGACCGCCATCAAGGTCGACCAGGTCAGGGCACTGACCGGGGCACTTTCGATGTGTGCTCACGGCCAGGGTTTCAAGGTGGCCATCATCGCACCAGCCGACCTGATGAATACCAATGCGGCCAACAGCTTACTAAAGACACTGGAGGAGCCGTCCGATAACACTGTATTGGTACTGGTTTCAGACCGTCCGAGCCGGTTACCGGCGACGATCCGGAGTCGTTGCCAGCAGGTCCGGTTCAATGCGCCGGACCAGGCGCTGGCAATGGAATGGCTGTCGGGCCATTTAGCGGATGCGCAGCAGGCGCGTATCTGCCTGGAACTGGCTGCCGGTGCCCCGCTGGCCGCGCTGGAACTGGCTGCTGACGGGGTGGTTGAGGCACGCAGGGAACGACTGGGTCAGTTGGTCGATATCCTCGATGGACGTACCACGGCGCTCGATGTGGCGCAGGCCTGGTCGAAAGACGAGGGTTTACAGGCCATCCGCTGGATGCGTGACTGGTTGATGGATATGTTGCGTATACGAATGACCGGGCAGCGCCAGGAAATTCGGAATATCGACCTGGCAGACGCACTGGACGGACTTGCCCGCAAGCTGGACAAGCGGATAATGTTCGAGCAGCTGGACAGGATCAACCGGGTGCTGGTTGCCGGTGCCGGTAGCTTGAACAGGCAACTGATGACCGAAGATATATTGTTAGCATGGGCCGCCGGGCAATGAGCGGCCATTGTCGGGATGAGCAGGGGGACACGCTATGACTCAGAGTGCATCACCAAGGCAGGGTATCCTGTCACTCACTATCAAGGACAAGAGTGCCTTGTATGCCGCCTACATGCCGTTCGTCAAGGGCGGCGGCCTGTTTATTCCGACGAAAAAGGAATACGAACTGGGCGACGAGGTGTTCATGCTTCTGACCCTGATGGACGACACCGAGAAAATTCCGGTTGCCGGCAAGATTGTCTGGATTACACCGGTCGGTTCACAGGGTAACCGCGCAGCCGGTATTGGCGTCCAGTTCAGTGACCAGGATGACGGTGCGGCACGCAACAAGATCGAGGGCTACCTGGCCGGCGCGCTGGATAGCGACCGTCCCACGCATACGATGTAATCCCGGTTTTCTGTATAACTGAAATACACCAGTTCCTGTCATTCCCGCGCAGGCGGGAATCCAGCCCACCCGCCTGGCACATACCAGAATTTACCTGTCACTTCAGCCGAGGCCACACCGGATTCCCGCCTGCGCTGAATTAACGCGGTATTAACTCGTCGAGTCCTGGCAGTTTGCATGTCGTCATAAAGCAATTATCATGCAGGCTCGTTCTTTAGAAGGTAATCACATGCTGGTCGATTCTCACTGCCATCTCGATATGCTCGATCTCGAATCATTCGGCGGCACGATTGACGGTGTCCTGGATGCCGCGCGCGCCAATGATGTCGAACACTTCCTGTGCGTATCCATCAACATGGAAGATTATCCAGCCATGCTCGGGATTGCAGAATCGCATGACCAGGTGACGGCCTCGGTTGGCCTGCATCCCAACGAGCAGGGTGGACATGACCCGTCGGTGGATGAACTGGTCGAGCTGGCGAAGCACCCCAAGGTGGTGGCCATCGGCGAGACCGGTCTCGACTATTTCCGCAGTGAGGGCGATCTTGACTGGCAGCGTGAGCGGTTTCGGCGGCATATTCGCGCGGCCAGGATCTGTGGAAAACCGATCATCGTGCATTCTCGCGATGCGCGGGAAGATACCATTGCCATCCTCGATGACGAGGGTGCCAGCGAGGTGGGTGGTGTCATGCACTGCTTTACCGGTGACTGGGCGATGGCGCAGCAGGCCATGGCATTGAATTTCCATATTTCCTTTTCCGGGATCGTGACATTCAAGAGTGCCAGAGAGCTACAGGAAGTGGCTGAAAAGATCCCTGCGGAACGTATGCTGGTGGAAACCGATTGTCCGTATCTCGCACCGGTTCCGCATCGAGGCAAGCCGAATCAGCCGGCGTTCGTGAAACACACGGCGGAATTCATTGCAGCATTGCGGGGTGAGTCGTACGATCAGGTTGCGCAGGCAACGACTGAAAACTTTCGTACTTTGTTCCGTCCACCAGTACTGATGTGATCCCTGCATGAAAAAACTCAAGCATGAAAAAGAGCTGGTCAAGGAAGCCATTCGCGCAGGTACGGAATACGGCGAGAAGCGCGGTGTGGTCAAATTCGAAGCAACAGATTCTGCTGCTGAAAAAATAGAATATATTTATCGTTTGCTGGTGCACGACAAGGTCATAGCGCCGTTACCGGAGCATGAAGTCTCGCAGCAGACGATGCGTCACCGGCTTGCCATGTGGCATGCCCGGCAATTGCCGAAAGATCATCCCCTGTTGAAATAATATTCCTGTAGGAGCGGACGTTGTCCGCGAATCAATTCTGTTCGCGCATGCCTCGGCAATCTGCTCCTGCATTGCTCTACCTCCTGCATGGCCCAGGCCAGCCTCTCACTCGCTACGCGAGCTCACCTTCTCCATGCAGTCGTGCGCTCCTACAATCTGATATTACTCAGGTGGCAATACGCGTGGCTTGCGATCCTCGTCTACGGCGACGTAGGTAAGGTCTGCCTCGGTGACCAGCAGGATTTCGTGGTTTTCCTGCTGCCGCTCGGCAAAGGCCTTGACGTTGATCGTCATCGAGGTGCGACCGACACGGGTGATCGTCGCATAACAGCTGATCACATCGCCGACGAATACCGGCTTGTTTGAACTGAAATGAATCGACAGCAACCGTGACAGTCCGTCCGTCGGCACGCCGGCGTGCGATGATGCTGCCGGCGATATCCACCTGCGACATCAGCCAGCCGCCAAAAATGTCGCCGGCGGCATTGGTGTCGGCCGGCATCGCCATTACGCGGATAGCCAGGTGTCGTTCGTCAGGTAAAACCATTGCTGCCTAGTGCCCTTCGTACATCTTGTCGATGTTATCGGTGTATCCAGCCATGATGCGACGGCGCTTCAGTTTCAATGTCGGCGTGATCATGCCGTTATCGACAGTCCAGGGGTCGAGCGTACAGGTAAAACCATGTATCTGGGCATAACCGGGGAAAGCGCTCAGTTGAGCGTCGATTTTCTTGCGCACCAGGTCGACCAGCTTCTCGTTCGTTAAAGAGGCGGGATCATCGGCATCGAGATTCAGCGACGCAGCCGTGACTGCCCACTGTTCAGGTTCCAGCACGATGACCGCGGTAAGAAACGGGCGGCTGTCGCCGATGACCATCACCTGTTCAAACAGGGTATCGAGCGCAATCGACATTTCCATATCGGTGGGCGGTACTTTTTCGCCATTGGCCAGGACAATAATTTCTTTCAGGCGCCCGGTGATGTAGATATGGTTGTTCTCGATGCGGACCTTGTCACCCGTATGCAACCACCCGTCTGCATCGATAATGTCACGCGTGGCCTCCTCGTTGTCCCAGTAGCCCAGCATGAGGCTGGGACCGCGCGTGAGCAGTTCGTCGTTTTCACCGACCTTGACCTCGACATGAGTCACCGGTATACCGACACTCCTGGGGTCGTTATCGTCCGGCGGGTTGACGCTGATGATCGGGCTGGTCTCGGTGAGGCCATAGCCCTGGAGGAGATTCACGCCAAGCCCGATGAAGACGCGGGCAATGGCCGGGGGCAGTGGTGCGCCGCCGGAGATTGCGATGCGCATGCGCCCACCCAGCTTGGCCATGATCTTGCCGGCCACCAGTTTGTTGAGCAGTGGCCAGAGCAGGAATGACGGGTGCCAGCCGGCGCGTCCCTGGCGGTGTTCGAAGCGTTGCCAGCCGACATCGACGGCGAGGTTGAAGAGTTTTCTGGCCAGTGGTGATTTTTCCTCCAGCCCGGCCTGGATCTTGTTATAGACGCGTTCATAAATACGCGGAACCGAGACCAGGATGGTCGGGCGGATGGTCAACAGGTCTTCGCCCAGTAGCGGGATCGAGCGTGCGTAGACAATTGTCGCGCCTACATTCATCGGTATGTAGTAGCCGACCGTGCGTTCAAAGGTATGAGACAACGGAAGAAAGGACAGCAATACATCGTCATGGTGCACGTGTGCTATGTCCAGGGCGCTGTCGGTGTTCATGAGGATGTTGCGGTGACTGAGCATGACCCCCTTGGGCTTGCCGGTTGTGCCGGAGGTATACACGATCGTCGCCAGGTCATCCATGGCGCCGTTATCCTCGCACAGACCATCACCGTTAGCCGGTAACCAGTCTGAGACGGTGGCAACACGCGTTTCGTTTGCCGGGACTGTGACCGGTTCAAGGGTGAGTATCCGCTTCAGGCCACCGAGTTGATCGCGCACTTCCAGCAGACGTTCCCAGTGTTCACTGCCTTGCAGGAATACGACCCTGGCGCCGGCGTTGTTCAGGATATAGGCCATGTTCTCCGGGCGGTCGTCGGTGTACAACGGGACCACGACCAGTCCGCAACCGAGTGCCGCCTGTTCGAAATGAACCCACTCGCGACAGTTGCGCATGATAATCGCGACCCGGTCACCGGCTTGCAGGTCTTCAGTCTTGAAGGCAGCCTGCCAGCGTGACACCTCGCTCGCCATGTCTGCCCAGGTGTAATCTTTCCAGCGGTCATCCGCCTCGTCATACTGACGATAGGCCACCAGGTCAGGTGTGCGCCGTACGCGTTCCCGGAACAGTCCGGCCAGTGTGCCGGCGACTTCAGCCGTTATCTTGTCTATGTTTTCATTACTCATGAATGACCGAGTCTCCCGTGTCGGATCAAGCCAGTTGCTGCCAGCCAGGATCGGCGGCAAAGCGTTCACCGCGCAGTTTTTCCAGGTTGGCCAGTTGCTTCAATAATGCATCCTTGCCAACCGCATCAAGATGGTTCATCGGTCCGCCGCGGAAGGGCGCAAACCCGGTGCCGAATATCATTCCGGCATCCAGCAGGTCAGGACTGGCGATAACATTTTCACGCACGCAACTGACCGATTCATTCAGCAGGCGGAGTACCAGTCGATTGGTAATATCTTCGACATTCCAGTCGCCGCTGCCGACTTTCGGTTTGATGGCCCTGCCTTTCTTCCAGCTGTAAAAACCGTTACCGGACTTCTTGCCGAGTTTGCCATCGGCAACCATTTTCTTCAGGTGTTCCGGTATCTCCGCATTGAAGTGACCGGCAAGTACCTCGGCGACATGCAGGCAAATATCAAGTCCCACCGTGTCGGCCAGTTCCACCGGTCCCATCGGCATACCGAAATCGGTGGCTGCCTTGTCGATCAGCGTAGCCGGGATGCCTTCTGCCTCCAGCACGACGGCTTCCATCAGGTAGGGCATGAGAATCCGGTTGACGAGGAAACCGGGGGTACTGGTTACCGGCAATGGCAGCCGGTCGATCTGCCGGGTAAAGGTCATGGCCTGTGCCGAGACCTCTGCGGATGTCGACTGGCCGTTGACGATTTCGACCAGCAGCATTTTTGCGACCGGGTTGAAGAAATGCAGGCCGACCAGGCGCTCGGGGTGTGCCAGCGCCGGTGTCAGTTCTTCCAGCGGGATACTCGAGGTGTTGGTCGCGAGGATCGCGCCGGCCTTCATGCGGGGTTCAATTTCCTTGTAAAGTGAACGCTTTACCTCTGCATCTTCAAATATTGCTTCAATAACAATATCGGCCTTGCCGACACCGTTGCCATGATGGTCCGGCATCAGGCGGTCCATGGCGGCAGTGATCTTGGCCGGTACCTTCAGCTTGCGCTTGTAGAGTTTGTACGCCCGTTGCAGCGCCGGTGCGATGCGTTCCGGCGCCTGGTCCTGCAGCGACACATTGAAGCCGCGCAGCGCGCACCACGCAGCAATATCGCCACCCATGGTGCCGGCACCGATAACGTGTACATGTTTCGGCTTGTAGCTCTTGTCCTTGCCCAGTGATTTCAGCTGTTCCTGCAGGAAGAATACCCGTATCAGGTTCTTTGCCGTTGCACCGGTAACGAGTGTGGCCAGCGATTCGGCTTCGGCCTTGAGCATGCCGGCCTTGTCATTGGCATGCTTGCGCCAGACATCGATCATGGCGTAAGGCGCAGGGTAGTGCAGCTGTGAGGCGCGCTTCGCAACCTGTTTGCGGAACACCCCGGCAAGCAACGGCCGTACCAGTGCACTGTTGGTCAGTCGCTCGGTGAAACTCGCCGCGTGTGGCGGTGGTGCATCGAGCACCATTCTGCGTGCGGTCGACCTGAGATGCCGCTCCGGCACCACCCGGTCGACCACGCCCATACGTTTGCCGGTACGGCCGTCGACCGAACGTCCGCTGAGGATCAGGTCCATGGCCTTGATGCTGCCGATCAGCGGCACCATGCGCGCGCTGCCACCCCAGCCCGGGTGTATGCCGAGGCGTACCTCGGGGAGTCCCAGTCGTGTAGCCGGGTCATCACGCGTCACGCGGTAGCGACAGGCCAGCGCCAGTTCCATGCCACCGCCCAGGCAGAAACCATGAATCATGGCGACCGTGGGGAAGGGCATTGACTCGAGGCGGTTGAAGACGGTCTGCCCGGTTTCGAGCAGACCCATGACTTCAGCCGATGTTTTCAGTTTTGTAAACGAGCTGATATCCGCGCCGGCAATGAAGCCGTTCGATTTGGCAGACAGGATGACAAGACCGCGCGGACATTGTGCCGCGATCTGCTGCAGATGCAGGTCGAGTTGTTCCAGTACTGCCTGGCTCAGGACGTTGGTACCGGCATCGGCCTTGTCGAAATGCAGCCAGGCGATGTTGTCGGCGTCTGTTTCAATACGGAAATGTTCGGGTGTGTCGGTGTCTGCCATTTAAATCGTCCTTCTTTTGTAGGAGCGCTTCGCAAGCGCGAATTGCTCGATTCTGGAATGTTCGCGGACGCGGTCCGCTCCTACGTATTTGTTACCTTCATTCAAATCCGCTCAATCAGCATGGCGCCACCCTGGCCACCGCCGATGCAGATACTGGCCATACCGCGCTTTGCGTTTTCACGATGCAGTACCTTCAACGTATGCAACACGATGCGTGCGCCACTGGTGCCCACCGGGTGGCCGATAGCGACGCCGCCGCCATCGACGTTCAGACGCTCCTCGTCGATGGGGGAGAACGGTGTGTCGCGTCCCAGCTCATCACGGCAGAAGTCGGCATCTTTCCATGCGGCCAGGCAGGCCAGTACCTGGGCGGCAAAGGCCTCGTTGATTTCGTAGTAATCGATATCCCCGCTATCCAGTCCGTGACGCTGCATGATCGGCGCCATGGCGTAGCTCGGACCCAGGCCCATCTGTGCCGGGTCGAGACCGGCCCACTGGCTGTCGATGAGTTGGCCCATCGGGGTCATGTTGTGCTTCTCAAGCATGTCTTCCGAGGCCAGCAGGACCCAGGCGGCACCGTCGGTAATCTGCGCGCTGTTACCGGCGGTGACATTGCCGATGTGACGATCGAACACCGGGCGCAGTTTGCCAAGTTTTTCCAGGGTCGAGTCGGGACGAACACCGTCATCGTGCGCGTAGACATTGCCGCGGCTGTCATACAGCGGTTCGATCTCGTCGAGATGACCGGCTTGCTGCGCAGCATCCAGGCGCTGGTGACTGCGCAGGGCAAATGCGTCCATCATTTCACGCGTGATGCCGAAACGATGCGCAAGTATTTCCGCTGTCTGTCCCATGGACAGGCCGACCACCGGGTCCGTCAGGCCGTGCAGCAAGGCAATGACGGGCTTGAAGTGGCGGGGGCGCAAGGTTACCAGCGTTTTCAGTTTTGCGCCGGGCGTGCGCGCAGCGGCCATGGCAGACAGCCAGTTGACCATGGTGTCGTTGTAAAGAATGGGTGAACGGCTCATGGCCTCGACGCCGCCGGCCAGCACCAGGCTGGATCGACCACTGGCAATGTTTTGCGCGGCGGAGTCGATCGATTGCATGCCGGAGGCGCAGTTGCGCTGCACGGTCCAGCCCGGCACCCGGTCACCGCAACCGAGTCTGAGTGCCGCGACACGACCGATGTTGGCCTCGTCCGGGCTCGGCATCATGCAACCGAGAATGACTTCATCCAGATCGCCGGCCGCAAACGGCGCACGTGCCAGCAGCGGTCGCCCGGCAGCCACGGCCAGGTCAGCTGCTGCAAACGGCCCGGGTTTGCCGCGGGCTTTCAGAAATGGCGTACGACTGCCATCAACTACATAGACTGGCCGGCCACCCCATCCAGACTGTCTTTCCCCCATGCCTTCTGCTCCTTGGTGAAATATTCAGGCAGAAACTCATCTACCTGTATAACAAGCTTGCGTGCCTCGACAGAGGCGCGAATCGCTTCGGCTTCCTGTTCGCTGATGACGTTTGCCTTGACGCCATCGGCGGTTGAGTCTTCCGGGTCACCCTTGGGCAGCACGCCTTTTTTCATGGCAGCGCGCAGTTTCCGTACGGCTGGTTCGGCGGCAGCACCCTTGATGAGTGCGTCCTCCAGCTGTGCAACGGATTCGTTAGCATCCACCGGAATATACACACCTTCCGTCAGACGGTCACGCAGGTCACCGGGTTGCAAAAGAATATCCGCAACATGCTGGCCGAGTGCGTCATCCGGGCGCCGGTACGGTTTGCCAAGCGGGAAGGTCAGCAAGCGCGCAACGGTTGCCAAAAAGCGGCTGGGCAGGTTGTTCAAAACTTCGTGCAGGCGCACCTGGGTGTTGTACAGCAGGTCCTGGCAGGCCCATTCAACCAGCGGCAGCTCGTCTGCGGGCGAACCGTTGTCATAATGATGTTTGAGGACCGCGCTGCCAAGATAAAGGTAACTTAATACATCACCAAGGCGTCCGGAAATTGACTCCTTGCGCTTCAGGCCACCGCCCAGGTTCATCAGCACGATCTCGGCGGTCACTGCAAAGGCCAGGCTCATGCGAGCGAACTGCCGGTAGTAGAGTCCCGTGACGCCGTGTTGCGGCGCACCCAGCAAGCGTCCACCTGTGACGGTGTGAAACAGGCTGCGACTGAAATTGCTCATGGCATGTGCGCCGTGGCCAAGCAGGGCACTGTCGAAGGCATCCACATCATTGGCGGCCGTCGCTTCCATCTCTTTGAACAGGTACGGGTGACAACGGATCGCGCCCTGGCCAAAGATGATCAGGTTGCGCGTCAGGATATTTGCGCCTTCCACGGTAATCGCAATTGGCAGCGCCTGGTAGGAGCGGGCGATAAAGTTGCTCGGGCCCATGCTGATCCCGCGTCCGCCGAGAATGTCCATGCCGTCGTTCATGACAATACGCATGCGCTCGGTCAGGTGATACTTGATAATTGCCGAGGCGACCGACGGTTCCTCGTGATTGTCCAGCGCCGAGGTGGTAAAACCGCGCGTGGCATTCATCATGTAAGTAAGCCCGCCGATACGGGCAAGCACTTCGCTGACACCCTCGAATTTGCCGATCGGCACCTTGAACTGTTTGCGCACGGCGGAGTACGCGCCGACACTGCGGCTAACGAACTTGCCGGCCGCCGTACTGAGGGCCGGCAATGAAATTGCACGACCGTCTGACAGGCAATTCATCAGCATGCGCCAGCCCTGGCCAACGTAGGCCTGCCCGCCGATCACCCAGTCCATCGGGATAAAGACATCCTGCCCGCGGTTCGGACCGTTCATGAAGGCCTGGCTCATCGGGTAGTGGCGTTTGCCGATTTCCACGCCGGGCGTATTGGTCGGGATGAGCGCCAGGGTAATGCCGATGTCGTCTGCATCGCCGATCAGGTGATCCGGATCATGCAGCTGGAAAGCCAGGCCGAGCAGGGTCGCCACCGGGCCCAGTGTGATGTAGCGTTTCTCCCAGTTGAGGCGGATACCGAGCACGTCGTCCTTGCCGTCATGTGCCTGTCGACAGACGATGCCGGTGTCCGGCATGGAGGCGGCGTCACTGCCGGCATCCGGGCCGGTCAGGGCGAAGCAGGGAATGTCTTCACCTTTTGCAAGACGCGGCAGGTAATAATCCTTTTGCGCCTCGGTGCCATAGGTCAGCAGCAGTTTCGCCGGACCCAGCGAGTTCGGCACCATGACGGTCACGCCGGCCGAGATACTGCGACTGGCGACCTTCATGACGATGGCCGAGTGGGCATTGGCGGAGAATTCCAGTCCGCCGTAACGCTTCGGAATAATCATGCCGAAGAAGCCTTCCTGTTTCAGGTAGTCCCAGGCCTCGGGCGACAGGTCATGCCGCTCCTCGGTGATCTCCCAGTCGTTGACCATACTGCAAAAGGTTTCGGTCGGACCATTCACGAATGCCTGCTCTTCGTCGGACAGTGACGGTGCCGGGAAGCTGAGCATGCGGTGCCAGTCGGGACGCCCGCTGAACAGGTCCGCTTCCCACCACACGGTGCCGGCCTCCAGTGCTTCGCGCTCGGTGTCGGACATGCCGGGCATGATTTTCCGGTACAGGGCGAGCAGCGGGCGCATGACAAGATTCTGTCGCAGTGGTGTCAATGTGAGCAGCATTGCGACCGGCAGGAAAATTATCCAGCCGGTGAGTAATGCCCAGGTGGGCGGTGTGTGCATCACTGACCAGCCAACCAGCAGGGCGGCGAGGGCGCCGGTCCAGACGAAGCGTGAGGCGCGTTTTGCCATCAACAGGCTGAGCACGGTGAATACCACGAGGACTTCAATCATTACGATCATGTCAATTACCCCTGGCCCTGCGAATTGTTTAAAAAACAGAGACTACCAGTTGGACACAGGATTGTCTGGCGAGTTGCAGGGTGCCCGGTCTACCTGTCCATATATATTAGTAGGCTATCGGCAGCCTGTGCACGAAACTAAGGGTCGGGCCGCTCAGCCGGCGAGCATCTCCAGTGCGCTGAAGATTTTCTTGCGCGGGGTGTAATAATGCGGCGAAAACCGGATGCCGCCACCACGCTGGGCGCAGGCAACATGGTTGCTGCGCAGCATGTGGAACAGTGTATCAGTGGGCTCGGATCGGGGCCGGAAAGTGACAATACCGGCATGTTGATCGGTCTGGATCGGCGTGATGACCTCAAACTCGTCCGGGTGTGACTGCAGGAAGTCCAGTATAAAGCGTGTATTTTCCAGTATGTGCTGTTCAACCGTTGCCATGCCGACGTCGGCTAGCAGGCCGAGGCTTGCATGGAGCGCATGGATGCCGGTCATGTTGGGGCTGCCGCATTCAAAGCGTCGTGCGCTGGCGGCGATCTCGCCGGAGTGGTTATCAAAATTCAGATAATCCTGCAGCATGTGCCAGCCGAATTGCCTTAGCGCCAGCGTGTCCATGACGCCGCGGCGACAGTAGAAGACCGCCAGCCCTTCCGGTCCCAGCATCCACTTGTGGCCGTCCGCCATGACGAAATCGGCCTGCGCGGCCTGCACATCGAACCTTATTGCGCCGAGACTCTGGATGGCATCGACGCAGAACAGGATGTCGCGCTCGCGACAGGCGTTGCCGAGTCGTGGCAGATTCATTCGCAAACCGGTGCCGTACTGGACAGAACTGATCGACAGGATGCGGGTACGTGCATCCAGCGCATTGATGAGTGCATCCTCGGGCGTGTCGCCCTGCGCAAGGTCAACCTGCCGGGTTTCCACGCCACGCGAAGCGAGTGATTCCCATACCACTCGATTGGAGGGAAATTCCTGGTTACTGATGACGACGTTATCGCCGGCTTCCCATGGCAGTCCCCAGGCGACCACAGACAATGCTTCCGAGGTATTTTTCAGCAGCGCTATTTCATCAACAGATTCTGCGTTCAGGAGACTGCGCAGTTGTTCGCGCAGTTGTGCTTCCACGTCCAGCCAGCCAGGATAATTTTGCGATCCCTGGCGTGCATTTTCGTCCGCGAAATCGCGCACCGCCGCAGCCGTGCGCTTCGGCCAGGGTGCGACGGCGGCATGATTCAGATAGATAATGTCGTCATCAAGAACAAAGTCCGCTGCATGCATATGGATGGTTCCTGTATCCCCTGACGAGACCCCATGATACGGGTAGAATAGCTGCGGACCATAACCGGATCCAAATATATAAACGATGTTGCTCAGAACACGATATCTGCTGTTTGCCTGCCTGCTTGGTTTGTTGCCAGTGCGTGTAGCGACTGCCGGCGAGATCAGCCTGGTCGTCGATACGCAGGCTGCGACATTGACCGTACTGGAAGGCGATCAGGTCGTCCAGACCTTTGACAATATTGCGATTGGACGCTTCGGCACGACGCGCTACAAGAAAATGGGCGATAACAGGACGCCGCTCGGCACCTACCGGATTGGCTGGATCACGCGTAATTCGCGTTATCACCGCTTTATGGGGATCGACTATCCGGATGTAAAAACGGCATCGCGTGCACTGTTTGATGGCACCATTGATTTTTCGCTGTGGGAACGCGTACGTCGCGATGCAGAGGCGGGCAAGACACCCTCGCAAAAAACCCCGTTGGGCGGGTATCTCGGTATCCATGGTCTCGGCGAAGGGGATATCGAGGTGCACCGGCAGTTCAACTGGACCAATGGTTGCGTGGCACTCACCAACGCGCAGATTGACCAGCTGGCGGAATGGGTACAGGTCGGCACCGAGGTGGAAATTCGCTGATTGGCGACACTTTTGAATTCAGGCAGTTATCGGTTAGCATACGCACAGGCCGTTGGCATTACCCAACCGGGACGCGCAAATGGCTGATGATATTTGATTCACTCAGGAGGACAAGATGTCTGATTCGACTTTAAACCACTTGCGTAAACAGGGCCTGGTTATCATGGCCGTCGGTATGCTCACTCTGACCGGTTGTGCTTCGACCGGCAACAATGTGTGCTGACATGGCTGCCCTGAAATCCCAGGTCGAAACCGCTGCTGCAGATGCCGCTACTGCCAAGGCTGATGCCGCCGCTGCCAAGGCCACCGCTGCCGATGCACTGCGTACTGCCAACGAGGCCAAGGCCACTGCCGATGATACAGAGACAC
Source organism: uncultured Halobacteria archaeon (assembly GCA_963847565.1). GTDB lineage: Bacteria > Pseudomonadota > Gammaproteobacteria > UBA9214 > UBA9214 > UBA9214. Next base: position 32,694 of record CAWKAE010000007.1, read on the forward strand.
GTGTCGATCGCATGTTCAAGAAGGCAATGCACAAGTAACACGCACAGAAATCGTGTGCGAAAAAAGCCCCCTCGGGGGCTTTTTTGTTTTCTGCAATTCGTTAATCTGTTCGTTTACCTGTAGGAGCGCCTTACCAGGCGCGATTAACTTTGGCGCCCGTATCAATCGCGCCTGCAAGGCGCTCCTGCAGGGTTATATGTGTACGGATAGATAACTATCGTGAAATCAACAACGGTATCCCGCTTTTTTCTTCAACCGCCTTGCGCAGCGCAGCACCGTTCAGACTAAGACTGCGATTGTCATTCATTTCAGACCATTCCGGGTGCGCCGCAATCATGTCGGCCACCTTGTCCAGCACACGTTGTAAATAGTTCTCGTATTCAGGCAGGTCTTCATCCAGGGGCGGGTGTAATTCGAGAAACAGCCCGCCGGCCATCCAGCCCAGCTTGATCGGCTGGTTGACGATATGCACCGGTGTGCCGACCGGGATGTCAGCGAACAGACCCTCGATGTCTTCCGGGTACATGCGAATGCAGCCATGCGTCACGCGCATGCCGACACCATAGGGTTTGTTGGTGCTGTGAATCAGGTAACCGGGCACACCCAGGCGCATGGCATACAGGCCGAGCGGGTTGTCCGGCCCGGCGGGGATCACATCGGGTAGCACCTTGCCGTCTTCAAGCGCCTCTTTCTTGATGGACTCGGGCGGGCGCCATGACGGGTTCTTTTGCTTGCTGACAATTTTCGTGTTCCCCAGCGGGGTGTTCCAGTCCATGCGCCCGACGCTGATCGGGTGGGTGATCAGTTGCGGTGATGTGCCTTTCTTTGTTTTTGGAAAGTAGTACAGGCGCATCTCCGGCAGGTTCAGGATCACGCCGGTGCGCTCGGCATCGGGAATGATATAGCGGCTCGGCAGCACCACCCGTGAATTGTCTGCCGGTAACCAGCGATCCACGTCCGGGTTGGCATGCAGGATCTCGTTCTGGCCGATGCCGTAGCGACGGGCAATGTCCAGCAGCGTGTCATCGCGCCCGGCCGTGGTGTACTCGACTCGACCCACCACGTCGACATCGGCCGGTGGCAGCAGGAAGGTTTCCGAATGGACGGGTGAGGCCACCATGGCGAGCAGGACCAGGGGTCGGAGTCGGTGAGAATATTTTCGAAGGATTGAATTATCGAATGTCTGGGTGTATAGGCAGGTTGTGGGTATATCTCGCAAAGCGGATATTGGCAGTAACAGTGTCAATCATAACAGATGACTGAATTTGTAGCCTGCCGAATGGTGCTTATCCATACTTATACAGCAGAGAAACTGGATTGGTTCCCGGAAAAGTACAGCAGAAATAATACAAGTGATGACACAAATCAATTCACCCTGGCGGTTTAATAGACTACACTTAACGATCGTAGTCACAAATCAACAGGGAAGAGGGTATTACTAATGAAGCATTCAATGAACATATTATTCCTGGTCGTGCTGCTGGTTACCGGTTGTGCCCAGTACCAGACGCATGAAGGCGAGGGCATGGTGATCGGTGGAATACTGGGCGGCATACTTGGCTCAGAGGTCGGTAAAGGCCATGGGCGGACAGCGGCCATTATTGTCGGCACCATGGCGGGTTCAATGATCGGTGGCAGTGTTGGCCGGTCCATGGACGACACCGATCGTCTGAAGACGGCGCGCTCGCTCGAAACAGTGCGCACCGGTGTGCCGTCGACCTGGCGTAACCCGGATACCGGTAACCAGTATACCGTCGTGCCAACACGCACCTACGAACAGGGCACGGGACCCTGCCGTGAATATACAGTGGACGGCGTGGTTGGCGGCAAGCGGGAAAAAATTTACGGCACAGCCTGTCGGCAGCCGGATGGCAGCTGGCGGGTGCAGGGTTGATTGTCCTGCAACTGAAAATGAGCAGTTTCAGATCTGTCGCCTTGATGGCGGCACTGTCAGCCGTTGTGTTGGCCACTGTTGCCGGTTGTAGTTCGCACTACCGTGGCGGGCCGCCAGTCTACTCATCGGCCTATTATCATTATCCCTATCGTTACCATTACTACCCGAGTAGCCAGGTCTATTTTCATATTACATCGGGGAATTACTACTACCGTGACGGTACAAAGTGGGTGCGAACCCGAACCTTACCGTCCCGTCACCACCTGGACAGCCACGATCGCGTGCCTGTCTGGATAGATAGCGAAAAACCGCATGTCAAACACAGGGAGCATCGCGAGCGGTACACACCGAGTCCGCAATACAGGCGCGACAAGACAAGAGACCCGAAGGAGCGCAGGCATAACCAGCGCATGCATGAACGATTCGATAAGCGCAGAGACTGAATATGATAGTGCGTATAATGTATATTATGTTAAATAGAATAGATATCTACCCAGAGGTCTCAACGAAGGTCACAGCCAGTCTGTCAGGCTGACCCCTATCCCGATGCTGTTAACGTTTGCATCATAGTCAATCAGGCTTTCACCAAAGCCGTTGAAGAACTGTACGTAACCGTCAAAATGCTTGATTAACGGGAAATTCCACTCAAGCTGTGCCGCGCCGCGGTTTTCACTGCGCAAGTTGTTACGGAACATCAGGCTGAACGAATGCTTCTTGCGTGTGTAGACCGCCGTAAACTCAAAGAAGCCCATGTAGTCATCGATGTCCGGATTGTCATCCTCGGCATCATCTTCCGGAATTCGCCACCAGGTCTTCAGTGAACCGGCATAGTTACTCCGCTCAAAGATAAATTCAGCGAATATCCGGTTCCAGCTGCGTGAGATGCTGTTGCCGCCACTGCCATTGGACTGGTGATTCAGGCCAACGCGCATTATACGGTTATGAAAACCGCTGAAATGCCAGTCTGTTTTCCAGGATAACCAGATTTCAGGTTCATGGTTGGTCTCGCGAAACGGCGATGATCCCGCCCGGTCGTAAACCTGCCAGAACGACCGGTTGGTATAGGCTGCATAAATATCACCCCTGCCATCTCCAAACAGGTTTTCTATCAGCGGGAATTTCATGCTGACCTGGAACTTTGATTCGGTATCCTCACCAACCGTACCCGGCAGACCGGTCGGATTTACACCGGAGGTGTCGTGCGCGGCCAGCAGCAGGTAATTTGGCCGGTGTGCGGCAATAGCAAAGCGATTATCACGGATACTCAATTCACGCAGATAACGGCGTTCGACCGGCGTGTATAGCATGGGTCTATCGGCGGCTTCCGCCTTCATGATTTTCAGCGCATTGATTTGTAATTCGCAATTCCGACGCAGCTCGCCGACAGTTGTTGTGTCGCTGGCTTCGGCGGCGGCAATAGCCAGGCAGGCTTCCATGCTCAACGCGCTAACAATGGACGGACTGGTCAACAGGCAGGTTGCCAGCAGTGTTAATGATAATTTCAGCGGAGTTATTCGCATATTTCTGAATCAGTGTTGGTTACGACATTGCGACAGTGTATGGGTCAGGATGGCGCCAGCCTCCCCGGCAGAATTGCCGAACGCGACTATACCGTCCTCGTGCCCGCCCATGGAAAATATTTTTTGTTGCGCGACGTTCGTCTCCCGGAACAGACGATCGACTTCCTGTGCCATGGCCGGTGTGCCGTATTCAACGGCAGCATCTGTGACTGGCAGGTGTAATGCATCAGCCGCCTGCCATATGTCAGGAGAATGCGCATGCAATACAACATTTATATTATCTGACTGCCGGTACACCATGCCATGCGTCAGTGATTCAGATGACGGGCGAATCGGACCCTGCGCCTCGACCCGGTTGGTATAAGCATCGCAACTGCTGACGATGGCGAAATGCTCGCTGGTCAGCACCTGTAAATGACCTGTTTGCGACCCGCTGATGATGAACGTCATGTTGTTGTCCGGCTGCATTGCACCCGGCACGCGCTGGCTGACATTGCCGAAGCCATAACCACCGTAACGTTGCGGGTCCTGCCCGACCAGTCCCTGCTCCCACAGCAGGCCGCGCCAGTGAATCAGATCGTCAAGTGATGCGACAGTGACGGGGGCACTTTCTGTAAAGTGCAGTTCAAACTTAATGACGCCCTCTTCTTCCATGCCCTATTCCAGGCCGGCAAACGCCTTGCGTACATGCTCTACACGACGTCGATTGACACCAAAATCCGAATGACCGGTGCGAGATGCAGAACGCATGTGAATGAGACTTTGCTCAGTATCAATGAGGAACTCAATGTCATCGACAAAACGGAACAGGAAACTGCGCACCTCCGCATGCAGGTAGCCGCCCTCCTCTTTGACGATGCGCGTACGTGGCATAGCCGCGAGTACCTGTTTCAGCCGTGCGAGTGCTTGCTGCGGCGGTAACACGAATTCAATGGGGTCGACCTGCTGAGTTGCATTCGTTGCCTGGCTTGAAACGCAGTTCGGGCTGTCGGGGCACGGTCGAAGGCTGGCTGTTGCGACACTCATCATGCCCAACAGTATAACTGCTGCGAGCCGGCGCACCCCAGGCATGGGGATCAGTAACGTCCGGCTGCGATCAGCCGGTTTTTCCAGTATGTATTACTCATGGAGCCATAGGATACCCGTTTTCCGCTGGACGGTGCATGTATAAAACGCCCGTCGCCCGTGTAGATTGCAACATGGGACACGTCCTTTCGGACAGTCCTGAAAAACAGCAGGTCGCCCGGCGTCAGCTGTGACATGGCGATCCGGTTGGCTGCCCGCAGTTGCTCACGCGTGGTGCGTGGCACATGGAAACCGGCCTGTCGATAACTGTAATACACCAGTCCGCTGCAATCGAATCCGCGCGGACTCGAACCGCCATAACGGTACGGCGTCCCCAGCATCGATGCCGCCACGCGCACACCCGGGTGAGCGAAACTATTACCGCTTACCGGTGGAGTCATGGATGACGTGCGCGGCGGATAATCCGGTGTCGATGAACAGGCGGATACCAGGATAATGATTGCCGATAGCAGCAGGTTTTGGAGTGTTGCCTTGACCATATGTGTATCCGGTGATGCAGTTTCCGGGTACACGGTTATCGGCCAGCAGCCTGGGCGTCTTTAAGCCCGTGTTAAGTCACTTTCCTGAATAACCTTATAACTAATTGTATTTATATTAAATAGTCAGAGCGCTGCGGTGTAGTGCGAGACACTCCGCAATGGCGGCTGCCCTGGATGGCAGACCATTGCGGGATAGTTGCAGATACTGCTCGTTGACAGCCTGACGAAACGTTTCCAGGCCGCTGATATCCGGATTGTCGAGGTTATCGACGCTGATATCGAATGCCAGGCCAAGGGCGCTGCAGAAATGTTTTTCGAGTGGCCTGTGGCCGGACCTCGACACGAAAGAACAATTGCTGCTGTTGCGTGTCCCGCCCATCCGGCGCATACCAGTAACCGTAATCGTCCAGCCGGCGTCGCTGGTCACCGGCAACACACCAATGCGCAAGCTCGTGCAAGGCGCTGCGTGCGTAATCACGGGTATAACGAATTTCAGCAGGTTGACCGTTTGTCGGTGCCTGGTAAAAAGGCTCATCAAATCCACCGACCAGGCGCGTGTTGTAGCTGTGCAGAACAGCCGCATTCAGGTCCTCGATCCATGACTTCATGGTGCACGGCCGTCTTGTATCTCCGGCGTGTCCGGCAAGACAGTAAGGTGATCCGGGATATGTTCGAGTTGTAGCTGCAACTGCGCGCCTAGCGAGACTGCCTGGCGGCGGATCTCTGTGTCGTCCGCCGGCCTGTGTTGCATGGCATATACAACGATATTGCCGTAGTCGACCAGGTTAACCAGTACCACGTGGGCAAAACTTCGGCGCATGGTTATAAGTATATTGATTAGCGCTTTTTCCGTGGCGGGTGACAGGTTAATCGCCATCACGCCGCCCTCCCCCAGGCTACGCGCTGCGTTACGATAGAACGCATCATCGCCCAGGCAATCCGGGTGCCGGTCACCGTTGAAGATGTCGCACAGGATCAGGTCAAATGCCTGTGAGTTTTCGCTCCAGGAACTTCTCGGCCGATTGTGTGATGACTGCCTGGTCAGTCCCGATAGCAAAGAACTGCCGGGCGATATCAACCAGTACCGGGTTCGTGTCAACCGATACCATTTGCGTATCGGGCAGCCGGTCAGCAAAAAAACGTTCGAAGGCGCCGGTACCAAAACCGAGGTTTAACACGCTGGCGGGTAACCGGCTGAACAGTAACGCTGCCAGCATGGCCACATGGTTTGGTAATACCGGGTCGGCTGGCGCGTCCAGCCGCATCAGTGAAAGTATCGAGTCTTCGCCGGTATAGACCCAGCGCTCGTTGGCGAACTCGTGAACCTGGATGGATGTACGTTCATCGCAGGTACTGTACAACAGGGTTTCGCCGGCCTTGCTCCGGCGCAGGTATTCGGTCACATCCATATGGCGAGTGTCGCTAGCTGAGCAGGATGGCTGTGATAAATACTACAAAGCCGCCTGCCATGGCGAACAGTGCCTGGCCGCGGTATTTAGGCAATTGCATGGCCATGAGCGTACCCGATAACAGGATCAGCAACAGGCTGATGGCGAAAAATGCGGCGAGGTATTTGAACAGGATGCCGCCCTTGGCCTTGTGTAACTGCACCAGGTGTCGATACCAGGTGGTGTCCTTGATCTTCAGCTTTGCAACGAGCGGGTCGGACGTGGGTTCCAGCACGACATCGAGGTCCGCACCGGTCCATTCAAACAGGAAAGACGTGCCGGCTTTTTTTACCTTGGCACCACCGCTGGGTGACTCGAGACCGCGATCACTCAACGCCTGTGTAACCAGGCCGGTCAGCAATGCCTCATCATCGGCCAGTGGCTGCGCCAGCGGCAGCTCGACGGTTTCGGAGACGTAACTGCCCTTCTGTCCCCATGTGTACAGGCCGCCGGTGACCACGAACATGATGGCGACCGGCAGAATAAAGGCTGCCAGTAACATGTGTAGTCTCATCAGAGTGCTGCGTTGAATCATGATTTACATTCCGTTGTTGAATTTATCGGTTGCCGTCACACCACTGTCGCGAACATGCTGAAGGCCGACCGCGTAGGCCTTGAGTATATGCAGCGCCCAGTTGATGCGTTCGCGAAAATAACTGTCTGCCCCTTCATTATTGTCCTTGTCGTTATCATTCAGCACCTGCTCTACTTTGCGCACAATGACATGCTCGGGTATGTAGCACAGGCGATTGTTCTTGTAGCTGCTCATGCGCAGTTCAGCCACCGGGTAGGCACCACCGTCTGCCGATGATACCGCGACGATCATCGCCGGCTTGTGCCCCAGTTCGTTTTGGCCGAACAGCAGAAAGAAATTTTTCAGTCCGGCCGGCACCTGCCCGTGCCATTCCGGTGTCACTATGACAAAGCCATCGCTTGATTCAAGTTCCGCGCGAATCGGGTCCAGCAACGGTGGCCATTTCGCATCGCCTTCCCATACGCCCATGTCCCAGAGTGGCAGCGGATTATCCGCCAGGCTGACCAGGGCCGCTTCATCGCAGATGCCGTCTGCAAGTGTGCGCTGAATATGTTTTGCAACCTTGAGGCTCTGCGCCTCTTTGCGATGGCTACCGCAAATAACTGTTAACTTCATGATCGGGCCTTGTTGGTTCGGTGTGGGAGTCGCCTATGGTAAGGGATATTCCCGGCCGAACCCAGCCGGCTCAGATTTGCGACTCAACCCAGCGAATGATGTCCTGCATGCCCATCGCGCCCGGCTGACGTGCCAGTTCGCGACCGGCGCGGAATACGGCCAGTGTCGGTATGCTCTGGATCCGGTATTGCGCGGCGATTGCCTGTTCATTCTCGGTATTGAGTTTTACCAGCCTCACGCGCGGCTCCAGGCGCGCTGCTGCCTGCTCAAAGGCAGGCGCCATCATTTTGCAGGGACCGCACCAGGGTGCCCAGAAATCGACCAGCACCGGAATGTCGCTGCGTTCGATCTGTTTCTGAAAGCCGGTTGCGGTCAGATCGGTCGGATGTGCGGTAAACAGGTCGCGATGGCATTTTCCGCAGTTCGGATTATCGCCGAGACGGTCGGCGGTCAGGCGATTCACCGCATTGCAGTGCGGGCAGACAATGTGCTGAGTAGTGCTCACAGTGAAGTTCCTTTGGCAGATTGCAGGGACATGTCATATCTCGGGGCGGCGACTGCATAATTCAAGATGCTGGCGACAGGCAGTGGCATCTGTCTCCCGACGCGGTTATCGTCGCGCTATGTGTGGACGATTTACCCTGCATACCCCGGCGGCCGAGGTGCTGGCGGCATTCGATCTCGACACCCTGCCGACAGGTTATCGCCTCGCGCCGCGCTACAATATCGCACCTTCACAGGATATCGCGATTGTCCGCACGGACGGGGCCCGGCGGCAGATCGGGCCGGCGCGCTGGGGCCTGGTGCCGGGCTGGTCGAAGGAAGCGCGGCCTCGCTATGCAACCATCAATGCACGCATCGAGTCGGTTGCCGACAAGCCGGCCTACCGGGTACCGTTCCGGCGCAAACGCTGTTTAATACCGGCAGATGGTTTCTTCGAATGGGTTACCAGGGACAGCGGTAAAATCCCCTATCATATTTGCCGACAGGATCGCCGGGTATTCGCGTTCGCCGGCCTGTGGGATCACTGGTCTGATAAAGAAGACTCATTCGACAGCTGCGTCATCATCACAGCGCCGGCTCAGGGTGTTATGACGCCACTGCACGCCCGCATGCCGGTTATCCTTGAACCGTCAGCATGGGACGACTGGCTGGACCCGGCAGTGACAGATCCGGCCGAGATTGCCGCCCGCCTCACGCCGGTATCAACCGAGCAGTTCACCGCCTGGCCGGTCAGTACCTGGGTTAACAGCCCCGCCCATGATGCCCCGCGCTGCCTGGAATCATCGCTAAATACGCAATAAATACAGGGTAAATGCGCCTATCGTGTGCGTTCTGTCACGAAACTGACAGATTAATTCCTGAAATCCGCTAGTTTTACTAAAAACCTGCCTCAAGGGAACTCCTTGCCTGCCGCTAGATCCAATATGTAAGTATATTCTTATATACCGACTTATTAACTTAAATATGGGCAAGGAGGTTCATCATGTACTGGGACGCATTGACGGCTGCAGGCGTTTACATCTCTATTGTAATCGTGACAGCACTGCTCTACCTGCACAATAACGCTTATGACTAGTTCACAGCGTCAGGGGACAGGCTTGCGCCCGGTCAACCATAACCGCAGGCGCAGGCCGAATGCCCGTGGTGTAGCCGGTTTCCACGAAACGTATGTTGCCTGCCCGATCGAGTATGAAACTGGTCGGGACGCCGCGTATGGCGTAGTGGCGGGCAATGTCACCCTGCGGGTCACGCAACACCGGGTAATTGACCCCGGCATCTTGCAGATAGCCCCTGATTTCGTCAGCGGATGCTTCGTCCATCGCAATCGTCAGGACGGCGTGGTCTTTGGCGATGGCATTGATGGCGCCCTGCTGCAGGCCGCAGATCGGGCACCAGGTGGCCCAGAAGTGCAACAGCAACGGCCGGCCCTTTAAATCATCTAGCGATACCTGGCTACCGTCGAGCAAGGTACCACTGATTGGCGGCGCCGGCCCGCGCGGGGCCTCGCGTGTCAGCCATGCCTGTACCAGCAGGAAGACCAGCACAACGATGGCGACTTCCAGCAACCGGCGTAACCAGCGACGCCTGCGCCCGGTCATGTGGAGATCACCATCTGGCGTACGTGACTATTCGGCTTCTTCAGGCACACCCTGCCAGAGCATCTGGTAACCGAGTTCATAGGTTTCGTCGCAGAAATCGGCCAGTGCCTGGAATTTCTCCTTGAAGATTGTGTCTGCATGCGACGTTTCGTGTTGTTCAAAGGACTTCCAGAACGTCACGATAGCAAGCTCACCCTGTTTTATCTTGGCAGCGATTTCGTTGTCATCCGGCGCATCGCCGACGGACCCTTCATCCGAAACAAATCCTGAATACTTGTAGACCTGTCCGGCGATAAAGCCGCCCTTGTCGTCACCGTAGGTATTTTTGACGACATTACACATTTCGCCGAGTGCCAGCTCGACGTCCTCCACGGTTACACCGTCCTTGAGATCGACGACATTGAACATCATGACACAGCCAAACGGTATTTCTATAGGTTCAAACATAATGTAACTCCCGAAATTGATATATCTATAGTACGTAATGCGGGTAAAAAGTTCTGTTACAAATTCGAAAACAGGCGATCTACGGCGGCAGTTGAAATTTATATCATGAGCTTTCGCCGAACCAGCATGGCTGCAATGATATAGCTGACCAGCGCGTACATCATCAGTACTGCAAGGTGCAGTACGGGCTGCGTCAGTTCGGCACCTGCCACCAGTCCACGCGTCAGGTGTACGGCGTGTGTCAGCGGTAACACCTGGACAGCACCCTGGATCACGTCAGGCAGGGTATCAACCGGGTAGAACACACCGCATAAAATAAACATCGGTGTTACCACGAGCACAAAATAGTAGCTGAAAAAGTCATAGCTGGCGGCCAGCGAACTCATAATCATTGCCGGACCGGCAAAGCACAGGCCAACCAGGAACACCACCGGTATTACCCACAGTGACTGCCAGCCCTGCACCACGCCAAGTACCGCGGCCACGGCGAGGATGGCAACACCGCTGAACAGGGCCTTGGTGGCGCACCACAGCATCTCGCCGGCGACGATGTCATCGACATCCAGTGGCGTGGCGAGGATAGCCTCGTAGGTTTTCTGCGGCACCATGCGCGTGAATACTGAATACATACCTTCGAAGCTGGCCGTGGTCATGGCGCTGGAAGCGATGATGCCGGACGCCAGGAAAGCCAGGTAGGGCATGCCCGCCATATCGCCGACGAAGTGCCCCAGTCCGTAGCCCATGCCCAGCAGGTACAGGACCGGCTCGCCGAAGTTCATCAACATGGCCGGTATCAGGAGTTTGCGCCAGACCAGGATGTTGCGGCGCCAGACATACAGTGCAGCGGGCCGAATACGCGGCAGCGTCAGGGTAGCCATCAGTCGCGCAGTTCCCGGCCGGTGAGCCGCAGGAACACGTCTTCAAGACCGGTCGGCCGGTGCACGAAACGCAGTTCATGGCGGTCCTTGAGCTGTTCAATGAGTGGTGCCGGGTTGTGTGTGTAGCAATACAGACTGTTACCCATCTGCTCCAGTCGACAACCACTGTCCGCGGCAAGCGCCTGTAATGTATCGCCCTGCCCGCGCACCTCGATGACATCCGTTTCAACATGCCGTTCGATCAATTCAAGCGGCGATCCCTGCGCCAGGATGTGGCCGTGGTCCATGATGACCAGTTCATCGCACAGGCGCTCGGCCTCTTCCATATAGTGCGTGGTCAGCAAAAGTGTCTTGCCATGTTGCTTCAACTCGGTGAGACGTCCCCAGATAACGTGGCGTGCCTGCGGGTCGAGCCCGGTGGTTGGCTCATCCAGCACGACCAGTTCGGGCTCGTTGATCAGTGCCCGGGCAATGGTCAGCCGTCGCTGCATGCCGCCGGACAGTGCATCCGGTTTGGCCTTGCGCCGCTCTCCGAGGGAGACAAAATCCAGCAAGCGGTCGATGCGCGCGTCAATATCAGCGCCGGACAGGCCAAAGAACGAGGCGTACACCGCCAGGTTCTCCTCGACCGTGAAATCCGGGTCGAGGTTATCCGCCTGCGGGACGATGCCGGTGCGGGCACGGATCGCGGCGGCATGTTGCTGCACCGGCAAGCCGAACACCGTGAGTTCGCCACCTGAAACCGGCGTGAGTCCCATGGTCATGCGCAGCGTGGTGGTCTTGCCGGCACCGTTAGGGCCGAGGAAACCGAAGCACTTGCCGGGCTCAATTGAAAAATCTATTCCGTCAACGGCGCAGTACTCGCCAAATCGTTTGGTGAGTGCGCGTGCGGCTACTATGGGTGCATCAGGCTGTGTAGTTGCGGTTACTTGCATGCCCGCATTGTAACGGGTTTTGGACAGGGTTGCGTCTAATGCGCCCCACCGTCATTCCCGCGAAGGCGGGAATCCAGCCCATGGCGATCTACGTGTAGAAAAATGTAGCAGGTTATATTTCTACTGGTGAAGAAAACCGCACTACGTGAAGGAAATACAAGTGTTGCATGAGGTGTGGACGAAATAAACTGTGCAGTTCGCTATTGATGCATACGGCTCACTTATCAACAGCCGCAAAGGCGGATTCAATGTTAGTGGCTTTTCCGCGGCTGGATTCCCGCCTTCGCGGGAATGACGGTTTTTATATACAGCCGGTATATTACTGGCAGCTACGCCGGCAGGAAATCAATCGGATAGGTAATCGTTACTTCGTTAACGTCTTTCGCGCCGAAATTGAACAGTTTTACGCGGGAACTGATCTTGCTACCGAGTGCAGCATCACCCAGTTCACTGGAGACGATGTCACAACGGGTGACCTTGCCGCTGGGGGCAATGGTCAGGCGCAGCACCACCTTGCCCTGCAGGGTAGGATCCTTGCGTAACGCGCGATTGTAGACGCTGTAGATTGAACCCTTGTTGCGGTCGAATATCATCTGGATTTCTTCGATGCTGCGACCGGCCGAGCGACTGCCCTTCCCTTTGCCACCAACATTACTGGTCTCTGCATTACCTGCAGGGCTGTGTACCGTGGTGGTTGAGCGGCCGGCCAGCGAGCCACCGCCGGTATTGCGGCTAAGCGAGGCAGTCTGAATGCCGCTACTCGAACTGGTCGTGCCTGCCGTCAGGATGGCACGTTCGGTTTTGTTCGCCTGCCCACCGGCCTGCGACAGGTTCTTGTTACTGAAACTCTTCGTTACCGTGTTCTGGCGCATATCAGACAGCGAGTCACTCAATGCCAGCAGGCCGGACTTCTCGGCCTTCTGCCGTGCGGTCACTTTCGGTTTAACCGGCTTTGGCTTGTTGACCACTACCTTTTTCGGTTTTTTCACCGGTTTGGGTTTTTCCGCCTTCTTCGGCAGCGGCTTCTTCACTTCAACTTTCGGCGGTGGTGGCGGCTTGATGATTTCTTTTTCGAAGATCAGCTTGGCCAGTCGCGGTGGTTCCTCGATGACCGGTCGTTCGATTTCCGGCAATGGCAGGAACGGCATAAGGAGGCCGAGCGCCACCACGATCAGCAGGTTATTGCGCGCAATACGGCTGAAACGACGATCATCGTCGTTCGCCACGCCCCACGACATGTAGAAGTCCAGTGCGCCAGCCGACATCAGACTTCCTCCAGCGACTTCTGCAGCACGGCGAGTGAGACCCGGTGGTAGCCGGCCTCGGTACAGGTTGCCATGACTTTCTTCAGCAAGCTGTACGGAATGGTTTTGTCACCCATGATGGTGGCTTCAATCTTTACCGGTGTACCCGTTGATTGTTTTTGCATGATCTTGGCGAGCTCATTCGCCAGCGCGACTTTCAGTGGCTCAAACGTCATGCCCGCGCTATTCATCACCGCCTTGACCGGGGCAATGACCTGGCCGTGTAACAGCACGTTGTCCGGATTTATCATGACTACGACCGTATGGCGCGGCTGTTCCTCGGACACCGACTCAGGCAACTCCACCGACTTGTGCGTCGGCAATATTTCGCCATCGGATGAATTAACCAGCAGGAAGAACACCAGGATAGTAAAAATATCCATCAGCGAAACCAGGTTGATACCCAGCGCACGATGCTTGCGCTTGTGATGCTTCTCCATTCGCAGTGCGCGTCGTGACATCTTCATTTGCCGGCCATCCTCGAGTTTGTCAGCGGTGCGTCACCAATCGAGATTTCAGGGAACAGCTCTGCGCTTTGGACGCTACCTGCCTGTACGACCTGTGCAACACGTACCCGGTCCATGACCTGTACGAGTATGTCGTAGGAGGTATCGCTTTCCAGCAACAGCGTGGCGTCGAGCTTTTCGGGGAAGCGCGCCTTGATCTGTTGCAACAGCAGCGAGAGCTGTTTGTAGTCGTACTCGCCATTTTCCCTCGGGAAGTTGCTTAGCAAGCCACCCGAGCGGTCACCAACGGCAATACTGTTCTCGCGCACGATAATCTCCAGGTCGAATTTCGGTTGCTGGATATTCTGCTCGTGCTCGGCCGCTGCCGGCAGGTTGAGTTCCAGCACGGTAATGCGCGTGAACACAGCCGTAATCAGCAGGAACGGCACCAGTATCACCATCAGGTTCATGAACGCGGTGATATTGATGTCCGCCGGTTCCTGCATCAGGCGACGGCGATTGAGACGACGTCTCATCCGGCCTTGGCTCCACTGTTAACCGGACTATCCGTCAGGCTGTTGAGGAACTTCACCGAGGCCATCTCCAGGCTGTCGACCAGCTGCGTGGTCTTGGTCTGCAGTACGGCATAGATCAGCAGCAATGGAATGGCCACCATCAGACCGAAGGCCGTGGTGTTCATTGCCACCGAAATACTGGCGGACAGCATGTCGGCCTTCTCGGACGGGTTGGCCGAGGCCACCGCGGTAAAGGCCTGGATCAGTCCGATAATGGTACCCAGCAGGCCCAGCAGCGTGGCGATATTGGCAAACGTCGCCAGGTAGCCGGTACGTTTTTCAAGATTCGGCACCGTTTCCATGAGCCCTTCTTCCATCGCGATTTCGACATCGTCACGGCGGCGTGAGGTGCGGGCGCGACTGAGACCGTAACTGAAAATGTGGCTGATGGCCGAGCGGGATTTCTCGGTCAGCAAGGCCACCTGCATCAGGTCACCTTTCGCCAGGTGCGGCTGGACCTTCTTCCACAGGCGATGATTGCTGGATCGCGCAACACTGAGATAGAACCAGCGCTCGATGGCGATCGCCATGCCGAGTGCCAGCACAATGACAATCGGGTACATGAAAAGTCCGCCGGACTGGAAAAATCCGACCACGGTATTATAAATATCCATAATGATGCTCCTGTTGCTTCCCCTTGAATGATGGCAGGCACAGCCATGCCACCTCAGACCTTATCGACATGGAACCGGCAAGATTTACACGCCTTTTAACCATATATGTGCGGTTCACTCTGAACTGTGAACTGCTTCGTAATATTCAAGCTCCCTGAGGAATACGTCACGGTCGATGGGTGCAAGGATCTCATCAACCAGGCTGTTCAGCGGCCGGCCGGCGAGATCGCCCGCCTCGGACGATTTCCACGGCACGATGTGCAGCGCCTTGGGTAATTCCTGGCTGCCGGTAATCGTGGTGCCCTCGAGATCAAGAGAATCGGCGGCAAAGGCCGGTGGCGTGAATAAAACCATCCAGGCTAGAATCAATACGCTGTAGGAGCGCACCGCGTGCGCGAATATTTTTCGCGGATGCGATCCGCTCCTACAATTTATTTGAATGTGCGCATTCATTTCTTTGCCTCCGCGGTCATTTTTGCCGGTTCGGCTTTGGGTACCTGCTCACGCAAACTTGCGATCCAGTGTGTGAGTTGTGGATCATCGGATTTCGTCAGTTGTTGGTAACGTTCGTAGTGAGCAAGCGCAATGACGGGGTCCGGCAGGTAACGGTCATGCAGAATCGCCAGGTTCCAGTTCAGGTCGGCATGATTTGGCGACGATTGCAGGCCACTGTTATAGGCACTGCGCGCCTCTTCCAGGCGGCCACTGCGTCGATACAGCATACCCAGCTGGTTCCAGGCCTCGGCACTGCCGGCGTTGGCATCCAGTGCGCGTTTGAAGGCGGACTCCGCGGCCGCGCTGTCACCCAGCATGGTTCGCACAATGCCAAGGTTGACCCATGGCCCGGCGAGCCTGGGTCTGGCGGCCGTCAGTATTTCGAGTTCAGTCGCCGCCGCTTGCCAGTTTTCATCATTCATGAGTGCCAGCACATAACGGTGCTTGCCCTCGGCATCCTTGACCGGTGCGGCGGGTTTTTGCTGTGTATCGCTGGCGGGTATTACGCTGTTAACAGCAGGGGTACCGGCGCAGCCGGCAAGCAGAATCCCGGAAATACTTGCAGCAATAGTTAACTTAATAATCCTCGTCATTCCCGCGCAGGCGGGAATCCAGCGGGAAACGATTCCCTCTGGTGACAGACTTTCAAGCATACCTTTCAAGGTGCGATCTCCCTGTAGTCCGTGCGAACTCCACGGGCTGGATTCCCGCCTCGG
>CAWKAE010000008.1:0-47046 GCA_963847565.1 uncultured Halobacteria archaeon
CCTGACATTCAGCCAATACACTTGTACCAGCCGGGCAACAGGGACGATTATTCTTGCACAGACCTTGACTGTTTTATTTCAAGTCCGTAGTCATACAACCGGTTCTTCGACACACCGGTGATTTTTGCTGCCAGTGCAGCTGCCTGCTTGAGGGGTAATTCCTCCAGCAACACGGTCAATGCATGCCGACCCTGTTTGTCCTGTTCATCGTTATCGATGGTCGCACCCTGCACCAGCACCACAAACTCGCCTTTCTGCTGGTTTGCTTCGCCACTGACACGCGTGTGCAATTCCGCCAGCGTTCCGGTCAGGACGGTTTCAAAAACCTTGGTCAGTTCACGCGCCACCACGGCTGAACGTTCACTGCCAAAACATTCAGCCATGTCTGACAGGGACTCGACGATCCGGTGACTCGATTCGTAAAAGACCAGCGTTACCGGCATCGTCTGTAGTGTGGTCAGGCGTTGTCGACGCGCTGCCTGTTTCGCCGGCAGAAAACCCTCGAAATAAAACCGGTCGGTCGGCAGGCCGGCGACCGACAACGCGGCGGTAAACGCGGCCGGCCCCGGCACCGGCACAACGGTGACACCCGCGTCATGTGCCGCGCGCACCAGTGCGTAACCGGGATCACTGATCAGGGGCGTACCGGCATCACTGATCAGCGCAACATCCGCACCCTGCTCGACCTGTTGCACAATGGAATCGGCCAGTTTCTTCTCGTTATGGTCATGCAGCGCCATGAGGCGCGTGCCTACACCGAAATGCGCCAGCAGCTTCTTGCTGTGGCGGGTGTCTTCGGCTGCAATAAGCGACACCGAAGACAAAACCTCGACCGCCCGCGGCGACATATCCTGCAGATTGCCGATCGGCGTTGCGACGACGTAGAGTTTCCCGGCTTTTTCCGTTTGCGCGTGCATGTTGGCTGCATCGTATCAGGCGACAGGGCCAAATACATAAAAGGTGGACGAATATGCCGCTTTTCAGTAGAGTCATCGCCACTTTCATGCACGCGTTATCCTGATGCCGATATCCAGACTCCTTACCAGTGCCCTGCTGCTCTCCCTGCTGTTTACCAGCCTCCTCACGGGCTGTGGCCAGGTCATTACCCGGCCGGCTGCCAGCAAAGTGGAAAAACTGCAGCAGCAGGCTGACTTGCTCGAAACAAACGGCGATTACCAGGGCGCCGCCAACCTCTACCTGGCCCGCGCCCGTGAAACCGTCCCACCCGAGCGCGACACGCTGCAACTGCTCGCAGCCGGCAGCCTGGTGCGTGGCGGCGAACCGTTACGGGCCGCCAGCCTGCTCGACGGAATGACTTTAGAACAACTCACTGACAGAAACCGTACGCACTACACACTGGTGCGTGCCGCCATCGCGCTGGCGGAACAACGACCGGACACGGCGCTTGCATTATTAAAGGATGTGCCGACGAGCGGCCCGTTTATTGCCGACTATCGCCGTCTGCGCGCACAGGCGCGGTCACAAAATTCCCAGTATTTCCAGGCGGCCCGGGAACGCATACTGCTGGACCCGCTACTCACTGACCCACAGGCGCAACAGGCGAACCGGCGCGCCACCTGGGAAGCGGTCAACAGCCTCACCGACCAGGAGTTGCAAACACTGCGCACCGCGCCGCCACCGGACGTCATGGGCGGCTGGATGGAACTGGTCGAGCTGACCCGCCTCTACCTGCAACAGCCGGATGCACTGGCAGACGTCACACCGCACTGGCAGCAGCGTTACCCCGGACATCCGGCCAGTGGCGGCTTCCTCGAGGACCTGCTTGGCATCATGCGCGCAGCCGGCCAACCCCCTGCACAAATCGGCGTCCTGCTGCCTCTGAACGGCAAATTGTCCGGTGCTGCACAGGCCATCCGTGACGGCATCATCGCCGCGTATTACGACACCCCCGAGGGCGGACTGAAACCACAGGTCAGGTTCTACGATTCCGGTGACACACCGGCGACTGCACTGACTGCTTACCAGGAAGCCGTGACCAACGGCGCACAAATCGTTATTGGCCCGTTGCGCAAGGAAGCCCTCGAGGGACTGGCAAACCGGTTACCGCTGGAAGTTCCGGTACTGGGGCTCAACCGGCTGGCCGTGCAGACACATGTTAACCCTGCCCTGTACCAGTTCGGCCTGGCACCTGAAGATGAGGCCCGGGAAGTCGCCCGGCTGGCATGGCGCCGTGGTCATGCGCGGGCGGTCGCATTCCTGCCTGAAACGTCGTGGGGCGAACGTGTATATGAGGCATTTGCCGCGGAATGGGAATCACTGGGTGGACGCATCATGGAAGTACAGCGCTACGATCCCGGCAAAGCCGATCACGGGCCTGAGCTGAAAAACCTGCTCAATCTCGATGCCAGCAAATCACGGCATCAAAAACTCACACAAACACTCGGACGTAAAATCGCCTTTGAGCCGCGCCGTCGCCAGGACGCCGACTTTGTTTTCCTGGCAGCCTCACCGCGCCAGGCACGCCTGATCAGGCCACAACTGAAGTTCTACCGCGCATCGGACCTGCCTGTTTACGCAACATCGCGTGTCTACTCCGGCAAACCCGACAGCAGCAAGGATGCCGACATGAACGGCATCGTGTTCTGCGATACCCCGTGGACACTGGAACAGCGCGCCAACTGGGATCACTTGCAACAAAACATCAATGAGTTCTGGCCGGATACCGCCGTGCGCTATGCGCGGTTGTACGCGCTGGGTATCGACGCCTACCGACTCGTCCCCTATCTCGGCAAACTGGATCAAGGCATGTTCGGTGCCTACCATGGTGTAACCGGCAACCTGTCGCTGTCTGGCGACGGACATATCAACCGTACACTGCGCTGCGCCGTCTTCCGCAAGGGCTTGCCGGTATTACTCGATCTCGATGCCACTGATACACAGGCCGCCGTAACGCGCTGATATGACCGCGATCAGTCGCGGGCGTGCCGCCGAGGACCATGCCTGCGCGCACCTGCTATCCGCCGGCCTCGTGCTGCTGGAGCGGAATTATCATTGCCGCCGCGGCGAAATCGACCTGGTTCTGCAGGATGCAGACACCCTGGTGTTCGTTGAGGTACGATACCGCAGGCAAAACAGTTTCGGCAGCGCCATGGAAAGCGTGGACCGGCGCAAGCAGGCGCGACTGATTGCTGCTGCACAGCATTATTTACAGGCGCGACCAAATACCGCGCGCCTGAATTGCCGGTTTGATGTCGTTGCGATCACCGGACAGGAAAAAACGCTTGAATGGATCAGGCATGCGTTTAGCGTTGACGAATAGATCTGACATAAAGGGAACAAGTCAGCGTTTTCACGGTCGCATGCAGGGTATCCGGACAACACATTCACGACTGGAGAGTTTCACACATGAAAATGATTAACAGCCTGTTACTTGTCATCGTTGCCCTCGCCTCGTTCCAGGGTTGTGCGCCAGTCGTCGTCGGCGGTGCCGCCGCCACCGGTGGCGCCGCGTTGCACAGCCGCCGGACGGTAGGCACCTTTGTCGACGACCAGGGCATCGAACTCAAGACCAGAATGGCACTGAGTGATGACAAGGAACTCAGCCGACAAACGCATATCAATGCCATCAGTTATAACGGTATTGTACTGATGGTCGGACAGGCACCTACGGATGAACTCAGGCAACGGGCGCAGGATCGCGTCACCGGTGTCGAGAAAGTACGTCACGTACACAATGAGATCGTGATTGCCGCACCGAGTTCGCTCACCGCGCGCAGTAACGACACCCTGTTAACAGGGAAGGTCAAAACCAGCCTGTTCGGTATCAAGGGAATTGAGGGTTTCGATGCCACACGCACCAAGGTGGTCACGGAAGACGGTATTGTCTACCTGATGGGCATGTTGTACCGCAACGAGGCAGATGCCGTTGCCGAACGTGCACGCCAGGTTGGCGGTGTTGAGAAAGTCGTCAAGCTGTTCGAATACCTGGACTAGAAAGAACACGCGGTACTTCACCATGTCCGACATCGTTGTATGTGCGCTGTACCGGTTTGTCCGGCTGGAAGACTTTCGTGACCTGCGCGAGCCACTGCTTGCCACCCTCAAGCAGCATGGCATACGTGGCACCCTGCTGCTCGCGCATGAGGGCATCAATGGAACGGTCGCCGGTTCGCGCGCTGCTATCGACAGCCTGCTCGACTGGTTGCGCGCCGATGCCCGGCTGGCAGGCATCGACCGGAAGGAATCACTGACCGCCGAGATGCCGTTCAGGCGCACGCGTGTAAAACTCAAACGCGAGATCGTCACCATGGGTGTGACGGACATTGACCCGTCACGCGACGCCGGTCAGTACGTTGAACCGGCTGACTGGAATGCCCTGATCAGCGACCCGGACGTGCTACTGGTCGATACGCGCAATGATTACGAATTCGGCGTCGGCACGTTCAGCCGTGCCGTCAATCCGGAAACCGCTACATTTCGTGAATTCCCCGCATTTGTTGAATCGCAGCTCGATCCGGGCAAACACAGGAAAGTCGCAATGTTCTGCACCGGTGGCATCCGCTGTGAGAAATCCACTGCCTTTCTCAAACAACAGGGCTTCGACGAGGTGTATCACCTGAAGGGCGGCATCCTCAAATACCTCGAAGAAGTCAGCGAACCGGACAGCCTGTGGGAAGGCGAATGCTTCGTCTTCGACGAACGCGTCACCGTCAATCACCGGCTCGAGCCCGGACAATACGCGCAGTGTCATGCCTGCCGTATGCCGGTCAGCGTTGCTGACCGGCAAAGTGAACACTACGAACCGGGCGTCAGCTGCCCGCACTGCCATGACGGCCTCGATGAGGTTCGCAAGACACGTCTGCGCGAACGCGAAAAACAGATCCGGCTGGCCCGGGCGCGCGGTGAATCGCACCTGGGAGACGATGCAGCAGATACCGAGAAAATGCGACGTGCCGCCAAGCGACAGGCGAAAGATTACCAACGCTTACGTAATGTAAAACAGTGAAAAACCGGCCGAAAATTAACTGCGCCCGCCAGGATTGAAAACAAGACTCAGCTGTAACAACCCTGTCTATTTTTTATTTTTCTTCACGTGACGTATGAGACGCGCCTTGCTTTTTACCTGGCGTGGCGTCAGGCGGTTCTTTTTGTCCTTGTAGGGATTGCTGCCGGTGCGGAACTCGATTCGTACCGGGGTGCCAGACAGCGCCAGTGCATCCCGGAAAAACCGGGAGAGATAACGCTTGTACGCAGCCGGCACACGCTCGGTCTGGTTGCCGTGAATAACAATGACTGGCGGGTTGCGCCCGCCCTGGTGCGCGTAGCGCAACTTGATGCGACGCCCGTGTACCAGCGGTGGCTGATGCTTCTGTACTGCCTGCCCGAGTAAATCGGACAATTGGGGCGTCGGCAACTCTCGCGTGGCAGCCGTGTAGGCGGCAATTACCTGTGGAAACAGATCACCTACCCCGCTTCCATGTAACGCCGAAATATACGTGGTGGTGGCAAAATCGAGGAAGGGCAATCTTCTATCCAGTTGATCCTTGATCTGACTGCGGTCATGCTCGTCGAGGCCATCCCACTTGTTCACCGCAACCACCAGCGCACGGCCCTTGTCGGTAATATAGCCGGCGAGATTCGCATCCTGCTCGCTGATTTCCAGCTGTGCGTCAAGCACCAGGATCACGACATTCGCCGCATCGATTGCCTGCAGCGTCTTGATGACACTGAACTTCTCAATGGCTTCACTGACACGCGCGCGACGCCGGACACCGGCGGTGTCGATCAGGGTAAAGTCCCTGCCGTCGCGCTCGAAGGGAATAAATATACTGTCGCGCGTGGTCCCGGGTAAATCAAAGGCCAGTACACGTTCTTCACCCAGCATCCGGTTGATCAGGGTGGACTTGCCGACATTGGGTCGCCCGACCACGGCAACCCGGATGCGGCCTGACTCTGCACCAGCACTGAAATCCGACTGATCGTCTGCCGGCAATTTATCCAGTGAGCGCTCCGTCAGCAGGGCGAAGCCCTGACCCTGGGACGCCGATAACGGCAGCGGCTCACCGAGGCCCAGCGCATGAAACTCGGCCCGCGCCACCTCGCTGTTGACACCATCGATCTTGTTCGCAATCAACAGCACCGGTTTGCCGGTGCGGCGCAAGGCAGTGGCTATCGCCTCATCGGTTGCCGACAAACCGTCATGGAGATCAACCAGGAAATGGACGAGATCCGCCTCTTCGACCGCCTGCCAGGCCTGTTGCGCCATCAGGCCTTCAAGGTCATCCGAGACACCGCCAAGGCCACCGGTATCAATCACGATACAGCGCCGCTCACCGATCATGGCATCGCCGTACTGGCGGTCACGGGTCAGGCCCGGGTAATCCGCAACCAGCGCATCGCGCGAACGCGTCAGACGATTGAACAGGGTCGACTTGCCTACATTAGGCCGACCAACGAGTGCGATAACCGGTAACATGATTCCTGTCAGTCGTGAAACCGGGACGGCGTTGCCCCGGACGACTGCATTACTCCAGTGTGTAGGCGGCCAGCTTGCCTGAATTGCCGTAGATGTAGAGCACGTCATCAACGACCAACGGCCTTGCGCTGACACCTTTGCTGTCCACTTCGATGCGGCCGCTGATCTTGCCATCGTAACGCGAGAGCAGGTGAACATAACCCTCGTAATCTGCCACCGCTACATAGTCACGGAAAGGTTCCGGCGCCGTCAGTTTCCTGTTTGCCAGCTGATCGAGCTTCCACTCGGCCGCCCCCGTTGTACGCGCCAGCGCCCATACATGGCTGTCCTCGTCAGTGACGTACACTTGCGAATAGTCGACACCAAGCCCGGCATGCGACGAAATATCGCGCTTCCAGCCCAGGTTGCCGGTAGCAAGCTCAACGACCGAAATCTGCCCCTGGAATGTGGATACAAACACCGCGCCACCGACAATGATCGGCGAACCATCAATATCAACAATGCGTTCCAGTTCTGAACGGCCCTGCGGGATGGCAATGCTCGTCTCCCAGGCAACCCGCCCATGGTCCGCAGTTAACGCAACCAGCTTGCCACTGGAAAAGCCCGCCACCACCAGACCCTGCTGGATAGCCGGGGTACTCGTTCCGCGCAGTGTCAGGACCGGCACCGTACGATTGTAGCTCCACAACGACTGCCCGTCTTTGGCACTCAATGCGCTCACGTTGCCATCAGCCGTTTGTACAATGACCTTTTCGAGGTCGGTTTGCGGTATCGCCAGCACCTCGCTGCTGACAAACGTACGCCAGCGCTCCGATCCGTCAACCGCGTCGAGCGCGATAATCTCTGCATTGCTGGTACCGAGCAGCACCAGGCCTTCACCAACACCCGGGCCTGCGGAAACAGCCGCACCGGTTTTAGCAGTCCAGACAATATCGCCCGTGAGTGCGTCGATGGCCGTGACACGACCTTCGCTGTCTGCCGCAAACAGGCGCCCGCCC
Source organism: uncultured Halobacteria archaeon (assembly GCA_963847565.1). Lineage (GTDB taxonomy): Bacteria > Pseudomonadota > Gammaproteobacteria > UBA9214 > UBA9214 > UBA9214. Next base: position 7,435 of record CAWKAE010000008.1, read on the forward strand.
TTCACAACCGGTCGCAGGTTGAGCTTGTATTCGTTACGTCCAACACCGATGTCCCGACTCCAGCGCCTGGACAGCTTTACGGGTGCCTCGATCGACTGCAGTTTGGCAGGCGGGGTAGCATTATCTTCGCCTTCCAGGATGCCCGGCACCCATGACGTCAGCGTGGAACAGCCGCTTGCGGCGAACAGCAACCAGGTAATGAGCGCTATCCGGATCACTGCGGCTTATCCCCTGCCGGGGCCAGCAGGGCAATGACATTGTCGTACTTCAATAGCACGATGTTGCGGCCGGGAGAATTCGCCGGCAACAGCAACAACGCTTCCGAGTAGGCATCGACAGCCTGCTGGCTGTCACCGCGCTGCGTGTAAATATCTCCACGCACCTCGCTCACAAGTCCCTGTTGACCATCTGTCTCTATCGCGTCAAGCAAGGCAAGGGCCCCGTCGTAATCCGCCAGGCTCACCAGCACACGTGCCAGTCGCACACTGGCGGTAGTGCGTATTTCATCACTGGATTCGTTATCCAGAACCCACTGTAGCTGTGCCTTGGCCGCGTCGAGTTCATTATCCTCGATACGGTACCTGGCCAGCAGCAGCGCCGCTATCGATGCATAGGGGGTGCCGCTGAAATCAGCAATCAGCGTGGCGGCATTATCACTTGCCACCCTGGCATCACCCGATTCGGCCTCTCTCATCATGACACTGTAAATTACCGATGCATTCTGCGCGGTACGTTCCTGCCATGCGAACCATGAACGCGTGCCGAACAGAACTGCCAGTCCGATTACAACGCCGGTAATAATGGACGAGCCGTTCTCTTTCCACCATTTTTTGAGGTCTTCAAGCTGCTGGTCTTCGGTTTCCATCAACCACTCCTGTACCTTTAATCACCCGGGCCCGGTAACCGGCTACCCGTCAAGTTTGCCTGACAGCAGGTTGCCAACCCGCGTTGCCAGTGCTGACTGTGTCACTGTTTCCTGGTCTGCGTTACTGCGTAACGGCTTCAGCACGGCCGTCTTTTGCTCAACTTCCTCATCGCCGATAACCAGCGCGAGATCTGCTCCGGAACGGTCGGCGCGCTTGAACTGGCTCTTGAAGCTGCCGCCGCCACAGTTCACTTGCAGGCGCAGTCCCGGGACAGCATCCCGAAGCTCGTCGGCCAGCACCAGCCCGCGTTCCGTCGCAGCCGCTCCGGACACTACCATATATAAATGTGGTTCGTTTGCCGGTAATTCTGCGTCAGCAGACATCAATAAGGCCAGCAGGCGCTCGAGCCCAAGCGCAAAACCAAATGCCGGCGTCGCCTTGCCACCGAGATATTCAACCAGGCCATCATAGCGTCCACCGGCACAGATCGTGCCTTGCGCACCCAGCTGGTCCGTGACCCACTCGAACACCGTTTTTGAATAATAGTCCAGGCCGCGCACCAGGCGTGGATTGATCTCGTAAGTAATCCCTGCCGCGTCGAGCAGCGCGCAAAACCCGGCAAAATGCTCAGCCGACTCGTCATCCAGGTAATCCGGCAAACGCGGCGCGGCTGCAATCAGATCCTGCATAGCGGGATTCTTGCTGTCCAGTATGCGCAGCGGATTACTGGCCAGGCGCCGGGTACTGTCCTCATCCAGCGCATCGGCATGCGCCTGCAGGTATTCGACCAGCGCATTGCGATAGTCCGCCCGTGCCGCTTGAGTACCCAGTGAATTTATCTGCAGGCTGGCACCCGCCAGTCCCAGGCGTTCCCACATGCGCGCGGTCATGAAAATCATTTCCGCATCAATATCCGGGCCCGGCATACCGAACGACTCGACGCCGACCTGGTGGAACTGGCGATAACGGCCCTTCTGCGGTCGTTCATGACGAAACATGGGGCCCATGTACCAGAGCCGCTGGACCTGGTTATGCAACAGTCCATGCTGCAGGCAGGCGCGCACACAACTTGCCGTGCCTTCCGGCCGCAATGTCAGGCTGTCGCCGTTGCGATCGTCGAAGGTATACATTTCCTTCTCGACGATATCCGTCACTTCACCGATAGACCGTTTGAACAACTCGGTCTTTTCCAGCAGGGGCAGCCGGATTTCGCTGTAACCATAGGCATGCACGACATCGCGCAGCGTGTCTTCGAGGTATTGCCAGGCTGATGATTCCGCCGGGAGTATGTCATTCATACCCCGAACGGCCTGTAGGGTCTTTGCCATAAGGTCAGTTGGTTGTGTAGATCGTTCTCATTAGTATCCGCGCATCCTGTATCGTTGCCCGCCAGTCATCAATGACCGGCCGGCGGAATCTCCAGGCGCCCCGGCGCAGCTTCTCCATCGCTGACATCGTTGTGCGAATCAAACAGACCGCTGATGTATGGAAACGCCAGCCACAACATGATTGCGACAAATAACACCAGTATGATATTCCGTATCAACCCCGCCGATGGCAGGCGGAAAAACGTCTTTCGTTGCCCGATCCGCTGTACTGTCAGTGGCGGCAGTTCGCCACTTTCCCGGGCATAATCGTTCGCCAGTTCGTTTTCAGGCAAACCGAGCAATCGTGCGTAGCTGCGTAAATACCCCTGCACAAAAATCGGCGCCGGCAGGCGTTCCCGGTCGTCATTTTCGAGTGCGTTGACTACCGCAACATCAAGCCTGAGCTGTTTCGCCACATTTTCCGCAGACAGGCCACGCTGCTCTCGCGCAGCCCGCAGACGTGCACCGATAGAGTCCCCGTTGTTCAGACGGGTACTCGTGTCGGCGTCAGTTTCCCGTCCGCCGCCCATTCTCCCACTCCTGCATTAGCAGGTACTGCTCACTGTCAGGGAAATCCCTTCTTAGCTGGAGGGCGTAATTACCCCAGGCCTGGTGATCCTTGAGTGCATACTCGGTCTGTATCGCCAGCCACAGGCTGTCTGCGGTGTGCTTGACCACCTGCTGGTAACGCTCTATGTAAGCACGTGCGCTCAGGTAATCTCCGCCAGCGAAACTGATTTTCCCCATATTCAGAAGTGCCGGGGCATAGGTCGGCTGCACGGGCGAGCGCCTGCCTGAAAAACAACTCTGCCTGTGCATTATCAGGCACATCCATCAGGCAAATGCCGGCATTGGTCAGCGGCACCCAGGGTGTACGGTAATAGGCATTATCGGCCGCTTTCTTGAATGCGCTCGCTGCCTCGTCGTAACGACCCTGCTTGCACAGGAACTGGCCATAGTTATTGCGGGTGGCTGCATTGCCAGCGTCAAGCCGCAGACTCTTGCGGTAGTGTTTCTCCGCCGCCGCGTAATCGCCAACCTGCCCGTAGAGGATCGCAATGGCATCGTGAGCAGGCGCATAATTCGGTGCCATCGCAATGGCTCTTTCCAGCCGGTTTCGCGATCTTTCCAGGTCACCCGAACGCAGGTACTCGATACCCAGCTGTGTGTTTGCCTTGGCCGCTGTCAGTGACTTGGTCACGGCGGGTGTCTGCGGATTGCCTGCACAGGCAGCCAGCAACACAACGGGTGCAATGGCGGCCAACAGCGATTTAATTAGCATGTTCCTGCACCTGGAAATTTGCGATTACCCGTTCGCGACGTCGCGTCCGGTCCTGGAACCTGCCGGCCAGCTGCCCGCAGGCGGCATCAATATCATCACCGCGCGTACGGCGTGTAATGGTCACAATACCGGCCCTGTTCAAAATCTCGAAGAACCGGTCAATTCGCGATTCCTCACTGCGCTGGTAACAGGTCGTTGGAAACGGGTTAAACGGAATAAGGTTCACCTTGGCAGGCACACCCTTGAGACACTTGACCAGCGCACGCGCGTGACTGTCCGAATCATTGACGCCGGCCAGCATGACATACTCGAACGTCACCCTGCGCCGGCCTTCTCCGACATAGGCCTTGCAGGTGTCCAGCAACTCGCGAATCGGGTATTTGCGATTTAACGGGACCAGTTCATTACGCAACGCGTCATCCGGCGCGTGCAGTGACACGGCCAGGCTTACATCGCAGTCCTCGCGCAGCCGTTTGATCGCCGGCACTACACCGGCCGTACTGAGTGTCACCCTGCGCTTCGACAGGCCGTAACCAAAGTCATCCAGCATGATGCGCATGGCGCTTATCACGTTGTCGTAGTTCAACAGGGGCTCGCCCATACCCATCATGACCACGTTGGACACCAGCCGTGGACCGTCTGGTTTATGGCCGAGCAGGTGTGCCGCCATCCAGACCTGCGCAATGATTTCGCCGGTTGAGAGATTGCGATTAAAACCCTGCGTGGCCGTTGAACAGAAACTGCAGTTCAACATGCAGCCAACCTGCGAGGAAACACACAGCGTGCCCCGGTCAGTCTCCGGGATATACACCGTTTCGATGCAATTGCCGTCATCCAGGCGGAACAGCCACTTGCGCGAGCCATCTTCAGACTGGCTGTCTTCAGCAATCTCCGGCAGACGTATCGCGGCATCTGCCGCCAGCCCGGCTCGCAGGGACTTGCTGATATTCGTCATCGACTCAAAGTCGGTGACGCCCATGCCGTAAATCCACTTCATCAACTGCGTTGCGCGAAACGGCTTTTCACCGCGCGCAGTGAAAAATTCCACCAGGCCGTCCCGGTCGAAATCCAGCAGGTTGATTTTTGGTGAATCAGACATTGTATCCAGACGGCGGGCGCTCAGCGCGTCCGCGGACAAAGCCCTTCACTGAAGAAGAACTCGATTTCCTGTGCGGCAGTCTCGGCTGCATCGGAACCATGCACGGCATTCTCCTCGATGCTGGTGGCAAAGTCCTTGCGGATGGTGCCGGGATCCGCGTCCGCCGGGTTGGTTGCACCCATGATCTCGCGATTTTTCAGGACAGCATTTTCGCCTTCCAGCACCTGTACCACGACCGGACCGGAGGTCATGTAGGTGACCAGGTCATTGTAGAACGGACGCTCCTTGTGCACCGCGTAGAACCCACCGGCCTGCTCCTTGGTGAGGTGCACCATTTTCGACGCGATGACGCGCAGGCCGTTCTTTTCGAAGCGGCTGACGATCTCGCCTATGACGTTTTTCTCGACCGCGTCGGGCTTGATAATGGAAAAGGTGCGTTCAATGGCCATGCAAGACTCCATACAATTCATTCAGTAACAGGAAACCCGCGGTAAAACGGGAGCTTAGTGAAATTTTTCAACGGGATAGTTTAAGCGCAAGACGCCTGACAGGCAATGATGGACAGGCAGATTTCGGGAAAATTCAGGGGACTGCACACTGAAAAGGGGTAAATTGCCACAGAGTACACAGAGGGCACAGAGTTTTAGCTATCTGAGGCTAAAAAACGAGCCCTGAGCTCCCGGTGTACGCTGTGGCTGTTTTCTTGCCAGATTTCTCGCTCAGGAGAAAACGCGGTTGGCGGTTTCGCCGATCAGGGCCGGGTTGCGTACCACGTTTACACCCAGTTCTTCCATGAGATCCATCTTGGCATTGGCAGTATCCGATGCGCCGGAGATGATGGCGCCGGCATGACCCATCCTGCGTCCGGGCGGTGCCGAGACACCGGCGATAAAACCGACCACCGGCTTCTGCATGTTTGCTTTTGCCCAGCGCGCCGCTTCGACTTCCTGCTGACCACCGATCTCGCCAATCATGATTACGGCATCGGTTTCAGGATCTTCCTCGAAGGCGCGCAACACCGTAACGAAATCGGTGCCATTGACCGGGTCGCCGCCGATACCGACCGACGTCGACTGCCCCATGCCCAGTTCAGACATCTGCTGTACGGCTTCATAGTTGAGCGTACCGGATCGCGATACAACACCGATGCGTCCCGGCGTATAAATATGTGACGGCATGATGCCGACCTTGCACGCTTGTGGCGTAATGATTCCCGGCGTGTTCGGACCGATGATGACGGCATTGCGATCGGCGGCATAACGTTTAACGCGCACCATGTCCTGCACCGGGATACCATCGGCAATCACCACGACCACACTGATACCGGCCTCCAGCGCTTCCATGATGGCATCGGCCGCAAACGGCGGCGGCACGAAAATACCACTGACATCGGCCCCGGTTGCAACCACTGCCTGGTGCACGGTATCAAATACCGGTAGTCCCAGGTGTACCTGGCCGCCCTTGCCCGGCGTAACACCGCCCACGATGGTAGTGCCGTTCTGCATGGCCTCTTCGGCATGGAAAGTTGCATGCTGACCGGTAAAGCCCTGGATGATGACACGTGAATGCTTGTGTACGAAAACGCTCATGACTGCTGCTCCAGTGTCGCCATGACCCTGGTGGCGGCATCATCCAGGTTGTCGGCCATGATGAACGGGAAACCGGACTCGGCAAGAATCGGCGTACCCAGTTCAACATTGGTGCCGGCCAGGCGCACCACGATCGGCACATTGATTTCCAGGTCACGCATGGCCTGCACCAGACCTTCCGCGATCCAGTCGCAGCGATTGATGCCGGCAAAAATATTCACCAGGATGATCTTGACGTTCGGGTCCTGCAACACGATACGGAAGGCATTACCGACCTTTTCCGGTGAAGCGCCACCACCGACATCGAGGAAATTGGCCGGCTTGCCACCGTGGAAGCTGATGGCATCCATGGTCGCCATCGCCAGACCGGCGCCATTGACGATACAGCCAACGTTGCCGTCCAGCGCAATGTAGTTCAGACCATGACCGGTCGCCTCGACTTCTTTCGGGTCTTCCTCGTCGAAATCACGCAACTCGGTAATCTGCGGACGACGGTACAGGGCATTACCGTCGAAACTCATTTTTGCATCAACCGCCAGCAGCGAGCCACCATTGACGATGGCCAGCGGATTGATTTCCGCAAGCAAGGCATCCTTGTCGCGGAATGCACGGTAGAGTGCCAGCATAAGCTTGGCGGCCGGAGCAATCTGCTTGCCCGTCAGGCCGATTTTTGCCGCTATCTTGCGGCACTGGAAACTCATCAGCCCGACAGCCGGATCGACTGCTTCACGGATCACTTTTTCCGGGTTGGTCTTCGCGACCTCCTCGATGTTCATGCCACCCGAGGCGGACGCAATCACCGTAATGCGCTGCGTCGCGCGATCTATCACCATGCCCAGGTAAAACTCCTGCTGGATATCACAGGCCTGTTCAATTAACACGCGCTGCACCAGCCGTCCCGCTTCACCGGTTTGCGGCGTCACCAGGTGGCTGCCAATCATCTGGTCAGTCAGTGACCGCACGTCCTCAATTGACTCGGCAAGCTTGACACCGCCACCCTTGCCGCGTCCGCCGGCATGGATTTGCGCCTTGACGATCCAGCGGTCGCCACCCAGGTCTTCGGCAACGGCTACCGCGTTATCGACATTGTGTGCCACGCGACCGTCCGGTACGGGCACTCCATATTGCTTCAGCAGCTCTTTGGCCTGGTACTCGTGAATATTCAAGACTGTTTCTCCGTCAAATCATTACTTTCTGGCAGCGAGCGATTTCTCAATCTGCGTGAACTTGTCCACCATCACCTGTGCCTGGCGAATGGACGCTGCGTCAATCAGGCGACCGTCGAGTGACACGGCACCGCGCCCCTCTTTCGCTGCCTCATCCATGGCTATCAGGATGCGGCGCGCACGATCGATTTCGGTTTCACCCGGCGTAAACACCTGGTTGGCCAGTTCGATCTGCGACGGGTGAATCGCCCACTTGCCTTCGACACCCAGTGCCGCCACACCGCGACTGACATTCAGGTAACCGTCGGGATCGGAAATATCACCGAACGGGCCGTCAATCGGCCGCAGGCCGTAAGCGCGACACGCGACTACCATGCGGGAAATAGCAAAGTGCCACTGGTCACCCCAGTGACGCTCGCGCTTGCCGCTCTCGTCCGCGTGCGTCAACACGGTGTAGTCCGCGTTGGCACCACCCATATTGGTGGTACGCGCCTGCGTGGATGCCGCGTAGTCGGCCACGCCGAACACCATCGCCTCCAGCCGTTCCGGGCAGGTCTGTGCGATCTGCTCGACGTTGGCCATCCCCATGGCGGTTTCAATCAGGATGTGCAGGTTGATCTGCTTGAGATTCTTGGCCGCCTCGATCTGTTCCAGCATGGTCGACACGAATAGAATATCCGACGGCGTATTAACTTTCGGAATCAGGATGGTATCGAGGTGCTGGCCGGCCTGTTCCACCACGTCGACGATATCGCGGTAAGCCCAGTGGGTATCGAGGCCGTTCATACGAATCGACACGCCGCAGTTCGACCAGTCGAGGTCGTTCAGCGCCTCGATGATATTCTTGCGCGCCTGCTCCTTGTCATCCGGTGCAACCGCGTCTTCGAGGTCGAGGAAAACCATGTCGGCGCCAGCGCCGGGCGCTTTCTCGAGCATGCGTGTATTACTGCCGGGTACTGCCAGTTCGCTGCGGTGCAGGCGATTTCTAACTGCCATGAAAAACCTCGATATTTTGATTGTCCGGAAATCCTGATACCCGGCTTTGCTGACTGCCGGGCACACCAGCGGAATGCAAGCCGCTGTAGCAAGGCCGCGTAATATACAAGGTTGGCGGGTTTAATGGAATGTAGAGATGGGTAAAGGGCTGCCGTCACAGCGCAGCGAATGGCGCGAGTATCCTGCGTGTCGGCGCGCTATTTAATTTTATAACAGAGGCTTACAGGTCCGGGGCCAGGGTAACCCGGGTGGTTCACGGCTATTCGCGCTCTTCTATCCAGGCCATCTGGATGGCCTCGAGGATGCGCTCACCGCAATGTTCCGGATCATCGTCAAACTCGTCCAGCGCCATGATCCAGTTACGCAAATCGACAAAATTGACATGAATCGGATCGGTATCCGGGTATTTTTCATCCAGTTCGATGGCGATATCGAGGGTATCTGTCCAGGTCAGTGCCATGTTTTTCTCTCTCGCTTAAACTGTAGGAGCGGGCCGCGTCCGCGATTCTCCGCGGAAACCATCGCGCATGCAATGCGCTCCTACACTGTTTTATCAATGGTTCTCGCTCACCATGTTGATGGTGTACTTCGGTATCTCAACGACCAGGTCGGCGTCGGCAACGACCGTCTGGCAGCTTAGCCGGGAATCCGGGTCCAGCCCCCAGGCCTTGTCGAGCAGATCGTCCTCGTCTTCCGTGGACTCGTTCAGCGAGTCAGCGCCTTCACGTATGTAGACATGACAGGTGGTGCAGGCACAGGATTTTTCGCAGGCGTGCTCGATCTCGATACCTTGCTTCAGCGCCGCATCACAAATCGTCATGCCCGGTTCGGCCTCTACCACGGCACCTTCGGGACAGATTTCTTCGTGGGGTAAAAAAATAATTTGCGGCATGTGTGCTTTCCGAATCGTATGGATTAATAAGTGGCGACTTCAGGATTTGAATTCATCGACATTGTGGCCGGCCATGGCTGCGCGAATACTGCTGTTCATACGACGCTCGACAAACAGTGCGCTGGCTTTTTCCACCGCTTCAATGGCCTGCTTGATCGGGCGGTAATCATCGCCGCTACGGGCAGCAGCCAGTTGTTCAGCCGCCGCATCGATCGCAGCGCGTTCCGCCGGCTCCAGCAGGCTGTCGCCATCAACTGCCAGCGCCGCAGCCAGTGCTTCCAGTACACGGTCCGCATCCACCTGCTCTTCGCGCAGGCGTCTCACGTCACGGTCATCGACTGCAAACTGCATCGAGTCTTTCAACATGGTCTCGATTTCATTATCACTGAGCCCGTACGACGGTTTGATCTCGATACTGCTACGCACACCCTGCGTCTGTTCCTCTGCCGTGACACTAAGCAGGCCATCCGCGTCCACCTGGAAGGTGACGCGAATACGCGCGGCACCGGCCACCATCGGCGGGATATCACGCAGCTCGAATTTTGCCAGTGAGCGGCAATCATCCACCAGCTCACGCTCGCCCTGGACCACGTGCAGTGACATGGCCGTCTGCCCGTCCTTGAAGGTGGTAAATTCCTGCGCCTTGGCGGCTGGCAGGGTGGTATTGCGGGGTATGACCTTTTCGGCCAGGCCGCCCATGGTTTCCAGCCCGAGTGACAGCGGTATGACATCCAGCAGCAGCATATCGTCACCCGGCTTGTTACCGGCCAGGATATCCGCCTGGATCGCCGCGCCGACCGCGACCACCCGGTCCGGGTCGATATCGACCATCGGTTCCGCCTTGAAAAATGTCGCGACGCGCTCACGCACCAGCGGGACACGGGTCGACCCGCCCACCATCACGATGGAAACAATATCATCTGTGCGAACACCGGCGTCACGCAGCGCCCGCCGGCAGGGAACCAGCGTCTTGTCGACCAGGGCACCGACCAGTTCGTTGAACTGCGCGCGCGTGAGTTCACCCGCCCAGTCAGTCCCGTCATCGCGCTTGACAGTGAATGATGCCGCGTCAGCCGTTGTCAGTGCTTCCTTCGCCTTGCGCGCAACGGCCAGCAAGCCGCGCAGTCGACCACGATCAGCCGACGGGTCAATACTTGCCTGTTGCATGATCCAGTCCGCGATCAGGCGATCCATGTCATCACCACCCAGTGCCGTGTCACCGGCTGTGGACAGCACTTCGAATACGCCCTTGTTCAAACGCAGGATGGAAATATCGAAAGTGCCGCCACCCAGATCGTAAATCGCGATGACGCCCTCTGAACCCTTGTCGAGACCGTAGGCAACCGCTGCCGCGGTCGGCTCGTTCAGCAAGCGCAGGACATTCAGCCCGGCCAGGCGACCGGCATCCTTGGTGGCCTGGCGCTGCGCGTCATCAAAATAAGCCGGCACGGTAATCACCACACCCTGCAATTCACCGCCGAGCGTCTCCTCGGCACGCCGCTTCAGGACACGCAGGATGTCGGCAGACACCTCGACCGGGCTGATGTCGCCGGCCACTGTTCGCAAGCGCGGCATACCGCTCGATGTTTCGATGAAATCATAGGGTAACTGCGAACCGATATGCCGCACATCGTCGACACCACGCCCCATCAGGCGCTTGATCGACGCTATTGTATTGAGCGGATCATCGGCCGCCGCGGCATGTGCCGCCTCACCCACGTCCGGCGCGCCCGTGGCGTGATAACGGACAACGGACGGCAACAGGTGTACACCCTCACTGTCCGGCAAGGTTTCGGCCACACCACTGCGCACACTGGCCACCAGTGAGTTGGTCGTGCCCAGGTCAATGCCGGCCGCCAGCTTGTGTTGGTGCGGCGCCGACGACTGCCCGGGTTCAGAAATCTGCAAGAGTGCCATATCAGTAAGTCAGTTAGTCCAGTCGGCCCGTTATCAGGCCATTTCATCCTCGAGTTCCACTTCAAGCTCAACCGCCTCTTCCTGTAACTTGCGGAAGAACTGCATCTTCACCAGCGTATCCGCCGCACCGTCTGAATCACTGCCAGCGGCCAGTTGCCTGGCCAGCCGCGACTCAAACCCGTCCAGGTCCGTGGTGATGCGGTCCATGATTGCGCCCAGTGTCGCAAATGCATCGTCCGATCCGCGCACACCCGCAAGCGACTCGCGTAATTCCATTTGTTCCATCAGAAAATCGATATCGCTGGTGGTGTGATGCTCATCATCGAAGGCATAACCACCCAGCTGCAGCAGATAGCGACCGCGCAGTAACGGATCTTTCAGGGTGCGGTAAGCCTCGTTCACCTGTGTTGCCTGTTGCACGGATTGCAACCGTTCCCGGTCACCGGCGTTCACGAACCGGTCTGGATGCAGACTGCGCTGCAGTTCCCGGTAGCGCGTATCGAGTCGGCCGACATCGACATCGAATGATACCGGTAACTCAAACAGGTCGAAGTGTGACGGTGCTGAATCCGCAGCCATGAGCCTTGATAAATGCCGTGAAACCGGTTCAGTGAACGAACGACATCACACGTTGAAGCTTTCGCCGCAACCGCACATGTCTTTCACGTTCGGGTTATTGAACTTGAAGCCCTCGTTCAGCCCTTCACGCGCAAAATCGAGTTCTGTGCCATCCAGGTACACCAGGCTTTTCGGGTCAATGATGACCTTGACGCCCATATCCTCGAACACCACGTCACTGTCCTCAACCGCGTCGACATACTCCATGACATAGGCCATACCGGAGCAGCCCGTTGTCTTCACAGCGAGACGCAAGCCTACGCCCTTGCCACGCTGGGCAAGGAAACCCTTGATGCGGTCCGCCGCCTTTTCCGTCAATGTGATAGCCATTCAATATCTGCCAGGTAGATGCAATTCAAAAACCGTCAGTCGTATGAGCACGCCAGCAATGCTGCGTGCATTTTTCACAGCTCAGTGCGCCGCCCACTTGACACTGTCCAGATCAACGCCGTCCTTGAACATATCCCAGAGCGGGGACAGCTCACGCAGCTTGCCGACCTTGTCTTTCACAAGGTCAACGACGTAATCCACTTCTTCCTGTGTCGTGAAGCGGCCAATGGTAAAGCGGATAGAACTGTGCGCCAGCTCGTCATTGCGGCCCAGTGCGCGCAGCACATAGGACGGCTCGAGACTGGAACTGGTACAGGCGGAACCGGAGGAAACCGCCATGTCCTTGAGCGCCATGATCAGGCTTTCGCCCTCGACATAGTTAAAACTGACATTCAGGTTGCCCGGCACGCGCTGGTCCAGGTCACCGTTCAGGTAGACCTCTTCCATGCCATTGAGGCCGGCCCAGAGCCGGTCGCGCAACACCCGCACGCGCGCATCTTCCTCGGCCATTTCTTCCTTCGCAATCCTGAATGCCTCGCCCATGCCGACAATCTGGTGGGTCGGGAGGGTGCCCGAACGCAGCCCGCGCTCATGGCCACCGCCGTGCATCTGCGCCTCAACGCGTACGCGTGGCTTGCGGCGTACGTACAGGGCGCCGATGCCCTTCGGACCGTAGACCTTGTGCGCCGAGAATGACATCAGGTCGACCTTGAGCTTGCCCAGATCGACATCGATCTTGCCGGCGCTTTGCGCAGCATCGACGTGAAACACGATCTTGCGTTCGCGGCAAATCTCACCGATTGCCGCAATGTCCTGGATGACGCCGATTTCATTGTTTACGTGCATGATTGACACGAGCACCGTGTCATCGCGCAGGGCTGCCTTGAACTTGTCGAGATCCAGCAGGCCGTTCGGTTCCGGATCAAGATAAGTCACTTCGTATCCTTCACGCTCCAGCTGGCGACAGGAATCCAGTACCGCCTTGTGTTCGGTCTTGAGGGTGATGATGTGCTTGCCCTGTTTCTGGTAGAAATGCGCAACACCCTTGATCGCCAGGTTATTCGATTCGGTCGCGCCGGAGGTCCAGACAATTTCGCGCGGGTCGGCATTGATCAGGTCAGCCACTTGCTTGCGCGCCAGCTCTACCGCTTCTTCAGCTTTCCAGCCGAACTCGTGCGAACGCGACGCCGGGTTGCCGAAATGTCCCTGGCGGGTCAGGTAAGCCATCATTTTCTCTGCAACACGCTCATCGACCGGTGTGGTCGCAGAGTAATCCATGTAAATCGGGATACTGATATTCATATCTGTGCCTTCTCGAAACCGTTTGTGTTAATCAGGTACGCAAATTATCGCCGGACAGTTCAGGCAACCGTCCGGTTGAGTGCCCGCGCATCCGGCATCACCCTGTTTTGCTGGCGTTCTATTATCGCACTGACCTGCTTGCGTTCAAGAAAACCGGCCAGCGTGACACTGTTCAGGAAGTCGTGGATCTTGCAACCCAGCTGCTGCCATAACTCGTGTGTCAGGCAACGCTCGCCATCCTGGCAGTCCTCATTGCCGGCACACAGGGTCACGTCGATACCCTCGCCAATGGCATCGATAACATCCGCCACCGAAATATCTTCCGGTGGACGTGACAGTCGATATCCGCCACCGGGGCCACGAATACCCACGACCAGGCCGTTCTTGCGCAGGCGCGCGAACAACTGCTCCAGGTAAGACAGTGAAATGCCCTGTGATGCAGATATTTCAGCCAGCGTGATGGCGCCTTCCGTGTGGTGAATGGCGAGGTCCAGCATGGCTGTTACTGCGTAACGTCCCTTGGTAGATAGCCGCATATGTCAGATACCGTCTGAGGCCCTGCCCGCAACGGGCGGAGCAATAACCCAGTAAAATGGTCAGGTACTCATTATGCGGCAGTCGGGAGGCTCAGGCAAGCACCCGGGCCTACCCAGATAGGGATATACAGGAAGATATTACGGCGCACGAAAACGCACCGCGCGCGCGCCGGTCAGGATTCAGTGACCAGCTGGCCGTCCTCGGTCACGGTGCCGTCGACAGATTCAGGTGTAACGACGCGGCCGGGGATGAACCGGTGGCCCTGCATCAGGCAGTAACCCAGCCACTTTTGCAGGAAACGGTTCATATGCCATTTCTCGGTCAGGGAATAGGTGTTGAACATACGGTTGTATTGGGCATGGCGAACGCCCCGTCGCCGACCGCAGGCGATGACTTCACCGACCTGCGCATCGTGATACAGGCGCACCCGCATGTCAGGCGCCGGGAAACGCCCTTCCCGGTCAGAAAAGTAATAGGTCAGGTGCAGCGTGGTTGTGAACTTGTTACGCTCGATCACACGCAGGTGCAGATCAAGTACACCGGGTATGCGTGAAATAACTGCGTCCGGCATGACATCAACATCCGGCACCAGGTTTCTCAGCCGGATATAGTTGCATTCATACAGTTCCATCAAGCCGGCAAAATTTTTCGCCGGGATGCCCTGGTGCAGAAAATGTCTGACTGTGCAATGCATGTGAATATAGTATCACGTTAATAAAAAAAGCCGCCTGTCCGGATATCAGTCGCGAATACTGGTATTTCAAGCACTATCGGCTATATCCTTCAATCCTTGATAACCGCTTTCGGCGAAACCGGTATGCACGACACACAAATAACAGCTCTGTTGCGCAACCGCTTACCGGCGGCCTGCGTACTGGACAACCCGGAAGATCTCAGGCCGTACGAATGCGATGGCCTGTCTGCCTACCGCAGCCTGCCGATGGTGGTGGTCATTCCTGAAACTGTCGAGCAGGCGCGCGTCACCTTGCAAGCCTGCGCGGAACACAAGGTGCCGGTCGTTGCGCGTGGCGCCGGCACCGGACTATCCGGCGGTGCACTGCCACTCGGCGATGGCGTCCTGTTGAGCATGGCGCGCTTCAATCGCATTATTGATATTGATACCGCCAACCGCACGGCACGCGTTCAGCCGGGCGTCACCAACCTGTCGATCTCAAAGGCCGCGGCACCCCATGGTCTGTATTACGCACCCGATCCCTCTTCGCAGATTGCCTGCTCCATCGGCGGTAATGTTGCCGAGAACGCCGGTGGTGTGCACTGCCTGAAATACGGCCTGACCACCCACAACATCCTGTCACTGGACATCCTGACCATGGACGGCGAACAGATGACAGTGGGCAGCCAGGCACTCGACAGCCCCGGCTATGACCTGCTGGCCCTGATGACCGGCTCCGAGGGATTGCTGGGTGTCATTACGGAAGTCACCGTCAGGCTGTTACCCCAGCCGGAAGTGGCCCAGGTGGTGCTGGCCGGGTTCGACTCGGTCGATGCCGCCGGTGCAGCGGTCACCGCCGTCATTGCCAGCGGCATCATTCCTGCCGGGCTCGAACTGCTGGACCGGAATGCCATCCGCGCGGTCAGCAAGTTCATCGATGCCGGCTACCCGCCCGATGCAACGGCAATCCTGTTATGTGAACTCGATGGCAGCCGCATCGATGTCAGCACACAAATCGACGACGTTAAACGTATTTTCAGGGACGCCGGCGCGACCGAACTGAAGGTCTCGAACAACGAGGCTGAACGGCAGCGATTCTGGGCCGGACGCAAAGCAGCCTTTCCGGCCATGGGTCGACTGTCGCCTGATTATTACTGCATGGACGGCACCATCCCGCGCAAGCACCTTGCTGCTGTCCTGAACGAAATCGAAAACCTGTCTGCCGAGTACGGCCTGCCGATCTGCAACGTGTTTCATGCCGGCGATGGCAACCTCCACCCGCTCATCCTGTACGACGCCAACAAACCGGGCGAACTGGAACGCACCGAGGAACTGGGTGGCCGCATCCTGGAAATCTGCGTGGCCGTCGGCGGCACGATCACCGGCGAACACGGCGTTGGCGTGGAAAAGATCAACCAGATGTGCGTGCAGTTCAATAACGCCGAACTGGAACAGTTTCATCGCGTGAAGGCGGCATTTGATCCGGCCGGACTGCTGAATCCCGGCAAGGCCATACCAACGCTGCACCGGTGCGCGGAATTTGGCGCCATGCATGTACACAAGGGTCAGCTGCCACACCCTGAACTCGAACGGTTCTGACGCACGGCAGCCCTGACATGCAGGATATCCAGCACTACACAGACACGGTCCGCAATGCAGCGGCGAGTGGCAAGCCACTCGCGCTACAGGGTAACGGGACACGCGCCTTTCTCGGCCGCACCACCAGTGGCGAACCGCTCTGCCTGGCGGACTACCACGGCATTATCGACTACAGCCCGTCCGAACTGGTTATTTCGGCACGCGCCGGTACGCCGCTTGCGCACATTGAACAGGCACTGGCCGCTGAACAGCAGATGCTGGCGTTCGAACCACCGGCTTTTGGTACAACGGCCACGCTGGGCGGCACCATTGCCGCCGGACTGTCCGGCCCGCGCCGGCCGTGGACCGGGGCCGCACGTGATTTCGTGCTGGGTATCAATTGCATTAACGGTCACGGTGAATACCTGCGCTTCGGCGGCCAGGTCATGAAAAATGTCGCCGGCTATGACCTGTCACGCACACTGACGGGATCACTCGGTACGCTTGCCATTCTGCTCGATATTCATTTGAAGGTGCTGCCACGACCGGAAACCGAGCGCACGCTCACGCAGACCTGCACTGCAGCCGAGGCAATTGAACGCTGCAACCACTGGTCTGCAATCCCGACGCCGCTGACGGCGGCCTGCTATAGCAAAGACCGACTGGTGTTTCGTTTATCCGGTACCGAGCGCGGTGTCGCAGACGCAGCCAGCCGGCTGGGTGGCGACACGCAGCCAGGCGAGGCGTCATTCTGGCAAGACCTGAAGGAACAGACGCTGCCGTTTTTCGCGGGTGATGATCCCGTGTGGCGACTGTCATTACCACCCGCCAGCGCGCCACTCGACCTCGATGGCGAACAGTTAATCGACTGGGGCGGCGCCCAGCGCTGGCTACGCAGCACACGACCGGCCTCGGATATTCGCAAAACCGTGCAGGCCGCTGGCGGACATGCCCAGCTGTTTCGCGGCGGCGACCGGTCCGGCGAGGTGTTTCACCCGCTCGCGCCAAAGGTACTGTCACTGCACCAGCGACTGAAAGCGGCATTCGACCCGCACGCGATTCTCAACCCGGGACGCATGTACGCGGAACTCTGATGCAAACCTCTTTACCGGACACATTACTGAACGACGCCAGCCGGCCGCGAGGCGGATGAAATCCTGCGTAGCTGCGTGCACTGCGGCTTCTGCAACGCAACCTGCCCGACCTACCAGCTGACCGGTGATGAGCTGGACGGTCCGCGCGGTCGCATTTACCTGATCAAGCAGGTACTGGAAGGTCACGCGCCGACACGCAAAACACAGCTGCACCTTGACCGCTGCCTCACCTGCCGCGCCTGCGAAACGACCTGCCCGTCCGGCGTGGACTATCACCACCTGCTTGATACCGGTCGTGCACACGTGGCGCAAATGACACCGCGACCACTGCATCAGCGCCTGCTGCGCTTCGCCTTGCGCCAGGCTTTGTCACGCAGCAGTCGTTTTACGCCCGTCCTGCGGCTGGCCCAGTGGGTACGCCCCGCGTTGCCCGCCAGCCTTAAATCACGCATCCCGCTGCGACAGCAATTATCACCGGCGCCGAATGGTGCACATGCCCGCAGCCTGTTGCTGCTCGATGGTTGCGTGCAACCGGCACTGGCACCGCAAATCAACCACGCCACGATCACCACTCTCGACGCACTGGGCATTCACGTGGTCGTGCCAGCCGGCAGCGGTTGCTGCGGCGCGCTCAGTCATCACCTGGATGCCAGCCAGGAAGCACGCATGTTCATGCGCCGCAATATCGATGCCTGGTGGCCGGCCATTGAAAACGGCGCCGAGGCGATACTCATAACGGCTAGCGGCTGTGCCCCCATGGTCAAGGAATACGGTCGACTGCTGGCGGACGACGCGGTCTATGCCGACAAGGCGGCACGTGTCAGCGAGCTGGCCCGTGACATCAGTGAATTCATTGCCGCTGAAATGGCCGGCAAACAACTTGCACGCACAGCACCCGGCACGCGCGTTGCATTCCACTCACCCTGCACACTGCAACACGGCCAGGGAATTACCGGTGTCGTCGAACCATTACTGGAACGCGCCGGCTATCAACTGGTAACGGTTGCCGACAGCCACCTGTGTTGCGGCTCAGCCGGCACGTATTCAATACTGCAACCCGAACTGGCAACACGCCTGCGCGATAACAAGCTGGCCGCGCTGCAGGCCGAGGCGCCGGACATTATTGCCACTGCCAATATCGGTTGTCATACTCACCTGCAGGGCGCCTCCGGTGTGCCCGTCGTACACTGGATCGAGTTGTTGTCCCGCCTTGCCCATTAAGAGAAAACCATGCCTGATTTACCCCTACTGATTGAGCCAGAGAACCTCGAAGATTCATTGGCTTACGAAAATGTCCTGATTGTTGACCTAAGCAAGCCGGACACCTACGCCAAGCTGCATATCCCGGGTGCGGTGCACCTCGATTATGCAAAGATCGTGACCGGTAAAAAACCCGTTATGGGACTGGTTCCGGATGACGCCACGCTGGCAGCTGTTTTTTCCTCGATCGGCATCGGCAACGACACACACGTCATTGCCTGTGATGACGAAGGCGGCGGTCGCGCTGCACGCCTGCTCTGGACACTGGCCGTTGCCGGCCATCACAAGGGCTCACTGCTAAACGGCGGCCTGCATGCCTGGGTCAATGAAGGCCATCCGCATGACAATGCGCCGGTGACGCCGGACACGGCACAATTCAACGTGGTGCGAGACGACAGTCCGAGCGCAACCCATGACTATATTCTTGATCATCTGGACGACACCGGGTGTTGCCTGCTGGATGTTCGCAGCGCAAATGAATTTACCGGGGTAAAGAAATACGCCGAACGCGGCGGGCACATTCCGGGTGCAGTGAACCTTGAGTGGACCGAAGCCATGGACAAGACGCGTAACCTGCGCTTCAAACCGGACAATGAATTAACGGATCTATTCGCCGCGGTCGGCGCAACTGCTGACCGGGAAATCATCACCTATTGTCAAACCCATCACCGATCCGCACACACCTGGGTCGTGCTCAGGCACCTGGGTTATGAACGCGTGAAAGGTTTCCCCGGGTCCTGGTCGTACTGGGGTAACCACCCGGAACTGCCGGTGGAATAATGGCATCGCGGCTGGCTAGAACTAGTTGCCTTAAAAAGCTGTAGGAGCGCACCGCGTGCGCGAATTGTTCGCGCACGCGGTGCGCTCCTACAGCTTTATATTAATTCGCACGGAACGGCACGTCGGCACGCCAGAATTACTTAAAGAAGTATTCCCGGTAATACACCAGCTCACGAATCGAATCGCGCGTATCGTCCAGTGCCAGGTGGGAACTACTTTTCTTGAATCCCTTGGCGACGACCGGTGACCAGCGAGTGGCCAGTTCCTTGATGGTGCTGACATCCAGGTTGCGGTAGTGGAAGTATGCTTCCAGCTCCGGCATGCACCGTGCGAGAAAGCGGCGATCCTGGCAAATACTGTTGCCGCACATTGGCGAGGTATTGGCAGGTACGTACTCTGACAGGAAATCGATGGTCTGTCGCTCCGCCGTCGCCTCGTCGATGGTACTGGTACGCACCCGTTCAGTCAGACCGGAACCGCCGTGCTGGCGTGTATTCCATTCATCCATGCCATTCATCACGGCATCTGACTGGTGTATGGCGAGAACCGGGCCCTCGGCGAGTATATTCAGCTGACTGTCGGTCATGATGGTGGCGATCTCGATTATCAGGTCAGTCGTCGTATCGAGACCGGTCATCTCGAGGTCTATCCAGATCAGGTTACCGGCAGATTGCGTCATCGACATCCATCCTTCCAAAATAAGTGGTTGAGTGGCATTGTACCAGAGGCTAATCTGGCTGAAATACCAGTAACGAAATCAACCAGCATATGAATAACTTCACAATTCTGTTTATTGCCGCACTCGCGGTCTCTTCCGCATTGCGGCTGTGGCTCGCCCGACGACATCTTGTCCACGTCGCCAGCCACCGCGCGTCCGTGCCGGCATCGTTTGACGGGCATATCGCACTCGATGAGCATCACAAGGCCGCGGATTACACCCTGACCAACACCCGTATCGGCATGCTGGCGCTGGTATGGGACGCATTGCTGCTGCTTGGCTGGACCCTGGGTGGCGGACTGGAATGGCTCGACACAGCTGTGGCGCACAGCCGGGTATGGACCGATCGTTACCGGTACCGCGCTTATTCTCAGCGCCATGGTCATCATGACCCTGCTCGACCTGCCATTCAGCGTGTATCACACCTTTGTGGTCGAGGAACGCTTCGGTTTCAATCGTTCCACGCCAGGCGTTTTCATTGTCGACCTGTTGAAAAACGCTGCGCTGCTGGCCGTGATCGGCACACCGATGATTGCGCTGGCGCTGTGGATCATGGAGTCTGCCGGCAGCCTCTGGTGGCTGTATGTGTGGGCCGTCTGGATGGCTTTCACGCTGGTCATGTTCTGGGCCTACCCGGCCATCATTGCGCCGCTGTTCAACAAGTTCTCGCCACTGGATGACGAATCACTCAAACAACGCATCCAGTCACTCATGGACAAGTGCGGTTTTCGCAGCAAGGGTATTTTCGTGATGGACGGCTCGCGCCGGTCCGGACACGGCAATGCCTACTTCACCGGGTTCGGCAGCAACAAGCGCATCGTCTTCTTCGACACCCTGCTGGAATCGCTGGAACCTGACGAAATCGAGGCGGTCCTGGCGCATGAACTCGGCCACTTCCGCCTGAAACATATCCAGAAACGGCTGCTGTCGACCATGGCATTGAGTTTCTGTGCCCTCGCCCTGCTCGGCTGGCTCGCCGGCCAGGCGTGGTTTTTCACCGGGCTTGGCATCAGCCAGCCATCTTCATGGATGACCCTGATGCTGTTCATGATGGTGTTGCCGGTATTTACCTTTATCTTGCAGCCGCTGCTATCAAGCCTGTCGCGCAAACATGAATTCGAGGCCGATGCCTACGCCGTCAAACAGTCCAGCGGCCAGGACCTGGTCAATGCGCTGGTCAAGATGTACCGCGAAAATGCCAGCACCCTGACCCCTGACCCGCTGTACTCGGCCTGGCACGATTCACACCCGCCGGCACCGGTGCGGATCGACCATATTTACGGTAGTATGAACGCATAGTCACAACCGGGCAGGTACTGCCATGAAAAACCATTCTTATTCCCTGTTATTCGCAATCATATTCGCCATCCCTGTATCAGGCATGGCCGCCGACACCAGTCACGGCAAAAGCCTGCAACAGGAGAACTGCATGTCCTGTCACGACGATGGCGTCTACACCCGCAATGATCGTCGCGTCACCACGCTGGACGGACTGAACAAGCAGGTCAAGCGCTGCGAGCTGTCGCTCGGGCTGCAGTGGTTCGATGACGATGTCAACGACGTTGCCGGTTATCTCAACGAGTCGTTCTACAAGTTCTGATCCCCGATGACGACTGCTGCACTCACCAGCAGGCACTGTTCTCCCTGCAAGAAAGGCGACCCCGCACTGACACCCGCGCAGGCACGTGAAATGATGGACGCCCTGCACGCGGACTGGACGCTGGATGCTGACAGCACGTCGGTGACACGTCAGTGCAAATTCGGCAACTATTACGAAACCATAGCCTTTGTAAACGCGCTGGCGTGGGTTGCCCACCGGGAAGACCACCACCCGGACCTCGAGGTTGGCTACAATCGCTGCGTTATCCACTTCAGCACGCATTCCATCGGCGGATTGTCGAATAACGATTTTATCTGTGCTGCAAAAATAGACGCCCTGCTGCACGCAGCAGACCAATAGTCAGCACCATGTCATCCAGGCGCACGCGGAACACACAGACATCAACTGACGCATCCCCCGGCAACACCGCAGCAAGCGGCCTGGTCATCGCCAATTACGGCAAACAACTACTGGTTGAAGACGAGCACGGTGAACTTTATCGCTGTGTTACGCGCCGCGGGCTGGAACAGATTGTCTGTGGCGACCAGGTCACCTGGCTGAAGACCGGCGAGCATAGCGGCGTTGTCGAGACGCTGGAGCAACGCACTACCGTCATGCTGAAGACGGACGGCAACAAACGACAACGGCCACTGGCGGCCAATATCGACCAGATCGTCATCGAGGCCGCCACCGAACCCGCCATGGACACTTACCTGATCGACAAGTACACGATCGCCGCCGAGCTGACCGGCGCGATACCGCTGATCACCATCAACAAGGCCGACCTGCTGGGCAGTGAACAACGTGCCAGTATCGAAACATTGATGCTCGAGTACGACCGTATCGGCTATAAACACCTGTTTACCAGCGCACTGAAAAACACCGGCATCGACGCATTCAACCGTGAACTGGCGGGCAAGACCAGCATCCTGGTCGGCCAGTCCGGGGTCGGCAAATCCTCGCTGGTAAATCGCCTGCTGCCCGAACAGGACATTACCATCGGCAAACTGTCCGAGGCGTCCGGCCAGGGCAAGCACACCACGACCGCAACAACGCTCTACCACCTGCCGGGTGGCGGCAACCTGATTGATTCACCGGGGGTGCGTGATTTCCGACTGGGTGACATCGATCCGGGCGTGCTTGCCAATGGCTTTCGTGACTTCTTCCCGTATCTCGGTCAGTGCCGTTTCAACGACTGTTTGCACCTGGGTGAACCGGGCTGTGCGGTCACCGCAGCACTCGATAGTGGCCGCATCAGCCAACGCAGAATGGAGAGTTACCGTCATCTGCAAAGTCAGTAGATGAGTCGCACATCGCCACGACTGGAAATTAAAGAGCCGGTCTTACGCCTGAAGCCATGTCTATCGCATTACCCCCTCCCCCTCAGGGGGAGGGTTGGGGAGAGGATCTGAATAGCCCGTCAAAACGAGGAACGTGTGAAAGAATCCTGCTTAAGCTGGCATTGCGACGACTGTCAGGGGATTGCTTCGCTTCGCTCGCAATGACGTCGCTATTTGAATTGAGCTATGCCCAGGGCCGTATATATTCCCTCTCCCTGGCCCTCTCGGCAACTGCTCCTGCGTTGCTCTACCCTGCATCCCTGCAGTCGTCCCGGAGGGAGAGGGGATGCACTTTTATATTTCGGTGAGTGGGATCCGTGTCTGAGCACACAGATATAGCCGGCTTCACCCCGGCGGCCAGGTCATCGCGCGACCGCCCAGCACATGCAGGTGAATGTGATAGACCGACTGCCCGGCGCCGGGATTGCAGTTCATCACCATGCGGTAACCCGGCTCGGCAATCCCCGCATCCCTGGCGATCTGCTTTGCCGCCAGGTACAGCTTGCCAACGATGTGTGCATTGTCCGCATCGAGATCGTTGGTCGTGGCAATATGTGCCTTGGGTATCACCAGTACATGCGTTGGCGCCTGCGGGTTGACGTCGCGAAAGCCCAGCACCTCGCCGTCTTCGAACACCACATCCGGCTGGATCTCACCGGCCACCATCTTGCAAAACAGGCAATCCGTCATATCAATACTCCCGAATGAGTTACCAGAACCGGTTTGGCGCTACACTTCCCGCCGACTGGCAAATGCATGCGACAGCGTACCGCTGTCGATATATTCAAGCTCGCCGCCCATCGGCACACCGTGCGCAATACGCGTGGCAGCAACGCCATGTACGCGCGCGAGTTCGCTGACAAAATGCGCGGTGGCCTCGCCCTCCACGGTCGGGTTGGTCGCGATAATCAACTCAGCGACCTCACCGGATGCCAGCCGCGTTTCCAGTAGCTCGAGACCCAGTTGCTCGGGTCCGACCCCGTCCAGCGGCGAGAGGTGACCGAGCAACACAAAGTACAGTCCCTTAAAACCGGTTGATTGCTCGAGTGCCTGCACATCGGCCGGCGTTTCGACCACGCACAGTTTCGAGCGGTCGCGCCGCGGGTTGGCACAGATAGCGCAGGTCGCCGTTTCGCTGAGGGTCCGGCAGGCATCACAGTTGCCCACCTGGTCCATGGCAAGCGTGAGGATTTCCGCCAGCTGGCGTCCGCCGTCGCGATTATGTTCCAGCAAGTGATAGGCCATGCGTTGCGCGGAGCGCGGACCGACACCCGGCAGGCAACGCAGGCTTTCAATGAGACGCCCGATCAGGCGTGATCCCGACACGCAGCCCTCGTCAGAACGGCAGCTTCATACCCGGCGGCAGATTCATACCGTCGGTCAACGAGGACATCTGTTCCTGGGTGGTCGACTCCACCTTGTGCGTGGCATCGTTGATGGCTGCAGCAACCAGGTCTTCCAGCATGTCCTTGTCATCCGACATCAGGCTGTCATCAATCACCACGCGGCGCACTTCATGACGGCCCGTCATGGTCACCTTGACCAGTCCGCCGCCGGACTCGCCGGTCACTTCCATGTCGGCCAGTTTTTCCTGCGCCTTTTGCATGTTGGCCTGCATTTCCTGGGCCTGCTTCATCAGGTTACCCAATCCACCTTTCATAATCTCACCTCGTATTTAACTCGTTCTGTTTGCATGTAACACCGGCCATTATCAGTCGTTCGGCCGGATTGATTCCTCAAAGACCGTGCCATCGAAGGCATCCTGTATTGCCTTGATATTTGCATCGTCCTCAATCGACTGCACCGCACGTTGCTGGCGCTGTTCGCTCTCCCGTGACTGTTGCCTGGCGGGTGATTCAACAACGGTCTTGCTTTCGTCTGCGATCACAACTTTCATGGCACGACGGAAATGCTCACTCAGCGCGGTTTCCAGCTGCGCCTGCCGGGTCTTGTTGAGCAAATGAACATGGGCTGAATCGATTGTCAGCGCAATCCTGTCACCCTTGATTCCCTGCAGGGCACAATTCAGCGCCATCTCCCGCAGCATCCCTTTCAATGACAGGCCATCGATAATAACCGACCATTCACTGGCCGATGCCGGCGGCACACTGTCGACACGCATTTCTGCGGCCGGCTTCGCAGCAGCCGGCTGCTTGCCGGGACTACTCGCAGGCGGGGCCGGTGCCTTCACTGGTCGACTGGCTGGCCGGCTTTTGCTGCTGCCGGCCGCATCCGGGCGAAAAGCCAGCATGCGCAGCATGACCATCTCGAATCCACCGCGCGGCTCCGGCGCCAGCGACAGGTCTCGACGGCCGACCAGGCCGATCTGGTAAAACAACTGGACGTCTTCATGTGACACCTGTTCAGCCAGCGCCAGCACCGCGTCGAGATCGCCAGCGGCATCATCGAGCGCGTCGGGAATCATCTGTGCAACCGCTACACGCTGCAGAACCGTCAGGATATCCGCGAGCAGCGCCGCATAATCGGGCGCAAACAGGTCAGCGGCACCGATCTCCTGCATAAGCGTGGCGGCATCACCGGCGCCCAGCGCGGACAGCAGGCGATACACGACATCACGATCGATGGTACCGAGCATGGTACGCAGGCCGTCTTCAGTCAGCTCGCCATCGCAAAACGCGATCGCCTGGTCCAGCAGGCTCAGCGCATCGCGCATGCTGCCGTCAGCCGCATAGGCAATCTGGCGCAATGCGCCTTCATCGGCCTTGATCCCCTCGCTTTCCAGGACGCTTGTCAGCTGACCGGTTATTTGCGGCAGCGTCAGGCTCTTCAGATTGAATTGCAGGCAACGCGACAGGATGGTGACCGGCAAACGTTGCGGGTCAGTCGTTGCCAGCAGGAATTTTACGTGCGGCGGCGGCTCTTCCAGCGTCTTGAGCAGCGCATTGAAGCTGTGCCCGGACAGCATGTGGACCTCGTCGATCAGGTAGACCTTGTAGCGGCCACGCGTCGGTGCGTACTGCACGTTTTCCAGCAACTCGCGCGTATCCTCGACCTTGGTACGCGAGGCCGCATCGACCTCGATCAGGTCGATAAAGCGCCCCTCGGCGATTTCTTCGCAGGCACTGCACTTGCCACAGGGATTTGAACCAACGCCCTCCTCGCAGTTCAGCGACTTGGCAAAGATACGCGCAATAGTGGTCTTGCCGACACCGCGGGTACCGGTAAAAAGATAGGCATGGTGTAGACGGTCATTATCCAGCGCATTGATGAGCGCACGCTGGACGTGTTCCTGGCCGACCAGTTCGGTGAAGTTGCTGGGACGCCATTTCCGCGCCAGGACCTGGTAGCTCATAATTATTATGCCAACTGAAATTAACGCCTGAAACCGGTCTTAAATGGAGGTGACCTGCACCAGCCACACCCCGGCGCCCGAGTCCACTGCTGCCGCTGCTCCCTTCCGGGCCTGACGGGGTTCACAGCTTATCGTCGCGGGGGGACCGGCACAAGCCACCATAACCGAGGCGCCATTATAGGGTGTAACGCAGCGTTTTTTAAGCGGCTTGATTTAATTGACTTTCACTGTTATTCAGGGTCACTACAAAACAGCAGGGGGCGCACATGAGCAAGCAACACAAGGCGTACTGGCGGGCCAACCTCCGGCTGGTGGCCACCTGCCTGGTTATCTGGTTCTCGGTGTCGTTTGGCTGCGGGATTCTGCTGGTGGATTTCTTTAACCAGTTCCAGGTCGGCGGCTACAAGCTGGGTTTCTGGTTTGCCCAGCAGGGATCCATCTTCACCTTCCTCGCGCTGATCTTCTGGTACGCCATTCGCATGAATGCGATTGACCGCAAGTACGGCGTGCAGGAGGACTGACATGGAACTCCAGACGCTGACCTATATCACCGTGGGCGCAACATTCGCCCTGTATATCATCATTGCCATCCGCTCACGCGCGACCACCACCGGTGATTTTTATGTCGCCGGCAAACACGTCCACCCGATCGCGAACGGCATGGCCACGGCGGCCGACTGGATGTCCGCCGCATCCTTTATCTCGATGGCCGGCCTGATCAGCTTCATGGGTTACGAGGGTGGCATGTACCTGATGGGCTGGACCGGCGGCTATGTGCTGCTGGCCATGCTGCTGGCGCCCTACCTGCGCAAGTTCGGCAAGTTCACCGTCCCGGAATTCATCGGTGACCGTTATTACTCGCAACTGGCGCGCGTGGTCGCGGTAATCTGCCTGATCTTTATTTCCTTTACCTATGTCGCCGGGCAGATGCGCGGTGTTGGCATCGTCTTTTCCCGTTTCCTCGAGGTGCCGATCGACACGGGGCTCTATATAGGTATGGGTATCGTGTTCGTCTATGCCGTGCTGGGCGGCATGAAGGGCATTACCTATACACAGGTCGCACAGTATTGCGTGCTGATCTTCGCCTACACGGTGCCGGCCGTGTTTATCGCCATCAATGCCACCGGCAACCCGCTGCCGCAACTGGCGCTTGGCAGCGAATTGATTGACGGCTCCGGTTTCCTGCTGGATAAACTCGACCGCACCCTGGTCGACCTTGGCTTTGGCGCCTACACCTCGCCCTTCAATGACAAGTCGATGCTCGATGTGTGCGCGATTACACTGGCGCTGATGGTCGGCACCGCCGGCCTGCCGCATGTCATTGTGCGTTTCTTCACGGTACCGCGCGTACGCGATGCACGCATCTCGGCCGGTTACGCCCTGTTGTTCATTACCATTCTCTACACCACGGCGCCGGCCGTGGGTGCGCTGGCGCGCCTGAACCTGATCGAGACCGTCAACGGACCGGCCGGCAACGGCACACCGTATGCCCAAATCCCGGACTGGTTTCGCACCTGGGAAGAATCCGGCCTGGTGGCATGGACCGATCACAACCGTGACGGAATGGTTCAGTATGCGGCCGGCAAGGCGTTTGCCGGCAATGGCAAGCCGGTGTTCGATGCAGACCGTAGCGGGCCCTACGGTGAACGCCTGACAACCAATCCGGGTGACGGCCAGATTGTCGGGCGCGCACCCCACGCCAATGAAATCTACGTGGATCGCGACATCATGGTACTCGCCAACCCGGAAATCGCCGGGCTGCCGGACTGGATCATCGCGCTGGTCGCCGCTGGCGGTATCGCGGCTGCATTGTCTACAGCGGCCGGACTGTTGCTGGTGATCTCGACCAGCGTGTCACATGACCTGTTGAAGAGTACGTTTGCAAAAAACATCAGTGAAAAGCAGGAACTGATGGCCGGTCGTATCGCCGCCGGTGTCGCCATCACCATCGCCGGCTACCTCGGCCTGCACCCGCCCGCCTTCGTCGCACAGGTGGTCGCGTTCGCGTTCGGTCTCGCGGCAGCTTCGCTGTTCCCCGCCATCCTCATGGGCATTTTCAACAAGCGCATGAACAAGTGGGGCGCCATCTCCGGCATGCTCGCCGGACTGACATTCACCATGGGCTATATAATTTACTTTAAAGGTGTCTTCATCGAGCCGTTCGCGGCGAATGTTCCGGAGAACTGGATCCTGGGGATATCGCCGGAAGGTGCCGGGGCAATCGGCATGGTCATCAACTTCGCTGTTGCACTGGCTATTTCAAAAAACACGGCACCGCCGCCGGAGCATATTCAACAATTGGTAGAGGATATTCGGGTTCCACGGTAAATATCCAGCCACAAAGCGCACAGAGCGCACAGAGCGCACAGAGCGCACAGAGAAAAACCATACCTATAGGAGCGTCTTGCAGGCGCGATTATCTCACATAGGGCCACAAAGACACCGAGAAATTCTGCCACCTACTCAATTCGTATTATTTACGCCAATCAATAATCTGCTTAATATGCAAAAGTTGTATCAGAAAATGTATCCGGCCCCTTTATTCTTGAAAATGTATCCGGCCCCTTTATTCTTCTTTATTCTTTTTTGATGAATCGGACATCGGAAACGTAATATACAAGTGAATGTCAGGAAACGAACCAAAGCAATAGTTTAGCGTTTCATGAATCAGGGAATACGTTTGCGCGACTACTTATAGTTATGTACTGACTGATGCATATCATCCTGTAGAGAGGTGCACAAAATGCGTGCATTTAGTGCATTTTCTACGAAACCCTTGATTAATGCGGTTTCATGGTCTATTCGTTAATTCATTGACGGTCATGAAAGAACCGCAAACACGGTCTGCAGGCTCATTAAATCCTGCAGTGGGGGCGCATCATGAAATCACGTCTTTTGGGCATCTTTATTGCCAGTGTTATTCTTGCCTTTTCATCACCCCAGCCGGTAAATGCAGCCTTCTTTACAATCAGTTTCTTCGAGCTGACTGGGACACGTCTCGATGGTGACAACTTTTTCGACGACTATACGCTGGCAGGCGTTGGCACTTTCGAGATTTTGGATAGCGCAGTGACACAAAATAATTTGGTGATGTTTAGTGATCCCGCGTTTCTATCTTTCGATTTAAGTATCACGCTATCTACATTGAATAGTAACAATATACCAGACAGTAGCACTTTTACCCTGGGTGTCGATGACTTCGAGGAAGGTGAATCAGCAGAGCGGGGTTTATTGTTCGATGGATCAGGAGCGCCACTCAGATTTGACCGACCGGGCTTTACCTTTAGTAATGCTGCTTCAATGTGCGACCCTACCTGCGAGATAGCCATAGGTTCTAAAGCGTCTTTGAGTTTATTCGACGACGATACCTATGATGTCGTGTATCTGGCTAATGGGGATATTACATCTCAAACCGTAATTATGAATACCATGCCTGGCACTCCATTCACAGCGTTTCACGGTGATTGGTCTTATCTTAAAGGGGTACCGGGGGTTGGAGGATCAGGTTCGCTTACCAGTGGGCGTTATATTCTCAACGCAGTACCCATTCCGGCCAGTGTTTGGCTATTCGGCTCTGGCCTATTAGGACTAGTCGGTATCGCCAGACGCAAGAAAGCGTAAAGAGTTATTACAGTATCAACAGCGGCTACTTCGGGAGCCGCATTTGTTTGGCATTAAAGGTCAGAAAGTGGCCGTTTTAGGGCAGCAATTAGATAGGTTTTTATATATTTATAGATGTAGCAGCTTTACAACTTAACGAAAGATTAAGGAGTACAGATGAATAAGCTGGTTATCATGGTTATTTCTATATTTGCGTGTTCACCCATAGTCTTTTCGCAAGAGCCGCATCAATATGATGGCACATGGAAAATCAAAATGATTACCGCTAAAGGCAAAACACGTAAGGGAGTGCTAGAAATATCGAACCACGGGGGTACCTGGGATATAGAGCACACAAATGTGAAAGATGATTGCAGAGGCCGTCCTGCGCCGATAGTGATTAAAGAAGCTTCAGCAGACGTTTTAGTATTTCAGGTCCTTAAGTCCACGGCGCTGAAAGGTTGCAATGATTTCACTATAAATCTAAAACCTATCAATGAGAGCCATCTAGAAGGCGAATCAGATAACGGCCGAAAAATTACATTAACCAAGAAATAATCAATCTAATAAATATTAATATGCTAAACATCCTGAATGTCTGTTTCTGGCCGGAATAGGACCTAGAGACTGATTCCAAGTGGTGGATCGGCTGTACTTCCGGGATCGACCCTTGTTGGACGTTCATGATTCCTCCACTGGTAGTACTTCAGTACAGTTTTTCGATGCAATAGGCATGATAGACTACTCAATAGTTGGTCTATTTAGAAATAACTGCAATAAAACCAATAATCTAGAGGTTCATTTAATGAAGAGGTCTTGTCTGTTTGGCGCGGTTTGCGCCTGTCTATCTTCCGCCCTTATTTTCTCGTCAGCCTCCGCGGCACCCGTCACGATTGATATCATGGCGACTATTGGCGATGTAACTGGTAGTTATACAAGCAGCGGTTTGTTGATTGGGCAGGCCATGACAGGCACTTTCATCTACGACTCGGATGAATCTAATGCAGACCCGGGTGCTATTACCACACCTTCCACTGTTCCCGGACACGAATTTACTTCATTCTATGAATTCTCCAACCCGTCATACAGCGTGTCACTTTCGATACCAGCCATATCCGGCAGTTTTACCAATAGCACGCCTGTTGCTGTAGTCGTTAATGACAATCTGCCGCTTACTTCTGGCGAAACTGGCGGCTTGCTGGCTGACGGAACATACGACTGGATAGAAATCCTTGGCTCAACTACAACCAGTATATGTCTGTTACCTGGTGGGGTATGTGCGCCTGATGAGTTTTCACCGGCTGACGGTGAAGAATGGACGCTGGCTTTGTTTGGCAATTCAAGCTGGTTCAGTGACGGTAGTGTCATTCCTGACAACCTGCCTGCACCCCTCACTGCAATTATTGTCGGCCTTGAGTTTGATGCGGCAGGCAATGAAATCGGTTCAGTGTTTGCCCCGGTAGGCACTGTCACAGTATCTGCCGTTCCCGTTCCGGCGGCAATCTGGCTTCTTGGCTCCGGCCTGCTGTGTCTGGTCGGGGTAGCTAGACGCAAGAAGGCAGCATAATTATTTCATTCAAAGAAAATGGGGTCAGAGCACAATATCCACTAATATTAGAAACAATTGTGCTCTGACCCCACTTAAAAACATTCGCGCATGCGATGCGCTCCTACAGTTGATATATAGATGACAACATAAAAAAACGCCCCCAAACGGGGGCGTTTCTATTTCAACACACACTCGATCAATCAGAGATCAAACCGATCCAGCGTCATCACCTTGCTCCAGGCGGCGACAAAGTCCTTCACGAACTTGTCCTGCTCTGACGCATAAACCTCGGCCACTGCGCGCAGTTCGGAATTCGAGCCAAACACCAGGTCGACCGGTGTCGCCGTCCACCTGACCTTGCCACTCTTGCGGTCAAGACCGTTATAGACGCCGTCCGTTTTCGACTTCTCCCATTTCGTCGACATGTCGAGCAGGTTGACGAAGAAGTCGTTGCCAAGCGTGCCCGGTTTGCCGGTGAAGACACCGTGCTTCGAGCCACCGGCATTCGCACCCAGGGTACGCATGCCACCGACCAGCGCCGTCATTTCCGGTACCGTCAGGGTCAGCAGGTCGGCCTTCTCCACCAGCATCTCCGCCGGTGAACCGTAGCTGCCGTCACTGTAGTAGTTACGGAAGGCGTCGGCGGTCGGTTCGAGTACGGCAAATGAGGCCACTTCGGTCATCGCCTGCGTCGCATCGCCGCGTCCTGCGCTAAACGGTACCGAGACCTTGTGACCGGCATCACTGGCTGCCTTTTCAATTGCCGCAGCACCGCCCAGCACGAGCATGTCGGCCATGGAGACGTTCTTGCCGAAGCCCTTGCGGACCTGTTCCAGCTTGCCGATCACCTTCGCCAGTTCCTGCGGATCGTTGACCGCCCAGTCTTTCTGCGGTGCCAGGCGTACGCGTGCACCGTTGGCGCCACCACGCATGTCAGAGCCGCGGAAGGTTGAGGCCGAGGACCAGGCCGCCCGGACCAGTTCCGGCACGGTCAGGCCGGACGCCAGGATCTTTGCCTTCAGGCTTTTTGCTTCAGCAGCGCTCGGTGTGTATTCCGCTGCAGGCACCGGGTCCTGCCAGGTGAAGACTTCATCAGGCACTTCGCTGCCGGCGTAGCGGGCACGCGGACCGAGGTCGCGGTGCGTCAGCTTGAACCAGGCTTTTGCGAACGCCTTGTCGAACTCCTTCGGGTTCGCCAGGAAGCGCTCGGAGATCTTGCGGAAACCCGGATCCATCTTCATCGACATGTCGGTTGTCAGCATAATGGGCGGATTGCGCTTGTCTTTCACGTGTGCGTCCGGCACTGCCGTATGCGCGCTCTTGTCCTTTGGCACCCACACCGTGCCGCCGGCCGGCGATTTCGTTTTCTCCCACTCGAATTGCATCAGGTTGGTGAGATACAAAATGGACCAGGCGGTCGGCGTCTGGGTCCAGGCACCTTCCAGGCCGGAGGTCATGGTGTCTTCGGCATTACCCTTGCCGCATTTATTTTTCCAGCCAAACCCCTGTGCCTCGATTGCTGCCGCAGCCGGCGCCGGCCCGACGCAATCGGCTTTCACGGCGCCATGCACCTTGCCGAGCGTATGACCGCCGGCGATCAGCGCGACGATCTCCTCGTCGTTCATCGCCATGCGGCCGAATGATTCGCGGATATCAACCGCCGCCGAGACCGGGTCGTGATTGCCATTGGGCCCTTCCGGGTTGACGTAGATCAGGCCCATTTGCACCGCGGCCAGCGGTTTTTCGAGTTTTCCGTCCTTGTCGTAACGCTTGTCGTTGCCAAGCATCTTGGTTTCCGGCCCCCAGTAAACGAGGTCGGCTTCCCAGTCATCCGCGCGTCCGCCGGCAAAACCCAGTGTCTTGAAGCCCATGGATTCCAGCGCGACGTTACCGGACAGGATCATCAGGTCGGCCCAGGACACGTTGCGACCGTACTTTTGCTTGACCGGCCACAGGATGCGGCGCGCCTTGTCGAGGCTGGCGTTGTCGGGCCAGCTGTTCAGCGGCGCGAACCGCTGCTGACCGCCATCGGCGCCACCGCGACCGTCAAGCGTGCGGTAGGTACCGGCGCTGTGCCAGGCCATGCGGATCATCAGGCCACCGTAGTGGCCCCAGTCTGCCGGCCACCAGTCCTGCGAGGTCGTCAATGTTTTCTCGATATCGGCCTTCAGCGCCTTCAGGTCGACACTGCTGAACGCCTTCGCATAATCAAAATCATCGCCGTAAGGATTCGATCGCGCGTCGTGCGAACGCAGCTGATCCAGGTCCAGCAGTTCCGGCCACCAGAACTGGTTCGACTTCGTTTCAAACGCGGCATTGGCCGGACCAGTCACCAGCGGTGCCGACATCATTGCTGCGACGAGCGCAGCAGCGAGTTTCATTTTCCTGTGCATTGATGTACTCCTCCATTGTTTCAGTAGTCTGCGATGAAAGACGTGTAAATGTACTGCATGACGTGTTCACCTGACATACCCTGTCCTCGTCATACAGCACCGTGAAAATCGTATAGTTCGACAGACCGACGTAGCACCGATCCTGCCTGTGATTACCTGATGCGTGAGCATAGGCAGACCTGTACTATTTATCTAATTTATGATAACAATAATAGCGATTGTTAATGACTAACAGAACTGTACCATGACCCTGACCGAACTGCGTTACATTGTTGCCGTTTCCCGCGAGAAACACTTTGGCCGGGCCGCCAGGGCCTGCCATGTAAGCCAGCCGACACTCAGTATCGCCATCAAGAAACTGGAAGAAGAGCTGGGCGTACAGTTGTTCGAACGCAAGGCCAGCGAAATTACTGTCACGCCGGTCGGCGAACGCATCATCGAACAGGCCCAGCGCACACTCGAAGCGGCGGATGGCGTCAGGCTCGCCGCCCGGGAAGGCAAGGACCAGCTAGCGGGACCGGTCAGGATCGGCGCCATCTACACGATCGGTCCCTACCTGTTCCCGGATCTCATTCCACGCCTGCGCAAGCATGCGCCGGACATGCCGCTGGTCATCGAGGAAAACTTCACCGCGGTACTGGCGGAGAAACTCAAGCAGGGTGAACTCGACGTCATTATTATCTCGCTGCCGTTCAGCGAACAGGGCATCCTGACGCTGCCGCTGTACGATGAACCCTTTGTTGTACTGCTCCCTGCGGCTCACCCGCTGACGCAACGCAAGTCCATCAGCTCGAAACACCTGGAGAACGAGCCGGTCCTGCTGCTCGGTGCAGGACACTGTTTCCGCGACCAGGTGCTCGAGGCCTGCCCCGCCTGCCTGCCGAAACCCGGGCTCGAGGGTGACCTGTCCAATACCGTCGTGGGCAGCTCGCTGGAGACAATCCGGCACATGGTCGTGTCCGGCCTTGGCATTACCATCCTGCCGTGTACGGCGACCGGCGCAGACCGTTATTCGCAACGCTTGCTGTCGGTCCGGCGTTTTACCCGGCCTATTCCGACCCGCACCGTGGCCCTGGCCTGGCGCATTTCCTACCCGCGCCCGAAAGTGATTGATGCCATCAGCCAGAGTGTTGCCGAATGCGGACTCACCTGCGTGAAACCTGTTCGCCGTAAACGGGTCTGATCCGGGTAGTACGGCCGCAGCGTACTATGCAGGGACACACACCGGCGGGTGATGCCCGCCTGCGATGATTAGGATATGATCAACCGTAACAGGCACTTAACGACAGCACTGAATGCAGGAGCACGATGAATATTTTTCGCCTCACGCGTTACACACTGGCATACGTCCTTGCTAGCCATGTCATTGCCGGCCACGCGGCGCCCCCCGCCCCCGCGAGCGTCATCGTTGCCGAGGTGCAACGGAAAAGCTTTGCCAATGAACTTGAGGCACTCGGCACCCTCACCGCCAACGAATCCGTCAATCTCACTGTAAATGTCACCGAGACAGTCAGCGCCGTGCATTTCGATGACGGTGACCGGGTGGAAAGTGGCGCAGTACTGGTGGAAATGACCAGCCGCGAGGAACACGCGCTACTGGAAGAGGCCCGCGCCACGGTTAACGAAGCACGGCGGCAATACGAACGCATTCGTTCGCTCGAGGCAAAGGGCACAGCGGCCAAGTCATTACTCGATGAACGCAAACGCGAGTGGGAAACCGCTCGTGCGCGACTCGGTGCAATTGAATCAAGACTGACAGATCGCCTGGTCAAGGCGCCGTTCGACGGCGTGCTCGGGTTACGCGACATCAGCATCGGCGCGCTGGTCCAGCCCGGCGACCGGGTGTCGACGATCGACGACGACAGCGTCATGAAAATCGATTTCCAGGTGCCCGGTACGCGCCTTGGCATGCTGCAAACAGGACTCAATACCATTGCAACCACTAATGCGTACCCTGATCGTCGCTTCGAAGGCACCGTCAAGTCCATTGACAGCCGCATTGACCCGGTAACACGCTCCATACGCGTTCGTGCCCTGTTACCGAATCCGGACCGGCTGCTGAAACCCGGCATGCTGATGCAGGTCGTGTTGCTGTATAACCCGCGGGAAGCGCTGGTGATCCCCGAAGAAGCACTGCAGCCGCTCGGCACGCGCCAGTTTGTGTACATCGTCGATGAAGGCAACGAAAACAAGGTAGTCAAGCGCGAGATCAAAATCGTCGGACGACGCCCGGGCGAAGTCGAAGTGCTGGACGGTCTGCAGGTCGGGGAAAAGGTCATCACACACGGCAATATCAAGCTGCGTCCCGGGCAACCGGTTGACATACGCGTCATCGATGACGGCAGCCAGTCGCTGGCCGATATGCTCCGCTCGTTACGGGACGGAAACAAAACCGAATGATCCTCTCTGACATATCAGTCACCCGGCCGGTGTTTGCGGCCGTCATGTCGTTACTGCTGATCGCCTTCGGCCTGCTCGCCTTCGACCGCCTGGCGCTGCGCGAATACCCGGATATCGATGCACCCATCGTATCCATCACCACCCAGTACCCGGGCGCCGCTGCCAACGTGGTCGAAAGCCGGATTACCGAAGTCATCGAAGACCGCATATCCGGACTGGAAGGCATTCGCTATATCTCCTCCGTGAGTGAAGACGGCCGCTCGCGTATCACGGTCGAGTTTGACATCAAGCGTGACATCGATGACGCGGCGAACGATATGCGTGACCGCATCTCGACCATCCTGGACGACCTGCCCGACGAGGCCGAGCCACCGGACATTAGCAAGGATGACAGCAACGACGATGTCATCATGTGGCTCAACCTGGCCGGTGAAGGCATGAGCGTTCCGGAACTGACCGATTACGCAAGCCGGTACCTCGAAGACCGCTTCTCCGTTCTCGATGGCGTGGCACGCGTGCGCATCGGTGGCGGACAGGTCTATGCCATGCGTATCTGGCTGGATCGCAGTGCACTGGCCGCACGCAATCTGACCGTGACGGACGTGGAAACAGCACTGCGCGCGGAAAATATCGAGTTGCCGGCCGGCAGTATCGACTCAGACCTCCGGCAGTTTACCGTGCGCACCGAGCGCGCCTTCAAGGATGCGGACGACTTTGCACGACTGGTGCTTGCGCACGGTGAGAGCGGTTACCTGGTCCGCCTCGGTGACGTGGCACGTGTCGAGCGTGGCACGGCAGAAGACCGCCTGTTCTTCCGCGGCAATGGTGTGCCCATGGTCGGCATCGGCATCACCAAACAATCGACCGCCAATACGCTCGCCGTCGCGCGCGCCGCAAAAGCGGAAAAAGACCGCATCAATGCCACCCTGCCGGAAGGCATGACCATCAAACAGAGTTATGACAGCTCGGTGTTCATCGAGGGCGCCATCAGGGAGGTCTACAAGACGCTGTTAATCGCCATTGCCATGGTTGTCGGTGTCATCTACCTGTTCCTTGGCAGTGTACGTGCCATGCTGGTACCCGCCGTAACGGTGCCGGTCTCGCTCATAGCCACCTGCACCGTGCTGCTGGTGCTGGGCTTTACGCTGAACATAATCACCCTGCTCGCGCTGGTCCTGGCGATCGGCCTGGTCGTCGACGACTCTATTGTCGTGCTGGAGAATATCCATCGCCGCATGGAGGAACACGGCGAGACGCGCCTGGTGGCGGCCTACCGGGGAACACGCCAGGTTGGCTTCGCCGTTATCGCCACCACCGTGGTACTGGTCGCCGTATTCGTGCCCATCGCATTTCTGCAGGGCGACATCGGACGGCTGTTTACCGAATTTGCACTGACCATGGCGGCGGCCGTCTCGTTCTCCAGTTTCGTGGCCCTGTCACTCTCGCCCATGCTGGCATCGAAAGTGCTGCCTGAAGGCAAGGAGCATGGCCGCCTGTCACGGGTGGTTGATCGCGTCTTCAAGCGGATTCGTGTCGCCTACAATCGTGCACTGCAGAGCGCCCTGCGCCACACAGTTGTGGTCGGCCTGGTGTTTGCCGGTGTACTCGCCGCATCGTTCTGGTTGCTCGATAAAATCCCGGACGAGTACACGCCGAAAGAAGATCGCGGCGTGTTTTACCTGATGGTGACCGGACCCGAAGGTGCAAACTATGAATATATCTCGAACTACATGACCGAGATCGAGCAACGCATGATGCCGCTGGTCGAAAGCGGTGAAATCAGCCGGCTGCTGGTCCGTGCACCGCGCGCGTTCGGC
This sequence comes from uncultured Halobacteria archaeon, assembly GCA_963847565.1. GTDB lineage: Bacteria > Pseudomonadota > Gammaproteobacteria > UBA9214 > UBA9214 > UBA9214. The sequence continues at coordinate 45,511 of CAWKAE010000008.1, forward strand.
AATTTCGAGATCTTCAATACCGGCATTGTCATTAACGTTCTCGATGACTGGTCCAAGCGACGGTCCGCGTGGGACATCATGGACGATGTGCGCAAGCGGCTGGACGACCTGCCCGGTGTACGCGCCTTCCCGGTCATGCGTAGCGGCTTCGGCGGACGCGTGCAAAAACCGGTGCAGTACGTGCTGGGCGGTGGCACCTACGAAGAACTGGCAGAATGGCGCGACACCCTTGCCGGCAAGATCGAGGAAGATAACCCGGGACTGGTCGGACTTGACTGGGATTACAAGGAAACCAAGCCGCAATTACGCGTCATCATCGATTACGACCGGGCCGCCGAGCTGGGCGTTAGCGTCAACACCATCGGCCGGACACTGGAAACCCTGCTGGGCTCGCGGCGCGTGACGACCTATATTGATGATGGCGAGGAGTACGACGTCATCCTCGAGGGTGAGCGCAGCGCGCAGCGCACACCCGGCAGCATGGAAAATATTTATGTTCGTTCGACCCGCACCAATGAACTGGTGCCACTGGGCAACCTCGTCCGTCTCGAGGAGTTTGCCGATTCCATTGCGCTGAATCGCTACAACCGCGTGCGCTCGATTACCCTGGAAGCCAACCTCGCTGACGGTGTGTCACTCGGCGATGCACTGGCGAAACTCGATCAAATGGTAAAGGATTATCTTCCTGACGAAGTCATCATCGATTACAAGGGCCAATCGCGTGACTATCAGTTCAGCGGCGCATCGATCGTATTTACGTTCCTGCTCGGCATCGTGGTTGTATACCTGGTGCTCGCGGCCCAGTTTGAAAGCTGGATGCACCCGTTCATCATCATGCTGACTGTGCCACTGGCGATAGCAGGCGCATTGTTCGGCCTGTTCATTAGCGACCAGACCCTGAACATATACAGCCAGATCGGCCTGATCATGCTGGTTGGTCTTGCCGCCAAGAACGGTATCCTGATCGTGGAATTCGCCAACCAGTTGCGCGACGAGGGACGGCCGTTCCGCGAGGCACTGACCGGCGCTGCGGAAATTCGCCTGCGGCCGATTGTCATGACCGGCATCACGACCGCTGCCGGTTCCATTCCCCTGCTGTTGTCCAGTGGCGCCGGCACCGAGACGCGCGTCGTGATCGGCACCGTGATCCTCGCGGGCATCCTGGCCGCGACGTTCTTTACGCTGTTTATCGTACCGGTTGCCTACGACCTGCTGGCGCGCCACACCGGCTCACCACACCGCGTGCATAAACAGCTGGAAAATGAAATGGACACGGATACCCGCCCGACTGCAGGAAAATAACTACCTGACCCCTGTATTCCGAAAGGGAGATACCCATAGATTGGAAGATGCAGCGCGATTTGTCAGGTTTTGCCTAATGTCCGAGATCGGCCAGAAAGCGACAGTCCCCGGGTTCCAGTGAAGGGCGCAAACGCAGCAACTCCGGTCATTCGTAATGATCGAATACAGCGGCGGTCGAAGGCCGTCCGCTGCGACGAAGGGTTAGACCTGATCACGCTCGAGCCGAATGTCCAC
>CAWKAE010000009.1:0-143668 GCA_963847565.1 uncultured Halobacteria archaeon
GAATACTGTACTACCGGGTTCGACTGCGAACTCAACCGGTCGATGCAACACTTTGTCGAAGATGTCATTGCATAACGAAAATAGTTTTGAATCAAAGGAATAGCCAAAGATTCAACGAGAGGCTGAGAGCCTATTACCGGTAACACCGCCTTCCTGATTCCAATGACAGCCTCGATCGCCTATTTAGACAGCGTTTTCCGGCGCTGACCTGCTGTTCGGGGTGTTCGCTCGACCGCAGGCAAACCCTTATTGTGTCTGTGCTTCGGACAGCTCCAAATTAACTTTTAAAGCCTAGACCTGGGAGCGCGGTTTTGTGGGGCTGTTGCATCGACCGGTTGAATCGGCAACCCATAGCGGTCCTACAGTCGCTACTTATATATACAACGGCACAACGCGAAAGAATGCCCCAATTTACGCCATTCCAAGCCTGTAACTAAGTGGGCTTCACCGACAAGTTCTCGCTTTTGGTGTCAGCATATCTGAGTCATCGCCGGAGCGTGGTATCTCCATGTGCGCAATTTTCCCTATATCTTCTGATTATCGTTAATGCTTCTGACAGCAGGTGGTTTTAATTGTATTTGTGACATTGGTCATAAATATAAATCATGATTTGCCGAAACAATTACTTCTGAGCAGAGCAACTGCTGCGTAACTTAAGGACCCAGCCACTAAAAAAAACCAAACCACACTTGATAGTGGTTTGTTAACTGCTGAACGTCTACAACGACAACCCTGCATTATTTTCGGTAATACAGGGGTATGTCTAACTTTGACAGGAGTGTGATCAATGGAAACAAGGAAAATGTTTCATCACGTAAAGGCATTTGTACTCTCGTTAGGTATTTGTACCGCCCAAGCATTCTGTGCGTCGGCAGCAGTTGCAGGTACATTGCTTTCCGAAAACTTCGATGGTGGGGGTGGGGTAAACTCTGTCTTCAACTTCACGAATAGTAGTGGGCAAGTGCCAAGCATGATGGGCGGAGGTCCTACGGGTAATTTTGCACGTCTGACTAACTTGAGCACCTCCAACATTAATTCACTTGCGTTCGATCTGGCACCAGGGTCACTGGGACCTGGGTTCACCGTCTTCGCTGACTTTCGCTTGACCAGTGATGCCGATGCAGCGGCCGCTGGCAGCCCCCCTGGCCAAGCTGCAGATGGTTTGGGGATTGGCCTTTTTGACACCAGTGTGTTCCCGGCGACCGGCCCCCTGAATCCCTTGTCCTCCTGGGAAGATCCCAGGAACGACGCACCGGCGGGTTCCGTGATGATGGGTTTCGACATCTTCAACTTCACAGCCTTTGGTGGAAACAACGTACGCATGACAGGATTGTCAGGCAGTGCCGAGTTACTGGCAGATCTGACGGCTCCATTCACCCTTAATCAGAATGTCTTTCACCAGGCACAGTGGAGCTTCACCAACGAGGGAGCCGATGCCAAGATGGCATTGACTCTGGTTGAAGACGTTAATGGAACCGCTGCCGTGCACAATCTGTTGACCGGTATTCTCGTACCAGGCCTCGATCTCGGTACTTTCAACGGCCGCCTTATCCTGGGTGGACGAACGGGAGCTGCCTTTGCCAATGGAGACGTCGACAATATCCGGATCGAAGCTGTACCCCTGCCAGCTGCTGCATGGCTATTCGTTTCCGGCGTGCTGGGTCTTGTTGGAATAGCTAGAAGGAAAAAAGTGGTTTAATCATCTTCAGAGACGGCCCTTCGGGGCCGTTTTCGTATGTGCTGTATGTCCGTAGTTGGCCGCAGTCGGAAGTACCAGGGTAAATACCTGAGTAAAAAGGGAGAATGGATATGAGACAAGTAATCGGAGCCGCGGTCGTGCTAACGACTGCACTCACGTTCGGCGCAAATAGTCAAGCCGTAACCGTTTGGGATGAATCCGTAGATGGAGATTTAGACGGAACACAAACAATTGCTTTGGTAGCTGGTGTGAACACGGTATTGGGATTCCATGTAGAAACACCAGCGAGCACCAACTATGAGGCTTGGAACTTTACCTTGGCGAGCGGGCAGTCTATTAGCGAGATCAACATAACGTACGATGATCCACAAGGTGCTTTTAACCAATATCCCAACCAAGGTGTTTATTCTGTCACAGGACCAGGCGGTCTTCTGATTTTCGAAACAATTGATGGCGACCTTTTTCAGACCGATACTTACTCACCGGAATTAAAAGATGTCGGCAATTATTTAGTAGAACTCACTGGTGATTTTGTTTACCCGCAAACAAATTGGAGTGTAGATTTTACTGTCTCGCAGGTTCCTCTCCCGGCAGCCGCTTGGCTCTTTGGCGCTGGTCTGTTGGGTCTGATTGGGATAGCCAGACGCAAGAAAGCAGCTTAAGCATTTCATAGACGGCCCTTCGGGGCCGTTTTCTATTGTGCTAAATGTCGTGTTCTGGCCGATAGTCGCCTAACAGGAACACTGCTCCAGGTTGTTTTCTGTAAATGCAGGAAGGTCTTGTTTGCCACCGGAAGTAGCCGTTCAACCGACCCTCATCGGTCACCCCGGAGTTCCCCGCCATGGAGTAACACCGAGGGACAATGATCCCTCGGTCTCAGCGTCATCATGCAATGATTTCTATGTGATTGGTGGGCTCGTTCAGCCATTGCGAAGAAAATGTTAGTCTTTTAACGACAGGGTAAAAAGTAATCGGTGCTGGCTAAAGAGTTGCATCACTGTCAAAAACAGCCTCAACCCATGTGATTATAAATTAAGGCATAAACAAACATGCAAATACGGGTTTTATTGAAATTAGTGCTTCCGGGTATTTTCTGTCTGGTGCATGCCGCGCCACTGGACGCGGATCATGATGGAGATGTCAATATCGATGGGGCAGTCGATGTGGTTGATGTGCTTTGGGGGCAGCAAGCCTTGCATGAAACGCGCAGTCTGTCTCCGGCGCAGGAAGTACATGGTGATGTGGCACCGCTGGTTTCAGGTATCCCGCAGCCGGATGGTACGTTTAACCTGGGCGATGAGCTGGTCATTCTCCGCATGGTGCTTGGTGGTCTGAATTTCTCTAACCCGGGGAACCAGTTTAATGTCGGTGATTCCATCGGAGAAGGAGAGGCGGCAGACGGCACTATAGGTGAAGCGCATCATGAGACGGTCTGGTCGACCGGCTATAACGGCAGTGACAGTGTCAACAGCTTTAACGAGCGCTTCGAGGGTATTGCCGCTGCCGATTATTATGAAAACAATGCCAGTCGTGACCAGCTGTTCAACCATGCCGTCAGTGGTGCGGAGATGGTTGATTTTACCGCACAGGCCCAGGGTGTCGTAGTCGCATCTGTACAGGCGCCTTCCGGGGTGGCAGAAATGGTCGCGGTGTTTCTCGGTAACAATGATGTCTGTGCGGCAAGTCTGAATGCGATGACAGACCCTGGGCTGTTCGAGGCGTACTATCGTGCCGGGCTGGATGTGCTGGCCTCCAGCAATGCCACCCGCAATGCGCAGATTCATGTTTCCGGTATCCCTGCCATTTACTGGCTGTGGAACGCTAAACGGGATGCTTTCTGGTGCAGGGTGTTTGCCTGGCCGTTCGTGCCCTGTGAAAACCTGCTGGATAACGCGGCCGATGATTGCGAAAGTGGCATCTCTCGTGAAGATCCGGACAATATCTATCCGGGTGACGAAACCAACTGCCAGCGCAGGAAAACACTGCATGGCATCATCCGTGATACCTATAACCCGATCCTGCGTGATGTACTGGACGAGTACCGTACATCGGGCCAGTTGCCGAATGCCAGGTACACTGACATATATGATATCCGGTTTGACTCTCAGCACGTGAATGGCGGCGATTGCTTCCACCCGAGCACCATAGGTCATGCCTTACTGGCGGAAAAAGAGTGGTGCAGAACGCATTGGGGTAATAGTGACCCGGCATGTTCCAACTGATGCTGTCCGATATTCAGGCAGGGGTCTCGATCCCGTCACGGAGATAACGATGAAACGATTGCTACGCACGGCTGGGTTGCTGGTTTTGTGCTTACTGGTATCAGGCGGCGTTATGGCGGCCGATCACTTTCTGACGACACCGCAAGGTGCCCGATATCAGGACCTGAAACCCGGTGCGGGCGAGGTTGCCGAGCCTGGTGATGTTGTCACCATGCATTTCGTCGGCTGGCTGGATGCTGAGGGGAGGAAGGGAAAGGAAATATACAATTCCCGCCGCGAGCGCAGGCCGGTCTCCTTCGTTGTCGGTACAGACAGAGTGATGCAAGGCTGGAGTGACGGTGTCATTGGCATGAAGCCTGGTGGCAAGCGCCTGCTAATGCTCCCCCCGGCTCTCGGATACGGGTCCAGGGGAGTCGAGGGCGTCATTCCTCCGGACGCAAGGCTGATGTTCGTAATTGATGTGATGTCTATCGAAAAATCACCAGATTAGCAGGGAATATTAATGGGGTCGGAGACAAATGAGAAAGGCTAACTCCTGTAACCGACAGAAAGTACCCTGGTGCAGTTTTCCTGTTAGATGCATGCCTTGAATGTGAATGATTGCTTCACAGCCTCCGGGCGCATCCGGCAATGAAGTTCGCAGTTTCATCCAGTACACTTTTCCGCAACCATAATTGATGAGAGCACCCGAATGCGAATACTCACCACAATCGTATATCTCGCCGTAACGGCTCTTCTATTCGCGTGTGATCAACAGCACTCCGCCTCAGATGTTGATCCCAAGCTGGGACTTGAATGTTTTGAGAACCACCGCGCCTCACTTCCGCCGGGAACCCAGTATGAAGGAATCGAGAAGCTTGCCGGGAACAGGCTCGCAATAAGAATCATGAATGGCGTGGACGTGGTGACGTTGGAGTGCGTGCTTACTCCAGATGGGACCTTAGAGAGCACCGGAAAGTAATTACCGGAATTCCTGTCTCGACCAGTCACCTAAGTTGGACAGCTCCCGGAGTTCCCCGCCATGGAGTAACACCGAGGGACAATGATCCCTCGGTCTCAGCGTCATCATGCAATGATTTCTATGTGATTGGTGGGCCCGCCAGGACTCGAACCTGGGACCAAGGGATTCACTGGTTCCCGTCATTTCTGCCGGGAGTGGACTATCTCATCACCCTCATCCGAAGACTGTTAGGGTGCGGGACGCTCTAGCCTGTGATTAAGGACACTGAAGTCCCCAGGTAGTCTCTGCACCTTCCGGAAGTGTACTCCCGGCTTGGCTCAGGGTTGCCAACAGCCGAACTGCTAAGGTTTCCCTGAATTCATCCCGTTCATTTCATGCCTTTCAGCATGAACGCACCATTTCGATGAGTCCCCTGCTCTAACCAACTGAGCTACAGGCCCGTATTATTGCGCGGTGAGTATAACAGCGTGACCAGTAGCTACCAACAACAGCGAACTGCTAAGGGTTCCCTGAATTCATCCCGTTCATTTCATGCCTTTCAGCATGAACGCACCATTTCGATGAGTCCCCTGCTCTAACCAACTGAGCTACAGGCCCGTATTATTGCGCGGTGAGTATAACAGTGTGGCCAGTAGCGACCAACACAACAGCCGAAGTTATTCGACTTCCAGGAAACTGCGCAGCGGCTCGGAACGGGTCGGGTGACGCAGTTTGCGCAGTGCCTTGGCTTCGATCTGGCGAATACGTTCACGCGTGACGTCGAATTGCTTGCCGACTTCTTCCAGTGTGTGATCCGTATTCATGTCGATACCGAAACGCATGCGCAGCACCTTGGCTTCGCGTGGCGTCAGTCCGGCAAGTACACCCTGGGTTGCTTCGCGCAGGCCTTCCATCGAGGCAGAGTCGATTCGAGGCGAGTCGATGGGTGAGTCGATGTTCTGATCCTCGATGAAGTCACCCAGGTGCGAATCTTCATCGTCACCGATCGGTGTCTCCATGGAGATCGGTTCCTTGGCGATCTTGAGAACCTTGCGCACCTTGTCTTCCGGCATGTCCATGCGCTCGGCCAGTTCTTCCGGCGTTGGTTCGCGGCCGATTTCCTGCAGCATCTGGCGCGAGATACGGTTCAGCTTGTTGATGGTCTCGATCATGTGCACCGGAATACGGATGGTGCGTGCCTGGTCAGCAATGGAACGCGTGATCGCCTGGCGAATCCACCAGGTGGCATAGGTCGAGAACTTGTAACCACGACGGTATTCGAACTTGTCGACGGCCTTCATCAGGCCGATGTTGCCTTCCTGGATCAGGTCGAGGAATTGCAGGCCGCGGTTGGTGTATTTCTTGGCGATCGAAATAACCAGTCGCAGGTTGGCTTCCACCATTTCCTTCTTGGCGCGACGTGCCTTGGCTTCGCCGATTGACATGCGGCGGTTGATGTCCTTTATTTGGGAAATCTTCAGGTGTGTGTTTGCCTCAAGCGCCACCAGCTTGTTCTGCGCACGAATGATTTCGTCACGACATTGCTCCAGCGTAGCGGAATACTTGTGTCCACCCGCTACCTGTCCGTCGACCCAGCCAAGGTCGGTCTCGTTAGTCGGGAACGAGGTAATGAAATCACGTCGCGGCATACCGGCGCGCGTGACGCATGCATCCATAATGGCGCGCTCATGGGTGCGAATGCGCGTGATGGCCTGGCGCAGGTTCGTGGTGAGAATATCCACGATGCGCGGAACCAGTTTCAGCGTCATGGTCTGGTCGGAAAGCTGTTCGCGCAGTTTGTTGACGCGCGTGGCGTTCTTGCCACCCTTGGCGGCTGCAGCGACCAGCTGTTTATAGGTTTTGTCGAGTGCGCCGAAGTGTTCTTTCGCCTCTTCCGGATCCGGGCCGGTGTCGACGGGTGTCTCATCTTCATCGTCGTCATCTTTGTTGTCGGCTTTGCCGGTCTTCGCACTCTGCGGGATTTGCGGCTGCGGAATTTCTACCTCGACAGCGTTCGGGTCGATGAAGCCGGAGATGAGATCGTTCAGGCGCATCTCGCCTGCCTCGACACGCTCGTAGCCACGCAGCAGTGTGGCAGCGGTTTCCGGGTAGGTGGACAGCGCCAGCAGGACCTGGTTGAGACCATCCTCGATGCGCTTGGCGATAACAATCTCGCCCTCGCGTGTCAGCAATTCGACCGTGCCCATTTCGCGCATGTACATACGCACCGGGTCAGTCGTGCGGCCGAACTCACTGTCGACGGTGACCAGATTCTGCGCGGCTTCCTCTGCCGCATCATCGTCAGCGGAGTTATTGGCGCTGGTCAGGATCAGGGAATCGGTATCCGGCGCGACTTCATGGACGGTGATGCCCATGTCGTTGATCATGCCGATGATGTCCTCGATCTGCTGTGGATCGACGATTTCCTCTGGGAGGTGATCGTTGACTTCGGCATAGGTCAGGAAGCCCTGTTCCTTGCCTTTCTCGATCAGCAGCTTGAGTCTTGCTTGTTGGTCTTTGTCCATGGTTATCCGCAGGCACCCGGTTGCCCGTTATTCGCGTGGTTTATGGGAGCGAAAAATAGCAGCGTAGTATAGTCGAATATATATAGACCAGCCAAGAACAAAACAAGTGTGCTGTTGCGCATATTTTGAATCTTTATCCCTGCCTGAATGTGTGGCTTTTAACGAGTAATTCTCCGTATTCGCGTCGTTCCGGCTCGCTCAGGCGGCGCTGCTTCTCTTCGCCACTTAGATAATTAATACGTATATCAATGAATTGGCGCTGTATTTCATTCAGATAGCCTTGCAGGTCCGGTAACAATTCAGGTGTTTCCACGTCCGGTGACCAGGCCGCCAGGCGGTCCAGGAAGCGCCCTTCCTCGCGATCACGCCAGTGTTCCAGCAGTGCAGCGGTATTCAGTCCCGGGCGCTGCTGCAGCAGTGACAGCAGCTCTGTCAGTAATGTGACACCGGGCAGGTCGCATTGTTGCAGGAATGTCGTGTCACCGACGGCCAGAGCCAGGTCCGGCTGGTAGAGCAGGATCTCGATGGCCTTGCGTACGACACTTTTGCCGCCGCCGGTTGCCGGGCGCCGGGCGGGGCGGGCCGGCGGCGTTTCGGGCGCCGGCGATTGTTCCAGGTGCCCGCTCAGGGAGTCGGCGCGCGTGTGTGCCAGTTCCGCGAGACGTTCGACCATCAGCTGTCGAAACATGCTGTCCGGTAATTTTGCCAGCAGCGGTTTCGCCTCGTTCACCAGGCGGGCACGACCGTCAATGCTGTCGATATCAAGCTGGCCGGACATGCGATCAAAGAAGAAATCGGACAGGTGGGTTGCACTCGAGATGTGTTGCTCGAATGCTTCGCGACCGATTTTGCGGATCTGCGTATCCGGGTCTTCACCATCGGGGAGAAACAGGAAGCGTGCCTCGCGACCGTCGCGCAGTACCGGCAGGGCGTGTTCCAGTGCGCGCCAGGCCGCATCGCGGCCGGCACGGTCACCGTCAAAACAGAACACAACTTCCGGGACTGTCCGGTACAGGCGTTCCAGGTGTTCGCGCGTGGTTGCCGTGCCGAGCGTGGCAACGGCATAACCGACGCCGAACTGGGCCAGTGCGACCACGTCCATATAACCTTCAACGACAAGAATGCGATCCAGTTGCCGAACGGCCTTGCGTGCCTCGAACAGCCCGTAGAGCTCCTGACCCTTGTGAAACACCGGTGATTCAGGGCTGTTCATGTACTTGGGCGTGCTGTCGTCCAGCACGCGTCCGCCGAAACCGATGGTGCGACCGCGGCGGTCGCGAATCGGAAACATGATGCGGTCACGAAAACGGTCGTAGGCGCCTTCCTTGCCTTCACGCTGAACCGTCAGGCCAAGTTCCAGTAACAGTTTTCTTGTCGTTGCATCGTCACCCGCCGCAGCCGGCAGGTTCTCCCAGCCGGGTGGTGCGAAACCGATACCGAAGCGTGCCGCGATTTCTCCGGTCAGCCCGCGTTGCTTGAGGTATTCGACGGCATTACCCGCCTGCGGGTGGCTGCGTAACTGTTCCTGGTACCAGGCGGATATCTTTTCCAGCAGGGCATAGTGCGGTTGCGTGGATGGACCGCTGCGGACATTACCCTCCTCGTGCGGGACTTCCAGTCCGGCGCGGTGGGCAAGTTCCTCCACCGCTTCGACAAACTCCATGTGTTCGTAGTTCATCAGGAAAGAGATGGCGGTGCCGTGTTCGCCGCAGCCGAAGCAGTGATAGAACTGCTTTACCTGGCTGACGGTAAACGACGGTGTTTTCTCGTTATGGAACGGGCAGCAGGCCTTGTACTCGCGCCCGGCTTTTTTCAGCGGCACGCGAGTTTCTATGATATCGACGATATCGGTACGGGTGAGCAGTTCGTCGATGAACGTCTGTGGGATGCGGCCGGCCATGGATACTAGGGTAAAAGGGATGTACCTGAATGGGAAGGCAGTCTATTTAAACAATTTCTCTCGCCTGGCCGCCAGGAAAACTTGCCACAGAGGACACAGAGGGACACAGAGAAATATATTGCTGGAGTGGGCATGCCGCCTGAGGGAATTGCTGTCATCCCTGCGAAGGCTTGGATCCAGCCCATCAATCGACCACCAGCTTTAAGAAATATCCGTTTCTCTGATTTCTGAACCAGAAAGAGTGAAGTAGAGCATTATTTTGTATGGATTCCCGTCTCCGTGGGAATACATCATTATCTCAGAGGGCTCTGTGTCCTCTGTGGCTTTTTTTGCTTTTCTTCACGCCTTCGCGCGAGACAGGATCTTACTGCAGGCGGGATTTAATCAGCGCACTGACGGCGCTCATGTCAGCGCGGCCCTGGATCTTCGGTTTCAGCTGGCCCATGACCTTGCCCATATCCTTGATGCTGCTGGCGCCGGTGGCTGCCATGGCGGCATCGATCAGGGCATTCAGTTCATCTTCGCCAAGTGCTTCCGGAAGGTAGGGCTGGATGATGCCGAGCTCGAAGTTTTCCTGCGCGATCAGGTCATCGCGACTGGCCTGTTCGAACTGGCTGATGGATTCGCGTCGCTGCTTGGCCATCTTGTCGAGCACGACGATGACCTGCTCGTCGTCCAGCTCGATGCGTTCATCGACTTCGCGCTGCTTGATTGCCGCCAGTATCAGCCGGATGGTGCCGAGCCGCGCTTTATCTTTCGCGCGCATGGCATCCTTCATGTCCTGCTGAATACGGTCCTTGATGGACATGCTGTGAATGGATTACTAGTAGAGGCGTACGCGACGTGCGAGTTCGCGCGAAACTTTTTTCTGGGTGCGCTTCACGGCCGCGGCCATTTTGCGCTTGCGTTCCTGGGTGGGCTTTTCATAAAACTCACGACGACGCACTTCGGCCAGGACACCGGCTTTTTCACAGGAGCGCTTGAAACGACGCAGGGCAATTTCAAAGGGTTCGTTTTCTTTTACACGTACATTGGGCATGCAGCACCGCAGACAGATTGATTAAAAGGGCTGCGAATTCTAAACACCTCCGGCCCAAAAGGCAAAAAAATCCTTGTTTAACAATTACCGGGGCTTACCATACGAGCCATGATCATCCTTGGCATCGAAACTTCCTGCGATGAAACGGGCATCGCCATCTATGACGGCGAGCATGGCCTGCGCGGCCATGCACTCTATAGCCAGGTCGAGCTGCATGCCCGCTACGGGGGGGTGGTGCCGGAGCTGGCCTCGCGTGATCATGTCCGCAAGCTCCTGCCGCTAATAAAGCAAGTGTTTGATTCATCTGACATTAAATCTTCAGATATCGACGGTGTTGCTTACACGGCCGGACCGGGCCTGGTGGGCGCCTTGCTGGTTGGGGCCGCGGCCGGCCGCAGCCTGGCCTGGGCCTGGGGAGTCCCTGCCGTGGGGGTGCATCACATGGAAGGGCACCTGCTGGCGCCCATGCTGGAGCCGGATCCGCCGGCCTTCCCGTTTCTGGCGCTGCTGGTCTCCGGCGGACACACGTTGCTGGTGGAAGTCGACGGGATCGGGCGCTACCGGGTCCTCGGCGACTCCATTGATGACGCGGTCGGCGAGGCATTCGACAAAACGGCGTCCCTGCTGGGGCTGCCCTATCCCGGCGGGCCTGCGCTGGCGAAGCTGGCGCTGTCCGGGAATCCCGATCGTTTCCGCTTCCCGCGACCGATGACGAATCGGCCGGGGCTGGATTTCAGTTTTAGCGGGCTGAAGACGTTTGCACTCAACACCTGGCGCAACAGCGAGCAGTCCGAGCAGGACCGGGCCGATATTGCGCGTGCATTCGAGGATGCCGTTATCGATACCATGGTGATCAAGTGCCGTCGCGCCCTGCAGGATACCGGCCTCGCTACACTGGTCATCGCCGGTGGCGTCGGCGCCAACATCCGCCTGCGCGAACGACTCGGTGAGTTGTTGCGGTCACAGGGAGGCCGGGCCTGCTACCCGCGACCGGAATTCTGTACCGACAACGGCGCAATGATTGCCTATGCCGGCTGGTGCCGACTGGCGGCCGGTGAGTCTGAAGGTCTGGGTATTCGGGCAACACCGAGGTGGTCGCTGGAAGATTTGCCGGCGGTTTAATTTTACGCCTGTCTCTCGAAATTGAAGGGCCCGCGGCTGTCTAATCGACAATTGTAGGAGCGCACCGCGTGCGCGAACGCTATTAAATTCGCGCACGCGGTGCGCTCCTACAGGTCTTTGTTTTTCCCGAAACTGATCTTGCCTTCGCGACCACTCAGCAGATTGGCGATATTGCTGCGATGTCGCCAGAACAGGATGACCGCAAGGATGGCCATGGCGGCGATGACAGGCGGCTCCGGCATCAACCAGTAAAAGACCGCCGGCGACAGCGCGAATAGCAGTCAATGCCGACAGCGATGAATACCGAAACACCACGGCCATCACCAGCCAGATTCCTGCTATGGCAAGCCCCGCCGGCCAGTGCAGTCCGAAACTGACACCCAGCGCCGTGGCGACACCCTTGCCACCCTGGAAACCGAAAAACACCGGGTAGAGATGGCCGAGGAAGGCGGCCAGTGCGGTGCCTGCCAGGATGAGCGCGCCGGCGTCCAGCGCATGGGCAACCAGTACCGGCAGCAGTCCTTTCAGCATGTCGCCGAGCAGCGTCAGTGCGGCGGCCTTTTTACCGCCGATGCGCGCTACATTGGTTGCACCCGGATTGCGCGAGCCTTGCGTGCGCGGATCCGGCAGCCCCATCAGTTTGCAGACGATGATGGCGGCGGAGATCGAGCCGAGCAGGTAAGCGCCCGGTATCAGCAGGTAGTGGATGTCCATGACTGACCATTGGAATCGCAAACCATCCATGCGTCAAGGTATAGTGTGCAAAGAACCTGACAGGACAGTGCGCCTATGGATATTGTGTTTATTAAAGACCTGCGCATAGAGACCATCATCGGTATCTATGACTGGGAGCGGCGAGTCAAGCAGACTATCAGCCTTGATCTCGAAATGGGCGCCGACATTCGTACCGCGGCGGCCACCGATGCGATCGACGACACACTCAACTACAAGGCCGTTGGCAAGCGGTTGATTTCATTTGTCGGCGAGAGCAAGTACCAGCTGGTGGAAACGCTGGCGGAAAAAATCGCGGATATTGTATTGAGCGAATTCAACGTCCCATGGCTGAAACTCACGGTACACAAGCCGGGCGCATTGCGCGGTTCGCGTGATGTCGGGGTGATCATCGAGCGCGGCAGCCGGGAGTCGGCCTGAATGGCGCACGCCTGGGTCAGTATCGGCAGCAATATCGAGCGCAGGAAGCACATTGCGCGGGCGCTTGAATTGCTCGAGGAGCACTTTGGCGAACTCGAACAATCATCGGTTTACGAAAGCGCAGCGGTTGGTTTTGACAGTGAACCCTTCTTTAATATGGTTGTTGGTTTGAATACCGATGAATCGCCGCACGTGTTGCAGGCGCTGTTGCACGGTATCGAAGCTGCTTGCGGTCGGCAGCGTACTGCATCGTTAAGTGCGCGGACACTGGATCTTGACTTGCTGTCATACGATGACAGGGTGATTGATGAGGACAAGCTGGTATTGCCGCGTGACGATATCACGCGCTATGCCTTTGTCCTGTACCCGCTTGTTGAGCTCGCTCCGAATGAGCGTCACCCGGTAAGCGGTCGGCGCTATGCTGACCTGTGGGAAGATTTCGATCAGGATGCCCAGCCATTGCAGCGTGTGGACTGGTCATCCAGGTCGTAGCACGGTCCATGCAGTCAGACACGGCACTGCCGGCGCCGACGGCGGCGGAACGGCAACTGAGCGATGCGCTGGTGGCAGTCATCCGTGAGCAGATTGCCGCGGCCGGCGGCAGGATTCCTTTTTCACGTTACATGGAACTGTGCCTGTATGCGCCGGGGCTGGGTTATTACAGTGCCGGGCAGCGCAAGTTCGGCAGTGGTGGCGATTTCGTCACTGCACCGGAAGTGTCGTCGTTGTTCGGTCGGTGTGTTGCACAAAGCTGTGCGGCCGTGCTCCGGCAGACCGGTGGCGACGTGCTGGAATTCGGTGCCGGCAGCGGACGACTTGCCATCGACCTGCTGGCAGAACTGGCAACCATGGACAGCCTGCCCGGGCGTTACCTCATACTCGAACGCAGCGCGGAATTGCGACAGCGGCAACGGGAGGCACTGCAAGCTGAGCTGCCGCAGCTGGCAGACCGGGTTGAATGGCTGGATGAATTACCTGCGCAGGAATTGAATGGTGTGGTACTGGCCAACGAAGTCCTCGATGCCATGGCCTGCGAGCGCTGGCGCTGGACGGGTGAACAGGTTGAGCGGTTTTTTGTGGCAGACAATGGTGATGAATTTGTCTGGGAGCCGCAGGCATGCGACGAACCCGGGCTTGCAGCCACGGTGGCCGGGTACGCAGAGGAATATGATCTTGCCCCCGGCTACACATCGGAACTTAACCCGATGCTTGCGCCATGGTTGCAGAGCATTGCCGGGCGCCTTGGCAGCGGCCTCGTGCTGCTGATTGATTACGGTTATCCGCGCCGGGAATATCTGCACCCCCAGCGCATGGACGGAACCCTGCAATGTCACTACCGGCAGCGTGCGCATGATGATGTATTTTTCACGCCCGGTATTCAGGATATGACTGCTCACGTCGATTTCACTGCTGTGGCCGAAGCGGCGGTCGACGCCGGGCTGGATGTGGCCGGCTACGTCACGCAGGCGCATTTTCTGATCGACAGCGGGCTGGATAAGCTATTGCAGGCAGCCGGTCCGTCGGCGGGCGTGGACTACCTGCAGCTGGCGCAACAGGCCAAGACGCTGGTACTGCCGGGTGAAATGGGTGAACGATTCCAGTGTATCGGGCTGACGCGTGCGCTTGATATTGAGATACCGGGTTTTCGCATGCACGATATGCGCGGACGGCTTTGAAGGACACCAGGCTGTTCATGGCACGGTACCCTGATCACCGTCATTCCCGCGCACGACTGCATGGAGCAGTTACCGAGAGGGTTGGGGAGAGCGAAGCGAGGGGCCGGGGATAGAATAAAACTAACCGCCTGTTTTTATACCCCCTCTCCCTGGCCCTCTCCCTGTGGGAGAGGGGGTGCATTGCATGTTCTCTATTACAGCTGCTCCCTCCCCCTCAGGGGGAGGGTTGGGGAGAGGGAATTAGATTCAGATGTTTTGAACGGAACCCCTCTTCCAGAGGGAGAGGGGATGCCCTGTTTATATTGTGGTGACTGGTATTCATGTCCAGCCGCTAAGAACAGTCTGGATAAATATTTTTCTTAAAGGGTGTTACAGGTAATTCTATAAGCAGTTATGGGACAGTAGTCATATGGATAACATTCAGGCAATCATTCTTGCGCTGGTGCAGGGGCTGACCGAGTTCCTGCCGATCTCGAGTTCGGCGCATCTCATACTGGTACCGCGCCTGCTGGGCTGGACAGACCAGGGCCTGGCATTCGATGTTGCGGTTCACGTGGGTACGCTGGTTGCCGTGGTGTTTTATTTTCGTACTGACCTGATACGCATGACCGGCGCATGGCTGCAGTCGTGCGCCGGCAAGGGCGTGAACGGTGAGGCGCGACTTGCATGGCTGGTTATTATTGCCTCGGTGCCGGTCGCACTGGCCGGCTTGTCATTCCATACTGTTATCGAGAATGAACTGCGTTCGCCGCTGGTGATTGCAGTGACGACGATCGGATTTGGCCTGCTGCTGTTACTCGCCGATCAGTTGGGCCGGCAGCATCGCAGCGTTAGTTCTCTGCGGCTGCGCGATGCTGTTTTGATCGGGCTGGCACAGGTGCTGGCGTTGGTCCCGGGAACATCTCGTTCGGGCATCACCATGACAGCCGCACTTGCCCTCGGCCTGACCCGGACCGAAGCGGCACGTTTTTCCTTCCTGTTGTCGATCCCGACCATCCTGATGGCCGGTAGTTACGAATCCTGGAAGTTGCTGACTGCTGCCGGCAATGTCGATTGGGGTCTTATCGCACTCGGCACATGCGTGGCCGCCGTCAGCGCGTGGTTGTGCATTCATTTCTTTATGCAACTGATCGAGCGAATCGGCATGTTGCCGTTCGTGTTGTATCGGCTGTTGCTGGGCGTCGTGCTGATTGCCGTGTTTTTGTAGGAGCGGACGTTGTCCGCGAACAACTGGCATTAATAATCGCGCGTTCCCGCGCCCCTACAATATTACTTTAATTGCCTCGATCCGCGCCTGCCTGATAGCCTCACCAATGGCTTTCCCGCTTTTCCCTTCGGTGTCCACTTTAACCGCGACAGCTGCATTCACTGCAGCGCGAAGCCTGTCTGCCTGCGGGTAATTCGGCAGACCGGGTGAAGCGGCCCGCGCACGTGATTCGCAGACCAGCAGGAAATCGTTCACACGATCGCCCCTGCGAAATGCATCGATGCTTTCGAGTAAGGCCATGATGTCTTCAGCGGACAGGTCTGCCATCCGCTGTGCCGTAGCGCAATGACGTAGTGCGATTTCCGCCAGTTGCCGATGATTGTTCGGCACACGGTGTTGGGCGCAAAAATCATCCAGTGCAGCATTGCCTCCCTGCATGTCACAGGCGAGTGCCGCGAACCGGACACCGCTCACATTGCTGAGTTCGACCGATGCGGCGAGGGTCGGCAGGTGTATGCCGTTGTTTTTGTGTGCGACAGTTTCCGTGTATTGCGCAGCCAGTTGCGGAAACAGTTTGTCCAGCGCACCGCAGCCGCCAAGGACTTCGAAAAAACGTGCGGGTGTCTGCGTTGCCAGCGTCTTGACGAGTTCCGCCCACACGCGTTCGGGCACCAGGTAATCGACCTCGCCGTTATCGACCATCTTGCGCATTAATTTATTGGTGCCATGGGCGACCTTGAAACCGAACTGCGCAAAGCGTGCGGCGAAGCGTGCCACGCGCAGGATTCTTACCGGGTCTTCCTCGAAGGCGGGTGACACGTGTTTGAGCAGGCCGTTTGCCAGGTCGTCTTCGCCGCCGTAAGGATCGATGAGTTTTCCATCGGTGGATTCAGCCATGGCGTTGATGGTGAGGTCGCGCCGCTGTAAATCTTCTTCCAGTGTAACCGAGGCATCTGCGCAGACTTCAAAACCGGTGTAGCCGTGCCCGGCCTTGCGCTCGGTACGGGCGAGTGCATATTCTTCCTTGCTTTCGGGGTGCAGGAATACCGGGAAGTCTTTGCCGACCTGCGTATAACCCAGTGCCAGCATTTCCTGTGGCGTAGCGCCGACCACCACCCAGTCACGCTCACTGACCGGCAGGTTGAGCAGTCGATCGCGGACAGCGCCGCCAACCAGGTAGACCTGCATTGCCTAGCGCGCCCGGCGAGCGTGACGGCGCAGGCCGGGATAGCGGCCCCGCGCACTGTGACCGGCCAGGTAACCGGGTACCACGGCGCCGACTGCTACGGGTTGAATGCCAATTTCCGGCAGTGCGTTGTTTTCGCAGATGGCCGGCACCTGTAGTGAATGGTAATTATCGATGGTAAACGGTTTGCCGGGGACCAGGCCCAGCACATGTGCCTGCAAGCGCGAGAGTCCGTCACCCAGCCCGAGAATGCGACAGTGTGAGCCGATCTGGTCACGCGTGTACTCCACCAGTTCTCGCAGGGTGAATACCTCGGGGCCGCACAGGTCGAGGCGTTCGCCGGCGGTCGCGTTGTCGATTGCGCGGCAGAATGCCTCGGTCACATCGCCGATATACACCGGCGCAAGGCGGCTGTCCGGACAGGCCAGCGGAAAAAATACCGGCGACAGTTTCAGCAGACTCGCAAAGCGGTTGAAGAAGCTGTCGTCACGGCCGAAGATGACGGACGGACGAAAGCTGGTTACCACGAGCCCGTCCGCCTGCGCTGCGTGGACGATGTCCTCGCCTTCACCCTTGGTTTTCAGGTAGCGACCGTGTGGCGCATTAGCATCCGCATTGAGTGCGCTCATGTGTAACAGGCGCTGCACGCCACTGGCCAGCATGGCCTTGCAAATCTTCTTTGGCAGTTCCACGTGTGCGCGTGTGAACTGGTTGCCCTTGCCGGTTTCGTTCAGAATGCCAACCAGGTTGACGACCAGGCTGCAGTCTTTGAAGTTGTCCTGTAGTTGTTCGGTGTTATGGACGTCAGTCTCGATAACACGGATGCGCGGATTGACCATCAATGCGCGATGTCGTTCGCGCCGCCGGGTCAGGATGCGAACATCGTAGCCATAGTGTGTCAGTCGGTGCGCCAGCGCCTGGCCAACGAAGCCGGTGCCGCCAAGTATGCATGCAGTTTCTTTTTTCATCGTGTGTCAGCGCTGTTTCTTGTCATAGTATTCATTCGGGTGAATGTCCGGCATGTGTTCATCCAGTGTTGTGATCGGTTGCTCCATGCGCCAGTCATAGATGGCTGCATAGGCAAGAATTCTCTGGATATATTTACGCGTCTCGTCAAACGGTACCATGGCGACCCAGCGTTCGGCTTGCTGCGGGTCTTCTTCGGGCAGCCAGCGTTTGACGCGATGCGGGCCCGCGTTATATGCGGCGGAAGCCAGCACGATATTGCGGTCATAGTCATTCATGACCTGGCTCAGGTAAGCAGTGCCGATGCTTATATTTTTATCCGCTTCATACAGCGAGTGCAGGCCACCCAGCGGGATACTGTATTTACGTGCAGTTATGCGGCCGGTTCGCGGCATCAGCTGCATCAGCCCGCGCGCGCCGGCGGATGAACGGGCATCGCTGTTGAATGCGCTCTCCTGGCGGATTACGGCGAACACGTGACCCGGGTCGAGTTTGTTCGTGCTTGCATGCTGTTCGACCTGCTCCAGGTGCGCCAGTGGAAAACGCAATACCAGGTCATCGTATTCCTCTGCACGTGCAATGGTCAGGATGGCGCGGTCATGCCAGCCCCACGCATGTGCGAGTGCCGCCGCCTGTTTTATTTCTTCGACCGTCAGATCCTTGATGGCATGATGCCATTCGCGTCTTGCATCGGTCCACAGCTCGGCACGGTAGAGTTCGCGCGCACGTAACAGGCCCGGTCGTTTTTTCATTACGTCTTCAGACGACGGGGTAACCGGCAGGGGGCGATTGCCCATCTCGTAGGGCCATTCAAGCGCGTCGGCGGCCAGGAAGCCATGGTAGTCGCGTTCCCGTGCGAGCCTTGCGAAACGGTCGCTTGCCTTCAGTGTGGCGCCTATCTCCTGGTAGGCGCGCGCTTCCCAGTAACGCCATTCCTCGCGCTGTGCTTCTGCGGGCGGCATGGCATGGATGTGACTGAGCAAGGTATCCCACAGGCCGGCCGCGATCGCGGTGCGGGCACGCCACTCACGCACCTCTTCATCGACAGCTTCATCAGGTACGGCCAGCAGCCATTCATGCGCCCTTTCATGGCGCCGCCAGGCGGCGCGCAGGGCCATGCTGCGCTCGAGTGTGGCGATCTCGCTGGATTCAAAAGAATAGCGTGATTTTACCTCTGGCCATTTTTCCTGCGCCTCATCCAGGTCGCTGCGCGCGATACGCTCGATTGCATAAAGCACGATTTCGCGGGCATGCGGTACATCGGCGGCCAGTTGTTTTGATGAAAGCATGCTGGCGGGTTTGACGCGGGCGTCGCGCCAGACGTTCACCCATTGCCGGTCGGCGGCGGGCAGGCGCTTCGCCAGGTAGTTGGCCAGTGATGGCTGCCCGGCCTGCATTGCCAGCCGAATGCGCGCCCAGACACGCTCGCGGGTCAGCGCATTTTTTCTGTCGAGATACTTGAATATGTCATCGCAGGCCTTGTCCTGTGAGCGGCCAACGGTCCACAGGCGTAGCGCATCCTCGACCAGGTTGTCGGTATCACCCGTCTTCAGCCGCCCCTTCAGCTGATAACACTGCAGGCGTGTCGGCTGATCGCCCTCGTAGGTGGACAGGAAGGCGGGCCAGTTGCCCTGTTTGGCCAGTACATACAGCCAGGCACGGCGCATGCGGATACCGACGGGGTCATCCGGGTAACGGTCGATAAATGCGGCAACGTCCTTGTGCTCGGCCTTGTCCAGGCGCTTGCGCAAGGCGCGGTATTCCAGGTAGGGATGCAGCGGGTAGTTCTTCAGTCCGTTGGCGAGTCGATTGAACTCGGCTGTCCGGTTCTGTTCCAGCGCATCCAGCGCGGCGAGGAAACGGGTGCGTTGTTCCAGCAGCGGGTCGTCCTCCGCGCTGGCAACGGTGTGCAGAAATCCGGTCAGGCAGAGGATGGACAGTGCGAATAAGCGGGCATAGTGCATAATCGCTATAGTTACAGAAAACGACGCAACAAAACAGGAGACATCTGTGGACTTTAAAACAACCAACCCGGCCACCGGCCATTCTGAAGATGTCTGTGCCGCCATGACTGCACCGGCCCTGTCGATAACGCTGTCTGGCGCACAGGCGGCCGGTGTCGAGTGGCGGGCACGCGATATCAGTGCGCGTTGCGATCTCGTTGCCGGTGCGGCACGCGTATTACGCGACAACCTGGAGCACTATGCCCGGCTGATGACGCTCGAGATGGGCAAACCCATCAGCGAGGCACGTGCCGAGGTGGAAAAGTCGGCGTCCGGATGTGAATATTACGCTGAACACGGCCCTGCTTTCCTGGCGGACGAGCTGATTGAGTCGGACGCGAGCCGCAGTCTTGTCTGCTACCAGCCGCTGGGGACGGTGCTGGCGATCATGCCGTGGAACTTCCCGTTCTGGCAGGTATTTCGTTTTGCCGCACCGGCGCTGGTCGCCGGCAATACCTGCCTGCTGAAGCATGCATCCAATGTTCCGCAGTGCGCGCTGGCTATCCAGTCACTGTTCGAGCAGGCCGGGTTTCCCGAGTATGTTTTTTCTACCCTGATGTTACCGTCGTCGCGCGTAGCCGCTGTGATCGAGGATCCGCGCGTACATGCCGTGACCCTGACCGGCAGCGAACCGGCCGGCCGCCAGGTGGCCGCGGCGGCCGGCGCACATATAAAGAAGACCGTACTGGAGCTGGGTGGCTCCGACCCGTTCATCGTGCTGGAGGATGCGGATCTCGACCAGGCCGTCGAGGTGGCGGTTACCTCGCGGTTCCTGAACACCGGGCAGAGCTGCATCGCGGCCAAGCGCTTTATCGTGGTCGAGGCGATTGCGGACGAGTTCGTGCGCCGGTTCAAGCTGGCCGTGGAAGCGCTGGCCATGGGTGATCCGCTGGATGAGCGCAACCGGCTTGGTCCCATGGCACGGTTCGATCTGCGTGACGAACTGCATCGCCAGGTGATTGAGAGTATTACGCAGGGCGCAAAGGCGATTACCGGTTGCGGCCCGGAGAGCGGGGACGGCGCCTATTATCAGCCGTCCATCATTGACCACGTAAAACCGGGTGTGCTGGCCTATCACGAGGAATTATTCGGGCCGGTTGCCAGCGTGATTCGTGCAATCGACGCGGCAGATGCGGTGCGTATCGCCAATGACACGGATTTCGGCCTGGGCGGCAGCGTGTGGACGCAGGATGTCGAGCGGGGTGAAGCGCATTGCACGGCAGCTTGAATGTGGTTGCGCATTCGTCAACGGGCTGGTGAAGAGTGATCCGCGCCTGCCGTTTGGTGGGGTAAAGAACTCCGGTTATGGGCGTGAGCTGTCCGTGCACGGTATTCGTGAGTTTGTGAATGCCAAGACTATCTGGATTAAGTGAGGCTCGCGCACGACTGCAGGGATGCAGGAGGTAGAGTAACGCAGGAGCAGTTACCGAAAGACGCCAAGGCGCAAAGAGAAAAGCTGCCACAGAGTGCACAGAGGCCGCAGAGTAATAATGCAAATCAAATCATGAATGACGCGGAGATTGATCATTACAGGGTCGCGCTGCTTGAGCTAAGAGCGGAATTGCTGGTGCTGGAGGAGACATCCCGGGAGAGTGGTGAGACGGTCGAGCTGGACCAGGCCAAGGTCGGGCGGCTGTCGCGCATGGATGCCATGCAGGGACAGCAAATGGCGCTGGAAACGGCGCGGCGGCGGCAATTACAGCTGAAAAAGATCGAGGGCGCCTTGCAACGCATTGAATCGGATGACTTTGGTGATTGTTTTGTGTGTGGCGAGGCAATCGATACACGTCGATTGAATATCGATCCGACCCTTTCCCGCTGTATGGATTGTGCTGAGAAAAGTTCGTAAATCCAGATCCTGCCGTGAGTGAATGATTTATACCAGTAACTGGCATGTCCCGGTCTGTGAATATTTATATCCCCTCTCCCTAACCCTCTCCCGGAGGGAGAGGGGATATGAGTGTTCCTGTGTTCCTGTGTTCCTGTGTTCCTGTGTTCTCTGAGCTCTCTGTGGCAGCTTTTCCCTTTGCGCCTTTGCGCCTTTCGGTAACTGCTCCTGCGTTACTCTACCTCCTGCATCCCTGCAGTCGTGCGCGAGATAATCCTGCCGAATGGAACTCCTCGCCTAAGTGATCTCTGTGTTCTCTGTGGCGAATGTGTTTTTGCGTCCTGGCGCCTTTGCGCGAGATAATCTTGTCGAATGGAATTAATTGCATACCTCCTAACCGGCGCCATCGCCGGCCTCATGGCCGGCCTGCTCGGCGTCGGTGGCGGACTGGTGATTGTCCCGGCACTGGCCTGGCTGTTTGCCACGCAGGGCTTTGACGGGGCGTCATTGATGCATTTCGCCGTCGGCACCTCGTTGGCGGTGATCGTACCCACGGCGCTGTCCTCGTTGCTTGCCCACCATCGGCGCGGCAGTGTTGACTGGACGACGGTCAAACGCCTGACGCCGGGCATTGTGCTGGGCGGTCTGGCCGGCGCGGCGCTCGCGCGCCAGCTGAGCAGCAACGGGCTGGCGGTCTTTTTTGGCTTGTTTGAGATTGCCGTCGCGGTTCAGCTGCTTATTGGCGCCCAGCCGTCCGGCCACCGCGCTTTGCCGGGTCGGCTCGGCATGGGTGTCGCCGGGAGTGTCATCGGCCTGGTGTCCGCGTTGCTCGGGATTGGTGGCGGCACACTGACCACCCCGTTCCTGATGTGGAACGGCGTCGACATCCGGCGGGCCGTGGGGACCTCGGCAACCTGTGGTTTGCCAGTGGCGCTGGCGGGTGCGGCCGGTTTTGCCATCGCCGGCCTCGATACGCCGGTGCAGCCTGGCCTGAACACCGGGTTTATCGTGTGGCCGGCCATGGCGGCGATTACACTGGCCAGTGTTTTGCTGGCACCGACCGGTGCCGCGCTCGCGCACCGCTTGCCGCGCCGGGTTTTGCAGCGGGTTTTCGCCGCGTTCCTGCTGTTGGTGGGTGGCAAGATGCTCTGGTCCAGCCTTTACTGATCAAGTACTTGGATACCCCTTCAAAAGGAGGATATTTACCCAATAAATAGGGTCTACTATATTATTATATACATCTATTTAATATTTATAATCAGGTGGTTATAGTCCATAAGCTGTCGTCCGATGGGGGATAGGTTCGATTTATTCACGGCAAGATTTTACTGGTTTGAAATTCATAGGCAGGGGGGTAGAGTATGCAACCCCGCGACTGGTGGGCATCGCGCGCGAATAAATAAAACTGCGAGAAAGCAGATCCAGATCAGCGGTATGCAGTATCAGCCGCCGAACATCCTCTTTAGAGACCGCTGCCTCTAATTGAAGCAACGGGTCATTAAACTGCAGTAATCAATAAAAAACAGATGGAGAAACAACATGCCAACATTTGTACGGACTGATAAGTGCGACGGCTGCAAAGGTCAGGACAAGACTGCCTGCATGTACATTTGTCCGCACGATCTCATGAAACTGGACAAGGACGGTTCCGAGACCGGTCACGCCATGATGGCGTTCAACCAGGAGCCGGAACAGTGCTGGGAATGTTATGCCTGCGTGAAGATCTGCCCGCAGCAGGCAATCGAAGCCCGCCATTACGCCGACATCGTACCGCTGGGCGGTTCAGTGCAGCCGCTGCGTGGTAGTGACTCCATTCTGTGGACCATCAAGTTTCGCAACGGCACCCTGAAGCGCTTCAAGTTCCCGATTCGCACCACACCTGAAGGTTCCATCGATCCGTACGCCGGCAAGCCGCAGGCCGATATGTCCAGGATCGAAGAGCCGGGATTCTTCGTGCAGAGCAACGGCTACCGTGAAGGTGACCGCAGCGAACTGCTCAACGCCTGATTCGGCACTGATTAACATCTAGAACGAGGAATTTTACATGGCAGGTGAATTTGGAAATCCAGAGGTCGTCGAAGAAGAAGTTGATATTCTTCTGATTGGCGGCGGTATGGCCTGTTGTGGTGCTGCCTACGAGGTAATGCGTTGGGCCGAAGGCACGGATCTTAAAATCAGGTTGGTCGACAAGGCCGCCATGGACCGTTCCGGTGCCGTGGCCATGGGTCTGTCCGCTATTAACACCTACATCGGTACCGAGCAGGATCCGGCTGACTACACCCGCATGGTCTCCAACGACCTGATGGGTATCACCCGCGACGACCTGGTCTATGACGTCGGCCGTCACGTGGACGAGTCTGTCCATTTGTTCGAGGAATGGGGCCTGCCGATCTGGAAGACAGACGAGATCGGTGAGCGTTACGACGGTTCCAAGGGCATGACGCCTCTGAAGGACGGTGGCAAGCCGGTTCGTTCAGGCAGGTGGCAGATCATGATTAATGGTGAGTCTTACAAGTGGATTGTTGCCGAAGCTGCCAAGAAGGCGCTGGGTACCGACAACATCCAGGAACATATCTTTATCGTCAAGCTGATAAACGACAAGAACGATCCGCATCGCGTCGCGGGTGCTGTCGGTTTCTCCGTTCGTGAAAACAAGATATTTGTCTACAAGGCCAAGGCTATTCTGCTGGCAGCCGGCGGTTGTGTGAACATCTTCCGTCCGCGTTCTGTGGGTGAAGGCATAGGTCGCGCCTGGTACCCGGTCTGGAATGCCGGTTCCACCTATTCCATGGCGGCTGAAGCCGGTGCCGAGATGACCCTGATGGAAAATCGTTTCGTACCATCCCGTTTTAAAGATGGTTACGGTCCGGTTGGCGCATGGTTCCTGTTGTTCAAGGCCAAGGCTACCAATGCTGTTGGTGAAGTCTACCTGGACCGCAACAAGGAGATGCTCGCCGACTATCCTCCTTATGGCGCAGCTGCCGTTCCGGCTTCCTGCCTGCGTAACCACCTCATGCTGAAAGAGATGAAGGAAGGCCGCGGTCCGATCTGGATGGACACTGTGACTGCCCTTGCCGATCTGCGCGAAACACTGACGTCGCGCGAAGTGAAGCATCTCGAGGCGGAAGCCTGGGAAGACTTCCTGGACATGTGTATTGGCCAGTGTGGTATCTGGGTGGGTGAGAACATCGAGCCGGAGAAGAAGAATTCCGAGCTGATGCCAACCGAACCCTACCTGCTGGGCTCACACTCCGGTTGCTGCGGTATCTGGGTGTCCGGTCCGACTGATGTTGGCGCGCCGACTGATGAGGCCTACAGTGAGGGTATTCCCGAGCACCTGCCGAAGGGCTGGAACTGGGGCTACCGTGCCATGACGACTGTTACCGGTCTGTGGACTGCCGGCGACGGCGTTGGCGCATCCGGTCACAAGTTCTCTTCCGGTTCGCATGCCGAAGGCCGTATTGCTGCCAAGGCCATGGTCAAGTTCTGCCTGGACAACAAGGACTACAAGCCTGAGCTGGATACTTCTGTAGAAGACCTGGTTGCTGAAATTTACCAGCCGGTTCGCACCTTCATGGAGCACAAGGACTACTCTACGGCGATCGATATCAACCCGAATTACATTACGCCGAAGATGCTGCAGTTCCGTCTGCAGAAGATCATGGACGAGTATGTGGCCGGTGTTGCGACCTACTACACCACCAACGAGCACATGCTGAAAGTTGCCGGTGAGAAGATCGACATGCTGAAGGAAGATGCCGGGAAGATGCGTGCCAAGGACCTGCATGAGCTGCTGCGTGCCTGGGAAAACTACCACCGCATCATCACTGCCGAAGCTCACATGAAGCACATCGAGTTCCGCCAGGAGTCGCGTTACCCGGGCTTCTACTACCGCATGGACAAGAACTTTATCGATGAGGAGAACTGGAAGTGTTTCGTGAACTCTGTTTACGACAAGGAAACCAAAAAGTGGACCTGCTTCAAGCGCGCCCATGTTGATCTGGTCGACAAGTCGAAACTGTTCAAGTAACAGCTATAGGGGACAGAATTCAATTCTGTCCCCGTAAATTCGAAGTCCGGGTGCCTTTTGGTGCCCGGACTTTTTATTTTTTGCCGGAGCATTAAATTTTTGCTCTGCTGAAAAGACTGTAGGAGCGCCTTGCAGGCGCGAATCTTTTTGCTGTATATGAATTCGCGCCTGCGATGCGCTCCTACAGGCAAATTGAACAGATCCTGAAGAGGTAAACACGATGTCCGATGACAACAAGCTCATTGACGATTCCCCGCTACCGGACAGCCCGGTTATTCCGAATCAGCTGGAGGGCGATGCCGTTATCCAGTTCCGTTGTCACAAGGACATCGACTGCTTCAATGCCTGCTGCAAGAACATCGATATCATGCTGACGCCGTATGACATCATCCGCCTGAAGCAGCGCCTGGGAATTACCTCAACCGAATTTCTCAGGCAGTATACCGAGCCATTCGAGTTCGGCCGCAACAGTGTCGGTGGTGTTAAATACAAGCCGAAGGACGGCACCAATGCGTGTCAGTTCGTGACTGATGAAGGCTGTAGCGTGTACGAGGATCGTCCGACTGCCTGCCGGTATTATCCGGTCGGCCTGCTGTCAACACGCCGCCAGGACGAGAACTTTGACCGCGCCTCCTACGCGCTGGTCACTGAAGACCATTGCCATGGTCATATTGAAGACCGCAAGCTGACGATCGATGAATACCGCGAAGAGCAGGGGCTGGAGGAGTATGACGAACTCGGTCGACCCTGGCGTCAGCTGATTCTCAAGGTCAAATCCGCCGGACCTGCGATCGGCAACATGTCAAAGACCAGCCTGAAATTTTTCTTCATGGCCTGTTATGACATGGACCGTTTCCGCGAATTCGTCAAAAGCGAGGGTTTCAGCACGACCTACGATGTAGACCAGGAGACCATGGACAAGATCCTGGTAGATGACCTGGCACTGCTGGAATTCGGCGATCGGATGATTCGGCAGATTATGTATGCCGAGGAAAGCATTCCATTGAAGAAAGATGCGCTGGATAAACACCTGGCGCGCCGCGGTGATCGCAAATCAACGGAACACGACGACATGGCGCGCCCCGGCATGGCGTCATACGAAATGCCGCTGGACGGTGATGAGGAGAGCGGTAAACACTGATCAGTGTGCGCGGGCGCCGGCCTGGATCGTGATGAGATCATCGAAGCGCTTGATTAGATTGAGTAAATTGCTACTCAGCGGATCGGTTTTGCAGAGATATTCCTGCGCGTAGTTGAAAATTGCGCTTTTGGCCGGTAACGGCCGCCGGTGTTTCCAGTATCTGTTTCATCCGCGGCAGAAAGATCCATTGAAGCCATTGCTCGAACCGCAGGGTATCGAGGCAGAATGGCTCGGTACTTCCCAGGGCGGTTTCCGGCGGACGATGCCGGATCCCAGCGTCCGCTGGTACGCAGGTTGGCCTCGACTTCCAGCAGGACGTCGGCGATGCGATTGGGGATATCGTGCATGCCGGGATTATACCGGCTGGATAATCGACGCGAAAACCCCGGAACTCATGGAATTACCGGCACTTTGGTTTATAATCGCGCGTCACTGGCGGTACCCCTTGGCCGATACCGATTCCGACCCTCGGCTAATGCCATCAATTCGGACAGACTTTGCAAGTAACAGACTTAACCGCGCCGGGGATGTGGTCGGGCGCTTTTCGACTTTGTGATTTAACTATTCAGGTAGCAGGAACATGACAGATTTAGCCCATTACAGAAACATCGGTATCTTCGCGCACGTCGACGCCGGCAAGACCACGATCACGGAGCGCATACTGAAGCTGACCGGCAAGATTCACAAGACCGGTGAAGTGCACGATGGTGAGGCCACCACCGACTTCATGGAGCAGGAACAGGAGCGCGGCATTACCATTCAGTCAGCCGCGACCAGCTGCGAGTGGGATGGCCATCGCCTGAATATAATTGATACCCCCGGGCACGTCGATTTCACGATCGAGGTTTACCGTTCACTCAAGGTGCTGGATGGCGGCATCGGCGTGTTCTGTGGTTCGGGTGGCGTGGAGCCGCAGTCCGAGACCAACTGGCGCTATGCCAACGAGTCGAAAGTGGCACGCGTTATTTTCGTCAACAAGCTCGACCGCATGGGTGCGGATTTTTATCGTGTCGTGAAACAGGTGAAAGATGTGCTCGATGCAACACCGCTGGTGATGGTGCTGCCAATCGGTATCGAAGACGAGTTTTGCGGTATCGTTGACCTGCTGACCCGCAAGGCCTGGATCTGGGATGATTCCGGTGACCCCTCCGCCTATACGATAGAAGAGCCGCCGGCTGATATGGCCGATGCCATTGAAGAATGGCGCGAGAAGATGGTTGAAGCAGCCGTCGAGCAGGACGATGACCTGCTTGAGCAGTACCTCGAGGGTAACGAGCCATCTGTCGACGACATCAAGCGCTGCATCCGCAAGGGTACGATTGCGCTCGACTTCTTCCCGACCTACTGCGGTTCCGCCTTCAAGAACAAGGGTATTCAGCCGGTGCTGAACGCGGCTGTTGATTTCCTGCCAAACCCGACCGAGGTTACGCCGCAACCGGAAGTTGACCTGGAAGGTAACGAAACCGGCGAGTTTGCCATCGTTGATGCGGACCGGCCGTTGCGTGCGCTGGCGTTCAAGATCATGGATGACCGTTTCGGCGCGCTGACCTTCGTGCGGATTTATTCAGGCAAGCTGGAGAAAGGCTCTACTGTACTCAATACCTTTACCGGCAAGACCGAACGTATCGGCCGCATCGTTGAAATGCATGCTGATTCGCGTGAGGAGCTTGACGGTGCTCAGGCCGGCGACATCGTGGCCGTGATTGGTATGAAGAATGTGCAGACCGGCCACACATTGTGTGATCCGAAACACCCGGCGACGCTGGAGCCGATGGTGTTCCCGGACCCGGTTATTTCGATTGCGGTTGCACCGAAAGACAAGGCGGCGGCTGAAAAACTCGGTATTGCACTGGGCAAGATGATCAAGGAAGACCCGTCGTTCCGCATGGAAACGGACCAGGACAGTGGCGAGACCATCCTGAAAGGCATGGGCGAGCTGCACCTCGATATCAAGATCGATATCCTGCGCCGTACCCACGGTATTGATGTGGAAGTCGGCAAGCCGCAGGTGGCTTACCGTGAAACGATTACCCAGCGAATTGAAGACAGTTATACACACAAGAAACAGACCGGTGGTTCGGGTCAGTTCGCCAAGATCGACTACGCCATCGAGCCGGGTGAACCAGGCAGTGGTTATGAGTATGAATCCAAGGTGACCGGCGGTAATGTACCGCGTGAATTCTGGCCGGCCGTGGACAAGGGTTTCAAGAAGAGCATGGTCAAGGGTGTGCTGGCCGGGTTCCCGTGCCTGGATTTCAAGGTCACGCTGCTCGATGGCAGTTTCCACCCGGTGGATTCCTCGGCCGTTGCTTATGAACTGGCTGCCGGTGCCGCTTACCGCCAGACAATGCCGAAGGCCGGCCCGCAGTTGATGGAGCCGATCATGCGCGTGGATGTCTATACACCGGAAGATCATGTCGGTGACGTGATCGGCGATCTTAACCGTCGTCGTGGCATGATCAAGTCACAGGAGGCAGGCACCACCAGTGTACATATCAAGTCGGAATGTCCGCTCTCCGAGATGTTCGGTTACATCGGTGACCTGCGTACCATGACATCCGGGCGTGGCCAGTTCACCATGGAGTTCCTGCACTACATGCCGTGCCCGAAGAACGTGGCGGAAACGGTAATCAAGGAAACGCTGGAACGCGAGGCGGGTTAACAAGCCTGGATAACGTTGTTTGCAATAAAGAAGGGGCGGTTTTACCGCCCCTTTTTAATGCCTGTTGATAAAGCTGATTAGCCGATCAGCTGTTGCCCGGACGGCAGCGTTGCTGATGCCGGCGCGGGCAGTATTTCCGCTGACTTGATCGCGTCCAGGATGCCGGCTGTGTCCAGGCCGCACGCGGATAATTGCCGGCCATGATCACCGTGCTCGATAAATGCGTCGGGTATGCCAAGGTTGATGACCCGGTTTTGTGCATTGTGTGCATGCAGAACTTCGTTAACTGCCGAGCCTGCGCCGCCCTGCAATACGTTTTCTTCCACCGTCACCAGCAGGTCATGTCCAGCGGCAATGGCCATGATCATGTCGGTGTCGAGTGGCTTTATAAAGCGCATGTTGACCACGGTTGCATCGATAGCGTCGCCTGCTTCCTGTGCGGCGGCGTGGCGGCTGCCGAATGCCAGTATGGCAATCCGCGATCCTTCCCGTGTTATGACAGCCTTGCCGATCGGCAAAGTCTCGAGTGAATTGTCAGTGGCTGTGCCCGGGCCGGTTCCGCGCGGGTAACGTACGGCTGCCGGTCCTTTATATTGATAGGCCGTCGACAGCATCTGCCGGCATTCCTGTTCATTGGCGGGCGCCATCACCAGCATGTTAGGTACACAGCGCAGGAATGAAAGATCGAATACGCCGGCATGGGTCGCGCCGTCGGCACCAACCAGGCCGGCGCGGTCAATCGCGAACGTCACATCGAGATTTTGTAGTGCAATATCGTGTATGAGCTGATCATAGGCGCGCTGCAGGAAGGTCGAATAGATAGCGACAACCGGCTTCATGCCTTCGCAGGCCATACCACCGGCAAATGTCAGTGCATGCTGTTCGGCGATGCCAACATCGAAATAACGGTCGGCGAAAGATTTGGCGAAATCCACCATGCCGGATCCCTCGCACATGGCCGGTGTTATACCGGCCAGCTGCTTGTCCGTGCCGGCCATGTCACACAACCACTCGCTGAATACCTGTGTATAGGTCTTGCTGGATCCGGCGGATTTTTTCTGCTTGCCAGTGGCGCGGTCGAACGGCGTTACACCGTGATAGACGCACGGGTCCTGTTCGGCCGGTTCATAGCCCATACCTTTGCGGGTGACTACGTGCAGGAAATTGCGCCCCTCGAGTTTGTGCATATTGCGCAAGGTACTCATGAGGGTGGGAAGATCATGGCCATCGATAGGGCCGATATAGTTGAAACCGAGTTCCTCAAACAGGGTGCCGGGCATGACCATGCCTTTCAGGTGTTCTTCCCAGCGGCGTAAGAAGTGTTGCGCGCCGGGTAATCGATTCAGTGCAAGCTTGCTGCTTTGCCGGATACCGGTGTACATGCGTCCGGACAGCAGGCGCGACAGGTGATTGTGCAGTGCGCCGCGGTTGGGTGAGATCGACATCTCGTTATCGTTCAGGATGACCAGCAAGTCGCAATCCTGGTCGCCGGCGTTGTTCAATGCCTCGAAAGCCATGCCGGCGGTCATGGCGCCGTCACCGATAACAGCCACGGACTTGCGACCATTGCCGGCCTGTTTGGCGGCGACCGCAATACCCAGTGCCGCACTGATCGACGTGCTGGAGTGGCCGGCACCGAAAACATCGTATTCGCTTTCTTCACGACTGAGAAAACCGCTGAGTCCATCCTGCTGACGCAGGCTGTGCATGGCTTCGCGCCGCCCGGTGAGTATCTTGTGTGGATACGCCTGGTGACCGATATCCCACACCAGCCGGTCATGCGGGGTGTTGAACACGGCATGCAGGGCAATGGTCAGCTCCACGGTGCCGAGGCCGGCGGCCAGGTGACCACCTGTTGACGAGACGGACTCGAGCAGAAACTCGCGCACCTCGGCGGCCAGCTGGGGATAGTCCTCCTCGGGCAGGCTGCGCAGGTCAGCGGGCGAGTGGATGTGCTTGAGCAGTGTGTGTCTATGTGGCATGAAGAGACCTAAAACAGGATTCTAACAGACAGAGCGGACCGGGTGGCCGTGCAGTGAGGTATAGCAGGCTGCCATGAGTTCGCGCACAGGTGCGACTGACTGCACGATTTTCGGGGCCATATGTCATGCCAGTTTTTATATATATAACAACAAGATATGCGTGGATCGCCGGTTTTATTTGCGCAGAACCTGCTGCACCTGCTTGCGCAGGACGGGCAGCACCTCGGCCTCGAACCAGGGGTGGTTCCGGAACCAGCGAATATTACGTGGCGAGGGGTGCGGCAGGGGGAGGAACGCCGGCAGGTAACGGGGATAGTTTTTAACCGTCTCGCCCAGTGACTGGCGTTTTGTATCGAGGTAGTAGTCCTGGGCGTATTTGCCGACCAGCAACCTTAACTGCAGCGCAGGTAATTGTTGCAGCAGGCGGTCATGCCAGAGGGGCGCACATTCCTTGCGGGGCGGCAGGTCGCCGGATTTCCCCTTGCCCGGATAACAAAAGCCCATCGGGATTATCGCGATGCTGTTTTCGTCGTAAAAATGGTCCCGGTCGAGCTGCAGCCAGTCACGCAGCCGGTCGCCGCTGGGATCATTCCAGGGAATGCCGCTGGCATGTACGCGGGTGCCGGGCGCCTGGCCGATGATGAGAATGCGTGCAGTGTGTGCTGCGCGCAGCACAGGTCGGGGGCCAAGTGGCAGCGCTGTCTCGCATGCGTTGCAGGCGCGTACCTCGCGTAACAACCTGTCCAGTGAATGTTTGCTCAAGCGTCTTTCAGCATTTCGCCCAGTTCGAGCGGTGCGCGCCGGTCGTCGTCATCATGCCAGCGGCGGAAAATATCTGTACCGGCTTCCAGGTAACGTCGTTCCTCGGGATTGCTGTTAAAGCCCTGCAGTCGTTCTGTAATGCTGCCGGTCTCCGCTACCGGCATATTGAAATACTTGTCAATGAAAACGACGAATATTCCAAGCGTGCGGTCTTCATCAAGCGCATGGCGCCGGCACAGTTCTTCGATGGCGCCGTAATGGAAGGCCATGACCTTGTATTGCTTGGCAGGAAAGCGGCCCAGGTCTTCGCGGTCTATGCCCATGATGGTGGCCGTGGCGAAGCGGTCGATAACTTTCCCGATTATTTCGGTTGCATCCGGTTCGCGGGGCTTCGCGCCGAACAGTTTATCGAACAGTCCCATGGGTGCTCCGGAGGTTAAAGCCAGCGGCGGACGCGCGCCTTGTAGTCAAGATAATCCTGTCCGAAAAGTTTTTCCAGGTAGCGTTCTTCACGGGCAATGGCATATTGCGTAATGATGACAATGGACAGCGGCAACAGGAGCAATACCCAGAGGTTATTCAGCCAGCATGCGACAGATAACTGGACCAGCGACAGGCCAATGTACAGGGGATTCCGGGTGAAGCGATACGGGCCTGTGGTGATGAGTGCCGTGTCCGGCCGGTCCGGGCGTACATCGGTCCTGGCCCTGAAGAATTCGAACAATGACCAGAGTGCAAGCAGTGCGACGATAGCCAGTATGCAGACGGCATAGATTCGGCCCTGTTGTTCCCATGGCATGGCCAGTGGCCAGGCCCTGTGCAGGCCGATTCCCGCAAGGATACTGATCGCAAAAATTACCGGCGGATGCAGCCGGACACCAGGGCCGTGCCGGTCTTCATCGTTGTCTGCTGTCACGGCAGGTTCTCGCTGATAATACGTTCGAGTATGGAAAAAGTACTCAGGCTTCGCGTGGACCGGCGAAATACCATATAACCACGCCGATTAACGGTAACGCCAGCACCAGCACGATCCAGAGCGCCTTGGCACCGGTTGTCGCCGTGCTCTGGAAAATATTTAAAATCGCCCAGACATCGGCCGCGAGAATCAGAAGGCCTAACAGACCGCCAATTTCCATTACATTCTCCTGCTGGTTTTTAAGGGGTGCCGGTTTGACCGCTGGCTTGTTTCACTGCATTTTTATGTGATCGTTTATGCAGCATAATATCCATTCCGGTCTTGAGCGCAACCAGTGCCAGCAGCAAGCCGATCGGCGACTCCAGCTTGACGACAAGAAATGCCCCGATGATGACGGCAATATGCAGAATCGCGATGCGATTGTAGGGAGCACGCATCAATTTACGGGTGGTTGTTTCACGAAACTCCCCCTGGCCGATGAACAGTAACAGAAAAGAAACCCCGTGACTGAGCGTCATGGCAAGTAGCACCCAGAGCATTTCTTTTGGCGCAACAGACAGTACACCCTGAATAAGGTTGTAGAACTTCTCCAGCAGCACCAGTGGTCCCGGCCAGGATGTCGTCGCTTCGGCGACCGTGTCGAGCCCGGCATACTCGGTCAGTT
This sequence comes from uncultured Halobacteria archaeon, assembly GCA_963847565.1. Classification (GTDB taxonomy): domain Bacteria; phylum Pseudomonadota; class Gammaproteobacteria; order UBA9214; family UBA9214; genus UBA9214. Next base: position 33,623 of record CAWKAE010000009.1, read on the forward strand.
TCAGAACGAATACGCCGTGGACAGCGCAGAACCCGCCGTAATGTACACAGAAGAACAGGATTTTTCCGATGGCCTCGATGCCGCCTGTGACCAGCATTTTGAGAATAGTGTAGCAACCGATTACCAGGTTTTCCGCCCAGTAAAGAACGATGATGCCACCTACATCCCAGTCCATGTAGAGGACGCCGAACACGGGGATCAGGTTGGCCAGTAACAGGGCTATCTGCGGGAGGGTGAAGCCGTGACGGCCAGTGTTCACGAAATGTCTCTCCTGGTTGGTTAACGACAGGTCGGCGTGTTCACGCCGTTGTGGTGAATTGACGGTGCGTGTGTCGGTTAGTGGTACGGCCTGCCAACTGCGCCGTTCAGGTCTTGTCGAGCTGTTCCCAGCGTTCACCTTTTTGAACGACCTCAAAACGAGCCCAGCGCGAGAACTGCTGGCGCGTCAGTACGCCTGATGTACGCCGGTTTTCGCCCACGATAACCTTATACACAATCATGTTCTTTTCGGGATCAGTAGTGTCGCCCGATTCATCGACCACCCGGCGCACCTGCCAGTCCGGGCCTTCCGCGTCATTGCTGTAATAGTGTCCGAGCTGGATGTCGTCAGCCTGCAGATGGCCATGCCTGGCCTGGCCCGTTGCAAGATCGTAGATATGCAGCAGGTCATCTTCGGATACGTCGATGAATGAGTCTATCTGGCCCAGCGCGGCCACCAGGTCAGAGTGGTTGATTGTTGTTCGTCCGATTTCAGTGCCGGAGGTTTGCGGTACTGCTGGTGGCGTGAGCAGCAGGGACGGGTAGCGCCGCCAGCTGAACAGGTAGTTGAACGCGACGGCGATGACCAGCATCACCAGTACATTCAGCAGCACCGGGGTCAGGACAAATCCGTAACCGAGTGAGTGAACGGATTCGCCGCCGATGACGGCGGCCAGTGCGGTGGCACCGCCGGGTGGATGAATGCAGCGCAGGTAATACATGGCGCCGATCGCTATGCCGACCGCCAGGCTGGCCGCAGCGATTTCATGGGGTACCAGCTGGTAACAGGTGACGCCGATCAATGCAGAAATAATGTGTCCGCCGAGCACATTCCAGGGTTGCGTAAGGGCACTGTGCGGGGCGGCGAACAGTAGTACTGCCGACGCACCCATCGACGGTACGATCAGCGGTATGGCAGAGTCGCCCAGGTAAAAAGTGCTGATAGTGAACGTCGCAAAAATCGCGAGTACGCCGCCGATCGCAGAGATCAGGCGTTCGGCATGGCTGACAGTGCCGGAGGCCAGACTGAGGAATCTGTTCAGCATTCGGCGCACCGGCTATTGAGTGACTCAGAAACCAAGTGTCTTGCGAATACCCGCGACGCTCTCGAGTGCTGCGTCTGTCGATTCGGCCAGGTAGTTGAAATGGCCCATCTTGCGCCCGACGCGTGCCTCGCGCTTGCCATAAATATGCAGGCAGGCCTTTGGTTCGTTAAGGATTGCCTCCCAGGCAGGTTCTCCACCCTGCCAGATGTCGCCCAGCAGGTTGGTCATGACCACGGGTGAGTGCAGGCTTGCATCGCCGGGTGGTAGTCCGCACATGGCGCGTACCTGTTGCTCGAATTGCGATGTTGTGCAGGCGTCCACCGTGTAATGGCCGCTGTTATGCGGCCGCGTGGCGATTTCGTTAACCAGTAATTCGCCGCTTCTGGCGCAGAAGAATTCCACGGCGAGTACGCCGCAGTAGTCCAGTGCGTCGGCCATGCGCCTGGCCATGCCGGTCGCATCGTTGTGTAATCCTGCGTCGATTGCGGCGGGTACTATCGTTGTGTCGAGGATACCGTTAACGTGCCGGTTCTCGCCGACCGGGTAGACCTCGGTGCGGCCGTTGACACTACGGGCGAGTATTACGGAAACCTCGCATTCGAGCTCGACCATCTCCTCAAGTACACAGGGATTCTCGCCGAGGCTGGTGAAAGCGGCACGCGCCTCATCCAGGTCTGCCACCTGTGCCTGTCCCTTGCCGTCATATCCCATCGAGGCGGTTTTCAGCAGCAGGGGTGCGTTGAGTTGTTGCACAGCATCGTCGAGATCGGTGCTTTCATAGACAGGTACAAAGGGCGCGGTGGGCAGTCCCAGTTCCTGTAGCCAGGACTTTTCCCTGATGCGATCCTGGGCGATACGCAGTGCCCGGGCGTTCGGCCGTACCTTGCAGAACTGTTCCAGGAATTCCATGCTGTCGGCCGGCACATTTTCGAACTCGGTCGTAATCGCGGCACATTCATCGCCCAGCATCTGCATGGCAGCATGGTCCTTGAAACTGGCCTGTATGTGCTGGTCGGCGATGTGGCCGGCGGGGCTGTGCGGGTCCGGATCCAGTACCACGACCCGGTAGCCCATGCTAATGGCGGCAAGCGTGAACATGCGACCGAGCTGACCGCCGCCCAGAACGCCCAGTGTGGCACCGGGTAGAATCATGTCTCGGGTGGTAGCTGCATGTCGAGGACGAGCTTGCGCAGTTCGTCACGTTGTTCATCAAGGCGTTTTGCCAGCGCGTTGTCCCCGGTGGCGAGTATGGCGGCCGCGTATAGCGCGGCGTTGGCGGCGCCCGCTTCACCGATAGCGAAGGTGGCAACCGGGATGCCTTTCGGCATTTGCACGATAGACAATAGCGAGTCCATGCCCTTGAGGTAGCGCGTCGGGACCGGTACGCCCAGTACCGGGACGGTGGTCTTGGCTGCCAGCATGCCTGGCAGATGCGCGGCACCGCCGGCACCGGCGATGATGCAGGCAATACCGCGGTCGCGGGCACCAGAGGCATACTCGAACAACAGGTCGGGTGTGCGGTGCGCAGAGACTACGCGGGACTCGTGGGGAATGCCGAGCTGTGTCAGCATGTCAGCCGCATGCCGCATAACGTCCCAGTCGCTGTTGCTGCCCATGACCAGTCCGACGCGTGGTGATTCACTCATTGCTTATGCCCGTTTGTAGGTACAGGAAAGCAATCCATTTTAACACCAATCAAACTGAATGCAGTGGATTTGTGTGGCCGGTTATGACGATTTCCGCCGACCATCCTGTCCTGTACAATGCCGTTTTTGTGCCTGCCGGGCAGTCGGAGACAGAAATGCTGGAGACCCTGTACGAGTCCCATATAAAAAGCCTGCCGTTGCTGGCGCGCGGCAAGGTGCGCGATATCTACGCGGTGGGTGATGATCACCTGCTGATCGTGACCACGGACCGCCTGTCTGCATTTGATGTCGTACTCCCCCAGCCTATTCCGGGCAAGGGCGCGGTGCTCACGTCGGTATCCAACTTCTGGTTTCGCCAGACGCGCAACATCATACCCAACCACCTGGCGGAAAAAACGCTGGCGGAGGTGTTGCCGGATACGGCGGAACGTGCGGAGGTTGAAGGCCGCGCCATTGTTGTGAGAAAGCTGACGGCGTTACCGGTCGAGTCGATTGTTCGCGGTTACCTGATCGGCTCGGGCTGGAAAGACTACCAGCGAACGGGGCGCGTATGCGGCATTGAGTTGCCGGCTGGCCTGCAACTGGCCGAACGATTGCCGGAACCGATTTTCACGCCATCGACCAAGGCAGCGGTTGGCGATCATGATGAGAATATTGATTTCTCACAGGCCTGCGAATTACTCGGTACAGATCTGGCAACGCAGGTGCGTGACGTCAGTCTCCGTATTTATACGACCTGCGCGGCCTATGCACGCGAGCGCGGTATTATTATCGCCGATACCAAGTTCGAGTTCGGGCTCGACCCGACAGGCAAGCTGGTTCTGATTGACGAGGTACTGACACCCGATTCGTCACGCTTCTGGCCGGCTGACACCTATGCGCCGGGCAGCAGTCCGGCAAGTTTTGACAAGCAGTTTGTGCGTGATTACCTGGAAACGCTGGACTGGGACAAGACGGCGCCCGGGCCAGGTTTGCCTGATGAAATTATTGCGCAGACTGCCGAGAAGTATCGCGAGGCAGAGGCGCGCCTGACAGACTAGTGATGTGCTGACGGGTTAGTCAGCAGTTCCCCGAAAGTAACTTACGTTGTAACAGGAGTTGATCATGTACGGTTTCAGTGTATCGCTTAAGGGCGACATGCAGTCCATCCGCGAACAGGTAACGGCGGAGCTGCAGAAAGAGGGTTTTGGGGTGTTGACCGAGATTGATGTGGCCGCGACCCTCAAGAAGAAAATTGACGTGGAACGCAGGCCCTACCTGATTCTCGGTGCCTGTAATCCGCAACTGGCTAACCAGGCGATCAATGCTGACCCGGATATCGGGCTGTTACTGCCATGCAATGTTGTGTTGCGCGAGGAAGAAGACGCCAGCATAACGGTCAGTTTTATGGATCCTGTCGCTGTACTCAGCCTGGTGGAGCAGGCGGGCGTGGAGGAACTGGCCGCTGAAGTCCGCACCCGGCTGGAGCGCGTGCGTGATGCAATGGTTTCTACTGATTGATTTAAAAGGTAATTATTTCAATCAGGGTGGCCGGTTGTCATCCGGGTGCGGTTTGCCGGTATTATCGGTATGACTGTTGTTACTGGCCTGAACCATGAGCCTGCCCAGATTATCCGTCGAATTCAGTGATGCATCCGAGCCATTGCGAAAGCGGGCGCCCTCGCATGACGAGAACGGCAAGCCACTGAGTGATTTCATGATGCTGATTCCCGGCTTGCGCGACCGGCCGCGGCATATCATCGATACCACCCTGCAGGATGTGCATATTGCACTGACTCACTTCAAGGATGCGGTGGTGTTTGCCGAATTCAACATCAAGCTGAACCTGTTATGGGTGTCGATACGTCCGATCCACGGTATTCGTTTCGAGATTGCCAGCGCCATTCAGCAACAGGTGCCGGACGCGAAACTCGTGTCACACATCTGAATGCCGTTAGCCGATCCGTTTGCCCTGGTATTGCAGGGCCTGTCCGGTGCGTTGTTTGGTGCGCTGGTCTTTTACCTGCTGGGTTCACTGCTCGTCCGTCGCTGGATTCGTATTGAGCTTTATTCCCTGTCACTGTCGATGGCGGTTGCCTTCCTGGTCGCGATAGTCTGCGAGGTTTTCCTGGGCAAGCTTTATTACCTGCTGGTTGGCGAACCGCTCTGGCAGTATCGCGTCTGGCCAATCCATGACGGTTATACCTCGGTGCTGAATTTCATTATCTGGCCGGTGTACGGTTACTACGTTTATTTTCTGCACCAGGTGTTGCATGCGCGCCGTGTCGTCATCCGGCCGGCATGGCTGAAAGGTGTGGCTTCCGGCATTGACGGGCCGCTGCTGGAGATACTGGCGAACGGCTTTTTCCTGCTGTTTTACGGGACCTTCTATTTCTATTACCTGCCGGGTGATTTGCGTCATTTCACCTCTGTCCAGGTCGTGCCCCTCTACATGGTGATGGGTGTGATCTTGTCCCTGCTGCTTGATTACCTGCTGTCGAAGCCACAACGCTGGCATTACCCGGCCGGTTTTTACATGGCCGGCGTGGGCTTCGTGCTGATCGGTTAGCAAACGCTGACAGACATTCAATCGTGTAGGAGCGCCTTACAGGCGCGATTGCCTGGATCCTAAGGCAATCGCGCCTGCAAGGCGCTCCTACAGCGTTAGGGCGGAGTGCCAGGTTCACGAATCGCGCCTGTAAGGCGCTCCTACAGTTTCTGGGCGAAGTACTGTTCCAGGAATTCGTCGAACGACAACGTATCCGCGGCTTCAATGGCCCGCTGGTCAGCAATCGATTTGTCGACGACCCGGTCGAACTCGCGTATCCGTTCGCTATCCCGGGGCAGGTCGAGAAAATATTGCTGATGTCTGAGTGACATGCGCCTGGCGAAATGGAAATAGCCCTCGTCATGTTCACGCATTTCTTCCAGCACCCGCGCCGAATAGGTTTGCCCGGGGTCATTAACAGCGGCTACCTGTTCCTGCAGGGCGGCACGGTATGGCTGCTCGCTGTGGCCGGCGTCGAGCATGTCTGCTAATGGTGCCATGGCATCGCACAGTTCGCCCGCCCACTGTTGCAGCGATATAGACGTACCATCGCGCTGTAATAGCAGGCCCGGTTCGCGCCCCCGGTAACAGACTGCATCGAGGTTGGTGTCGATTTCCCTGCGATCGACATAGTCGATGACTGGGCTGTCCTGGAGCAGGCAAAAGGCCATCAGCGTTTCCAGGAAGCGGCACTGGGTTGCGCTGATACCGGTCGGTTCAAACATATTGATGTCCAGGGAGCGCAGTTCCACGTAGCGTACGCCCCGGCGCTTGAGTGCATGTGTTGGTTTTTCGTTTGCAAGCGGGACCTGCTTGGGGCGCACGGAGCTGTAGTATTCATTCTCGATCTGCAGCATGTTGGAATTCAGCTGCCGGTATTGCCCGTCAACCTTGACGCCGATTTTCTCGTAGCGTGGACAGTTGGTTTCGATAGCCATTGTCAGGCTTTCCACGTAGCTGTCCAGGTTGTCATAGCGTGCCTTGAAGCCGATTTCGTCCTCGTGCGTGTTCTGGTAACCGATATCGCACATTCTCAGCGAGGTCGCATGCGGGCCGTAATAACTGTTGGTGTTGTATTCATCGAGGATGGTCGGCTTTCCGCACAGGAAAGATTTACATACCGCGGGCGATGAGCCGAACAGGTAGGGCACGATCCAGCCGACATGTTGCAGGTTACGGATAACGCCAAAGTAGCGGTCGGATATAAAGTCCTGCAGCGGTCGTGAGTCATTGGCAATTGACTGCAGCATCGGCCACAACGCTTCCGGAAACGAGTAATTGTAGTGGGCGCCGGCAATAACCTGCATGACGCGGCCATAGCGATAACCAAGACCGCGTCGATAGACGGTTTTCATCTGGCCGCTGTTCGAACTCCCATAGCGCGCCAGTGGTATATGTTCCTCGTCTTCCACCACGCAGGGCATACTGGCTGACCATAGCAGTTCGTCACCCAGGCGGAGGTGGACAAACTGTTGCAGGTCGCGCAGGTAGTCCAGCGCGGCCAGCGGATCATCCAGCGGCGGTGTGATGAACTCCATAAGTGCTTCTGAATAATCGGTAGTAATCCAGGGATGTTTGAGCGCAGACCCCAGGCGGGCAGGGTGCGGGGTCTGGGCGATGGCGCCGTCAGGCCCGACACGCAGGCTTTCGACCTCGAGACCGGTTAATCCGCCGGTCAGGCGAACGTCGGGATGCCTGCTTCGAAGGCGGTCAAGTTGTTCAGCGGCGTGTGAATACACGTGGTTGAGGCTCCTGGGGTGTGTTCGGGATAAATGTGACGAAATTGTAAATTGCAGCTAGACTGTTGTATAAACTGATAATTAGTCTGCTGATGAAGTACAGATTATAAAAGATTAGACAAATTCTTACAGAATATTATTCTGTTATTGTCTGTGTAGTAATTAGGTAAACCTCAGGCATGCATGGGAGTAGCTACGTTTAGTAGCGGGGCAAGTGTAGATGACAAACAAGAAGAAAACGGTAAATTTGCATGAGCTGAAGGTGTCCTGTCAGAGCTGTACGCTCGCTGATCTGTGTCTGCCGCATGGCATGGGTGATGGTGAAATGGAAAAGCTGGACAAGATCGTAATCCGTCAGCAACCGTTCCAGCCCGGCCAACACCTGTTTCGACCCGGCGACAAGAGCCACGCCCTGTTCGCGGTACGCTCCGGTGCACTCAAGTCCTACTGCATTACCGAGGATGGCGAAGAGCAGGTGCTCGGGTTTACCCTGCCCGGTGAGCTGACCGGTATGGACGGCTTGAGTGGCGGCTGTTACTCGAGTGCCGCCATGGTGCTGGAAACCTCCAGTGTCTGCGAGTTACCATATAACAAACTTGAAGACCTGTGTCATGACTTGCCCGGATTGCAGAAGCAGATGTTGAATGTCGTCGGACGAGAGATTACCTCGGACCAGCATATGCTGATGTTGCTTGGCAAGCGGACTGCAGAAGAGCGGCTGGCCTCCTTCCTGCTGAGCCTGTCGACACGCTATCACCAGCGCAATTTGTCGGCGACTGAATTTAACCTGCCGATGTCACGCCAGGATATCGGTAATTATCTTGGTTTGGCGATCGAGACAGTCAGCCGCCTGTTTGCAAGTTTTCAGGAAAGAGGGATTCTAAAAGTTAACCGCAGGCAGATTATCATTCTTGATATGAGTAGTCTCAGTGGTATGGTTGAGGCTTGCGTTAAGCAGTCGATAGGTTCGGCGATGTAGTTTGCCGTGCAGGTCTAGATTACTTTCGAGAACGTGTGGCTGCCGCTGTTACCCTTCAGGTAGCGGTCGAATACCATGCAGATATTCCTTACCAGCAGGCGCCCGGCAGGCTGAACGCGGATCATTCCCTCGTCAACACTGAGCAGGCCGTCATCCTGCATTTTCTTCAGTTCAGCCAGTTCCTTTTCGAAGCGCTGGGCGAAACTGAAACGCCACTTTTTCTCCAGGGCGCTTATATCGAGTACGAAATGACATATCAGTAGTGTGATTATCTCGCGCCGCAGCAGGTCATCCGGCTCGAGTTCTATGCCGCGATCCAGTGGCAGTTTTCCTTCGTCAAGTAAGGCATAGTATTGCTCCAGATCGCGCACGTTCTGGTTGTAATTGTCACACACATGCCCGATTGATGACATGCCGATGGCGACCAGGTCACAATCAGAGTGCGTCGAGTAACCCTGGAAGTTGCGGTGCAGGGTGCCGTTTTCCTGGGCGATTGCCAGTTCATCGTCCGGCCGGGCGAAGTGGTCCATACCAATGTAAACGTAACCGGCATCTGTCAGTAGCTGGATGGTTTTCTGCAGGATATCCAGCCGGGTCTGCGGTGAAGGCAGGTCCGCCTCGTTTATGCGACGTTGCGGTTTGAAGCGGGTCGGCAGGTGCGCGTAATTATAGACCGCGATACGGTCTGGCCCCATGTCTATGGTGCTGCGCAGCGTTTCCGAGAACGTCTCAGTAGTTTGCAGTGGCAGGCCGTAAATCAGGTCCATGTTGATTGACTTGTAACCCAGCGCCCTGGCGGTATTCAGCACGCCAAGTGTAGTCGTCAGGTCCTGGATCCGGTTGACGGCCTTCTGTATGTCCGGATTGAAATCCTGTACGCCAAGACTGATCCGGTTAAAGCCAACCTCCCTGAGAACTTGCAGCTTCAGATCATCGACGGAGCGCGGATCGATTTCGATCGAGTATTCGCCGCTATCGTCGGACAGCAGCGAGAAGTGCTGCCGGGTCATATCCATAAGCCGACGAATTTCGTCGTTATTCAGGAATGTCGGTGTGCCGCCGCCCCAGTGCAATTGTGCGACCTGGCGATCGCGGTCAAACAGTGGTGCCTGTAGCTCGAGTTCCTTGCCGAGGTAGTCAATGTAGCGCGCGGCACGGCTGTGGTCTTTGGTGACGACCTTGGTGCAGGCGCAGTAGAAGCAAACGGTGTCACAGAATGGAATATGGAAATACAGTGAAAGCGCGCGAGGGATCGGGTCCTCGTTACTGTGTTTTGCCCAGCGCCTGTAGTCGTCCTCCGATATGTTCGCGTGGAATTGCGCGGCGGTCGGATACGATGTGTAGCGCGGTCCGGACTGGTCGTATCGCCGGATCAGCGATTCATTGAAAATGACGGGCTGAGTCATTAGTTAGTGTCATGAAGTAAATTGGCAAATGTGAACTGTAATTTGCCTTTAATTTCCAGCGGACGCGTTGATGTGGATCAATTCGCCTGTATCCCGGCGGGAGAAGTTGTTTTGTTTCTCCGCAGCAATGACATTGCGGGTGACGGTAATCAGCGCATCGCGGTTAACTGAAATTGAATCAATACCCTGCTCGACGAGCCAGGCGGCCAGTTCCGGGAAATCGGACGGCGCCTGTCCGCATATACCGGAATGTTTCCCGCTACGGCGGCATGCGGCAATAGCCATGGATATCATTTCCAGTACAGCCGGGTCGCGTTCATCGAAGTTACCGGGCAGTGAGGAATCGCGGTCCACACCCAGTATTAACTGGGTCAGGTCGTTGGAGCCAATAGAGAAGCCGTCACAAAGTTCCAGGAAAGCATCTGCACGAATGACATTGGCGGGGAGTTCACACATGACATTGACGCGCAAGCCATCCTGTCCTCGCGCCAGGCCATTTGCGGCCAACAGTTCAAGAATTTTACCAAGCTCCATCGTGGTGCGTACAAAGGGTATCAGCAGGTTGATATTGTTGAGGCCCATGTCGCTGCGGGCCTTGTGTATGGCTGCACACTCGAGGGCAAAGCTGTCCTCGAAACCCGGCGCATAGTAGCGGACTGCGCCACGCAGGCCGAGCATGGGATTTTCTTCATGAGGTTCGAATGCGCTGCCGCCGAGCAGGGCCGCGTATTCATTGCTTTTGAAGTCGCCGAGACGTACGTAGACAGGACGCGGGTAAAAGGCGGCGGCGATGGTTGCAATGCCCTCGGCCAGATAGTCACGATAAAAATCAGTCGGGCTGTCGAATCCGGCAATGCGCACATCGATTGCTGCGCGCGTGTCGGCATCCAGGCTGTCATATTCAAGCAACGCACGCGGGTGTATGCCGATACTGTTGGCGATGATGAATTCAATGCGTGCAAGCCCGACACCGGCGCTTGGCAGTGCGGACAGTTCGAAGGCATTGCCGGGGTTGCCTATGTTCAGCATGATGTCGGTGCGTTCGGGGGTTGCCTGGTCTGCAACCTGCTCATCCACGGTGAATGGCAATTCGCCTGCATAGACATTGCCGACATCACCCTCGGCGCAGCTGACTGTCACGGGAGCGCCGTCCTGGATGGTGGTGGTGGCATCGTTGGTGCCGACGATGGCCGGTATGCCCAGTTCACGCGCAATGATGGCGGCATGGCAGACACGTCCGCCGCGATTGGTCACGATGGCGGATGCCTTGCGCATAACCGGCTCCCAGTCAGGGTCTGTTATATCGGTAATCAGCACATCGCCGGGTTCCAGTTGGTTCATATGCGCTGCTTCGAGAATAATCCGTGCCTTGCCCGCACCGATCTGGCGACCGACACTTCTTCCGCTGGCAAGAATCTCGCCCTTGCGCTCGAGCGAGTAGGTCTTCAGGACATGCGCGACTCTGACTGGAATGTACGGTCTCGGGGCGTGCCTGGACGATGTACAGCTTGCCGTCGGTTCCGTCGCGGGCCCACTCGATATCCATAGGCTGGTCATGACCGTGTATTTTGCTGTAGTGCTTCTCTACAGCTACAGCCATGCGTGCAAGTTCCAGAACTTCCCGGTCACTGATCGAGAAGCGCTGCTGTTCATCCGGGTGGACGGCCACGTTCTTCGTGGTCGGGCCGGTGACGTTATCAGCGGTGTAGATCATCTTGATATGTTTGTTGCCCAGGCGACGTCGTATGATCGGCGCGTTATCGCCGGTTAGTGTCGTCTTGAAGACCAGGAATTCATCCGGGTTGACGGCGCCACCGACGACATTTTCTCCCAGCCCGTAGGCCGAGGTAACCAGTACCACGTCGCGGAAGCCGCTCTCGGTGTCCAGCGTAAATATGACGCCTGATGCCCCCTGGTCCGAGCGCACCATCTGTTGCACGCCGATGGACAGTGCAACATCCATGTGTGCGAATCCCTTGTGTACGCGATAGGCGATAGCGCGATCCGTGAACAGCGAGGCGAGCACCTGCCGGCATGTCAGGAGCAGGTTTTCCGTGCCGCTGATATTCAGGTAGGTTTCCTGCTGGCCGGCAAATGAAGCGTCCGGCAGGTCCTCTGCGGTTGCAGAGCTGCGCACGGCAACATCGAGGTGTTTGCCGTACTGTGCTTCCATTTCCTGGTATGCGGCGGAAATTTCATCGGCAATTTCGACCGGGAATTCAGCGCTGCTGATCCATGCGCGAATGCTGGCAGCCGTGACCGAAAGACTGTCGACGTCCGTGATGTCCAGTCCTGCAAGCGCGGTGGCAATGCGTTCTGTCAGATTGTTTGCTTCAAGGTAAGCACGGTATGCATCGGCTGTGACGGCGAATCCGTCCGGCACCCTGATGCCCTTGTCGGTCAGCTGACTGTACATTTCGCCGAGCGAGGCGTTCTTGCCGCCGACATCGGGAATATCCCTGATACCGATTTCGTTGAAATGCCTGATCCATTTATAGCTGTTTTTCGACATGCCATTCTCCTCCCCGGGTGCCTGATAATTACATGATCGTCGGCAAATGGTTTGATCCTGATCAATCCGGGCGTAATTTGGTGCTGACAGGATACGTACATCCTGCATTTCATATTTATGATAATTTGATTAAAGATTAATACATGACAGTACTTTGCGCGGGTGGATGAGAGCGTATGAATGACAAGAACGCATTAAACCCGCAATCCTGTGGTCTGGACAGTCGCGAGGCGCGTGAACGCCTGGCGCAGGATGGGCCGAACGTATTACCCGAGCGCAAGTCTCGCGGCCCATGGCGAATCTTCGCCGGCCAGTTCAGAAGTGCCTTTATCTACATGCTGCTGGCAGCTGCCGTGGTGTCCTGGCTGCTTGGTCAGCAGGTTAACAGCTATTTCATTTTTGCGGTGCTGCTAATCAATGCGCTGATCGGAACGGTGCAGGAATACTCGGCTGCGCGTGCGGCTGCTGCCCTGCGCAAGATGGTGCCATACCATGCAACCGTTATACGTGACGGCCGGTCTATGCAGATCGATACTGCGGATGTTGTCATCGGTGATTACGTGCAGCTGGTCAGCGGTGACCGTGTGCCTGCAGATATTCTCCTGAAGCGCACGCAAGAGCTGCAGGTCGATGAATCCATGCTGACCGGCGAATCGCTGGCGAGCGTAAAACAGACAGCCGTACAACTCCCGGACGATGCGCCACTCGGCGATCGTTCGGATACCTGTTTTGCCGGTACCGTGGTGTTGAGAGGCCGCGCAGAAGGCGAAGTCATTGCCACGGGAGCATCGACTGAAATCGGACGGATAGCAGCGGATGTCAGTGCAGATACGGAAGCTCGCCCACCGCTACTGCAGCGAATCGAACGTTTCACGCTGCGTGTGACGTGGGCAATCATGTTGCTCGTCACGTTGATTTTTGTAATTACTGTCATTCGTGGTGATGATCTTTCCACCGTGTTCCTGATGGCAGTAGCGCTGGCCGTATCGGCCATTCCCGAAGGGTTGCCGGCGGCCATGACCGTGGCGCTGGCTATCGGTATGCGTCGTATGGCACACAAGAACGTGATTATCCGCCGCCTGCTGGCGGTCGAGTCACTGGGTTCCTGTACCTATATTGCTTCCGATAAAACCGGCACCCTGACAGTTAACGAAATGACAATTCGCCGGGTCGTGTTGCCGGACGGTGACGGTTTCGATGTCAGCGGGGAAGGTCTCGATTTACACGGTACGGTAAACCCGGCCGCGACTGGCGTGGGACGGGAGCGCTTGCGATTACTGGCAGACGCCGCTGTGCTTGCCAATGAGTCGTACCTTGAGTTAGAGGCGGATGGTCCCGTTGGTCACGGCGACGGGGTCGACGTGGCCTTCCTGGTACTGGCTGAGAAACTCGGTATCAACCACCGGGAAACACGCAAGCGCTGCACGGAACTGGGCCGGGTACCGTATGAATCGGCCAATGCTTTTTCGGCAAGCGTTAATGCTTATGAGGGTGGTTACGAAATATTCGTCAAGGGCAGTGCCGAGCGACTGTTGCAAATGTGCAGCTGCGTGAAAGACGGCAAGCCGGAGCTGTTACAAAAAATTGAAGCGCAGGTCAGCGAGATGGCGCGCGCCGGATACCGGGTGCTTGCCGTTGCCCACAGGCCGGTGGATATCGTGCCGCTCGAGATCGAATCGTTTCTAAACGATATGGAATTCCTCGGTATTGTCGGCATGCTTGATCCGTTGCGCCCGGAAGCGTTTGATGCTGTCAGGAAATGCCATGCCGCCAGTATCAAGGTGGCAATGGTCACCGGCGATCATCCGGAGACTGCGGTCGCGCTTGCACGTCAACTGGGTATTGCCGGTGATGAAATGCAGCCGGCGACCGGTCGACAGATCAGTGAGGCGGCGGCTGCCGGTGATGCCGCATTACGCCAGCTGGTAACGGGCACGCGTGTATTTGCGCGCGTCGAGCCACATCAGAAAAAACAGATTGTCGAACAACTCGAGGCAAGTGGCGAGTTTGTTGCCGTTACCGGTGATGGTGTCAATGATGCGCCTGCGCTGAGTCAGGCGCACGTGGGGATTGCCATGGGGCTGCGGGGTACCGATGTTGCCCGGGAGAGCGCGGACATTATTCTTGTCGACGACAACTTTGCGTCTATTGTGGAAGGGATAAAGCAGGGGCGTATCGTCTACAGTAATATCAGGAAGGTTATCTTCCTGCTCGCCTCGACCGGTGCAGCCGAAATCGTGCTGGTGTTGCTGTCACTGGTGTTCGGTATGCCACTCCCCCTGTTCCCGCTGCAACTGCTGTGGCTTAACCTGGTGACCAACGGCGTGCAGCATATCGCACTGGTCATGGAGCCGGAGGAGGGGCATGAACTCGACAAGCCGCCCCGCTCACCGACCGAGCCGATATTTAACCGCTTGATGGTTGAGCGCGTGCTGGTCAGTGCGCTGGTGATGGGACCACTGGCATTCGCCGTGTTCTGGTGGCAAATGGAATCCGGTATGTCGGAGTCCGGTGCACGCAACATGACATTACTGTTAATGGTGTTGTTCGAAAATGTGCATGTACTGAACAGTCGCTCCGAGACAAGCTCCGTATTCCGCCAGGGGCTGTTCGGAAATCGATTCCTGCTGGTCGCAATCCTGTGTGCGCAGGCGATCCACATCGGGGCGATGTATACGCCGGTGTTGCGCAACCTGCTCGAGGTTCTTCCGGTGACAGCGGACCAGTGGATGCGCTTGCTGATGGTGGCGCTCGTCCTGATCGTGATGGACGAGATTCACAAGTACTGGCGCAGTCGCCGCCCGGTCCGGGGTATGTATTAGTGTTACGGCGTCGCGCGAAGCTTGCTGTGTCTCAGTAGTAATAGGCGACCAGGTAAGCACCCAGCAGGATGACGACCCAGAGCACCATGCTGCCAGTCGCCCACGTGCGTGCCAGGATGCCCTGTGGGCCGTGATACAGCATGATGGTGTCATATGCATCTTTCAACGGTTTTAGCAGGGTGTTGCGAATACGTATGTGCCAGGGATCTGCCAGTTCCCCAAAACGGCCTGCCAGGCGCGGACCGAGCCGGCGGTAGAGCCACTCCGTATCGATATTGACCGACCGTATTTCCGGCGGATACAGGCCAGTGAGTTTCAGCCAGGTAAATGCCAGCGCCGAGAAGAACAGCAGTTGTAGCTGTGCGATGACATGCGTTGCGGTATAGGGCGAATATTCCACCGGATATGGCAAAAGGCTGTACAGCAGTCCGGGCCAGGTCCCGATACCGACGCACAGTACGGCAGCCAGGCCCATCGCCAGCAACATATTCAGCGGAGGCTCTTTAGCGCGGATGCCGGAATCGTGCGCGAAGAAGGCAAAGAACGGGACCTTGATGCCGGCGTGATGGAATACGCCGGCCGATGCAAACAGCAACACCAGCCAGATCCAGTCGTGGCCTTCCTGCAGCGCGGCAGCCATCACCATCGATTTGCTCACGAATCCGCTGAACAGGGGAAACGCTGAAATCGAGCAGGCTCCGACGATGCATAGTCCGGTAGTGACCGGCATGGTCTTGTAGAGTCCGCCAAGGTCAGTGCACCTGATCTTCCCGGTCATATGCAGCACGGCACCCAGGGACATGAATAGCAGCGCTTTGTAGATTATATGGCTGAAGGCATGTGATACCGCGCCATTTATGGCAAGGGCGGTGCCGATGCCGATGCCGCAGACCATGAAACCAAGCTGATTAACCAGGCTGTAACTCAGGACCCGCCGCAGATCGTTTTCCAGGACGGCATAGAATATCGGGAAGCATGTCATCACGGCGCCGATATAGATGAGTGCCTCGGTTCCCGGAAAGCCGCGTGCCAGCGCATAGATTGCCATCTTGGTGGTAAATGCACTGAGGAATACCGCGCCTGTCGGAGTTGCTTCCGGGTAAGCGTCGGTCAGCCAGTTATGCAGCAGCGGGAATGCGCACTTGATACCGAACGCCAGGAAGATCAACCAGCCCGACAGCCCTTCGAGACCTATAAACGTAAATGCCAGTGAGCCGGTTTCACTGAAACGGACCAGTATGCCTGCCAGCAGCAGCAAACCCGAGATGAACTGGATTACCAGGTAGCGCCAGCCGGCAGCCGTGGATGCCTGTGTGCGCCTGGCCCAGATCAGGAAAACCGAGGAGATAACTGCCAGTTCCCAGAACACGAACAGTGTGATCAGGTCGCCGGCAAATACCGCACCGAGCGCGCTGCCGGCGTAGACCATCCCGGCGACATGCTGGAGGCGGTCACGCAGGTGCAGGGAAAACAGGGCACTGATAAACGCGGCGAGAGTGAATATGTAACCGAACAGCAGGCTCAGCCGGTCGGTACGATGTACTACAAAATCATAACCCATCGCCACGATACCAATGGCCTGGTCGTCGGGAATAGTCAACAGCTGCAGTCCGGTGATTACCGGCACGAGCAGTAACAGCAGCTGTTGCAGGCGTGCAGGTGCCAGCGCCAGCAGCAGGGCACCGGTAAAGAAGATGGCAAAAGGCGGCAGGCTAGTGATCATAATACCCATCGGGGCGTTTCAGGATCTTGCGCAGCTGTTTTGCCAGCAGCACTAGCGACACGCAGGCGACGAAACCGTAGAGCGCATAGAATCCCCACAGGGATTCCCATGTGTGCTCGACGTGACGCTGCATGAACAGGTCGGTTGCCAGTAGCAGGGCACAGGCAAGGTAAAGCAGCCATAGAAAACGTTTTACGTTTTCCGGCTTATCGAACATGTGTTGGCGTTCCTGGCCCATTGGTTTATTCCTGTCGGGTTATCAGTTGTTGCAGGAGGTTGTAGAGGGGTTCCGGTGTAAAAAACAGCACAATGCAGGCAGTCGCAGTCAGTGCAAGCGCTGTTACGCAGGCAACCGGCGCTTTTTTTGTGGCAGTGGCTGCATCGTTCCCGTGTTCGCGATTGAAAAACGCCCGCATCGGGATGGGTAACAGGTAGGCGATATTGAGCAGGGAGCCGGCCAGCAACACGCCGAGCATGGCAAGTTGCTGTGCATCCAGTGTGCCAAGTCCCAGATACCACTTGCTCCAGAATCCGCCCAGGGGTGGCAGGCCGATAATGCTGAGACTGGCAACCAGGAATGCTGCCATGGTAACCGGCATGCGTCGTCCGAGGCCGTCCATTTCACTTACATGTGTTTTGTGTGTTGCCACCAGTATGGCGCCGGCACAGAAGAACAGGGTGATCTTGGCAAAAGCGTGCATGACAATGTGCATGCCACCGCCCACGATGCCGGCCGGTGTTGCCAGGAGAGCACCAAGTGTAATGTAGGACAGGTGGCTGATGGTTGAGCAGGCCAGTCTCAGTTTCAGGTTGTCCTGTCTCAGCGCCAGTACCGAGGCCAGTAAAATCGTCGCAGCCGCTGCATACAGTAACAGCACGGCCAGCGGAATTTCTGCGGCAAAGTCTATACCAAATATATACACAACTACTTTCAGAATGGTGAATACGCCGGCCTTGACCACCGCAACAGCATGCAACAGGGCGCTGACAGGTGTGGGTGCGACCATGGCGGCGGGCAGCCAGCGATGCATTGGCATGACTGCAGCCTTGCCGGTGCCGAAAACATACAGGGCAAGCAGGATCCCGGCCGCAGCGGGCGTTATATTCCCCTGGAGTATGCCGCCTTCGCGGAAATCCAGCGTACCTGCTACTGACCAGGTCCACGCGAGCGCCAGTAGCAGCAGGATGATGGATGTGCCCAGCAGGTAGCCAAGATATATGCGGCCGCTCCTGCGCGCCGCATGACTGCCTGCATGGGTAACCAGCGGGTAGGTGGAGAGCGTCAGCAGTTCGTAGAAAATAAACAGTGTAAACAGGTTGGCGGCAAACGCGATTCCCATGGTGCTGCCGAGGGCCACGGCAAAGCTGGCGTAGAAGCGTGTCTGGTGCCGTTCATTGTGGCTACGCATGTAGCCGATCGAATAAACCGATGTTACCAGCCACAGAAAACTGGCAAGCAGCGCAAACAACAGGCCCAGCGGTTCTACCTCGAAGCCGATGGTCAGTCCACGCATGGGCTCCAGCAGGGTGATGGACGGCCGGGCGCCATCCAGGACATCACGATAGAACGAGCACACCAGGATGAACAGGCTGCCTGCGCCAAGCAGACTGGCGGCCTCGCGAGGATTAGGCCAGCGGTAGAGCGCGGCTATCAGGGCAGCCAGCAGCAGCGGCAGTGCTATGCAGGCGAGGAGCGTGACTTCCGGGTTCATGCGGGACTCCGGTCGCCTAGCGCGCCATGTGGGCGGTCAGTGTGTCGGCGCCGCGCTCTGCAATACCGTAGACAAGTCCGGCATCGACCCCGATATAGACACTGGCGCCGACCAGCAACCAGACAGGAATGAGCATAATGGCCGGCGCTTCGCGTATTTCATTGATGGCCGTAGCGGGTGACTTGAAGTAAGCGGTTTCAACGACGCGACCGATATAAACCAGCGCAAGTATCGAACTGATGAGTACCAGCACGGCCAGTGGCCAGTAACCCTCGTCAAGAACGGCAACGACCAGATACCACTTGCTGATGAAGCCGGCCGTCAGCGGTATGCCGATCAGTCCGAGACCGCCCGCGACAAATGCGGCCATGGTCCAGGGCATTTGCCTGCCAATACCGCGCATGTCCCGCAGTTCGGTGGATCCCAGGCGCATAAAAATACATCCTACGGCAAGAAAGAGCGCACCCTTGATAATGGCATGGTTGAAAAGATGGACCATACCGGCACTTACACCGGCAGTCGTGGCAAGGCTGATGCCGAGAATGATGTAGCCGATTTGTGCAATGCTGGAGTACGCCAGCATGCGTTTTACATTGCTCTGGAAGACAGCAACCACGGATGCTACCAGGATGGCGGCAACGGCCAGCAGCATCATGATATCTCCGACATGCATGGCATCAAACGAAAAGCTGATGCCAAAGACAGTGAAGAAGAAACGCAGCAGTATGTAAACGCCGACCTTGGTTGCAGTGGCGGCGACAAAGGCCGAGACGACCGAAGGGGCAAATGTATAGGCGTTTGGTAACCACAGGTGCAGTGGGAATAACGCCAGTTTGATGCTGACGCCGACAGTGATGAAGGCAAAGGCGACGCGGATAGTGCGCGTGCCGGTAACAGCCGGCAGTCGATCAGACAGATCAATCATGTTGAGTGTGCCGGTCATCATGTACAGCAGCCCGATACCGACAAGGATGAAGGTGGCGCCGATGGTGCCCATCACAAGGTACTGGAATGCGGCGGTCATGGCGCGCCGTGTGGGGCCCATACTGATAAGGATATATGAAGACAGGGATGAAATTTCCAGGAACACAAACAGGTTGAACACATCGCCCGTCATGACGACACCCATCAGGCCGGTCAGGCATAACAGGAAACAGGTATAGAAAAGCCCCGCCTGTTTCGCCTTTAATTCATGCAGGATGCTGCGTTCTGCAAACAGCATCGTTACCGCGCCGATTACGCTGATGACCAGTATCATCAGTGCGCTTGCCATGTCGACACGGTATTCGATACCGACCGGTGCAGCCCAGGCGCCGATGGCATAGGAAATGGTACCTGACGCGTGGACATGTGCTATCAGTTGAATGGCAATCGCCAGTACCAGCCAGCTGACTGCCAGGGCAAGCAGCCATGCATGACGCGGGTTGCGCAGCAGCACGCATACCGGTGCCGAGACCAGCGGGATGATGACCTGCAGTGCCGGGAGATGCCCGGTCAGCACGACAGCAAACTCATTCACCCTCATCCTGGACGTGTATTTCGTCTTCGTTGATGGTCCCGTAGGCTTCCCGGATGCGTACCACCAGGGCGAGGCCCAGGGCTGTTGTGGCCAGGCTGACAACGATCGCCGTCAGGATAAGTACGTGCGGGAGTGGATTGGAATACAGGCTGTATCCTTCACCGATAATCGGTGCTGTACCGCCTTCAACTTTGGCCATACTGATAAACAGAATAAACACCGAGGTCTGGAATATAAACAATCCGATAACTTTCTTGATAAGGTTGGGTCGGGCGATGACGGTGTAGAACCCGGTCATCATGAGAACAATAACAATCCAGTAGTTGAATAAACCCAGAATATCCGTCATTGATCCGTGCCGTTCTGTTCGCATTGCTGTCGGCTGACAAAGCCGTAATAGATGACAAGCACAACGGAAGCTACAGTTATACCGATACCCGTTTCGATAAGCATGATGCCGATGTGCTGTCCGGTAACAGGGTTATCTGCAAGTACGCTGTACTCGAGGAAATTACCTCCCAGCAGCAAGCTGTCGATGCCTACGCCGGCATAGATAAGTACGCCGGCAGCCATCATTGTCATCAGCATGCGGTACGGAATAATGCGCTGAATGTTACCCAGGCCATAGGCCATGGCGTACAGGATAAAACCGGTTGCGAAAATTACGCCCGCCTGGAACCCGCCACCGGGCCCGTAGTCGCCATGAAAGAGCACATACAGTGCAAACAGTAAAATCAGCGGGAAAAACAGTTTGGTTATTACGCGCAATACCACCATCTTCCTGGCGCCGGGCATCTGTATATTGCGCCGGTGGGTGCGGTAGCCGAGCAGTGACAGCACGCCCACTGCGGCAGTGAAAATGACGATAACCTCGCCCAGCGTGTCGTAGCCGCGGTAACTGGCCAGTACCGAGGTAACCACGTTCTGGACGCCGATCTCGTCCGCTGTTTCATGCAGATAGGTGGATGCCAGGTGCCTGTGAACGGGCGCGTCCGGATCGCCGTAGTGCGGCATGTCCAGGGTGCCGTAAATCAACGCGGCCCCGGTCGCTACGACCACCAGCAGTGGCAGGAACGGTTTGTGTCGCGGCGCCTGCTCAATGTCCGAGGTGAGCGCAATCGTTCCCAGCATCAGTATGGTAGAGATACCGGCGCCGATGGCGGCTTCGGTCAGGGCAACATCGACGGCATCGAGTACGACAAACAGCGACGCTGACAGCAGGCTGTAAATACTGGTCAGCATCGCCACCGCGAGCAGGCTTCTCATGCGCACTATTGCCAGGCCGGTAACCATCAACAGCCCGAGCAGGACAATGTCTATCAAATGTTCCATTAGTCTTGATCGTCGCTGTCGATAACCGGGTCAAGCTTACCCTGAAGTGCTGCCTCTGCCAGGGCATGCACGGCTGTCGGCCCGGTGAACATCATGAAATAGAACATCAGCACCAGTTTGACCGTCACCAGGCTAAGTCCGCCCTGCAGCATCAGTCCGACAAGGACCAGCCCCGCGCCCATCGTGTCGCACACGCTGACGGCGTGCAAACGGGTGAAGAAATCCGGGAACCGCAACACACCGATTGCGCCGATCAGCAGGAAGACTGCGCCGGCCAGCAGGATTATCCAGCTCAGTATGTCGAGGCTGTTCTCCATTATTTGTCACCTTTCCGGCGTGGTTCCGCAGGGATTGCAATACACTCTCAGTACGGCGATGGTGCTGACGAAAGAGATCAGCACGTAGACGAGTGCTATATCCAGAAACTCGGGTCGCCCTGTCATAAAGCCGAGGATAGCCACGATCAGGACTGTCTGGGTGCCGACCATGTTGGCGGCAAGCACGCGGTCATACAGCGTGGGGCCGCGAAAGGCACGGATCAGACCAATAGTAATAGCGACCAGTATTACTATGGTGACTGTTGCATACATCAGAAAACATTCTCCACGTCACAGACCCGCCGGTTCATTTCGCCGCGTTCAAGCTCTGCAGCCGCCTTATGTGTCAATGCGTGTACCGTGAAAACATCTCCATCGACGTCCATGGTGACAGTGCCGGGCACCAGGGTAATGGAATTTGCATAGGTTACACGCCCCAGGTCGGTCTTCTGGGTGGCGCGTACCTTCAAAACATTTGGCGTTATCGGCATGCGCGGATCAAGAATGCGGCGGGCAACATCAATGTTCGACAGAATGACTTCGCGGCCCAGCCATAACCAGTAGAGCAGGATCGATGGTTTCAGCAGTACCGGATGAATCTCATTGTCAATCAGGTTTGCACGCGTGGCTATATAGACAACCAGGATGCTTGAGAGAATACCCAGGATAAGCAGTACTGGCGTGTAGTGGCCGGACAGCAGCAGCCAGATGGCAAACAGAAACATCGACAGTTTGAATGCATGCCTCATGTTTTCTCGTCCCGATTCCCCGTTATTGTTATCGTAACAGCTACAGCCGCAGGACTACCATGTGTGTTTGTTAGCGGACTGGTTGCTGCGATCGCCAGTCGCCGGGACCGCTTTCTGCGTGGTGATTACAGTCGGTACCTGAATAGCCTGTCCTGCCAGCAGTCAGCTACCCCGTATCAACAGATTCGTGGCAGCGGGTCATCTTCCAGCTCTTCGAGGATGCGTTCTCCACCGAGCGTGGTGCGCAACTGAACATAACTGGCCGACTTGCCGATTTCGCCGATAATGGCCGCGCCCTGGCCCTCCGGCAGCGTGTGCCATGCCGTGAGCAGCGCATCGGCCTGACCGGGGCTGACAACAGCGACCACGCGACCCTCGCATGCCAGGTAGAGTGGATCATAGCCAAGCATGTCACATACCGACTGCACGCTATCGCGTATCGGGATGGCATCCTGTTGCAGGCTGACACCCATGCCGGTGGCACGATGCAGTTCATGGCAAACTGTCGCGAGACCACCGCGTGTCGGATCGCGCATGAATCGCAGGTCGCTGAATTCCAGCGCCGCGGTTGTCAGGGGCAACACGCTGGCGGCGTCAGATCGTACTTCGCCCTGCAGGTCGAAGTCCTCGCGCGCCAGCATCACACTGATGCCGTGATCGCCGACCGGGCCGCTGACGACCAGCCGGTCACCATCCTGTATGCGGTCCATGCCGAGCACGTGTTTGCCGCGCTCGCCGATGCCGGTGGTGGCGAGGTACAGGCCGCCACCTTCACCGCGCCGCAGTACTTTTGTGTCACCGGCCGCAACGCTGACGCCGATGGCCTTTGCGGCGGCTGCGAGACTGGCAATGATGCGATCCAGTGTGGCGATTTCCATGCCTTCCTCGATAAAGGCGTTCAGGCTCAGGTAGCGCGGGGTGGCGCCGGCAACGGCCAGGTCATTGGTGGTGCCATGCACGGCAAGTGAACCGATATCACCGCCCGGGAACTCAAGCGGCTGCACGGTGAAGCCGTCGGTCGTGAACATGATGTCCTGACCGTTCAGCGGCAGGTGGACAGCATCTGCCTGTACATCCAGTGCCGGGTTGGCAAGATGGCGCGCGAACAGCTCGTCGATCAGTTCCCGCATGTAGCGGCCGCCATTGCCGTGGGCGAGTGAGATGTGTGTGTCGTCCATGGTGGTCGGTGTGCTGCTCAGGTTACCTTGCCGATGGCACAACTGACGAAGGACTTTGCCTTTGCCGCGGCGGCCTTGATGCCTTCCGCTGAACCTTTCTCCGGATAGCCGCTGGATAGCAGTGCCGCAACCAGTCGCTCGCGGCTGTCATCGCCACCCTCGACGGTGACGCGGCCATTTTCAATGTCTACATCGACGCTCTCGACACCGTTGATTTTTCTCAGGGTCTTGCCGATTGTATTTGCACAACCGCCGCAGCGGATATTTTCAACATCGATGACGTGTTGCATGCAACATCTCCGGGGAAACAAGTCAGCCTGAAGCCTAACGCAAATCAGGTCGGCTGTGCGGAAAAGCCGTATTCCAGTACCTGTCCGAAACAAATTCCGGCATCATTCACCGGTATTTCTGACGGAAAATAGACACTGAAGCCGTCGGCCTGCAGGCCCCGCACGACCTGTGATGTCAGCAACCTGTTCTGAAACACGCCACCACTTAAACCTACCCGGGTGACGCCATGTGTTGCGCGTACCGCACATGCCTGTTTGTGCAGTGCAGCTGCCAGCGAGGCATGAAAGCAGCCGGCACGGGCGGCGACGCTTTGCCCGTCATCGAGCAGTACCGGCAGCAGTGGCTCCCAGTCAGTCAACAGCAGGCCGGACGCGTTAGCAGTCAGCGGCAGTTCCACCGCGCCTGCCTGGCCATCGGCGACGGCTTCCAGCAGCATCGGGCCCTGGCCTTCGTAGCTGGCATGTGTGCAGGTGCCGGTGAGCGCAGCGGCGGCATCGAACAGCCTGCCAACCGCGCTGCTTTGCGGTGTGTTCAGCTGGCGTTGCCAGGCCTGGTGCAGGATAATCTGCATTGTCAGGTTGTGCCGGCCAGTCGTGACCGGATTCCCAGCACAGGGCAGCGGCACTGCGCCACGGCTCCCGACCGGCACGTTCACCGCCGGGCAGGGAAAATGGACGCAGGCTGGCAACGCGTCGCCATTGCCCGGGTGAACCCAGGAATGCCTCGCCGCCCCACAGGGTGCCGTCCTCGCCATAGCCGGTGCCGTCCCAGGTAAAAACGAGTTGCGGGCCGCTACTGACACTGAAGTCGTATGCCGTTGCCGCATGGGCGTGATGGTGCAGGATCCTGTGTACCGGGAGGCCGCAGCGGTTTGCCCAGAGTGTGGAAGCGTAGCCGGGGTGCCTGTCACAGATGACGGCCGCGGCGCTGACGCGGTAAAGCGATTGCAGGTCGGTAATTGTTTGTTCGAAAACGTCGCGGCTGTGTGTGTTGTCCAGTTCGCCGATGTGCGGTGATATGACCACGCGATTATCCCAGGCCAGCGCCACGGTATTTTTCATATGACCACCGGTGGCGATGACCGGCTGATCCAGCGTGACCGGCAGTTCCAGTTCCAGTGGTGCATTGCCGCGACCGAGTCGCAGCGGGCGCGGCCGGTCATTGATGAAACGGTAGACCGGGTCATCGGCCGGCCTGGCGATCGGCCGGTTGTGATGCAGGTAAGCATCAACCACGTGACCCAGGCGGTGCATGACACTGCTATTGTCGGTCAGAACAGGTTCTCCACTGATATTTCCCGAGGTCGCCACCAGCGGATGACCAAAGTCGTTCAGCAGCAGGTGATGGAGTGGTGAATACGGCAGCATGATGCCGATTTCGTCCAGGCCGGGCGCGACAGCTGCGGATATCTCGCTGTTGGCCTGCCGGTTAACCAGTACGATGGGACGTGCCGGCGACAGCAGCAGGTCAGCCTGGTCGCGCGCAAGGCAGACACTGCGCGTGATGAATGCCAGCGGTTTGCCAGCCGGTGCAGGGAACATGACGGCGAGCGGTTTATGCGGGCGCTGCTTGTGTGTACGCAGGCGGTTGATGGCTGCGTCGTTGCGGGCATCACACATGATGTGATAACCACCGACGCCCTTGACTGCGACGATGAGACCGTCTGCCAGGGCATCTACGCAGGCGCGTAACGCCTGCTCGTTGCCCTTCTGAGGATTTCGTCATCGCGGATGAATTCCAGTTCCGGTCCGCATGACGGACAAGCGACCGGTTCGGCATGAAAGCGGCGGTCGCGCGGGTCCAGGTATTCTTTACGGCAGTCCGGGCACAGCTCGAAAGCCGACATGGTGGTGTTCGCGCGGTCATAGGGCAGCTCGCGAATCAGTGTGTAACGCGGACCGCAGTTGGTGCAATTGATAAACGGGTAACGGTAGCGCCGGTCCTGCGGGTCCTGCAGTTCGGCCAGGCAGTCAGTGCAGGTGTACAGGTCGGGCGGCACGAATACCTGCTGCCCGGCATCCGTTTCGCTTTCACGGATATGAAAATCACGCATGTAAACGGGCGCTACCGGCGTGCAACGGTCAAGTCGTGGACTGGCCAGTGGTGGCGCCTGCCGCAGTAGTTCGCGCGTGAAGGTGAACAGTTTCCCGGGTTCGCCCTCGATATGGACTTCGACACTCCCGGTGCGATTGCGTACCCAGCCCTGCAGCTGGTAATTACTGGCGAGCTGGTAAACGAACGGGCGAAAGCCGACACCCTGCACGCGCCCCGAGACGATCAGGTGCAATGCGCCGGTCGTGTTTTCCTGTTCGTGTCCGGAGTTGGCGCTCACTGGTATCAGGCAACGGAGTTCTGTTGCGCCTGTGTGGTTGCCCGTTCGCGCAGGCCGCCGGACCACCAGATACGACAGGCCCCCTCGTCGGACACCATGCAGGGCCCGATCGGGTTACGCGGGTTACAGGCCACGCCGAACAGGCGGCATTCGTTTGGATAGATTTTTCCCAGTACCACTTTTGCGCAGTCACAACCCGGGGGCATTTCACCGGCACGCTTGCGTGCATCGTCAGCATAGGAGCTGAATTCGCGGCGTGCATCGTGGGCACTGTATGCCGCATTGATTGCATAACCCGAGTCCGGAATGATGCCGACGCCGCGCCAGTTGGCATCGGTAACATCCATCGACGTTTGCAGGCATTTGCGTGCGTCGCGGTTGCCGCCGGGCTTGACCAGTTCCGGGTAACAGTTGTCCAGGAAACGATTGCCTTCGATCAGCTGGCGCAGGGTTGAGTACATTGCGGCCAGCAGGCTTTCCGGAACAAAGCCGGCCACGGCCGCGGGAATACCGTGTTGTTTGACGACGAATTCCCACTCTTCCGGCCCCATTATGGTGGCGACATGTCCGGGAGCGACCAGCGCATCGAATCCGGGTGTATCAGAATCCAGCAGCATGGCCACGGCCGGCCAGGTCAGTCGTCCCGACAACAGTACAAACAGGTTGTCCGGCGCGCCTTCCACCAGCAGGGCGGCGGTGGGCGCCGTCGTGGTCTCGAATCCGGCGGCAAAGAAGACGACCGGCTTGTCGGGATTTTCGCGCGCAATAACTGTGGCCTGTGTGGGCGATGCGATCGGCCGTATATCGGCGCCGCGTGTGCGCGCCGCTTCCAGTGAGCGCGCCTCGCAACGCGGTACATTGACGGGTACGCGCAGCATGTCGCCGTACGCAACGAGAATGACATCTTCATTGAGTGCCAGCTGAATGGCCTCGAAAATATCCTCCTCGGGACAGATACAGACCGGGCAGCCCGGACCCGGTATCAGTTCAATGTTGTCCGGCAGCGCGCTGCGCAGGCCGGCCTGGGTGATGGAGCGTTCATGCCCGCCACATACATTCATGATGCGCACCCGCTCCGGCAGGTCGAGCGCGTGAATGCGCTTTAGCCAGGTTGCGGCGCTGTCATTGTTCATGATGCAGCCGTGGCATCAGCCTGGCTGTCAGTGTGCAACTCGCCAAGCCGGTGTTCGAGGCGTGCTTCGCTGTCCATTACCCAGTCCAGCCACTGCGTCATTCCGTCACCGGTCTTGGCAGACAGTTCAAAAACCTCGGCCGGGTTGGCCAGCTCGCGCAGGTAGCGGCGTGCATTATCCGTGCTGAAATCATCGAGTACCGGTAACAGGTCGCACTTGCTGAGTAATACCAGGTCGGCGGCACGGAACATGACCGGGTACTTGGCCGGTTTGTCATCGCCTTCCGGCACCGACAGCAGGATGACATTGACATGCTGGCCGAGATCAAAGCTGGCCGGACAGACCAGGTTGCCGACGTTCTCAATGAACACAATGTCGAGTGCGGCAAGATCGAGTTGGTGCAGGGCATCATGCACCATGTGCGCATCCAGGTGGCAGGCACTGCCGGTAGTAATCTGGATGGCGGGTACGCCATGCCGGCGGATGCGCTCGGCATCGTTCTCGGTTTCCAGGTCGCCCTCAATGACCGCGATCGACAGCTCCTTTCCCAGGCGCTTGATCGTTGCTTCCAGTAATGCTGTTTTACCCGCGCCGGGCGAGGACATCAGGTTGATGGCCAGTACGCCGTGCTTGTCAAAATGTTGACGGTTATGTGCGGCAGTATGGTCATTTTCATGCAGCAGGTTGCGCAGTACCGATACCGCCTCGCGGCCATCATCCGTCCGGTGCAGGGCGCCACCGGGTTTGACCAGGTGGGCATTGCCCGGTGTTACGTTACATCCACAAGTGTCGCACATAGGTAACTCCTGTATTTACGAATGCAGCACGCTGTGTGCCTGTGCCGGTGTGCTATTTTCACGAATCACTTCAACGCGTTCCAGCAGCATTTCATCGCCCGAGACCAGCGTTGTTTGCCAGGCACCGCAGTGGGTGCAAAGCAGTCGGGTTGGCTGAACTTCGGACTGGCAGTCACATTCCCGGCAATGCACAACAACCGGCAGGGACGTGATAACCAGTTCGGCGTCGGCGGCGAGGCTGCCGGCGCTGGCGATCGGGAAAGCCTGCGACAGCAGGCCGGGTTCCACGCCGGACAGGGGTCCGATACCGAGATGAATGGAGACGACACGCGCTGCCGACTGGTCGCGCGCAACGCTGTCGACCTGGTCCATCAGTGCCTGGCAGACCGCAAGCTCATGCATGGCCGTCCGCAAGCATCTGGTCGTATAGCTCCCAGGCAGTGCGCGCCTCACTCGGGGTGATTTTCTGGATGGCGTAGCCGACGTGTACAACAACGAAGTCGTCTACGTTGCATGGTTCTTCCTGCAGCATAAACAGGCTGACATCGCGGTGGATGCCCTTGGCTTCACAATCCGCCATAAAACCATCTATAGACTTGATTTGCATGGGGATTCCCAGGCACATACGCATTCTCCCCTGTCGCCGGCGGCAGAAATATTTACCGGTTGAACCTGCGGATCACTTAACCACGAAAAATACGTTCCAGAATTGATGCTCGTCAATAAACGCCCTTTCCCCTTCCTGTACAAATCATAAGCAATTAACGGGGGATTAGTATTTTGACTGCGAAAACCTTGGTACTTGGCATCGGTAATACCCTGCTGTCAGACGAGGGTGTCGGCGTACATATGCTCGACTGGATGCAGACACATCACCCCGAAATTACCGATATCGACTACCTCGATGGCGGCACCCTGAGTTTCACCCTTGCTCCCTATATTGAAGATGCGGACAACCTGATCGTGGTCGATGCAGCCGAGTTGCAAGCCACGCCCGGTACCTTGCAGGTATTCCGCGGTGATGAGATGGATCGTTTCGCCGGTAAAACCAAGCGCAGCGTCCACGAGGTCAGCCTCGGTGACCTGCTGGCAATTGCACATCTGACCGGTTGCGTGCCGGCGAACCGGGCGCTGGTGGCCATTCAGCCGCAGGAAGTCGACTGGGGAGAGCAGTTTGAGCAATCCGGTCAAGCAGGCATTGCCTGGCGCGGGCAAGCACATGCTGGCGCTGCTGTCCGAATGGCATTGCACCTTGCCTGGCAGCGACGCCTGCGCTTCGGCTGTTGAAGCGGCACTGGTTTAACTGAGGCACGCTATGGACGAAATTGCACACACGCCCACCTGCGCATCACCCGGTGAAATCGTGACGGGAAATGTCATGCCCATCCTGCACCAGGTGCGCCATGCGCTCCGCGACCTGCTTGAGACGGGCAAGTCGGAGGTGATCGATCTGCGCAGTATCCCGATGGGGCCGGGTGAGGAAGACCGGTTGGCAGACGCGCTCGGCCAGGGTGAGGTGCAGGTGCGTATGTCGGCACTGGGTCCCAGCGAAATTATCGAAACGCGCTATCCCGGTGCCTGGCTGGTGACCCATTTCAACAACGATAGTGAAGTCATCGGCAAGTTTATCGAGATTTGCGCAATTCCAGAGCCTGGTCATGGCGCAGGATGAGGATATCCGTGCCGGCCTGGCGCAACTCAATGAGCAGCTGTCTTGAGAAATACAGGAGACAACAGATGTCCAAAGACCTGACGATTGGAGAGGCATTGCGGCAACGCGGGGTTTCGCGTCGCGGCTTTCTCAAGTTCTGCGCAGCCACTGCCTCTATGATGGCCTTGCCGCCCGGTATGGTGCCGGTTATCGCCGCAGCCCTGGAGAAGGCGCGCCGACCCTCCGTTATCTGGCTGTCATTCCAGGAGTGCACGGGTTGTACCGAGTCGCTGACGCGGTCGCATTCGCCAACGGTCGAGGGGCTGATCTTCGATACCATTTCACTCGATTATCACCACACACTGCAGGCCGCCTCGGGCGATGCGGCGGAAGCGGCACGCGAAGCTGCAATGGAAGAGAACTACGGTAACTACATTCTGGTTGTGGACGGATCAATTCCAACCGGGAATCCGGGATTTTCCACCATTGCCGGTATCAGCAATCTCGACATGCTAAAGGAAACGGCGGCCGGGGCCGCCGCTATCGTTTCTGTCGGCACCTGTGCCGCCTACGGTGGCATACCGCATGCCAACCCGAATCCGACCGGCGCCGCATCGGTGTCCGACCTGATCAGTGACAAGCCCATTATCAACGTGCCGGGTTGCCCGCCAATTCCGGTTGTCATCACGGGTGTGCTGGCGCATTACCTGACCTTTGGCACGATACCCGAACTGGATGATCTGGGTCGTCCCAAGGCGTATTACGGCCAGAGTATTCACGACCGCTGCTATCGCCGGCCGTTCTATGACAAGGGCCTGTTCGCCGAAACGTTTGACGATGAGGGTGCGAAGAAGGGCTGGTGTCTCTACAAGCTCGGTTGCAAGGGCCCGACAACCTACAACGCCTGCGCGACGACGAAGTGGAACGAGGGTACCAGCTTCCCGATCGAATCAGGCCATCCCTGCCTGGGCTGCTCGGAACCTGATTTCTGGGATGGCGGCGGCTTCTACAAGGCGCTGTCGACACCGACCGCGGACATCACGCGCACAGCGGTATACGCCGTCGGTGCGGGTGCTGCGGCCGGTATTGCGCTGGGTGCCATGAATCGCACCAAGCAGAAACGCATGGCAAAAGAGCATGAAAAGGTCACGATCGACGACCTGGAGAAAGGTGACTGAGTATGAGTGAGATCGAGTTATTCAACTGGATCCGCGGGCCTGCACTGCAGATTGCTACCCTGATATTCGTGATCGGGGTGGTGGTACGAATCCTCGAAGTGCTGGTGCTGGGACGTAAACAGGATCTGTCTGAAGCGCGCGGTTCGGGTGTTGCCGGCGGGCTGCGTACCATCATCAGCCGCATGTTTCCTGATCGTGGCACGCTGCAGCGTTCAACATTCAACGTGATCGCGGGCTATGTATTTCATATCGGAATTCTGGTCACGCTGCTGTTCTATACACCGCATATCCTGTTATTTCGCGATATATTAGGTGTCAGTTGGCCGGCGTTGCCAACACCGGTTATTGATGCGACGGCCGTTGTGACGCTGATTGCGCTGATTGCCGTGCTTATTCACCGGATACAGCACAAGGTGATGCGCTACCTGTCGCGCTTTCAGGATTACCTGGTCTGGCTGGTGACGTTTCTGCCGATGCTGACAGGGTATTTTGCCTTTCACCGCGTTGTGCTTGACCCGCAGGCAATGATCGCGGTTCATATTCTCAGCGTGGAGCTGTTCATGGTGGTATTTCCGTTTACCAAGTTGATGCACACCTTCACGCTATTCATGGCGCGCTATTACAACGGCCACATTGCCGGTCGCCGGGGAGTTAAAACATGAGCGCTTCACTGGAAAAGGGCATTCATGCACTGAAGGAACAGATCAATGCGCCGGTTGCCTCGTTTTTCAGCAGTTGCGTGCGCTGTGGCCTGTGCGCCGAGGCCTGCCTGTTCTTCACGGAAACCGGTAACCCGAAGTACACGCCGATACACAAGCTGGAGCCCATGCGCCGTGTCTGGCAGCAGGAATATACATTCTGGGGGCGCTTTGCGAAGGCCCTGGGTCTCAGCAAGCCGGTGACTGACAAGGACCTTGGCGACTGGGAAACGCTGGTATATGACAGTTGTACCCTGTGTGGCCGCTGCTCCATGGTGTGCCCGGTCGGCAATGACATTGCCTACATGATTCGCAGGATGCGCGAAGGTATGGCGGCATCCGGTCACGCACCGGCGGGCCTGATCGGTGCGACCAAACGGGCGGTAACGATTGGCAGTCCCATGGGTGTGAAGTTGCCTGCATTACAGGCGCAGATTCGTCATGTTGAAAAGGAAACCGGGCTGACGGTACCGGTCGACGTTGAGGGTGCCGACTACATGCTGTTGCTGTCTTCCATGGAGATCATGAATTTCCCGGAATTCATCGGTGCCATGGCAAAGATCTTCGACAAGGCGAAAGTGTCCTGGACGATTTCCAGTGAGGCATTCGAGGCCACCAACAGTGGTATACAGATCGGGGTGTCGGAGATTGCCGCCGAACTGGTGCAACGGATTGTCGATGCGGCTGACAAGCTCAAGGTGAAAAATGTTATCAGTCCCGAATGCGGTCATGCCTACATGGCAATCCGCTGGGAAGGGCCGAACCTGATCGGCAAGCCGTACAGCTTCAAGGTCGTGCATGTACTGGAGCTGCTGGACGAACTGCGTGCAGAGGGCCGGATTAAACTGTCCGGCAAGGAAACACAGCGCCTGACTTACCATGATCCCTGCCAGGTCTCACGGCGTGGCGGCGTTGTCGATCAGCCGCGCAGGCTGATGAATATGATGACAGATAATTTCGTCGAAATGCCGGAGTCCGGCACCATGAACTGGTGTTGCGGTGCGGGCGGTGGTGTCAGCGCAACGAGCGGGCCGACGAATTGCGACTCGCGGTCTTCAAGCGCAAGAAGACACAGCTGGATGTCGTCAGGCCGGATGCGCTGGTGTCGGCCTGCTCGAACTGTCGAATCCATCTGGAAGACGGTCTGGAGGAAAACAAGATGGATATCCCGGTGCTAAGCCTGACCGAAACGATCGCCGAGCATCTTGCGGACTAATAATCTTTTATCGGGACAGATGCCATGACCACGATCAGCAACGACAGGGAATTTCGGGCGGCGCTGGACCGGCTCGATACGATGCAGCAGCGCCAGGTGGCGGCGCGCTTCGTGCGGAACGTTCTGCCCTTGTGTACGGATGAGCGTATCGCCCGCGTGATAGATGTGGCCGACGACGACCAGGCCTCCGCGGCACAGCTGGCCGAGGCGCTCAAGACGGCGAAGGCCGCCACTATCGATTGCCATGCCCGCTGCGGTGCGGAGGGCGACTGGGAGGCGCAGGCTGGTTATTTCGTGGCGCGCGCGGCCATCGCGGCACTCACCGCGCCCGGGCAGTTGCCCGGCGGTTCCGCCTGGCATGCGGCCATGAGTGCGCGCATGGCGCAGACCTCGGAGTCGATCGTCAGGGGTGAGTCCGGCAATGGGCCGGAAAGCGAGCAGCAGTACTCCATACTGTCCGCCTACATAAAAGCATAACCAGAGACTACGATTATGAGCGAACGTGTCGTTGTTGATCCGATTACGCGCATCGAGGGTCACCTGCGCATTGAGGCGCAAATGGACGGCGACCGGATCGCCAAGGCCTATTCCGCCGGCACCATGGTGCGCGGCATCGAGATTATAATGCGCGGGCGCGATCCCCGCGATGCATGGGCCTTTGCGCAGCGGATCTGTGGTGTTTGTACGCTGGTGCATGGACTGGCATCCATACGCGCCGTCGAGAATGCGCTTGATTACACCATTCCGCCGAATGCGCAACTGATCCGCAACCTGATGAACGGTGCGCAGTATGTCCATGATCATGTCATGCATTTTTACCACCTGCATGCACTGGACTGGGTGGACGTGGTGTCGGCGCTGAATGCCGATCCGAAAGCAACGTCTGAGCTCGCGCAATCAATCAGTAGCTACCCGAAATCCTCGCCCGGTTATTTTGCGGATATGCAGAAAAAGCTGAAGACCTTCGTCGAAGGCGGACAGCTGGGTATATTCGCGCAGGCTTACTGGGGGCACCCGGCCTACAAGCTGCCAGCCGAGGCCAACCTGATGGCGGTGGCGCATTATCTTGAGGCGCTGAGCTGGCAGCGTGATGTCGCCAAGTTACACACGATATTCGGCGGTAAAAATCCGCACCCGAATTTCCTGGTGGGCGGTGTCGCCTGCCCGATTGATCTGAACTCCGATTCCGCCATCAATGCCAAGCGGCTTGCGCAGGTGCAGGAGATCATTAACAAGATGAATGTTTTCGTCGAGCAGGTTTACATTCCTGACCTGCTGGCGATTGCGAGCTACTACAAGGACTGGGGTTCGCGCGGCGAAGGGCTGGGCAATTTCCTGACCTATGGTGATTTCCCGGAAAAGGGCATGGACGATCCGTCCAGTTTCCTGATCCCGTCCGGTGCCATACTCGACCGCGACCTGTCGACAATACGTGACGTCGACATGAATGCCGCTGATGAGATACAGGAATATGTTGCGCACTCATTCTATGACTACAGCGATGGCAAGGAAACGCCGCTGCACCCGTATGACGGTGAAACGAACCTGAACTACAGCGGACCGAAGCCGCCGTACAAGCAGCTCGACGTGGATAATTCCTACTCCTGGATGAAGTCGCCGCGCTGGAAGGGGAATGCCATGGAAGTCGGTCCGCTGGCGCGCGTGCTGATGCTGTATGCCAGTGGCCATGACCAGACAAAGGAACTGGTCAACATGACACTCAACACGCTGGATGTCCCGGTTGAAGCGCTGTTCTCGACACTTGGCCGAACGGCGGCGCGTGGTCTGGAAACGAAGATCATCGGTGACATGATGCAGACCTGGATGGATAACCTGGTGGCCAATATCAAGGCCGGCGACACCAAGACATTCAATGAGAAACTCTGGGAACCATCCAGCTGGCCAAAGCAGGCGCGCGGCGTCGGCTTCATGGAAGCTCCGCGTGGCGGTCTGGCGCACTGGATCGTCATCGAGGACGAAATCATCAAGAATTACCAGGCCGTGGTACCGAGCACCTGGAATGCCGGTCCACGTGACCAGAACGGCCAGCCGGGCGCCTATGAGGCAGCCCTGCAGGACAACCACACCCTGCATGACCCGAAACAGCCGATCGAAATCCTGCGCACCATTCACAGTTTCGATCCGTGTATTGCCTGTGCCGTGCATGTTACGGACCCGGATGGCGAAGAGCTGATCAAGGTCAAGGTACGCTAGCGATTAATCCTTAGAATTGCTGTAACAAAGAAGGCAGGAGTAGGGTATGCAAAAGACATCGATTACATCCATTGTGCCGGGCCTGGTGGCCCTGTTTGCAACGCCGGCCGTGTTTGCACATGGTGGCATCCACATGGACCTCGGCGTGATAGACGGCTTCATGCACCCGGCGAGCGGGTTTGACCACCTGCTGGTGGCAATCGCTGCCGGATTCTGGGCCGCGCGCAGGGGTAATCACGGTTTGCGCGACATGTCGTTTGTGCTTGCCCTGTTTGCGGGTCGGTTTGTTACTGGGCGTCGTCAGCCTGAGCTGGCCACAGCTGAATCTTGTTCTGCCGGTTGCTTTCCTGCTGGTCGCAAGTGTTCTGGCGGTGGCGATTGCCAGGCCGCGATTATTTGCCCATACCCTGTTTGGCGGGTTAGCGGTTTACCAGGGCCTGACCCACATGATTGAAGTGCCTGCTGCGTCCGGCATGGCGGGCTTTGGCGCCGGCCTGTTTTTATCGACCGCGATTCTGATGGAGCTTGGCCTGATGTTGCGTACAGTGATCAATACATACAAATCACATACAGCCGACTGACGATACAGCCAGGCCGGCTCTGGCCTGGGTTCCGGTTTTATTCAATCGTTGTTTATCCCCCATGCGCACTGCATGTGCGTATGGGGTGTGCAAATTTTAACTATCCTGTTTATAAACGCTTAACCTCCCTGTCTCACACTGTCTACGATTGCGCTACTTTTACTGGTGCATGTATTGTCGATGGTGGCTATTATCATCTGCTGCAGTACCGCACGGCGATGGATGCCTGGCGAGCATAAGCCGACCCGTTCATTGTTCATCACCCTGTTGGCCAGTGTCGTCAGCCATGTCCTCATCTTCCCAGTCATAATGTTTTTTCCGGGGCGCCGGATCGCGGCGACTGAAAGCGAATGCAGCGATGACGCCGGCAGCTGCTCCGAAAAAATGACTTTCATACGAGATGCCGGGTTCCTGCGGAAAGATTGACCAGATCATGCCGCCGTATAAAAAGAACACGATCAGGGACAGTGCGATCGACCGCCGGTCGCGCCGCAGTATGCCGCTGGTAAAGATGTAGAACATCATGCCGTGTGTCAGTCCGCTGGCCCCGT
The DNA here is from genome assembly GCA_963847565.1 of uncultured Halobacteria archaeon. Taxonomy (GTDB): domain Bacteria; phylum Pseudomonadota; class Gammaproteobacteria; order UBA9214; family UBA9214; genus UBA9214. The sequence goes on from CAWKAE010000009.1 coordinate 69,730, forward strand.
AGTGGTAACTTTCACGCGCAAACAGCCAGACGCAAATGCCGGAACCGATGTAAATCAGCGCCAGTGACGGTATGGCTGAACGGGGGTAGACGTACAGTAATGCCGTCAACAGGATGATCAGCGGGAAGCTGTTCGATAACACATGATTCCAGCTACCGTGTATCAACGGCGCAGACATGATATTGGGCAGATCGGCCAGGCTGCGGGGATAGACGCCGAAACGATACAGCTCGAGCTGCAGGACGCGGTCAAGCAGTTCGATCAGGCACAGTGTGGCGACCGTTATAAGCGCGGTAATCGCCGCGCGCCTGAGTGAACTGTCCATGCTGACAGTTTAATGCAGGACGCGGTGGGGCGATCTATCCGGCCGGGACGATTTACCAGCTTTTTCTGTATTCCAGCAGCAGGGTACGATTACTGCGTGTACTGTCCCGGATCACCAGCCCCATGGTCCGTGCTTCGTTGAAGTGATAGCGGCGGTCATTTGCCGCCAGGGCTATGGTCGCACCCAGAAGGCCGACCGCGGGGGCGTAGCTACGATTATCGGCCAGTTTCCGATTGGCCCAGTTCGCCAAACCCTGTTGCACGATGCGCTGGTTCTGCCTGGTGGAATTCCGGTAGTCCAGCGGCTGCATGCCGAGGCTGGTTTGATGCCACTGCGTCGTGGTGGCCGGTGCCGCTGCGTACAGGGTTTTTTCCTTGTCGTCAGCCTGGGCTGCCGGGGCAGTGGCCGCTATACAACTGATTATTATTAACATTCTGCGCATCTTTCGGCCCTCCTGTTACACCGTCCTGAGGTGATACGCGCGCCATTTATCCGACGCTGACTATAATCCTATACCAAGTGGGCAGAATGTCCATTGCACCTAGGTCGTAGGCAGGCGGGTACCGGTGCTGGTATTAGATAACCCGGCAGAAAAAACCGCAGTGTTAGCTTGCGAGCCGCGGTGTTATTTTCTTAAGCCTGCCTGTGCCGGTACCGGTTTCCGGACGGGGATTCTTGCATTTATACATATGTCACTGCGCGTGAAACTCGCCATACTGTGACTGAACAGGTGTGCACGGTTTATCACGGGAGAGTGGTATGCAGGGTGAAGTTCAGGGCGTTCTTGAGAAAATGCGCAGGTTGCAGGAGCAGCTGGAAACCGATTTTGACGATGCGCGTGAAAAGTTCCGTTGCACGCTTGATAACGGTCGAATTCGCATTACTGACGAGGTCAGGGAATTTCAGAAAAAGTACCGTATCGGTTCGATGCGCTACCTGTTGCACGCAAATCCGGGCAGCATACTGGTCGCACCGGTTATCTACAGCATGGTTGTTCCGCTGGTGTTGCTTGATGTGGCACTGACGGTCTACCAGCACATATGTTTCCGTGCCTACGGTATCCCGCGTGTCAGGCGACTTGCCTACATGGTTAACGACCGCCACCGGCTCGGCTACCTGAACACGATCGAGAAAATCAACTGCACCTATTGCGGTTATGCGGGCGGTGTTATCGCGTATGCCAGGGAGATACTGTCTCGCACCGAGCAGTACTGGTGCCCGGTTCGGCATGCGCACCGGTTACCTGGTGCACATGAGCGTTATCCGCGCTTTTTCCCCTACGGCGATGCAGCCGGTTACCAGGCGGGTTTGCAGTCAAAGCGGGAAGAGCTGCGCGAAATCGACAGGCCGCACACACCGGAATAATCTGAATACGGAAGCTTTCACACCACGTGCTGCGCAGGTTGCCTGGTTAACAGGCGGCTGTCGGACTATCCGTGTGCGGAGCTTGCACTGATTGACCAGCGTGCTGCAGGCACTGTGATGACGCCTAGCCTGGCTGACCGTCGACACGTGCTCGCGTCAGCATGGGTAAATATATAAATATAAACAGGGTGAATGCGATCACCCATAGTCCGTGTGACAGGCCAATCCAGATCTTGTAGTGTGCGGGCGCCAGCAGCGGTAGCAATACCCTGGTCAGTGAGCCGGCAAACAGTAGCGCAAAGGCCGGCAGCAGCGCAGACGGTGGATCACCCATGTCCCTGCCGGTATGGCCCAGCGTGACGCGCGACATCATGCCCAGCGTAATCATGCCGATTGCGCCATAGGAAAATGCATGCAGTGCAAGGAACGGTGAGATGCCGAAGAAATACACGGCTGCCTTGAGTGCGAACGCGATAACCAGCCAGAGGTATCCCAGGAAAAGGACCCACAGTAACGGTTTCTGCCAGATGCCTGCTGTATGCCAGCCAGCCAGTCGAACTGCATGCAGTGCCAGCAAGGTCAGGGCGAGTAACGCGACCGGTAATGAGTCGGGACGCAGGATGTCCGCAACCCAGAATGCCAGGAACAGGACCAGGCTCGACATATCGAGCCACGTACGATTCTTCAGTTCAACAATATATCCCACGCCGCGTTCGATAAAAAACGGAAATACTCGCCTCGCCAGCACAAGTATCAGTGCAACGACCAGGTAAATACCCGAATACAGTCCGATGCGTATACCGTCATCCAGCAGGCCCAGCATGCCTGCGTAGAACAGCAGATTACTGGCAAGCATTAGTAGCAGCTTGGAAATGATGCCGAGCTGTTTCATTTGTCCGACCTGGAGTATCGGGATCAGCAGGGCAATAATCAGGAATATCGTGAACGCACAATCCACGCCGGCCAACAGGACGGTTGAAACATTTTCACCCGCAAGGAAAAGTACACGTGCAGCCAGCCAGAGCAGCAGCAGGGCGAGCAAGGGGTAGCCGTGCAGCATTTGTTTGCCGGTCCAGTTGCCGACAGCCGTCAGCAGAAAGCCGGCAATGACGGCCTGGCTGTAGCCGAAAATCATTTCATGGGCATGCCAGGTGGCCGGCGGCAGCGCCGTGGATTGCAGGTCCCAGCCGGCCAGGTAAATGCCTGCCCATGCCAGGGTCGTGAAAACGGAAAATAGCGCGGCTGCAGCAAAGAACGGCCGGAATCCCAGGTTCAGTATTGCCGGGTAAGCAGGTGGCGCCTGGTTTTGAATGGGTTGCATTGAGTGGGACTGCTAATCAGGACTGTGCGTCAGTTTATGCAGGGATTGCTCGTTATTGCAAAACGCGATCTCGTCAGCGTTGATGTCACCCTGTGAGATCCGCTCATCGCACTCACTGGTATTGGAGCATTGCTTGCAACGGGTGACATGGTCATGGATGTCCACGCCGCGTTCGTTGCTGATGTAAGCATCGATATCGACACCCAGCGCTGCGAGCATTTTACCGAGGCGCATTTTTTCTATCTTGCCGGCAAGTTTCTCACGGTATGCCATGCCTGCCCTGACGTTGAAGACGATTGCAACCGGCAGCCATATGGCAAAGACCGCAACCAGTAATAGCAGCAGGATGGTTGCAAGCAGCGTTATGAAAACAGACATGACTCGGGGCTCCGGACAATCAAGATCAGGTTCCTGCGGGCAGCGTGTTCGGTACAGCAGGGGTGGCAACCAGTTGTTGCCAGTAAGGGCGCGGCTGCCTTGATATGCGCCGCTCATTAATAGTCGGCGTAGAGAGGGCTGTCATTGATCCAGGTCAATTCGTATATGACCCCTGATATAGCAGTGAAATCCGGCTTTAACTTGACGGGTCCGGCATGGTGAGACGCTTGATATCGGGGATATGAATAATATTACCTTCCACGCGAATGAGCCCATTGTCCTGCATATTGCGAAATATGCGTGACAGTGATTCTGGTTGTATTGACAGGCGTGATGCGATGACCTGCTTGGGGGCGGACAATTCGATGCGCACATCATGCTGTTGTTCGGGCGGTGCCTGTTGCAGAAGAAAGTTACTGAAGCGCAGTGATGCATTCTGCAGTGTCAGTGCATCAATATCATTCAATTGCCGCTTCAGCCAGGAAGACATATCCGCCATGAGTCGGAAACATGTATCGGTTGATTCACGCAGGATGCCGCGAAAAGTCTCGTTTGAGAAACTTATGACCTCCGAACTACAAAGTGCGGCTGCGTTGACCGGGTAACGTTGCTCGTCCATAAATGCAATGGCTTCCGCGAATGTTGCGCCGGGCGAAATCAGGTGGATAACTTTTTCCATGCCATCGGGCGTGGATAGAAACAGACGTATCGATCCACTGCGGAGCATGTAGAAATGGTGCGCCTCCTGCTGGCATTCGAACAGCCGCTGTCCCTCGTCAAGATGGATCGTGCGCACAGTGGCCAGTAAGCGGCCAAGCTGTTGTTCATCAAGCGCCGAGAACAGGGGGTTGCGGCGAAGTTCTTCAGGTTTAATAGGGGATGATTGCATTGGTTTAGTATAGATGTTTCCACGTACGGCATGGTTACGCGAAACGGGTTGCTGTTAATGAGGTAATTTTGCTGAATTGTAACAGCCTGTGTGCAAGTCAGCCATTGTTAAACCGGGCACGCGGTGTCACGTGTTATGACGTGCCTTATTGAGCGCCATGGGAGCAATGGACGTAATGCTGCAGGCAGAACCTGTCGTTTCTGCAGGGTGTGTTTTCGTGCCAGGCCGGGGCGGTGGGCTGGACGGGGAGATGCAGGTGCCTGTCGATGGCAGGTACTGCGCGATACCGGGTTGCCATCTGTTCATGGGCGCGCGAATCGGTAATAATCCGTAGTCAATATGGATATCATTCCTGTCATTCCGCCTTTTCTGGCAATACTTAATACCACGGCCGCATCGCTGGTTAGCCTGGGTTACTTTTTTGTGCGGCGGAAGAATACATCAGCACATCGCGTATGCATGGTGAGTGCACTGCTCGTGTCGACTGTCTTCATGGTTTTCTATCTCTACTATCATGCGAAAGTAGGCAATATTCCGTTCGCGGGTGTCGGTGCCATACGTCCGGTGTATTTCTCGTTACTTGCATCACATGTGATCCTGGCCGCGGTGTTGTTCCCGCTTGTTCTGGTTACTGCCGGCCTGGCAATAAAGGGAAGTTTTAGCCGCCACCGGCGTCTTGCCCGCTGGACACTGCCCATCTGGCTGTATGTGTCCGTTACCGGCGTTATCATTTACCTGATGGCGTTTCACATCTTTGTAGCCTGACAGGTTCCGCATACAAGCGGTGCCATACCTGACGATCAGCCGTAATTTCCTGCCTTGCCCGGCCACATTGCCTTGAAGGTAATGACCAGGAACATGATGCCGCCGATGACGGCAACCAGTCCGCCCAGGCCCATCAATCCCATGCCGGCAATTCTTTCAATACCGTCAAGGGCCTGTTCGCCTCCCGCTGTCTTTCTTTGCACGCCATAACCACCTGACCAGGCCAGGCCGATCACGTGCATCAGTTGCCCGCTGGCGTAAATCCAGGGTTGCAGGATGGCGGGTCGATCCATGGGTCGCCTGAAGCCGAGCAGTGGCAGGATATGATAGGTCACACCCATGTAGGCCAGGGTCACGGCCACGATTGAGCCGTGGTAGTGGGCAGGTACCGTTACATTACTGCCATGGATCATAAACCCGATGATGCCGCCTACCCCGAACAGGATCATGGATGAAAACAGCGCGGAACGTTGCGGGCTGGGGCGCGCCGGGCCGCGCATGGAATTGACAAGATTGAACAGAATTACAAGGCCAATCGGCAATGCCGCCAGGCCACCACCGAATTGCATCAGCCAGGTCAGCGCGGAATGATGTTCCGCCGATGCCATGTCGTACACAATATAGACGGCAGGCGTCATCAGAACCGGGATCAGTCCGAAGGCGAACAGGAACATCACTATTCTCGGCGTCAGCCTGAAGGCAATGCCGGACACCGTCGCCAGCCATAGCCAGCAGACCAGCATCAGCTGGATATGGACGAACTGCAGGGTATGACCGCCACCCCAGAACAGCAGCTCAAAGTAATACTCGCCCTGTATCGTGTCCGGCATACCAAGGCCGGAAGCCAGCAGTGCGCCGATTGCGGTCGCTGCGGCAATCAATGCCGAGTACAGTCCGAACCGTAATGCGCCCAGCCCGGTAACACGCATGCCAATCGGGCGGGAATAGAGCAGTCCGCGTAACACCAGCAGCAGAAATCCGCAACCGAAAATAATCAGCCCCGCCAGGAACAGGGGGTCATTCAGGACCGGGATATAGTTCGTCATCAAGGGGCTGCCGGATCCCAGGAATGGCGACACGGAAATAATCGCGGAGCCGGCAACACACAACAGCAGTGCCAGCCAGCCGCAGTTCGTGCAATTGTCCTTGCTGTTAAAGCTCCAGATGACGCCCGCCATGCCCAGGAACCAGACCAGTACAGTCAGGTCAACATGTACGACAAGCGCGGTATGGAACAGGTCAACCCATGGAAATATGTCCTGAATATAGGGGGTGCGAGACATTACGATGACAATCGTCAGCAGTCCGGCTACTACCAGCGAACCCAGTGCGAGCAACAGCCAGCCGATGCACAGGCGGCGCATCCGCTCTCCCGGCATTTCCAGTAGCAGCTTGTTGAGGTCCGTGTCTTCGCTGTCGTGATCAGTGTTCATTCGTGAACCTGTTCCGTTTATCGGGGTTCCGGTGTTGTTTGTAACGACCTGTCGCTGCCAGAATTCGTAGCTGCTACCGAACAATGCGGTGGCAAGGCTGAAATCCACTATCACCATGGCTAACAGAAAAGTGTAATTGCCGTGCGCCATCCTGGACAGCGTTGAGCCGATAATAATCATGGCCACCAGAAACAGCAGGAATCCGGGCCGGTAAAACTGCCATATTTTTGGTGCACTGAGCAGCGCTATCCTCGTCAGGTTATTCCGGCAACTCCGGCGGAAAATGAAATTCACCTTCAGCCAGCCGATAGTCAGTCCCGCAGCGATGGTCAGCCATGTCCAGTTGCGTCCCGGTTGCAGGGAATCGGCTTCCAGCAGAAGGGTGGTGCCCTTGGTCAGCAGGACGACGGCACCGCTGTACCAGAACAGGGCAGCAAGAATCTTCAGGGTGCGGGGTGATGCGGCAAACATGCAAAACATTATGCAAGGTTACTGTCTGTCAGGTCAGGTGGCGTTGACCAGGCCTGTTTCATTTCACATTTATCCGGGGAGCAGTGCCGGTTACCCAAGGTGTTTGTGCAGGCGTGCGTCTTTGGTCTTGAAGTGCTCGGTAAACCAGCGTTCGACATGACTGGCAAATTCCTTGTCGCTGAAATAGGCATTCTCTTCATAGTCATCCATTATGTCGCGTAGTTCGTCAAGCAGACGTTCATGGTCTGACTTGTGATCCGCGTATTGATCGTACCTTTTTGTGCGCATGATTTTTTCTTCAAGGGCAAAATGTGCCGCTACATGCGCATAAATTTCGCCGAGGAAATCCATGACAGAGATGGTTGCGTTCTCGCCGGACATGGCCTCGTGTAGGTCGTTGATAAGCGCAATGATTTCCTGATGCTCATGATCGACATCGGGAATGCCTACCTCGAATTCAGTTTTCCATTCAATCAGTACCATGACAGCCTCACAAAAACAGGAACCCGCCCCTGGACGGGTGAAAATCAATCACAAAATTCTGACGCGGTGATAGCGTAATGTCGGCGGCCTGTTCATGGTCAAAACCGTCAGTGCGCCTGCTGTCGCGTAGCCGCGCAACCAGCCTGTGCCGGCCGGGTGCAACGGCAAATGTCTGGTAGGCGGTAGAGACACCATCTCCCGCAAGGCCGGATGGCGGCAGTGCCGCACGGTAGAGTAACTCACCGTCCAGTTCCAGTTCGACAAATACCGGCATTCGGCCGCGTGGACATTCGGTCGGTCGGCGCATATTGGGGGCCAGCTCGTTCAGTTCTTCCTGCGTTCGCCGCCGGCATTCTGTCGTGTGTTCGCCGGCATGACCGAAACTGAGTTTGATCTGCGCCTTGCCCGGATCGAGATGAGTATAGGCGGGTTGCGTGGCAAAGTAGCCAACAGGTATGGCAAACAGTGTGTAGGCGATGGCCTGGCCGAAGTATTTAAAGATTTTAGCCATTGGTTTCACTGTTCTCCGCCGGCTGTTTGCTGGCCGTTGAACGTGGCGAACGCTGGTATGGCGGGAGCTTCGCAAGGCGTGCCTGGAACGCGGCGAGTTCCTGCGCCAGGCGTGCATTCCGGACCGAACCGGCCCAGCATTTACCGATGCGTTCACGCGGCACGCGCTCGCGCAGGTAGGGGTCACGCTCACCGGCAAGGCGCGACTCGGTCCACTGGTTACCGAGCCGGTTATGGCAGTCACCCAGGGTGCAGCCAGTGAGGAAAATTCCGTCCACGTGATGGCCGGTGATCAGGAAATCGATGAAGGAGGGTGGCAGCATACCGATACATTGCAGTTCCAGCGCGGCCACGCCGGGTCCTTTGAGCCTGTTTAAATCGGGGCCATTCTTGCAGCCGAAAACAATCACGCGCGCATCCCCGGACAGTCCGGCTGCCGCGGCCACTGCATCATCACGTAATGCCTGCATGCCGTGATCCGGCAGGTCGATGCCGGGAACCAGTTCGGAGGCACGTCGGAAGGGTGTGGACGTCGGGCAGGCACCGGCACAGATGCCGCAGCTGGTGCACAGGTCACTCGTGACCACGGCTTCATCGGAATACGTAGCCCCGTCGGTGCGCTGCTGGAGTTTTACCGCGGTGAACGGGCAGTCATCCACGCAGCGGCCGCAGCCGTTGCAGTTGTCGAGGTCAACCACGGCGACCGCTTCGCGACGACGCGGTGGCAGCCAGGGCAGCAACAATAACAACAGGGTGCCGCCAGCGGCGATTGCCCACATGGTCAGCCCGGTAAACTTGTCGAGCAAGGGATATGCTGCCAGGTAAAACCAGTCAAGGTTGATGATCGCGGGGACAGTGCCCAGGTCGGCAGGTGCCTGGCTGACCGCCGGCTTGATGAGGGACAGTGCCAGCAACATAACCAGGGTACCGATGGCGAGCCCCTTCGGCGGGTTCACCCGTGCATGATTCTGTCGCTGGATGTGAATCCACATGACCAGCAGCATGAATAGCGGCACTGCAATGTGAATGAATACCATCAGGGTAAAGAACCGGCCGCTGAGGATTTCAGGGTTCAGGAAATTGCGTGCAATTGTTTCGCCGAAAATGCCCAGGGAATCCAGCCACTCGGTGGTGGCGATGGCAATGTACTGTGCAAGCACATCCCAGACCATCCAGTAACCGCTGATGCCGCAGGCATAGACGAACCACAGCAGGGGTACCCCGGTGAACCACGAGAACCAGCGCGCACCGCGGTAACGGTCCATTGAATATTCACGCAGCAGGTGCAGCATCATGACGATAATCAGGCCATCCGATGCATAGCGGTGCAGGCTGCGCATGACGCCGCCGGCATACCATTGCACATTGGTTATGTATTCCAGTGATTCGTAGGCCTGGTCAATGCCGGTGTCGAAAAAGATATACAGGTAGAGCCCGCTGACAATGACAATCCAGTAGAAGAACCAGCCAAGGGCGCCAAGCTGGTGCATGGGATTAAGTTCAGGCCCGAATGCCCGGTCGAACACGTTCTCGACGTATTCGAAGGATGCCTTGGCAGCAGAGCGCAAGCCGTTCATATGTCGTGAATTACCATGGTTGATTCTATGTTGCCGGCCCGGAAGGCGGTGCCTTGCGCCAGGCGCTGATAATAAACCAGGCGGTTCCGCCAAGCATCAGGACGGCGAGGCCGAGGGCGATAAATATCGAGTAATCGAAATGGTACCTGCCTGTGCTCGGGTCATACACGGTGCAAAACAGTTTTATGTTGTTGATCCAGCCGTCCAGCGGTGAGGCGCTAACCTGTTTGCCGTAAAGGATTTCCTTGAGTGGCTCGACCAGTGCGGGTGGTTCGGGGGCCATGCCGTAAACCTGTCGGTAAATCTTGCCGTCGGCATCGACCAGCGTGGCCTGGATCATGTGGTCAAAGCCTTTCGGTGTACTGAAATAACTGAAACCGACATCCCGGGCCAGTCGTTGCATGGTGTCGGCACTGGCGCTGACAAAGTGCCAGTTGTTGTGGTCAATGCTGCGTTGTTTGGCAAACAGGCGCATCTTGTCCGGGGTATCAACCGGGGTGTCAAAGCCAATGGTCAGAACCGAGAAACTGTCATCGCCCAGCGCGGCACGCGCAATGTCGACGACCCTGGCAAGATTGGTCGTGACTGTCGGACAGACGTGATAACAGCTGGTATAGATCAGGCTGATAATTACCGGTTTGCCGCGCATGGAGGCCAGTGTTATCCGCTTGCCGTTGCCATCGAGGAATTCGTAATCGCCAAGCACCTGTCCCATTGCCGCCTGGCTCAGGGCAAGGGCGGCTTTCTCGTCGTAGTCGGCACCTTTTTCATGGTCATGCATGGCAGTATGGTTTTTCTGCCCGTGATCGGCTGCCGACATATCGTGCTGGTCGGCGGCAGTGATGCTGCCGGTGAAGAGCAGACACGTGAAAATCAGGATGTAACCGGGTACTTTGTTGTTTGCAGTCATCGACAGTCTCGTAAATATCAAATTACATATCTGCTAATACGTTAATGTAGCATGCTGTGAACCGACTGTTTTTAACAGTGGTTAATTCGATTCTTGCCAGAGAGACATACGGCGCTGGACAGTAAAGTCCGTGTGTTGCGGTGTACCCGGACGTTCAGGAAAACCCTTGTCCGCACAAGGCTGCTAGAGTAGCCACGCATCCAGAATGGCGGCAATCAATAAAAGGCACAGCTGCAGTAAGGATGCATGGAAATTGCTAATCGCCGTTTCCGGTGACGGGTTACGTGCCAGCGCCACGCTGGTCCAGACAAACAGGCCGCCACCGGTAGCGGCACCCAGCAGGTAAATCCAGCCGAGGCCAAACATAACCGGTGTTAATGACAGCGCGACCAGCAGGACGGTATGCCCGAGAATAATGTTTGCCGCCGCTTTCTCGCTCACCACGACCGGTAGCATGGGTACGCCCGCAGCCGCGTAGTCATCCTTGTATTTGAAGGCCAGGCTCCAGAAGTGGGGCGGGGTCCACAGGAACAGTACCACTGCCAGTATGATCGGCGCGGGCGCCAGTCCGGGATCGACTGCCGCAGCACCGGCGAGAACGGCAAAGCTGCCGGCCAGGCCGCCCACCACGATATTCATCCAGGTGCGGCGTTTCAGCCAGACGGTGTAAACCACGCCATAGACAAAGGCGCCCATGAATACGTAGAACGCGGCCACGGCATTGGTTGCGAGGACTGCAGCGGCAATGGCAAACGCCAGCAGCAGCACGATGCCGCTCAGCCAGTAACCGTTGGCGATAAAACGGCCGGTAACAAACGGCCGGCCCCGGGTGCGGTTCATGCGCGCGTCCAGGTCGCGCTCCATGAACATATTGAAGGCGCCGGCACTTGCCGAGGACAACAGCACGGCAAGTGCCAGTACCAGAATTTGCCAGGGTTCCGGTGCCGGCCCCGGCGCCACTGCGATACCCGCCAGTGCCGTCAGCATAATGGCCATTCCTATGCGGACCTTGAATACCGAGTAGACGAGCGCTGCGGTCTCTTTCATCGGGATTCAGCCTGTTCAGCCGCTTACCGGAGCGGCCAGACTTCGGCCAGGTACTTCCAGTTGACGAAGTAGTACAGGATGAACGTCACGAAGAACACGCCGACCAGGACAATGGTTCCCGGAATCTTTGGATGAGCCGCGCTGCCGTATTCGGCGACGGTTGTCATGGTCAGGCCTTCCAGTGGTTTGTCACCGGTCTTCTTGCCAAACAGCAGGGAGCCGAGTACGACGACCACGAACATAATGCCACCGATTGTTGCCAGTACGGCAAACATGCCGTTCAGGCCCATCATCAGGTAGGCCGCACCCGGGAAGTCGAACTTGAACATGGAATCCGCACCCGAGATGTCCCAGTGCCGGCGCGGTACACCCAGTGTGCCGGCGCCCATCATGAACACCGATATGCCTGTAACCCCGATACCGAACATGTAGGGCTGCCACATGGCCACCTTCTTCATGACCAGCTCGCGCTGGAATATCAGCGGTATCAGCAGGTAGGTCGCCGCCATAAAGGCAAGCGTGGTACCGAGAACCACGGTTGCATGGAAATGGCCCGGCACATAGATGGTGTTATGGATGATCAGGTTGATCTGCTCGACACCCATAACCACGCCGGAAATACCGCCCAGGAAACCAAACGTAACCAGCGAGATGAACATTGCCGAGAAGGCCGGATTACCCCAGGGCGCATTGCGCAGCCAGCCGAACAGGCCAGTGGTAAAGCCGCGGGCACGCTGGGCGGCTTCGATGGAGCCGGGGACGGTCATGCCGTGAATCATGCTGCCGAGTACCGCCAGGTACATGGCATAACTGGTGTTGAAAATCTTCCACTCGGAACTGAGACCCGGGTCCGCCAGCAGATGGTGCGCACTGGCGAGTTGCAGGAACAGGATGTACAGCAGGAAGGCGCCGCGGCTGACTTTCTCCGACAACGGCCTGGCGCCAAGAACCACGGCAGCAACCATGTACCAGATCGAGACATGTGCCGCGACGTTGATCTGCTGGGAGGAGTGACCCATGGCCCACCAGATGGTCCGGTACATCAGGCTGTCGATATTGCCGATGAGACCGAGTGACCACAGGAAGGTCGGAACCAGGATGATCGCACCCGAGGCAATTGTGAATACGGCAATAATGGCGGCAACCATTGCGCCGAACGTCACCAGCGGGATCGATCCCTTATAGGTCTTTTCATCCCTGGCGACTACCAGGGTACCGAAAAAGACAAAACAGCCGATCAACGCACCGACCGCGAACAGGATCAGCCCCAGGTAGAAATGGGGTTCTGCCATCATCGGTACGTAGGATGTGAACATGACGCTGGAGTTGCCCTGCAAGACCGCGATATTAGTGAGGGCTGCGCCGATAATCATGAGCACAAACCCGGCCCAGGCCCAGCGGGGCGTGGCCAGCCTTGAGTTCAGCAAAACCGCCGAGGCAAAGTACATGACCGCTATTTCGAAAAAGATAATCCACACCAGCAGTACATCGAGACCATGCGCGGTCAGTGCAAGGTAGAACCAGTCGGCCGGGAGGAGATGCACTCCGGGCCAGCGGGTGAGTGCGACCAGCAGTCCAAACAGGCCGCCGACAGCCAGAAAAACGATGGAAACAAACGCATTGGCCTTGATCAGGTTTTCTGCTGATTTGTGGATACGTAACCCGGTAGCCGGGCAAACGCGATGATTAAAGTCTGACATATCGTGTCTCCCCTGTTATTCCGTAACGTACATTTTGCCGATCATGTTGTGATGGCCAATGCCGCAGAATTCATTGCATATCACACCGAATTCACCAGACTCATTCGGAGTAACCGTAAGAACCATGTCATACCCGGGGTGAACCTCCAGGTTGATATTGACCGGTTGCAACGAGAATCCGTGCAGCCAGTCCATGGACGACAGATGCAGCCGGTAGGACTGGTCTTTCTCGAATTCGATAATGGGCCACCACTGCCAGAGCCTGGCAATCAGGTAAACATCACTGCCGGGTGGGGGATGCACAACCGGTACGCCTTGCTCTTCGCGCACCTGGTATTGCTCCACCATGGCGTTGGTCTTCTCGGCAAATGCTTCGGGCGTAATGCGATAGGCTTCGTTGGAGAGATTCTGCTCACCTTCCATGTGCCAGTAGACCATGGCGGAGAACATCACCAGGCCCCAGGTAAAGGCCACGATGACCCAGATAATTTCAGAACGTGCAACGGGCAGGTTCCACCAGATACGCTGCGGGGGAGGAGTAATAGCCATGGTGTTGTGCTCCCTGGGTTACTTGGCGATTGGAATGGTGACGATTTCCATGATGCCCCATATCACATAGAACACCGTTGGCATCACGACACCCAGAAACAGCAGCAGGAACGGGTTATCAAGAATGCGTTGCATGACGGGGATACGTTCGTTGTCCGGGTCAGACGCGCCGGTATGTTCGGAGTCGGCCATTGTGTTGTCTCCTCGATGTGCGGGTTATAGGCGCGACAAAATGTCGCATATTATTGATCGCTAGAAGACTACTAATGGCGACGTAACTCCTTGACCTATGTCAAGGAGCCGGACTCCGGGGTGTTTTAGTTGCAGGCCTCCCGTCGAGGCTGAATGAGATGCCTTGTATTGTGGAGTCGGGCTAACCGCCCAGCTGGCGTATGAGGGCAAACGAGGTGACGGCCATTGTCAAAAGAATGGCGAAAAATATCAGGCTGCGGTATTTGAAGTGCCGGCCGGCGGCCTGTTCGGCGCGCTTGAGTATCCAGTCGGCAGCGAGGTACAGGAAGATTGCCGCCAGGGTGAAATAAATGATTTCCATGGGTGCCCGGTTTGCGCTATTTCAGCTGTGAGTATATTGCAGCAGTGCTGTTATGCGCGATTAATTTTGTGTTTGATGTGTTTCGACAGTATTCGCAATAACGCCAGGTTTCAGTAAGCCGCCCCTGCCGGACTCTATCCTTGACAGAGATCAAGGTCGGGCAGCAGTTACGGCGAATAATGCAGCAATGGCTACCTTCCATGCTGCGCGACCGGGGCTGCGCGCCTCCCTTGCCTGGCAATCCACCCTGCTGATGATTGGCTGGCTGCTACTGGCAGCGACTGCCGGCGTGGTCAGGGCGGACGCGGTTGCCGACCTTGCGCAGCAGTATTTCCCACAGGCAGACAATGTCAGTGCGTTCGAGGGTGATCCGCTGGCGGCAGCCGTGTACCGGCAGGGTGAGTTGCTCGGTTACGTCATACGCACCACCGATATAGCCCCGATCCCGGCCTATTCAGGCGAGCCGATTACCCTGCTGGTCGGTGTCGATGTCGCCGGTATTCTCACGGGCCTGGAAATAACCAGACACTCGGAACCGATCCTGGTCGTCGGGGTAACCGAGCAGGACCTGAGAAAGTATGTTGATCAATACCGGGGTGTATCGATAGACCAGCGTGTCAAGATTGGCGGCACACCCCGTGAGGGACATGTCATTATCGACGGCATCACCGGGGCGAGTATCACCGCCATGGTGATGAATGCGACGGTCATGAAGTCAGTGAAAAAGGTGGCTGAATCGCGCGGCATCCAGGTAGCAGATAAACACGGGGCCACGCTGGTGCCAGCCGCGCCCGGTGAGTCGCGTGTTCAATCGTCGGTAATGCCGGAAAACACGGTGCCGCCGGCCTGGTGGCTGGGTGAGACCACCGAGCCCTTCTGGGTCGCGGTTTGGCGCGACCGCTGGTGGCAGGTGGGCGTGTTGTGCGTTGCCCTGGGGGTGCTGGTATTCATCCTGTTGTTCCAGGACTGGCTGACGCGTCGTCCGGGGCTGCTGAAGGTGGTACGTACATCTTATCTCCTCTTTACGCTGTTTTTTATCGGCTGGTACACACTGGCGCAATTGTCAGTGATTCATGTATTTACCTTTATCAATGCCATCCTGCACCGGTTCAGCTGGGAGTCATTCCTGGTGGATCCGCTGATTTTTATCCTGTGGGGATTCGTGGCACTGACATTGCTGTTGTGGGGGCGTGGTGTTTATTGTGGCTGGTTATGCCCGTTTGGTGCGCTGCAGGAGCTTATTCACCAGCTGGCACAGCGGTTTAAAATTCCGGCATGGGAGTTCTCACCGGTCGTGCATGAACGCCTGACCGCGCTGAAGTACATTATTTTCGTTGGCCTGTTCGGCCTGTCGCTGCAATCGATCGGTCATGCAGCGAAGGCTGCTGAAATCGAGCCCTTCAAAACCGCTATCGTGCTGCATTTCAACCGTGACGGGGTGTTCTTCTGGTACGCCGTGGGGCTGGTCATCATCGCGTTCATCAACCGCAAGTTCTACTGTAAATACATCTGTCCGCTGGGCGCTGCGCTGGCGATTCCGGCGCCATTACGTATTTTTGACTGGTTGCGTCGACGCAAGGAGTGTGGCCGTCCCTGCCAGATATGCGCCAAACAATGTGAAGTGCAGGCCATCCGGCCGACCGGTGAAATCAATCCCAACGAGTGCCATTACTGTCTCGATTGCCAGGTCACTTACTGGGATGACCATAACTGCCCGCCCCTGTCTGAAAAGCGCATCAGGCGTGAGAAAAGCAAGGCGGCGCTGGAACGAATCCAGTCCGGGAAAAGCACCTGATATGGCGCGGGATTTAAATTTCCGGTTGACATAGGTCAAGGCTATTAGTGCACCTGGCGGTAGCATGCAACCAATGATAATGGACGTGGAGGAGAGGATAATGAACAAGTCAGGGATTTCCCGAGTTGCGTGCCTGGTGGCTATCGGTGCGCTCTCATTCGCAACAAGCGGTGCCTTTGCAAAGTCACCCGAACATCCGGATACACCCGAAGCGGAGATGCGCTACAAGGGTGCCCCGGTTCCCAAAGAGCTCGAGGGTGGCCAGGACGTGGTTACACCCGGAGCGCCGGCACTGACCAAGGATGAGTTTGCGCGCTCCAAGAAAATCTACTTTGAACGTTGTGCCGGTTGTCATGGCGTGTTGCGCAAGGGCGCGACAGGCAAGCCACTGACAACGGACATCACCCGCAAGGCGGGTACCGATTATCTGAAAGTCTTTATTGGTTACGGCTCACCCGCCGGTATGCCCAACTGGGGTACTTCGGGCGATCTGACCGAAGCCGAGATCGATATGATGGCGCGCTATCTTCAGCATGAGCCGCCTGTGCCTCCGGAATTCGGCATGGCCGAAATGAAAAAGTCCTGGAAGCTGCTGGTCGATCCCAAGAAGCGTCCGAAAAAGAAGATGAACAACTACAACATTGATAATATCTTCTCGGTCACGCTGCGTGATGCCGGACAGGTTGCCATCATCGATGGCGACAGCAAGGAAATCATCAACATAGTGGACACCGGTTATGCGGTGCATATCTCGCGCTTCTCGACCACCGGCCGCTACCTGTTCGTGATCGGCCGGGATGCCAGGATCAACCTTATCGATCTGTGGATGAAGAAGCCGGATAACGTCGCCGAACTAAAGATCGGCCTGGAAGCGCGCTCGGTCGAGACGTCGAAGTACAAGGGTTATGAGGACAAGTACGCGATTGCCGGTGCCTACTGGCCGCCGCAGTACGTAATCATGGACGGCGATACCCTTGAGCCACTGAAGGTCGTCTCCACCCGTGGCTACACCGTTGATACGCAGGAATATCACCCGGAACCACGCGTGGCCGCCATCGTGGCCTCGCATGAGCACCCGGAGTTCATTGTCAACGTGAAAGAGACCGGCAAGATCCTGATGGTCAACTACGAGGATATCGATAATCTCAAGGTCACGACTATCGGTGCAGCCCGTTACCTGCACGACGGTGGCTGGGACTCGACCCATCGTTACTTCCTCACGGCGGCCAACAAGTCGGACAAGATCGCGGTCGTTGATTCCAAGGAAGACAAGCTTGTCGCGATGGTCGATGTCACCAAGATCCCGCATCCGGGCCGCGGTGCCAACCTGATTGATCCGAAATTCGGACCGGTCTGGGTAACCAGTGCCCTGGGTAACGAGAACGTCACCGTGATCGGTACCGACCCGGTGAAGCACAAGCAGCATGCCTGGAAGGTGGTACGCACACTGAAGGGGCAGGGCGGCGGTTCACTGTTCGTGAAATCACATCCCAAGTCCAGCAACCTGTGGGTCGATACAACCCTCAATCCGGATGCCAAGATGAGTCAGAGTGTTGCGGTTTATGATGTGAACAATCTCGACAAGGGCTTTGAGGTCCTGCCGATTGCCGAATGGGCCGGTATCAAGGGCGAAGGACCGAAGCGTGTTGTGCAGCCTGAATACAACGCGGCAGGTGACGAAGTCTGGTTCTCGGTCTGGAGTGGCAAGGAGGAGGAGTCAGCCATCGTGGTGGTTGATGACAAGACCCGTAAGCTGAAGAAAGTGATCAAGGACAAGCGCCTGGTTACACCAACAGGTAAGTTCAATGTGCATAACACCGTGCACGACATTTATTGACACGTGCTTTCCAGCAAGCCGGGACGGAATCTTCCGTCCCGGCTTCTGTTCCTGCAGCGGTGAGACGGGAGTGCGTTTATGAGATATATCGCAATAGTTTTGCTTGTGATTGTCTCGCTCCCGGCTTTGTCGCAGGCCGATACCGATCCCGATGCTGCACGCAAGTCAGAGTTACTCTACCTGCTTAAACATGACTGCGGTTCCTGTCACGGAATGACGAGGAAGGGTGGGCTGGGCCCGGCGCTGTTGCCGGAAAACATGCAGGATCGTCCGCCGCAGATGTTGGTGAATACTGTTCTTGATGGCAGGGCAGGGACGGCAATGCCGCCGTGGCGGGCAATGCTGAGCGAAGCTGATGCGCGCTGGCTGGTGGATGTGTTGTTAAAGGGGGAAGGCCTGTGAGCGCGTCAATCGCGCCTGTAAGGCGCTCCTGCAAGTTAATGTACGGGTGTAGGAGCGCCTTACAGGCGCGATTGGCGGATGCGGTTTGCCCCTGCAGGTGGATTATTCTCCTCGCTATTTTTGTCTCTGGCTTTCATAACATTGCAAATGCCGAGTGTCTCACGCGTGGTACGGGTGACCTGGGCATTGTCGTTGAACGTGCGACGGGCAGTGTGCAGGTGCTGGATACCACGGCAATGGTTGCGTTGTTCCGCATTGAAGGTCTCGGCGACCTGTCGCACGCCTCGGCGGTATTCTCGCGCGATGCTCGCTTTGCCTACCTGTTCGGTCGTGACGGTGGACTGTCAAAGGTCGACCTGCTGTGTGGCAAGCTGGTCAAGCGCGTCGTACAGGCAGGTAACAGTATTGGCGGCGCGATTTCGCAGGACGGAACGCTGGTTGCGGTTTCAAATTACACCCCGGGGGGTGTGAAGGTATTCGATGCGGGAACGCTGGAACTGGTTGCCGACCTGCCGGCGAAAGACGCGCAAGGCAAGGACTCGAAAGTGGTTGGGCTGGTGGATGCGCCCGGGCAGCAGTTTGTTTATGCATTATTTGATGCCGGCGAGATTCGTATTGCCGACATGAGCGATCGACGCAAGCCGCGCGTGCGAATTCTGGATGACATCGGCCGGCAACCGTACGACGCCCTGATTACACCGGATGGCCGGTACTATCTCGCCGGTCTGTTCGGTGAGGATGGCCTGGCAATGGTCGATCTGTGGGCGGCCGAGCCGGTCGCGCGGCGTATCCTGGATAACTACGGCCGTGGCCGTGAGAAGTTACCCGTATACAAGATGCCGCACCTGGAAGGCTGGGCGGTGGCCGGACAGCATGTGTTTCTGCCTGCAGTCGGACAGCACGAGGTGCTGGTCGTCGATGCGGTGACATGGAAAGAAGTAGGCCGCATAGCCGTGCATGGGCAGCCGGTGTTTGTCGAGGCGGAGCCTGGCGGGCGACGGGTCTGGGTCAACTTCGCACATCCGCGCAATGATACAGTTCAGGTGCTTGATGCACGCACGCTGCAGATTATCTCCACACTCAAGCCGGGCAAGGGGGTGTTGCACATGGAATTTGCACCGCGTGGTGAGCACGTATGGGTGTCAGTGCGGGATGAAGATCGGGTCAAGATTTATGATACCGGCAGTTTCGAGTTGCTGACCGGTATAGATGCCGAAAAACCAAGCGGTATTTTCTTTACGGCGCGCGCGCACCGCACGGGACTATAGATATGAAGCCACGCAAGAACGACCCCGCCATTCTGAATACGCCGGCAGAACTGACTGCGCTGGAGAAGACCTTGCTGAATGACTTTCAGCGCGGTTTTCCACTCACTGCTGAACCGTTCGCCGAGATCGCGGCACAGACCGGTGTCAGCGAGGAGCAAGTGATAGCAACGTTGCAGTCACTGCACAATCGCGGCTTGATCAGTCGTGTCGGTCCGGTCTTTGCGCCGCTTCGCGCGGGCGCCAGCACGCTTGCTGCACTGCCGGTGCCGGCGGATGACCTGGAGGCCGTTGCCGCTATCGTCAATAATTTTGCCGAGGTTAATCATAATTACGAACGCGAACACATGTATAACCTGTGGTTCGTGGTGACTGCGCCGGACCAGGCACAGGTAGATCAGGTGTTGCATGATATCGAAGGTGCAACCGGTTTGTCGGTACTCAATTTGCCGCTGGAGCGTTCTTTTTATATAGACCTGGGTTTCCCGCTATGGTGCTGAACGAAATGGACAGAGAGTTGATTGCGGCAATCCAGGGTGGTCTGCCGCTGGTCAGGCGGCCGTGGGCGGCGCTCGGTGAACAGCTCGGCCTTGATGAGTCACAGGTGATCAGGCGTGTCGAGGAGTTACAGGCGAACGGTTTGATCAAGCGCATGGGCGTCGTCGTCAGGCATCGTGCGCTGGGTTACTGCGCGAACGCCATGGTGGTCTGGGATGTCCCCGATGCCGAGATCGAGCGGGTCGGCCGCCTGCTGGCGGGCGAGTCCTGTGTCACCTTGTGTTATCAACGTCCGCGACACATGCCTCACTGGCCCTATAACCTTTTCTGCATGATCCATGGCCGTGAACGCGACAGCGTGTTGCGTCGCATTGAGCAGATGGTTACCTTCCATGCGCTTGAAGAATTTCCACACCAGGTCCTGTTCAGTCAGCGTGCTTTCAAGCAGTGCGGCGCGCGTTACGCGAATACAGGCAGGCAAGAAGAAATTCAACGGAGTGCGAATGGACACGATTGATTGTGAACTGGTGAACCTGTTGCAGGATGGTATTGAAGTGTCTGCGCGCCCCTTTCTTGATGCTGCAGAACAGACTGGGTATCAGCGAGGAAGTGGTCGTCAGCCGCATTGGCAAACTGCGCGAAGAGGGCTACCTGAGTCGTTTTGGTCCGATGTACGATGCAGAGAAAATGGGCGGTGCAATTTCACTATGCGCAATGGAAGTGCCCGCGGCTGAAATGGAGTCGGTTACCGAAATCGTCAATGGTTTGCCGGAAGTCGCCCATAACTATGAGCGCGACCATGCGCTGAATATGTGGTTTGTGATTGCGACAGACGATGTGTTCCGCCTGCAGGCCGTCATCGATAAAATTGAAGCAGCGACAGGTATAGAGGTTTATAACATGCCAAAGCTCGAGGAATACTATATCGGTTTGCGGCTCGATGCAGGTGCGGCGCAATGAAGCAATCAGCGGACCGAATAGTGTCGAACAGCGAGTCTATACCGGTGATTGATGAGCTTGACCGTCGCATCATTCAGGCCACGCAGGCCGGTCTGCCGCTGGATACCAGGCCCTATCATGTACTGGCCGATACGCTGGGTGTCGACGTCGATACTGTAATGACACGGCTGTCGGCAATGCAGTCACGCGGTGTAATACGCCGCATTGCCGCGGTACCAAATCACTACGCACTGGGCTTCAGGGTGAATGGCATGTCAGTCTGGAATGTACCTGATGACAACGTTGCACAACTTGGCAGGCAGGTTGGAGAACTGGACTTCGTCAGTCACTGTTACCGCCGGCCGCGCCATTTGCCGCTGTGGCCATACAACCTGTTTGCCATGGTTCATGGCCGTACCCGTGAGGCGGTTGAAAACCAGGTGATGGAGATTGCAGCCCTGCTCGAGGGTTACAGTCGCGGGCATGAAGTGCTCTACAGTACACGCATACTCAAGAAGACCGGATTACGTATCGGCAGGCAGGAGAATTAAATGTTCCGTATATCGCAATATATGCAAGAGATGTTGAATCCGACACCGCTCGGGGAGAAGCGTCATCCACCCGGACCAGTGGTGATCTGGAATCTCATCCGTCGCTGCAACCTGACCTGCAAGCACTGTTATTCCATATCCGCGAATATCGATTTCAAGGGCGAATTGTCCACCGGGGAAGTCTATTCCGTCATGGATGACCTGAAGGACTTCCACGTTCCCGTGTTGATCCTGTCGGGCGGCGAACCGTTGTTGCGGCCGGACATATTCGACATCTCGCAACGGGCGAAAGATATGGGTTTTTATGTCGGCCTGTCGACCAACGGTACGCTGATCGGGGATCACAACATCGACGCCATCCGGCAGGTCGGCTACGACTACGTTGGCATCAGTATTGATGGCGTGCGCGAGACGCATGACCGCTTTCGTCGCCTGGAGGGCGCGTTTGACGCCTCTCTGGCCGGCATCCGCCTGTGCCGTGAAAATGGCATCAAGGTAGGAATGCGCTTTACCTTGACGGAGGACAATGAAAACGAGCTGCCGGATATGCTTGAATTAATGAATGAGGAAGATATAGACAAGTTCTATCTTTCGCATCTGAATTACGCCGGTCGCGGAAACCGTAACCGCGACAGTGATGTACGGCACGAAATGACGCGCAGATCCATGGATCTGCTGTTCTCGGCGGCCTGGCACCATGCCAAGTGTGCGAGATAACAAGGAATTTGTCACCGGGAACAATGATGCGGATGGCGTCTGGTTGCTGTTATGGGCGCAACAGCACTATCCGGAAGTGGCTGACCACCTGGCGGCGAAGCTCGCACAGTGGGGCGGCAACAGTTCCGGCGTGAACATTGCGAATATCGACAACCTGGGCGAGGTACATCCGGATACGTTCTGGTGGCATTACGGGCTCGGCAATGTGCGGGACCGTAAATTTTCCGAGATCTGGGCGGATACCTCTGACCCGATTATGGCAGGCCTGAAAGCACAGCCGAGGAGGATAAAAGGTCGTTGTAAAACATGTAGATACTTTGATATTTGCGGGGGGAATACGCGGGTGCGGGCACTGCAGACAAGTGGTGACCCCTGGGCTGAAGATCCTGCCTGTTATTTGACTGAAAATGAGATAACGCCTATTAATGGTAAAGCTGTGATAACAGGCAGCATGATGGCGGACGATTTACCCGGCAGATTCGGAGTTGATAAAGGTATAAGCAATGAGCGACAAGATTATAAGGATGGACAAGCAAGGCGAGAGTAAGAGCAAGAATATTGTTATCGAAGGCGATGCCATGGAGCGGTTTGCCGATGCCTTCGAGGCCAGTGCACGTCGTTGGGAGCTGATTGTTTACCCTGCCATGCTGGCCTTTGTGGTCCTCGCCGCCTACGGCTTCTTCCTTATTTATACGCTCAGCAAGGACATCAATACACTTGCCCGGGGTATGGACCCGGAAATGGGCAAGCATCTCGGGCATATTTCCGAAAGCGTTATCTACCTGTCGGAAAATATCCGCACCATGACGCGACGTGTACACAACATGTCTATTTCGGTGGATGACATGGCCAGCAAGATGGATGAGCTGGAGCACCTCGAACCGATGCTGGTTAACATGCGCGGTATGAATGGTTCGATGGCTGGCATGAACCAGCAAATGGAAACCATGAATTTGACAGGTTATGCCATGCGCAACGAGGTTGGCAGGATGGGTGAAAGCATGCGTCCGATGAATTTCATGAACAACTTCGTGCCGTGGTGACGGTCGGACGAATCACACGATACCTGCTGCTGTTTTTTTCTATCGCGCTGGCGTCCACGGTTGGCGCAACGTGCCGCGATACACCCTGTTACTACGAAGAATTCGACCCGTTTGTTGTGCCATGGGTTGCGCCGCTCGAGCGTAACTTCGAGGAAGTATTCAAGCGCTATCGTTATTTCTCGGTGCGTAATCTTGATGATGGGCACCTGGAAGTGTCCGAGCATATCAGGGGTGAGCCGGTGTCGGTTACCCGCTACCGACTGGACAAATCTGCAGCACTCATCGAAGTTGATAAACAATCCCGTATAGCCGGATCCGGAATCTACCGGCAGCATTGTGCCGGGTGCCACGGGCAGGACCGTCTCGGCGGCAGCGGTCCGGCACTGTTGCCCGGGAATCTGGGCCGGCTGCGTGCGGCCGACGCGGCAAAGGTGATACGTGCAGGTCGGCCGGCAACCCAGATGCCGCCATTCGGGCAGTTGTTGTCAGGGGAAGAAATCGATTCGCTGGTCAAGGAAATCTACACGGCCCCGGCAGTGTCACCGGAATGGAATGCAGACGACATTCGTGCTTCACATGTATTGCTGCACGCCCCGGGCGTGCTTCCGGATAAACCGGTATTCGATGCTGACCCGTTGAATATCTTTATGGTCGTGGAAAAAGGTGACCATCATGTCACGGTGCTCGATGGCGACAGGCTGGAGCCGATTCACCGTTTTCCGACCCGGTTTGCGCTGCATGGCGGCCTGAAATATTCGCCGGACGGGCGCTTCGTCTACCTTGCGTCGCGCGATGGCTGGATCAGCAAGTATGATCTTTATAACCTGAAAATTGTTGCAGAAATACGGGCAGGTATAAATACGCGCAACGTGGCGGTGTCCGGTGACGGAAAAACCGTACTGGCAGGTAATTATTTGCCGCACACGCTGGTGTTGCTTGAACGCAGACGACCTGTCGCTGATTCGGGTAATACCGGTCCGGGATGATGACGGCAAGACTTCGCGTGTCAGTGCCGTTTACCAGGCCGCACCACGTGGCAGTTTTATCGTGGCGTTGAAAGATATCCCGGAAGTCTGGGAATTGCACAGCGAAAAACCGGGTTTTCCGTTGCGCCGCATCAAGCTGGAGCGGGTGCTCGATGATTTCTTTTTCGACAGCAGCTACCGCTTACTGATCGGTGCAGACCGTGCCGAGGCCGGCGGTCAGATTGTCGAGCTGGACAGTGGCAAGCTGGTTGCGCAGTTGCCGCTGGATGGTATGCCGCACCTTGGCTCCGGGATCATCTGGAAGTACAGGGATACACAGGTGCTGGCAACGCCGAACCTGAAAAGCGGAAAAGTGACTGTCATCGATATGCAGGACTGGAAGGTCGTGCGGGAAATCGAAACCATGGGCCCGGGATTTTTCATGCGCAGTCATGAGAACACACCTTATGCATGGGTCGATGTATTTTTCGGTCCCAATCGTGACGTCATGCATGTCATCGACAAGCGCACCCTGGAAATAGTCAGGACGCTGCAGGCCGGCACCCGGCAAAACATCCGGTCATGTTGAATTTACCCGTGATGGTCGTTTTGCGCTGGTCAGTTTGTGGGAAGATGAGGGTGCGCTGGTTGTTTATGATGCCGCTACGCTGGAGGAGGTGCGGCGGATACCCATGCGTAAACCATCCGGCAAGTACAATGTTTACAATAAAATTACACGTTCTGAAGGGACCAGTCATTAAGGCTGAATCGTAGTCTATACTCAAATAATCAAGCAGGTTTGTCAGAAAACCGTGGAGGTCTTATGGGTTCGCAAAGATTTATGTTTACGTTGATCGGGCTGTTTGTTCTGTCGCCATTAACTGTGGCGCAGGATACAACTGCAGAGACGGTGATCGATGAAGCCGCAGAGGAAGCCGGGGATGATAACTGGATGGAGGAACGAATCCAGAAGTTTCGCGAGACAATTCGTCAGCGTAAACAGGACGCAGCGGCAGCGGCAGAAAAAGTACAACCGGATGCTGTTACACCCAAACAGGCACCGGCTGGTGTTGTAGTTGCGCCGGCTGCAGCCAGTAGCCCGAAAACAGCTGACAAGGCTGCAACTTCAGCGCCCGCCGTTGTCGAGGCGAAGAAAGAAACGGATGCGCAAGTGTCGGTTGAGGACAAGCGTCGCCAGCAGTATCGGGAAGCGATGAACAAGCAACGGGAAGCGATGAACAAGCAACGCGAAGCGCGCCAGGCGCAGGCGCGCGAATGGCGTGCGGCACGTGAACTGCAACACAAGGCACAGATGGAACGTTGGTTGCAGGAGCAGGAAGAGCGGCAGCAACAGGCGATTGCGCGTCACGAGGCCATGCGTAATCAGGCTGAAGAGGAGCATAACTTCCTCGTCCAGAACCATGACGACATGTTGCAGAAAGCCCTGCAGGAAAAAGTCGATGTGGCCAATCGTCATGAGGAAAGGCGCAAGGAGGCCGATCAGCGACGTAAAAAGTTCGCTGCTTTCCGCACTGCTATCAAGAATATGACGCCCGCAGAGCGTCGCGAGTACATGGACAAACATCGGGAAGATTTATTTTCCGGCGATGCATCGACCCGCCCGCCCGCCATGCCTGTGCCGCCGCCACAATTCGGCGGTATCTACAGTCAGCCGCCGGTGCCGCCGTGGTATCGCTAGACACAGACTGCCGTGAGAAAAGGGCAGTTAACGCGGAGCGTATCGGCTCAGCAGGGCAGGTTGCGTTTCTTCGTTTCCTGCTCTGCTTCACGCCGGGTCAGCTTTGCAAGCAGTGACAGTTCCTCGCCCAGCAACGAGAGAATATCGTCGAGCGCCAGCACACCAACCAGGGCGCCGGTTGTACTGACGACCGGCACCCGCCTGACGCCCCTGCTGCGCATCCGTTGCGCCGTTGCAAAGACTGTTTCAGCCTCTGTGACTTTCAATACGGCGAACGACATGACATCACCGACAGAGACATCCTCGATGGGGACGCCTTTCGCAATCAGTTCAATGACGATGTCGCGGTCGGTAAGGATTCCGGCAGGCTCGACCTGACCGTCGACCTCCTTGACCACGATGAGGCAGCCCACGTGGTTGTCACGCATCAGGCGGGCGGCTTCCTGTATGGACGTATCCGGTGTGGTCGTGATGACCTCCCGGTTGCATAATTCTCCGGCTTTCACCTGAATCTCCCTTCCTGTTGTTGTCCGTTCTGCTCCGGGCCAGCTGGTTCCAGTCTAGATATTCGCTGACGGCGGGTATTGATCCATATCAAGGGTTTATCACGGCTGTTGCAGCGTAAATCCTGCGGAAAAGCGTGCCTGTGGCGCGATTCGAATTTATTTCCCATATCCATTATAAATATACGTATAAAGGTCGATATATTAGTAATCACGAGAGGTAACTATTCCCCGGTATGTATTGGCTGTCATTCAAAAAGAAGCAGGAAAAACAAGTCACTGGCCTGATTCTGCCGGGTGGCGGGGCGCGTAACGCCTATCAGGCAGGTGTGCTCAAGGCCATTGCCGACATGCTGCCCGAGGACGCGCAGAACCCGTTCGACGTCATCTGCGGATCATCCTCCGGCGCACTCAATGCCGTACTCCTCGCCAGCTCGGCTACCCGCTTTCGCGAGGGTGTCGACCGTCTATGGGGGATCTGGTCAAATTTCCATGTCGGCAAGGTGTTCAAAGTAGACAGCTGGACGGCCATCAAGAGCGCGTTCGGCTGGGGCACTAATTTTCTGCTCGGCGGGCTGATCAAGAACCAGCCACGTTCGGTGCTGGATAATTCACCCCTGCGTGAATTGCTTGAACGCCATATCCGCTTCGCGCGTATTCAGCAGGCAATCGACTCCGGTGCATTACAGGCCGTGTCTGTAACGGCTTCCGGTTACACCAGTGGTCTGTCGGTTACGTTTTACCAGGGCATCAAGGAACTGGTTCCATGGCAGCGCACCCGGCGCACCGGCCAACCGACGGAACTGACGCTCAATCACCTGATGGCGTCATCGGCAATACCCGTGCTGTTTCCAGCCGTCAAGTTACGCCACGAATATTTCGGTGACGGCTCTATGCGACAAACCGCACCGCTGAGTCCGGCTCTGCACATGGGTGCCAATCGGCTGCTGATTATCGGTGTCAGGAATCCTGGCCAGGATGCGCAGCCGGAAGATGATCGCGACGTGAAATATCCTTCGTTCGGCCAGATATCCGGCTACATTTTCGACACCCTGTTCATGGACAGTCTCGATGCAGATATTGAGCGGATGCGACGCATTAACCATACGATTACCGAGACACGCAGCAAACGGGTCGAGTACAAGGACACGTCATTGCGGCAAATCGATTACCTGGTGATATCGCCCAGCGAGGATGTGCGGGAGATTGTTGCAAAATACGTGGGAAACTTTCCGCGTTCCGTACGCATGCTGCTTAAAGGGATCGGTGCGCTGGCCCGCGAAGGCCGGCCATTGATGAGTTACCTGATGTTCGATGCGCCATTCTGCAAGGAACTGATGGAACTTGGTTACCGTGACGGCCTGGCTGCCAGGGAGCAGATATTACACCTGCTTGGTCACGATGATTTGCTGGAAGAACAGGATCAGGACCAGGTCACGGCTAAAGTCAGCGGTGACTGAGACAATCAGGAATACAATTCTCCGTTAGCCCGGTTGCACGGATATCGGCCGTGCATACTTCATCCGGGCTACACAGATACAAGCGTTGCGTGGTTCAGTTAACGGTGCATCCGGTCCTGGCGGCGCCAGCGATCGACAATATCATCGACGTCGAGGTCATCCGGGCCGGTTGACCACTTGCGGAAGAAATCCACACTGTTACTGTTCGGCGGCGGGTCCGGTTTGTAAAGCTGTACCCGGGTTGGCAGTGGTACAGCCAGGCCCATGACCATGGCTTCACCCTGACCGAGTGATGACAGGATATCGATAAAGTCACGTTCCGCCTCGGGTACCAGGTCGCGGACGTAGGCCTGATCGTCAGGGTTGGTCAGGCGCAGGCAAATAAAGGTGTTGCACTGTGCGAGCACGGTCTCGGAAAGATCATGCGGACGCTGTGTCACGACACCCAGTCCCACACCGTACTTGCGTCCTTCCTTTGCAATACGCTGCATGGTTTGCCGCGTCCCTTCAAACTGGTCATTCCCTTCGCGCGGTATATAGGAATGTGCTTCTTCACAAACCAGCAGCAGCGGGAAGTCCTTGAACTTCGGATTCCAGTAATTGAACTCGAATGCCAGTCGGCCAACCTGCGCGGTCACTACCGGCCGAACATCAAACGGTACCGAACTGAGATCGATGATAGTGATCTGCGCCTTGGGTTCACCCAGGCCAACGAAGTCTCGCAGCAAACCCGGCAATGTGTCAGATGAGATCCGGTGTTTCGGGTTTAGCAGAAAATCATAACGCGTGTCTTTCATGCGGCTCTGCAGGCGCATGAGGAACTGGTCGAACAGGCCGGCCAGCGGACCCTTGTCCTTGCCGAAGTTGGTCGAAGACTTGTTGGCTTCCTCGAAACAATCGTACAGTTCAGTCAGGGAAAAATAGACCGGTGAGTCGATGGAAATATCACCGATGCCGAGGTCCTTGTTGGCCTTGTTACGCAGCTCATGTACGGTATCGCGCAGGAAGGAAATCTGTGACGATGCGGAGCTGTCCGCGCGATCGATGAGCATGTCGACCAGCTCGGCGAACGTCATCAGCCAGTAGGGCATTTCCAGGTCACGGGCGTCGATATAACGCGTGGTTTTTTCGTCAAATGCGCAGTGGCGCTTGCCGTCATCGTCTTCCCAGCTGTATTCGCCATGCAGGTCGAGCAGTACGATATGCGCTTTTGGCATCTTGCTGACAGCGCGCTGCAGGAAGTTTGTTACGGCCCATGACTTACCGGCGCCTGATTGACCGAGGATGGCAAAGTGACGGCCGAACAGTGCCGCCGGATCCATGCAGATGTCGATTGATTCATCCAGCATGGAGTGACCGACAGCGTAACCCTGGGCACGGAATTTCACGAATATGGATTCGATTTCCTGCTTGGTCACCGTATGTACTTCCGCGCCGGTTACCGGGTAGTTTTTCAGGCCATTCTGGAATGTTCCGCCAGCGTTGATTTCACCGACCGGTATGAGGTGGATGGTCCGGGCAGTACCGGATTCACCGGTGGAAGGCACCGCCTTGATCGAGGTTATGGATGCAAGGATCTTGATCTCGCCCTGGGTGATGGCGACAAAGCTGCCGGGCTGGCCTGTCATGTCCACATCGACGCGGCTTGATATGCGGGGGCGCTTGCCTTCACCGGGCTCGACCAGTCTGGCAGTCATGGCGCCGGGCTTGACGCTGGTCAGGTGGCCAATCAGGGTTTGTGTATACGGTGTCATTGCCGGTTGTCCCTCTGGATAGTCAGTTCGGGGTTTGGCTCGTGATATCCGCGGTTACGTTGACAGGTAACGCAATAATGTCACGGCTAACTCTAGCATATAGCGGCATTCCAACCTTTATATTGAGTGACGCGGGCATGTGCTGAGCAGTCGCTGACAGGTGCTGTTGCCGTAGTTGGCGTGCGCCTGACTGTTGCCCTGTTTGTGCGCATATCCAATTGATTATAATAAGAAAACTGCGCATACGCAGTTATTTTGAGTGGCGAATTACCTGTGTTACGGGAAATACATGAGGTCGTGATCCAGCGAGCAGGTCCACGTCAGTCTCACATCCTGCCAGCCATTCGCAGGAGTTCGCCACTGCATACCTCGCCCTTGTAGCCGTTAACAACACTGCAGCTTTGGTGTGGCCAGTATCAGCGAGTGCATTGGCGAACCTGGTGCTGTGCTTGCCGAAGCCGCATATTAAGGATGCTGCGTCATCTTTTTTGTCACCTGCTTTCAACCTGTCAATACGCGTCATCCATGCAGACTCAGGTTCTGGTGGTGCGGGAGCAGGGTAATTTATCAACTAATTGCTACATTTCGCCTGACGAGCCCGCGCAGGTCTGGACAAACAAACTAACTTGCAACTGAATGCAAATTTGCGCGACTATGGTTGTGTCTTTCATCCGTTTACGTGTAAACCATCACCGGAGTCGCGGCTTATCTTCAATCCGACAATGTCGAAATGAGCGATAGAAACCTCAGGAAATACCTGCTCCTCATCAGTGTTCACGGCCTCATTCGAGGCAATAACCTGGAGCTCGGCCGTGATGCCGATACCGGCGGACAGATCAAGTACGTCCTGGACCTTGCCCGGGCGCTGGCCGAGCGGGATGACGTTGACCATGTCGACCTGGTAACGCGCCGGGTGATCGATCCTGCTGTCAGTGAGGACTACCAGGCGGCAGTGGAAAAACTCTCGGACAAGGTGAACATCATCCGCATCAACGCAGGACCACCGGAATACCTGCCGAAGGAACAACTCTGGGATCACCTCGACAGTTTCACCGACAATCTCGTCAACTGGCTGAAGGAACAGCCGCGTATGCCCGATTTCGTGCACAGCCACTATGCCGATGCCGGTTACGTCGGTGTCCGACTGTCAAACCTGCTCGGGATCCCGCTGATCCACACCGGTCATTCGCTTGGACGCGACAAGCGCAAGCGGCTGCTGGCGCGTGGCCTGTCGCGTGTGGATATCGAATCCACCTACAACATCGAACGCCGCATCGATGCTGAAGAGGAAATTCTCGCCAACGCTGACCTCGTGATTACCAGCACGCATAACGAGATCGAACAGCAATACGGTTTGTACAACTACTACGACCCGGCACGTATGACGGTTATACCGCCCGGTACCGACCTGTTGCAGTTTCATCCCCCCGATGATGACGAATCGTTCGGCTTCCGTGCACAGGTAGATCGATTCCTGACCGATGCAACGAAACCGCTGATTCTCGCACTGTCACGGCCCGATGAGCGCAAGAACATCCTGACTCTGATCGAGGCATTCGGTGAGTCGCAGGCGTTACGCCATGCCGCCAATCTGCTCATCGTGGCCGGTAGCCGCGATGACATACGCGACATGGACAATGGCGCGCAGACCGTCATGACCAATATCCTGCTGCTGATCGATGCCTATGACCTCTATGGCCGCGTCGCGCTCCCGAAGAGCCACCGTGCCAGCGAAGTGCCGGAGATCTATCGCCTGGTTGCGGCCAGCAAGGGTGTTTTCATCAATCCCGCGCTCACCGAACCATTCGGGCTGACGCTGCTCGAAGCAGCCGCAAGCGGCCTGCCGATCGTTGCTACCGAGAACGGTGGGCCGGTCGACATCATTGCCAACTGCAACAATGGTGTACTCATTGACCCGCTGGACCAGGAGGCCATCAGCGAGGCCCTGCTCAAGCTGATCCGCGACGATGAGGCGTGGAACACGGCATCACGCAACGGCCTCGCAGGGGTGCGTAAGCACTATGCCTGGAAGGCACATGCCATTGCCTATCTCAGCAAGATCGACACATTGAGCGGAAAATACGCGCCGCTGCCGAGTGAGCGCGCTGCCGCACGCACGATCCGTTACCGTGACCGTGCGATTTTCACTGATCTCGACCAAAACCTGATCGGCAACCCGGCCGCGCTTAAACAATTCATTTCAACGATGCGTGATAACCGCAAGTGCGTCACATTCGGTATCGCCACCGGCCGGCGGATCGATTCAGCCCTGGCGCTGATGAAGAAGCAGGGTATTCCGGCGCCGGATGTCCTGATCAGTAGCCTGGGTGCACGTATTCACTATGGCCAGGCCCTGACCGAGGACAATTACTGGGCCGACCACATTGACCACCACTGGAATCCACAACAAATCCGCCGCGTTCTGAGCAGTCTGCCCGGTCTCAAGCTCCAGCCCAAAAAAGAACAGACACCGTTCAAGCTGTCGTATTTCTACGATCCACGCACGGCGCCAGCGGTCGACGAGATCGTCAAGATGATCCGCCAGGAGGAACTGACGGCAAATGTTTTCAGTTCGTTTGGGCAGTTTCTCGATATTGTGCCATCGCGCGCTTCGAAGGGGCAGGCTCTCCGGTATGTTGCGCAACGTCTCGATATGCCGATCGAACAGATTCTCGCAGTGGGTGGTTCCGGTGCCGATGAAGACATGATGCGTGGCAACACGCTGGCAGTGGTTGTCGCCAATCGTCATCACGAAGAGCTGTCCCAGCTGATCGAGCAGGACCGTATTTACTTTGCATCGCAGCCGCACGCGCTCGGCATTCTCGAGGCCATCGATCACTATGACTTTTTCGATAGCTGCACTGTACCGAAACCGCAATGACACAGAACCTGCTGATCTGTACCGACCTCGACCGCACCCTGATTCCCAATGGACCGCAACCGGAATCCGACAACGCACGCAAATACTTTCTGGCTCTATGTCAGCGCCCGGAAGTCACTCTCGTCTTCGTCACCGGTCGCCACCGCATGCTGATTGAACAGGCAGTTGCGGACTATTGCCTGCCGGTACCTGACTATGCGATTGCTAATGTCGGTACGACCATCTATCGTGTGGGCCATGAACACTTATGGCAGCGCCAAACCAGCTGGGACGATGAGATAGCAGTCGACTGGGGTAATCATACGCACAGCGACATCAAGTCAATGCTCAGTGACGTGCCTTCATTGCGGCTGCAGGAAAGCAACAAGCAGGACAGGCACAAACTCAGTTATTATGTGCCGCTGAACAGTGACCGCGAGACGCTTTCATCGATCATCTACGGAACGCCTGGTTGACCATCAGGTCACCGCGCGCCTGATCTGGAGCGACGACGAACCTGCCGGTATCGGCCTGCTTGATGTGACGCCGCACCGATCCTCGAAGTATCACGCGATCAAGGCGTTGATGCGAGTACTGGATATGTATGAGACACAAATTGTGTTTGCCGGTGATAGTGGCAACGACCTCGAAGTCATGGTCAGCGACATACCCTCGGTGCTGGTTGCCAACAGTCAGCCGCAGATCCGGGAACAGTCGACCAGGCGAGGCCGCCGAGTCAGGCCACAGCGATCAGCTCTACCTCGCCAAAGGCGGTTTCATGGGCATGAACGGCAACTACGCAGCGGGTATCCTGGAAGGTATCGCGCACTACCACCCGGATACCATCGAATGGATGGGCCTCGCCGCAGGTGCTCATGAAAAATAGCAACCGACCCTGTATCTTCGGCGAGGTCCTGTTCGATCACTTTCCGGACGGCTCGCGCGTGCTCGGTGGGGCGCCTTTCAATGTTGCCTGGCATCTGCAGGCGTTCGGACTGGCACCACGCTTCATCAGTCGCGTCGGTAACGACGCCGAAGGCCGGCAGATCCGCGCAGCGATGGAGTCCTTTGGTATGGAAACCGATGCCCTGCAGACCGACCCGGATCTTCCGACCGGACTGGTCAGTGTCAAGCTGCAAGACAATGAACCCAGCTACGACATCGTGCACCCCGCTGCCTACGATGCCATCGACACCTGTAACGCCGACGACGGCTGCGAACTGCTCTACCACGGCAGTCTCGCGTTGCGCGACACCACGTCGAGACAGGCACTACGCGAGCTGATCGACGCAGAAGCGCGCCTGGTGTTCATTGACGTAAACCTGCGTCCACCGTGGTGGCAGCGCGAACAGATTCTTGATCTGCTGAAATCCGCCGACTGGTTGAAAGTCAACGGCGACGAGCTGCGTGCATTGCACCCGGCATGCCAGTCGGTCGATGATGGTGTTGCTCACCTGATCGGTGCGTACGATCTGCAAGGCATTGTGGTTACGCACGGTGCTGCCGGCGCTTCGTTGTACACCCGGGAAGGAAAAACCGAAACAGTGAAGCCCGGGCAGAATAACGCCGTCGTCGATACCGTCGGTGCCGGCGATGCATTTTCTTCGGTGCTGATACTTGGCCTGCTACGCCAGTGGCCATCGGCACTCACCTTGCAGCGTGCGCAGGCCTTTGCGTCTCGCATCGTTGCCAACCGCGGTGCATTAATGACCGATATTTCGTCTTATCAGCCCTTCGTCGACGACTGGAAGCTGGCCAACTGAGTTCTAATTAACGCTATGTACGAACAAGTCTCTCACTCGCTGCTCAATCAGATACTCAATGAGCTGAAACCCGATATTCGCAAACGTGACCTGCGCCACTTCTACACCCGGCTCGGCGCAAATTTCTATGCCATTCATTCACTGTTCCACAATCTCTACGGCAAGCGTGATGACTTTGTCATCCAGATGGTGCGCCTGGTTGAAGTCATGGCAACGCAGTACATCAACCGTGCCAACGATCTCAAGAAGATCGATATTGCGCGTGAACAACATCACGACTGGTTTCTGAGCCAGGAGTGGGTTGGTATGGCGCTGTATGCTGACGGCTTTAGCGGTAACCTTAACGGTTTGCGCGACAGAATCGGCTATTTGCAGGAACTCGGCATCAATATGTTGCACGTCATGCCGATTCTTGAATGCCCCAAAGGTGCCAGTGACGGTGGCTATGCGGTCAGTAACTTTCGCAACGTCGACGACCGGATCGGCACGCTGGAAGATGTGCGCCAGCTGGGTGCCGACATGCGCCGGCGCAATATGCTGCTGACCCTCGACGTGGTGGTCAATCACACATCCGATGAGCACGCCTGGGCGCAGCAGGCGCGCCAGGGCAGCAAGAAATACCAGGACTACTACTACATATTTGACGACCGCTACGTGCCGGACATGTTTGAAGCAACAATGCCCGAGACCTTCCCGGAGACTTCTCCCGGCAACTTCACCTATGACGACGAGATGCAGAAATGGGTGATGACGGTATTCAATGACTACCAGTGGGACCTGAATTACAGCAACCCGGCTGTGTTCATCGAGATGCTTGATATCATCCTGTTCTGGGCCAACCAGGGTGCGGACATCGTGCGCCTGGATGCCGTGGCCTTTCTGTGGAAAAAGATCGGCACGACCTGCCAGAACGAGCGCGAGGCACATCTCATCCTGCAGCTGATGAAAGACTGCAGCCAGGTGACCGCACCGGGGGTGCTGTTCATCGCCGAGGCAATTGTCGCGCCGGTCGAAATTATCAAGTACTTCGGCGAAGATGCGATCATCGCCAAGGAATGCGAGATCGCCTACAACGCCACCTACATGGCCCTGCTGTGGGAAGCCGTCGCGACCAAGAACACCAAGCTGCTGAATCAGAGCATCCAGAGCCTGCCGGACAAGCTTGATCGTGCAACCTGGCTGAACTACGTGCGCTGCCATGACGACATCGGCCTGGGTTTCGACGATGCAGATATCGTGCGATGCGGTTATGAGCCACATGCCCACCGACGCTTCCTGGTCGACTATTTCACCGGCGTGTTTGCCGACTCGCACGCGCGAGGTCAGCCGTTTGGTCGAAACGAGAAAACCGGGGACGCGCGGATATCAGGTTCGCTGGCATCGCTTGCAGGTCTTGAGTACGCGCTGGAATCCGGCGACGAAACCGCGATCAATGAAAGCATCGATACAATCCTGCTGCTGCATGGCATGATCATGTCATTCGGCGGCATCCCGCTGCTGTACTATGGTGATGAAATCGGCACCTTGAACGACAGCACGTTTCAGTTCGACGAGACCAAGGCGCATGACAACCGGTGGATGCACCGTCCTCGCATCGACTGGTCAAAGGCCGAGCAGCACCGTCGCCATGGCACTGTGGAACAGCGCATCTTCGATGGCCTGAAGCGCATGATCGCCGTCCGTAAAAGCACGCCGGCCTTCGCCGACTATAACAATCGCACCCTGATCGAGACAGGCAATACACACCTGTTTGTTTTTATACGCAACAACCCGGCTGTGCCCAACGACAGGGTACTGGTCGTTGCCAATTTTGATGGATTACCACAATCACTGACGCTCAGCGATCTGGGTAATCGTGGATATTTCGAATACGGCCAGTTGCGCGATCTCTATTCGGGCGAGGCACCAAGTCAGTACAAAGACCAGCTGGTTGTGCCGCCTTACCGCTTCTATTGGCTCACTGATTCAGGCCTGTAATGAGCAGAACACGAGCGGGACAGAATTAGCTACCCGACTGGCCGGACATCGAGGTGCTGACGGCCTCGTCAGTGGCCCGGTTGTGGGCGAATCAATGACGCGGTATATCCCCCGTGCTTTTCTTTATGTGTAAGAGCGTCACGTAAAGGACAAACGGTGGTCAGCAAAGTCCAGGGGGTAAGGGTGCTGTTTATTGACGAATGTCAATTTAAAGCAGAAAGCGCATCCCTGATATCAATATAATTCGGGGGTATTGGTGCTGATGGGGGTAAACCCCGCCTGGTATGCAGGCGGGGTCCGGATCTTGCGAGGCTAGTAACGCGCCCGTCGTTCCGGATAAAACATTTCCCGGAAACGGTTGCGGTAGTGGACCACGGCACTGTTGCCGCCGGCCTTGACGTCAAATATTTTCCAGTCACCATCACGCCGGTAGAAACGGAACTCGAGACGGGTCGGGATACCGTTCGGTTGCATGATCCAGGCGCTGACGCGGACATCGTTGCTACCTTGCCCGCGGGGCGTGAAGTAGCGGATTTCCTGGTCGCTATAGGTCACCAGTTTCTCGGCCAGGGTGTTCATAAAAGCCTGTTTCAGCTTCTTTTGTACGGACGCACGC
This sequence comes from uncultured Halobacteria archaeon, assembly GCA_963847565.1. GTDB lineage: Bacteria > Pseudomonadota > Gammaproteobacteria > UBA9214 > UBA9214 > UBA9214. The sequence goes on from CAWKAE010000009.1 coordinate 106,650, forward strand.
TGTTGCGGCGACATGCGACGCCAGGCCGGGCCGGCCGCCCAGCGGGTCATGTACTCGAAATCGAAATAGGGTTCGATCTCGGTCGTCATGAATGCCATGGCCTGTTCACGATTCTGTGCACGACCACTTTCGATGAAACGCTGCAGCTTGCCTATGCCGTCTTTTACAATTGCACCGGGATGCGTTGATACGGCTTTATCCGGTGACGGGCCACGGTAATAGCCCGGGCCATAGGGTGCGGCATTGACGGTTTGTGAGAGTGTGGTTACCAGCAGGAGAAATACAGCCAGGGTCTTCGCTTTCATAGCTACCTCTGCAATTTTTCCGGATTGAAAAAAGAACGACAGGCGGTGAAGTCACACGCCTGCCGTCCTGTTTTATACAGTAGAAAGCCGGGTGTTGCCACCCGGCCTTTTAAACTGCGCACATCCGTGTGCAGCAACGTCCGTGTTGATCCTTTGTTTCCTGCAAGGGAGCGGGGTTTACTCGCTCTTGGCTGCCGGTGCGGCCGGAGCGACTGGTGCTACCGGTACGCCGTAAGGGGCGTAGCCGTAGCCCGGGTAACCGCCGCCATAGCCCGGGTAACCGCCGTAGCCGTAGCCCGGGTAACCGCCGTAGCCGTAGCCCGGGTAACCGTAACCGCCGCCGCGGTAGCGGTTATAACCGCTACCATAGCCTGAACCACGGCCACTGCCGCGACCGCTGAAGTTCATGCCGAAGCTGCCGTCCATGTCGCCGTCGCCCCAGCCGTCGCCCCAGCCGTTGTTGCCCCAGTTGTTGCCGCCATAACCACCGTCGTTCCACGGACCCCAACCACCCCAGGCGTGGGCAGAAGTCATTGGCAGTGCGGCCAGGCCGGCAATCGCTGCGGCAGCCAGTGTAATTTTCAGAGTCTTCATTTGCATTTTCCTCCTGTGCAATATTGCAGTATCAAGTTTTGACAAAAATATTTTGACGCTTCGGCGGGAAACGGTTATTGACCTGAATCAAGATCGCTCTTGAATCACGGTTATATTTTAAATCACGTATTATTACCCTGTAATTATTACGGTTACATAAGGGTATAGTTTGCATCTGTGACAGGTTACGAAGTCGTTAGGGATATCAATATGCGTTTGATTGCAGTTATGTTTTTGCTATTACTATCCGGGAACAACCGTTGCTGCCCCGGACGGCAGGGAGTTGTACGTCTCACACTGTTCTGCCTGTCATGGCGACACAGGTCGGGGCGGTGTCGGTGTGCCGTTGGCGTTGCCTGCGTTTCTGGACAGTGTCGATGACCGCTTTCTTGCCCGTACGATTCGCCTCGGCCGGCCCGGCCGGGTAATGCCGGCTTTCGTTAAACTCAGTGATGCCCAGATAGCGGCAATTGTCAGGTATTTACGCAGCTGGTCTGATAAGCCTGCGCCGAAATACACCACGGCAACGATCAAGGGAGATATCAGGCGCGGCGCTGAGTTGTACGCCAGGCACTGTATAGCCTGTCACGGGGAAAACGGCACCGGCGGAAAAGGTACCGGCGTGACATTTTCGCGCAGGCGCGAGTTGCCGATCATTGCGCCGGCCCTCAACAATACCGGATTCCTTGCGGCAGCCTCGGATGAAATGATTCGCCATACCCTGCAACAGGGTCGTGAAGGTACACCGATGGGCTCGTTCCTGGTGCAGGGTCTGACCGAGCGTGATATCGATGATGTGGTCAGCTACGTGCGTTCATTCGAGCAGCACGAACAGCGCGAGGTCACCAACGATGCGAAACATGAAGACAAGATCATCTCTCATGGAGTCGAGTTATTCCCTGGAAGAAACCGTGGACAACCTCAAGGACGCAATTGTCAGCCAGAACTTTGTCCTGATCAGGACAGACCTGCTTGAACATGGCCTGGTCAAAGAGGGTGAGGAAAACCCCAAACAGGTTATATTGCATTTTTGCAATTTCAAGTTTCTGTTTGAAGCGCTTACGGTCGACCCGCGTGTCGGCATGTTTTTGCCATGCCGGGTGACGGTCACAGAGACTGATGCCGGTGTCACCGTCAGCACGATCAATCCGAAGTACATGAGCCATTTATTCAACAATGCGGAACTCGATCAATACTGCAGCAGGATGAGCGAGGTTTACCGGGCGATTATGGAGGATGCCACGTTATGAAGCGGTACATACTACTGCTGTTAGCAGCCTTCATTTTCCAGCATGCGCAGTTTGCGATTGCTGAAGAGATCATTATGACGCGCTCCACGCTGCCGTTCCCGGAAGCCATGCTGGCGTTGCAGGAATCAATTCGTGAACACGGCTACACGGTCTCCCGGGTACAGCGGATTGATATCGGCCTGACCGGCATGGGCTACAAGACAGATAAATACCGTATCGTGTTCGCCGGCAAGATCGATGAAATACGGGAAATGACCCGGCGCTCTCCGCAGCTTGCTGCCTACCTGCCACCGAAAATTTCCATTTTTGCTGAAAACGGACACACGGTGCTGGTGACCTTGAACCCGGAGATTTATGCAGACATAGCCGGTGATACGATCGACCCGGTTATTTTCGATCGCTGGAGCAGTGACCTGCGCTCGATATTTCACGACGTTAATACGGCCAATTAGCCGTACAGGCCGCGATCGGAGCTGGTTGCTGAAAAGGCAAAAAAACGCGGACAAAGAGTCCGCGAAGTGTGGGAGTCGGTTGGGCGTTCGCCCGAAGAATCTATCCTTGAGCTGAATTAGAACATTAGCGGGTTCTGTTGTATTTGATGTGTATCAACTAACGTACCTTTTTCAGTCAACTCTTCCTGGTCAGCCGAAACACATGCTCCTTGAGTCTTTCCAGGCCGCGCTCCCTGAAAGCGGGTTGTGCGTCGAGGATATCCACTGACTGTAAATGTTCCAGCGTGAATGCAGTGCCGAGCAGTGCCCGGACCTCGGCGGGTGGCACGGAGAACGGCGGCCCATCCATCTGCGACTGTTCGTATTCCATGGTTACCAGCAGTCCGTTCGCATGGGACGGCAGGAGTTCGAGCAGGTGTTCGACATAGGCCGGCCGCAGGTGCGCCGGCATCGCAACCAGTGCTGCCCGGTCATAAAAAGCGTCAACCGTGCCGATCTCTGCAGCCGTCAGTGTGAAAAAATCGCCACAGTACAGGTCGATGCCATCAACAGACCAGCGGGAATGGCCCGGTGCATCATGGCGTGACGGGTTCAGGCCGGCTTCCGCGAAGAAGGCCTCGATGGCCAGCGGACTTACCTCGATTCCCGCGACCGCATAGCCCTGTTGCCGCAGCCAGTGCATGTCCAGGCTTTTCCCGCACAGAGGCACCAGGATACGGTTGCCTTCTACCGGTGCGCGCCAGAATTGCTGGAGATAATTGTTCGTTGTTTGCTGGTGGAAGCCAATCTGGTTGGCTGCCCAGCGTGTATGCCAGAAATCAGGGTCCATTGCGTGTGCCGCGGCGTGCTCAGTCTATCTCCATGAGAAACAACGAGTATATAATGATATGGCCGAATCAGAATTATTATATCGAGGCAAGCATGAGTGAACAGGCAAACAGTGAATTTCACAGTGCATTCAAGGGACGATTTGAAAATGTTCTGCGCTGGGAGCAGCTTGATGAACTGCATAAAACGCTCGAGGCGGATGCAGAGTCCGGCTGGTATATCTATGCGGTGGGTGAAGCGCCGCCGCTTGCGCCGGCCGATGGCGAGCGGGTGCGACATTTTCTAAGCGAAATTATGCTGTTATTGCGCAAGGATCACGACGAGGAATACTGCGGCATCGTCTATACGGATTCCATGCAGCAACCCGGATTCGTGAAATTCTTCGACCCCAATAATCTCGGTGTATCCTGCGGCTTCAGCGACAACCCGCCTCTGCCGGGATGGATTCTCTCCAGGATTGCACCGCAAGACCTGGACAGTACGGCGCCGCTACCTGGCAACCGGCGACGCTGGTGGCAACGCCTGCTTGGTCATCGATCGCAATAAGTTTATGAATAACAACGATTAACAATGTTTAACTTGCCGCATTTTATACTTATCTAATATACTCTTCGCACACTTTCGGCCGCTGAGCGACTTGAAAGGCACGATTCATGTCATATTGATGGAGTCAGTTCAATGAAAAAACTAGCAAGTGTAATTATTTCGTGTGCCCTGCTGGGTGCGAGCGGTTCAGTGCTGGCCGGTGATGCGGCTGCCGGCAAGGCAAAGGCAGCCAGCTGTGCCGGTTGTCACGGTGCGACGGGTGTCAGCAACAATCCGATGTGGCCAAACCTGGCCGGTCAGCAAGTCCGGTTACCTGGTCAAGCAGATGAAGGCGTTTCGTGACGGTACCCGTAACGACCCGATGATGTCCCCTATGGCCAAGCCGCTGAGTGACGCGGATATCGACAACATCGCTGCTTACTACAGCGGCCTGTAAGTCGTTTAAACAAAACCCGCGCCGGTAGCAATGCCGGCGCGGGTTTTTTTATGCCTGTGACATGCGCTGGCGGAGGAACACTGCGGCTGTGAGCAGCAGCAGGGCGCCCGCCTGGTGTGTTGCAGCCAGTGGCACCGGTACATGCAGCAGTAGTGTTGAAATGCCGAGCGCCACCTGCAGTACCGCGGTAACCATTAGCAGGTGCAGCCCGGTCCTGATTTGCGGTGGCAATTGCTGGCGCAACGAGGCCAGCCACAGGATGCTGACCGACAGGAACACCAGCAGCGCGAGCAGGCGATGATCGAACTGTACCGTCGCTATGTTCTCAAAGAAGTTACGCCATAACGGCTCTTGCATAAACATGACCTGCGGTATCCAGTGGCCATCCATGAGCGGGAAAGTATTGTAGGCATGACCGGCCTTCAGGCCCGCCACGAAACCACCTGACAGAATGGTAATGAAGATCAGCCCTGTTAGCAGGCCAGCCGCCTGTTTCAGCCGCGGCGGAACTGCCCCGGAATATGCACGACCAAACCACAGGCCGATGGCAATATGCAGCATCCAGGCATAAATCAGCACGGCCAGTCCCAGGTGTGCCGTTAACCGGTACTGGCTGACATGCGGGTTGTCGACCAGGCCGCTCTTCACCATGTACCAGCCGAGCAATCCCTGCAGGCCACCCAGCACAAACAGGGCCGCGAGTTTCGGCACCAGCGGTCGTCGCACAAAACCCCGGAAAAGAAAATACAGAAACGGGAGTAGAAATACGGTACCGATCATGCGGCCGAGAACGCGGTGCGCATACTCAAACCAGTAGATTTGCTTGAACCCGTGCAAGTCCATGGTGAAGTTTATTTTCTGGAATTCAGGCGACTGCCGGTATAGCTCGAAAGTGTCGTTCCACTCGGCCTCGCTCAAGGGCGGTACAACACCGAAAATGGGATCCCATTGCACCATGGACAGTCCCGATCCGGTCAGCCGGGTTACGCCACCGAGGATTACCATCAAGAAGATCATCAGGCAGCAGATCAGCAGCCAGGCTGCAATCTGTCGATCATGTTGTGTGTCATTTTTCATTGTGACGGACGGGAGCATTCAGTGATTTCAGGCAAGTAATATTGTACCTGAAAACATTTCAGCGGTCGGCAATTTGTCTTGTATTTGCACGGGATTAAAGGACTGCGCTAACATCAATGCCCGACATCAGGCGGGGAACAGTATGCATCGGCTAATTATTTTAGCAGCCCTGGCAACGGCTTTACTTGCGTTTATATACAGCGATCGACTCGGTATGGAGTTTGCACCGGCGCCTGAGGATATTCCGGCCGCAGATGGTAAACCGATTGATGCCGCCAATCTGCCGGAACGCGTGGTGCTGGATATCACTGTGCATACCGTCGAAGAGCTGCAGGTATTGTTCGAGCGGGCTGAGACACTCGCACAAACGCCGCGTGTTAAAGAAGATAACGCCAGTGTCGTGCTGGTGCTGCATGGTCCCGAAGTGGAATTCTTTTCAACGCGCAATTATGACCGTTACCGGGAAATTGTCGATCGGGCTGCGCACCTTGATGCGCTTGATATTGTCGACGTCAGGATTTGTCAGACCATGATGGCGGCGCGCGGTATTGCGCGTGACGATATCCCGCCATTTATTGAGCAGGTACCGCTTGGAACGATTGAAGTCGAACGCTTGCTTGGCGACGGGTATGTTTATTTCTAGATGCTGACAGGGTCAGACCACGTCTGTTCGAATAACCTGGCCGTTATTATCGAGGTAAAGATGTAACTGTCCGCAGCAGGGAATGCGTTCACCATCGCGGTTTGAGCATTCCAGCAGCAGTTCGTCGAACTGCACTTCAACAAACAGTTCGTTGCCGGTTTCCAGTATTATTGTGTAGCGTAACGACTGATTGTCTATCAATCCGTTTTGCGAACAGAAACGGGACAGCTCCTGGCAGGACTTCAGGTATGTTTCAAGGGCCGACATGGTGACGCGTCGAGCATTCTATGCAGGCTGGTTGTTCCCGGCGGCACTGCTGTTTTCGTTGTTCTCTTGCAGGTAAGTCAGCCGTGTTGCCTCCGACTCGAAATAGATCTTGACCGCGAGACGGCCATTTCCTTCGATGACGAACGGCTTGGATTCCAGGCTTTGCAGTGGCTCCCCGGTGACCGGGTCGGTTGTTGTAATTATCAATGTTGCCCCTCCCTCAATCTGCTGCATTTACGAAACGCGACAAACGAATAAGAAACCCGGCTTTTCAGCGAGTATAGAATATCTGGCGCATGATGCAATGCAGCCGGGTGGCGTGAGCAGCTGTGGAATTGTTAACTGGGCAGCTTATAGCTGCCCAGTTAACAGGGTTGGTCGGGCGTGTTAGCCGCGTTCCTTCATCATGCGTTCAATAATTGGCGCCAGGATAATTTCCATGGCAAAACCCATCTTGCCTGCCGGTACGACAATGGTATTACGGCGCGACATAAACGAGTCATCCAGCATGTTGAGCAGGTAGGGGAAGTCGATATCCAGGCTATTCGGGTCGCGGAAGCGAATGACCACGAAGCTTTCGTCGGGTGTCGGAATATCGCGTGCAATGAACGGGTTGGATGTATCGACCGTCGGAACACGCTGGAAATTGATATCCGTGCGTGAGAACTGCGAGGTAATGTAATGCACATAGTCATGCATCCGTCGCAGGATCGTGTCAGTAACAACGTCGGCGGAGTAACCGCGCTGTTCGCAGTCGCGGTGAATCTTCTGAATCCATTCCAGGTTGACGATCGGCACGACGCCGATCAGCAGATCGACATGCTTGGCGACGTCGGCGTCTTCTGTAACGATGCCGCCGTGCAGGCCTTCATAAAATAGCAGGTCGGTACCTTCGCCTACATTTTCCCAGGACGTGAATTCGCCGGGTTTTTGACCAAACGGTTCCGCTTCTTCATCACTGTGCAGGTAGTAGCGGCGGTCGCAGGAGCCGGTATCACCATAGCTTTTGAAAGTATCTTCAAGCTTGTCGAAAACATTCGCCTCGGGACCGAAGTGGCTGAAGTTTGTATTGCCCTCGGACTTCTGCCTTGGCCATGGCTTCCTTCATGGCGGCGCGGTCGTAACGGTGATAGCTGTCACCCTCGATCACAACCGGGTTGACGCCTTCACGCAGGAAGATGTGTTCAAATGCGACCTTGACGGTCGTGGTGCCTGCGCCGGATGAACCGGTCACCGCAATAATCGGATGTTTTTTGGACATGTGGAAGCTCCTGGCCCTGTTTGATTGTTTGTTTGAAGACGCAGTCCCTGCCGGCAGGTCAGTCGACCGGTCATTTACGGATGCTGCGTACGATGTCGAGCCGCGTATTGAACCATTTTTAGGATGCCGGACTCAAGCCGCTATTGCCCGCCTCGAAAAGAAGGCGGAAATAACGATATGAAACATCGAGATAAATTTATATGTGGGTATAAATTATTCATATGATGAAAGTCTGGCGGGTGACCAGCACATACTCCTGCAAATATTTCATTTAATATGGCAAGCAGGGCGTTGTATTTCAGCTCTGTCGTATTTCTGCATATAATGATGAGCTTCTGATAGCGCAAAACAGCGCAGGTACATCTCAAGGAATCCGTAGTAACCAATGAGTACACCATCGACGACAGAGCGTTGGCAGGATCGCTTCCTGCCTTTCATGAGCTGGATTGGCGAACTTAAAAAACCCGGTGTGATGCGTGCCGACATTATCGCCGGCATTACCGTGGCGCTGGTGCTGGTACCCCAGTCGATGGCTTATGCACAGCTCGCCGGCCTGCCGCCCTATTATGGTTTGTATGCCTCGTTCCTGCCTGGAATTATTGCGGCCTTGTTCGGTTCATCGCGCCAGCTGGCCACAGGTCCGGTCGCCGTGGTCTCGTTGATGACGGCCTCTGCGCTGGAGCCGATTGCCGGCGCCAATCAGGAACTCTATATTGCCTACGCCATTATGCTTGCGCTGATGGTTGGTATTTTCCAGATGAGCCTCGGCCTGTTGCGCCTTGGTGTGCTGGTGAACTTTCTTTCGCACCCGGTTGTGATTGGCTTTACCAATGCAGCAGCCATCATTATCGGCACCTCGCAACTCGGAAAACTTTTCGGTGTGTCGGTTGAAAAAGCCGATCATACCTATGAGACAGTATTCAACACGCTGGTCGAGGCGGCACGCAACACGCATACGGAAACGCTGTTAATGGCAATTCTCGCGCTCGGTATGATGATCGTTCTGAATCGGTACTTTCGGAAAGTTCCGAACGTGCTGACGGCGGTTGCGGTGACAACGATCATTTCGTGGCAGATCGGTTTCGAGGGAATGGGTGGTCAGGTAGTTGGTGCCATCCCTGCCGGGTTGCCGCCACTGGCATTACCGCAAATAGACTTCCAGGTGATGACACAGTTACTTAGTGTTGCGGCAGTGATATCCATTATCGGCTTTATGGAAGCGATTTCGATCGCCAAGGCAATGGCTGCCCGAACGCGTCAACGGCTGGATGCCAACCAGGAGCTGGTTGGCCAGGGTCTGGGTAATATCTTGTCCAGCCTTTCCGGTGGCTATGCAGTATCCGGCTCGTTTTCACGCTCTGCGGTCAATATCAGTGCCGGTGCAATTACCGGTTTTTCTGCCGTAGCGACCGGTGTTGTTGTGGGCATTACGCTGATCGCCCTGACGCCGCTGTTGTACTACCTGCCGCAGGCAACACTGGCCGCAGTTATCATCATGGCCGTCATCAACCTGGTAAAAATTGACCCCATCAAACATGCCTGGAAAGTACAGCGACATGACGCGATTGTTGCGGTTATTACCTTCTTCCTGACCCTGGTGTGGGCGCCGCACCTGGATAAGGGCATTATGGTCGGAGTGATGTTGTCGCTGGCATTGTTTCTTTATCGCAGCATGGCGCCGCGTATTGCAGTGCTGTCACGCGACCCGGACGGGACCTTGCGTGATGCGGAAGTGCGTAAATTACAAACCTGCCGGAATATTTCCCTGATCCGGTTTGACGGCCCGCTGTACTTTGCCAATACCGGTTATTTCGAGGACAAGGTGCTGGAGCGGGTTGCACTAAAACCCGATCTTAAATTTGTCATTATCGACGCAGAAGGTATCAACGAGATCGATGCAACCGGCGAGGAAATGCTGCATAACCTGGTCGGGCGCCTTAAGGAGTCCGGTATCGAGCTGATTATTGCACGTGCCAAGAAACAGTTATGGGATACCTTCGAGCGTACCAAGCTGCTGGAAGATCTTGGCTCGGACCACATGTTTGCCTTGCGGACACAGGCATTCAATTACGCCTGGGACCGGCTCGGCGACAATCACGCCGAGACCTGCCCGTTACGGGTACCGCAACCGCTCGTGCAGGAGTAACTCAGGGCTCGTGTTGTTTTAGTGCCCCGTCATTGCGACGTACAGGAGGGTGAGCTCGCATAGCGAGCGAGAGTGGGCCAGTAGGAGGTAGAACGCATGGAGCAGTACCGAGGACGAGTGACGCGGCAATCTCGCAGATCTGAATTGCCGGATTGCCGCGCTGGCCGCTCACGGCATGGCCAGGCCAGCTCTCGACAGGTTCCTGACCTCCATGTACATCGCGCTCGCAGCGACGCAGTTGGAAGAGTCCCTATTTGTCAGCCTGGCTGCGTTCGAACAGCAGGTCCCAGACACCGTGACCGAGTCGTTGGCCGCGCAGCTCGAATTTTGTCAACGGCCGGTATTCCGGCTTCGCTGAGTAGTTACCATCACCCGCGCAATTGCTGAACGCGTCTGATGCCTGCAGGACAGCCAGTGCATGCTCCGCGTAATCCTGCCAGTCGGTTGCCATATGAAATATGCCGCCGTGACGCAGTTTGCGTGCGATCAGCTGAACAAAGCCGGGTTGCACGATGCGACGCTTGTGATGGCGTTTCTTGTGCCAGGGGTCGGGGAAAAACAACAGCAGCCTGTCCAGGCTGTTATCCGGAATGCAATCCGTTAAGACCTTGACGGCATCCGTATTGTAGATGCGGACATTATTGATACCGCGTTTTTCCAGTAACTGCAGCAGGTGACCCACGCCAGGTCGATGGACCTCGATACCGATGAAGTCATGCTCCGGCTGCTGCCCGGCGATGTCTGCGAGTGCTTCGCCGTTGCCAAAACCGATTTCGAGTGTACGCGGTGCCGTACGGCCGAACAGTGCGTCGAAGTCCACCGGTAAACCCGGTGTCATGCCATAGGCAGGCCACAATTCATCGAGTGCGCGTTGCTGGCCACGCGTGATGCGGCCCTCGCGCTTAACGAATGACTGGATGGTGCGGTGGTGACGTTCTTCGTTCAAGGTATCGCTCATCGGGTGTGTGATTCGAGAGTATTTTAGCGGCTCTCTGATTATTTCGTCATTGCGCGACTACATGGAGAAGGTGAGCTCGCATAGCGAGCGAGAGGCTGGCCTGGGCCATGTAGGAGGTAGAGTAACGCATGGAGCAGTTACCGAGGAACGAAGTGACGCGGCAATCTTTAAGCCATTGATTCTGAATTGCCAGATTGCCTCGCTACATTCGCCATGGCGAAGTTATTTGAATTAATCAGGGTGTCCTTAGATGCTATTATCGGCTAACAATACAGCATAGGTGGGGTGCTTATGGAGTTTTCGCTGGAAGCGTTGCAGGGCCTGGTGTCGCGGATTTCCGAATACGCAACGGTGGAAACGGGTTTGCAACTCGCGGTGGTTGTCATTGCGCTGGTGGTGGGCGGTTTTATTCATCGTCCGGCTGACAGGATATTGTCTGCACGACTTGATCAGCCCGGTCTGAAGCTGCCGGGCGAAGTCATGCTGCGTCTCGCGCGACGCCTGGTTTTCCCGCTGGTTGCATTCCTTGTCATCCTGGCCGGACTCTTTTTACTTCGTGTTCTCGGTTACCCGGTCGGCCTGCTTGAAATCGCAGCCCAGTTGCTGGTGGCACTGGCTGTGATACGCATGCTGGTATACGGACTGCGTGTCGGGTTCGCGCAGGGTCCGGCATTAATGGCCTGGGAAAAGGTCATCAGCTCAACGGTCTGGAGTGTGGTGGCCTTGCACCTGGTCGGCTGGTTACAGCCTGTTGTCGACGGGATGGATGCGCTTGCCATCAATTTCGGTGACAGTCATATCTCCCTGCTGATGGTTGTGAAGCTCGTGCTGCTCTCGGCACTTTACCTGTTACTGGCATTCTGGGTCTCGGGGATTGTCGAGCAGCGCATGCGTGCATCGCGCCACATCAATGCCAGCATGCGGGTAGGTTTGTCCAAGGTGGTGAAGTTTGCGCTTGTGACCGTGGCCATCCTGATGGCATTGACCGCGGCAGGTCTTAATCTCGCTTCGCTGACGGTATTCGGTGGCGCGCTGGGTGTCGGTATCGGTTTCGGTCTGCAAAAGATCGTCAGTAATTTCATCAGCGGGTTTATTTTGCTCGGCGATCGCTCGATCCGGCCGGGTGACGTGATCACCGTGGGCGACAATTACGGCTTGGTCAAGGAACTGCGCGCACGTTACATCGTGGTGCTGAACCGTGACGGTGTTGAAACCCTGATCCCGAATGAAAACCTGGTTACCACCGACGTTATTAACTGGAGCTACAGTGATCGCAAGGTGCGCGTGCGCATCCCGGTACAGATCAGTTATAACGATGATCCCGAAGAAGGCATGGCCATCATGCTGGAGGCCGGCAAGTCCCACCCGCGAGCCCTAAAGGACCCGGCGCCGGTAGTGCGGTTGATGGAATTCGCTGACAGCGGTGTCGCGCTGGAGTTGCGCGTGTGGATGACGGACCCGCAGGAAGGTGTCGGCAATATCAGGTCGGACATCAATCTGGCGATCTGGCACGGTTTCAAGGCAGCCGGTATTACCATTCCGTTCCCGCAGCGTGATGTGAATTTACGGTATATGAATTCACCGGTTGAGGTGGGTTTGGCTTAAACATTTCTCGCGCAAAGACGCAAAGACGCAAACAAATAATTAGCCACAGAGAGCACAGAGGGCGCAGAGAAAAATAATCAAATCATTGCTGCAGCGGGGTATTAATTTAGCGGTTCAGACGAGTTTGGCCTGGGAATATCTCGCGCAAAGACGCAAAGCCGCCAAGGCACAAAAGAATATTAATTAAAATATTGCCTCAGAGAACACAGAGAACTTAATGCCCCCTTCTCTATAACGAACTCTCCTTCAGTGAGAGGGAATAATGTAGTTCTCTGTGTCCTCTGTGGCAATGATCATTCTCTGTGTCCTCTGTGTCCTCTGTGGCTATAGTTTTTCTTTGCGCCTTGGCGGCTTTGCGCGAAAAGTATCTTTTCTAAAAAAACGCCCCATCAATCGGCGACGACGCGCTCGCAAAACGCTTGCGCGGTATGCGTCCTGCCAGGAATGCCTCGCGGCCGGCCTCGATGCCTTTCTTCATGGCGGAGGCCATGAGCACGGGGTCTTTGGCGCCGGCAATGGCCGTGTTCATCAGGACACCATCACAACCGAGTTCCATGGCGAGTGCGGCATCCGAGGCGGTGCCGACACCGGCATCGACCAGGATCGGTACATTGGCATTCTCGACGATGGTCATGATGTTATGCGGGTTGCGAATGCCAAGTCCCGAGCCGATCGGTGCGGCCAGTGGCATGACCGCGACACAGCCCATCTCTTCCAGTCGCTTCGCAATGATCGGGTCGTCGTTCGTGTAGACCATCACCTTGAAGCCGTCTTTCACCAGCGTTTCGGTCGCCTCGAGTGTCTGCACGATGTCCGGGAACAGGGTCTTTTCATCGCCGAGGACTTCCAGCTTGACCAGGGTGTGGCCGTCCAGCAGCTCGCGCGCCAGCCGGCAGGTGCGTACGGCGTCTTCCGCCGTATAGCAACCGGCGGTGTTCGGCAGCAGGGTATATTGATCCGGTGGAATCACTTCGAGGAGATTCGGTTCATTCGGATCCTGGCCAATATTCGTGCGGCGGATGGCGACGGTCACGATCTGGGCGCCACTGGCCTCGGTGGCGGCGCGCGTCTCGGCCATATCCTTGTATTTGCCGGTGCCGACCAGCAGGCGCGAGTGGTACGCAACCCCGTCGATGATCAGTGGATCGGGCGATGAAGACGATTTTGACTGCATGACAGTGGACATAAGTGCTTGACTCTTCAATACTTGAATCAGGTGAAATGGATTTTCTGGCTAACCGCCGCCGATGGCATGCACGATCTCGACCGTATCGCCCGGCTTGATCATGTGCTGCTCGAAGTGGCTGCGCGGGACGATTTCCCGGTTAATCTCGAGCGCCAGCCGCTTGTTAGCGAGGCCAAGTGACAGCAGCAGTGTGCTGGCGCTGGTTTGATCGGGAATTGTACGGGCGGCACCGTTGAGTGTGATTTCCATGACTTTTCTGTGTGTTACCGTGTGAGTGTATTCTACCGTAAAGAAGAGGGCATGGCCTTACTGCCACGAAACCGAGGACCCGAATGCTATGGTACTGATGACGGAAGACATTATTTCAGCCGAGCGGGCGGGGACGCTGGATGGCCTGATGCGCGAGCGTATACGCCGCACACCCGAGACCATGGCCTATCGCAGTTACGATGCCGCCACCCGGCACTGGCTCGATATCAGCTGGGGTGATGTCGGTGAACAGGTCGCGCGCTGGCATGCGGCACTTGCGCTGGAGGGGCTGGGTCCGGGCGAGCGGGTGGCGGTACACCTGCGCAACAGCAAGGAATGGGTGTTCTTTGACCAGGCGGCGCTCGGTAATGGCCTGGTGGTGGTGCCCCTGTACACCGATGATCGTCCGGATAATGTCGCCTACATCATGGAAAACTCCGCTGTCCGGGTGCTGCTGGTGCAGGATGTGGCGGCCTGGAAACGCCTCGCGCCGGCGCTCGCCGGGCAGGAAGACCTGCAGCGGGTACTGATTCTCACGACCGCGAAGAGTGATGCACCTGCACATATTCTTGCCGATGAACGCGTCCGTTTCGTTTCCGACTGGCTGCCGGACAGTGCACCACCGTTGCAGGACCGTGAAGGTGATCCGCACGCGCTGGCGTCGATCGTCTACACCTCGGGCACAACCGGGCGACCCAAGGGTGTCATGCTTACGCACCATAATATGCTGTCGATTGCGCATTCCGCCCTGACCATGATCGATGTCTACCAGGAAGACCTGTTTCTGTCATTCCTGCCGCTGTCCCACACGCTGGAACGTACGGCCGGTTACTACCTGCCGGTCATGTCCGGCTCCGGCGTGGCCTATGCGCGTTCAATCCTGCAACTGGCGGATGACCTGCAGCATATCCAGCCCACCGTCATGATTGCCGTGCCGCGTATTTTCGAGCGGGTTTTTGGGCGCATCCAGGGACAGATGGAGAAATCTTCCGGCCTGAAGCGTGCCCTGTTCAATATGACCACCAACATTGGCTGGCACCGTTTCCAGCGACAGCAGAAGCAGGCCGGCTGGCATCCGAAACTACTGGCCTGGCCGTTGTTGAGCCGACTGGTTGCCGGCAAGGTGACGGCAAAACTCGGTGGGCGTCTGCGCATGGCCGTCAGTGGCGGTGCGGCATTGTCATTGCCGGTCGCGAAAACATTTATTGGTCTCGGTGTGCCGATATTGCAGGGCTATGGTCTCACGGAGACCAGTCCGGTTATCAGCGTGAACGTGCCTGAGGATAATGACCCGGACAGCGTCGGCATCCCGTTGCGCGGCGTGGATGTGCGTATCGGCGAGAATGACGAGCTGCTCGTCAAGACGCCCGGCATGATGCAAGGCTACTGGAACAACCACGTAGCAACACGCGAAGTCATCGACACAGATGGCTGGTTGCACACCGGCGACCAGGCGCGGATAGAAAACGGGCACATCTATATAACAGGGCGCCTGAAGGATATTCTCGTCATGTCCAACGGCGAGAAAATACCGCCCATGGATATGGAGCTGGCACTCAGCCTGTTGCCGGAGGTCGAGCAGGCGCTGGTGATCGGTGAGGGAGAGTCGTTTCTGTCGGCGGTCCTGGTACTCAGTCCGGAAGAGTGGCCACGGCTGGCAAAACGTTTCGATCTTGCAGAGGATGACGAAGCCGGCCTGGCTAACCAGAAACTGCATGCCCATTTGCTCAAGGGTATCAAGGGAACGCTGAAGGATTTTCCGGGCTATGCAAAGATACGGCGCGTTATTCTCACGCGTGATCCCTGGTCGGTCGACAACGGTTTGTTGACGCCGACGCTGAAGGTCAAGCGTGCGAAGGTGCTGAAGATGTTCGGGGATCGTATCAAGGCGCTTTACAGTAACGGCCCGAGCGGACGCGCCTGATCATCACCAGCTCATATAGGCGAAGCCGGCTTCCTGTAGCTGCATGATATCGTCGACCCCGATGGGGACGACGCGCGCAAACGGCAGCAGTTCTTTCTCGGTCCAGCCCAGCGACTTCATGGTATTGCCGCAGGCGTGGAAGGCGACACCATACGCGGCCAGCGAAGCGGCACTGGCCTGCAGGTTGTCAGGGACCGGTCTTCCGGGCACTTTGCCCACCAGGTGAAGTCCCGGTCCGAATACGCCGACTACGATTTCGACATCATCGCCATACTTGCGCAACAGTTCGCCGACCGAGAAGAGTATATGTTGCAGGTACTCGGGATCAGACTTGTTGCACTGGTAAATGATGCGGTGTTTTGCAGCATCCTCGAAGTGCGTTTCCGTGTGGTGTGCAGCGACCTGCCTGACGGCAAACAGGCTGCCCAGCAGTCCCAGCGACTTGAGCACCAGGCGGCGTGACAGCTGACGGGGTTTTGTTGTTTTCATGATCGGCTCCCGGAATAAGAGTTGGTTAATGCTGGCGGTTCTCCGCGGCCCGCTGTGCGGACCCGGTTGATTTGCCAGTGCATGGATGTTCGCGTCGGCACTGTTCAAGGCTCAGGCGGCGTGTCTGCCCGGTCGGATATCCGCGGCAATGCAGCCCTTGCACGTATTACCTGTGACAGCGGATCTGTGCTATGTTTCCCGCCGCAACATGTGAAAAATCCGAGTTAGATCAAACACCCAGGCGGGTGTAGTTCAATGGTAGAACTGGAGCTTCCCAAGCTTCAAACGTGGGTTCGATTCCCATCACCCGCTCCAATCCCGGTTTCAGCCAGCGCCATAAATCTCTTTATAGGTATATAAACATATTCTTATTGTACTATAAGAAATCAGTAATATACTTAATCTCGAATCTTGGGCTGGCTGTTCGAAAAAATTCTTATCTAATCTACTCATTATATATGGAGATATTCATCATGAAAAAGATTGCGCTCACAATGACTGCAGCAACGATTGCAATTGCCTCGACAGCGGTTTCTGCCTGGGGCTGGAATGACAATGGTTACAACAATGGCTGGGGCGACGGCTTCGGCGACGGCGATTTTGACGGTGGCTTCAGCATGAACTTCAGTGGTCGCGCCAGCGGTCGTGGTCATGGTCGTGGCTACAACAGTTACAACGGCTACAACGGTTATGGTCCTTCTTACGGTTATGCCCCGTACGGCTATGGCGCCCCGGTTGCTCCGATTGCCCCGGCAGTCGAGATGACTGAAGAGCAGAAGAAGGCCATCGCTGACCAGCAGGCCCAGATCACCGAGAACATGCAGAAGGCACAGGAACAGGCTGCTGCCCGGTTGAAGCCATGCAGAAGGCTCAGCAGCAGGCTCAGCCCGGTTCGAAACCATGCAGACGCAGCATGCTGACTACATCGCCAGCCTGCCGCAGCCTGCCGCCGGTCAGCCGGTTGCGTTCGAGCGCGGTGCCTTCCAGGGTGATGCCTTCCGTGCGCAGATGGATGCCGAGCGTGATGCCCGCATCAAGGCGATGGACGCCGAACGTGATGCACGCATCAAGGAGATGGACGCCCAGCGTGAAGCACGCATGAAAGAGATGGACGCACGTATGGACGCGTTCAGGAAAGCCTCTGATGCGCGCCGCCAGGCACGTGGAGCTGCTTTCGGTAACTGCGAGCCGGCCAAGGCTGTCAAGGTTGAAGCCAAGCAGGGCGCGTAAGTAACAGCGCTAACCCGGCACTTTTAAGTGTCGGGGCAGTCAGAAAGGGGCGTGTGATATTTCACACGCCCCTTTTTTTATCCACAGGGATCGCACGTGACAGGCGCTGCGGGTGCCCATGTGTAAATTCAGGCAATCCACCAAAATTTACAATTCAGGAGCCAATGTGAATTACTATACACAGTCAAACATGCAGATTACTGCAGCGTCACCGACAGAATAAGGACGGATCCATGGGCAAGTTACTGAAAATCATCTTTTCGCTGGCGGGAGTGCTGATACTCCTGCTGCTGGTCGCCATCGTGGTACTGCCGATGCTGGTCGACCCGAATGATTTCAAGGGTCAAATTACGCAGACGGTCAAGGACAAGACCGGCCGTACGCTGGAGATCGATGGCGACATTTCGCTGTCGGTGTTTCCCTGGCTGGGCATGGACATCGGTACGACCCGGCTTGGCAATGCCAGTGGCTTCGATGCGCCGCACATGGCGAGCATGGAAGCCGTGCAGGTGCGCGTGAAGCTGATGCCGTTGCTCAGCAAAGAGCTGGAAGTCGATACGGTCAAACTGTCGGGTCTGCGACTTAACCTCGCCAAAAACGCCGCCGGTGTCACCAACTGGGATGACCTGCTGGCCGCTGCCGGCGCTGACGATGCGCCGGACGACAAGGCGAAGAAAGATAAGGATGGTGATGGACTGAAAAACCTGGAGATCGGCGGAATCGAAATTACCGATGCGCAGCTGGTCTGGGATGATCGCGCCGCGAACAGCCGTTACGAGATTAATGACCTGTCGCTGACCACCGGCGATATCGAGCCGGGTGAAGCATTTGACCTTGATATGGGTTTCAGGCTGGCAGCCACCGAGCCTGCCATTGACGGAACCTTCGCACTGACCGGAAGCGTATTGGTTACCGAGGGTATGAAGGGCGTGAATATCGATAATGCGCGACTTAACATAGACGCGCGCGGTGACGGGTTACCGGGTGGCAAGCTGCAGGCAAATCTTGCCACCGACGTGGCGCTGGATATTGCCGCCGGTACCTTGTCATTACCGCAACTCAAGCTGAATGCCTATAACCTCGCAGTGACCGGCGTTGTTTCCGGTACCGGCATGAGCGGTGATGACCCGCAGTTCAAGGGTAATTTCAATATACCGGGCTTTTCGCCGCGTGAATTGATCAAGGCGCTGGGCCAGCCGGTTCCCGATACCGCCGACAGCAGCGTCCTTAACACGGCCGATGCAAGCATCGACTGGAATGCGTCAACGAAGCATTTCAATGCCGGCAAGGTGCTGCTGCATCTTGACGATACGACGGTCAACGGCACACTGGGTGTGCGTTCATTCGATGCGCCGGCCGTGACGTTCAAGCTTGCAGTCGACAAGATCAATGCCGACCGTTACATGCCGCCACCACCGAAGGAAGGTGAGGCACCCGCCGGCGAGGCAGGTAAGGGCGAGTCGGGCGAGTTGCCCATGGAGGCGCTGCGCAAACTGAACCTGGACGGCACGATTACCGTCACCGAGATGACGGCGATTAACCTGAAATATCGCGATGCGAAACTCCAGGTCAAGGCAAACAACGGCGTGGTGCGTCTGAATCCGTTTGGCGCGAATATGTATAACGGCAGCTACCAGGGTGATATCACGCTGGATGTCAGGAAAAGCAAGCCACGCCTGTCCGTTAACGAAAAGATATCAGGTGTGCAGGCAGGACCGCTGCTGCTTGACCTGACCGGTAATGATCGGCTGCAGGGCAAGGCGGATGTGACGGCAAAATTTACCGGCACCGGCATTACCCCGGATGAACTGAAAAGCTCTGTCAGCGGACGGGCGACGTTTATGTTCACGGACGGTTCCGTCAAGGGTGTGAATATTGCCTCGCTGATTCGCAATGCCCAGGCCAAGCTGAAAGGACAACCGGCCCCGCAGGATAATCTGCCGAACCAGACGGACTTCGCCGAGCTCAAGGGCACGGCCAATGTGACCAACGGCCTGGTGGTCAATGACGACCTGCTGCTGCAGTCGCCGTTCCTGCGTATCAGCGGCAAGGGACAGACGCATTTGTCCGAAGAGACCATCGACTACACACTCACCACCAAGCTGGTCGGTTCGCTCGAGGGCCAGGGCGGCAAGTCGCTGGAAGAGCTTAAAGGTGTGTCGATCCCCGTGCGCGTGGGTGGCACCTACAGCAAGCCGACCTATATGCCCGACCTCGGCGCCGCACTGAGCGAGGCGGCCAAGGCGAAGGTGGAAGAGAAGGTCGAAGAGCAAAAGGACAAGTTGAAGGAAAAGATCGAGGAAAAGATCGGTGACAAGTTGCTGAAGGGGTTGTTCAAGTAACTGCCCGCGTGGCATGAAAGGCCTGGTATTTACCTTGTTGCTCGTGCCCGTGCTTGCGCAGGCGGGCCGCATTCTGCATTCATCGGCCTCGGTCGAGGACGGTATCTACCGGGTCGGTGTGGCGGCCAGTATTAACGCACCGCCGGACACCGTGCTGCGTACGATCACGGACTACGCAAATCTGACCGCGATTAATTCATCCATTATCGAAAGCAGTGTCCTGCAAACATTCAGCCCGACACGATACCGCGTGCGTACGCGGATGCGTGTCTGCATACTCGTGTTCTGTCGTAATGTTCTGCAGGTGCAGGATGTTGAGCAACTGGATATGACACACATCGTGGCGGATATTGTGCCGGAACACAGTGATTTCAGTGCGGGCCGGGCCGAGTGGACCCTGGAGGGTTCGCCCGATCGAACAGTGCTGAATTTCAATGCATGGGTGGAACCGTCATTCTGGGTGCCGCCCGTTATCGGTGCCTGGCTGTTTCGTCGCAAGATCGTCAGCGAAATGCTGGAAACGTCGTTGTACATGGAGATGGATGCCGTGGAACAGGTTGGGCCATGAGCGCAACTGATTTCAACGTGCGCGTACTGGCGTGGTTTCATGCGCACGGTCGCAAGCACCTGCCCTGGCAGGTGAACCCCGTGCCATACCGGGTGTGGGTGTCGGAGATCATGCTGCAGCAAACGCAGGTAGCCACGGTCATTCCGTATTTCGAGCGTTTCATGGCGCGCTTTCCGGATGTCGCAGCGCTGGCGCAGGCGGAGCAGGACCAGGTGCTGCATCTGTGGTCCGGGCTTGGCTACTATGCGCGCGCACGCCACCTGCACGCGGCAGCACGCCAGATCGTCGACCAGCATGCCGGCCGGTTTCCCGAAGATTTCGAGGCAGTCATGCAGTTGCCGGGTATCGGCCGTTCGACCGCCGGTGCCATCCTGTCACTGGCCTGTGGTCAGCGACACCCGATTCTCGATGGCAACGTGAAGCGGGTGCTGGCGCGTTATCATGCGATAGACGGCTGGCCGGGGCAGTCGCAGGTGCAGAAACAGCTCTGGGATATCGCCGAACGCTACACGCCGGACAACGAGGTTGCCGCCTACACCCAGGCGATCATGGACCTGGGTGCAACCGTGTGTACCCGCGCACGACCGGCTTGCGATGTTTGTCCGCTGCAATCGGACTGTGTTGCTTGCAGCCACGGTCGCCAGGCGGACTTCCCGGTGCCGCGGCCGAAAAAAACATTGCCGGTGCGCGACGGTGTCGATGTTGTTGCTGGCGAACGAAGCGCAGGCCCTGCTGCTTGAAAAGCGCCCGCCGGCCGGTATCTGGGGCGGACTGTGGGGATTTCCGGAATTGCAGGCCGGTGAAGATCTGCATGACTGGTGCCGGGACACGCTGGGTGTGCAGGTCAGGCAGACCAGCGTCTGGCCGGTCATGCGTCATACCTTCAGTCATTTTCATCTCGATATCACCCCGGTACATGCGCAGATAGAGGCGATGCCTGACAGAGTAATGGAAGCCGGGCACCGGCTTTGGTATAAACCTGATAGTAATGAAGAACGGGGGCTTGCCGCCCCGGTCGAGAAACTGATACGCCGGTTTGGCAAGCGGCAGGCAGAGGACAACTCATGACACGTACTGTACATTGCATCAAGCTGGACAAGGATGCCGAAGGGCTGGATGCGCCGACCTACCCGGGTGAACTGGGACAGCGAATTTTTGAAAATGTATCCAAGGAAGCCTGGAAGCTCTGGCTGGGCCAGCAGACCATCCTGATCAACGAACACCGTATTTCGCCCAGTCGACCCGGAGTCACGCAAGTTCCTGGAAAACGAGATGGAGAAATTCTTTTTTGGCGGCGGTTCTGAATTGCCGGGCGGCTTCGTGATGCCGAAATAATAAATTGAAGACTCGTTATTGTTTTGCTGTGTTCGTAACGACGGCAACAAAAACAGAGTAAAAAGGAATCCAGCATTTTGGTTATTAATACATGAAAGGCATCATCCTTGCCGGCGGTAGTGGTACACGCCTGTATCCACTGACCCGCGCGGTCAGCAAGCAGCTGATGCCTGTGTATGACAAGCCACTGGTTTACTATCCGCTGTCCACACTCATGCTGGCCGGCATACGCGATGTTCTGCTGATATCAACGCCGCAGGATTTACCGAACTTCAAGACACTGCTGGGTGACGGTGCGCAACTCGGTATTACAATATCAGCTATGCCGAACAGCCGCAGCCCAATGGCCTGGCAGAGGCATTTATCATTGGCCGCGAATTCATCAACAACGAACCGGTCTGTCTCATACTGGGCGACAATATTTTCTATGGTCACCAGCTGGGCAGCGTGTTGCGTAACGCGGCACGCCTGACGCAGGGCGCCACGGTTTTTGCCTACCGGGTGAGTGACCCGCAGCGTTATGGCGTGGTTGAATTCAAGGCAGACCGGCAAGGTGCTTGGCATCGAGGAAAAACCCGCGCAGCCGAAATCGAATTACGCGGTAACCGGCCTGTATTTCTACGATGCCCAGGTTGTCGATATCGCCTCGAACCTTACGCCATCGGCGCGCGGCGAACTTGAAATAACTGATGTAAATAAGACCTATCTCGAACAGCAGACGCTTAATGTCGAGTTGCTGGGGCGCGGTACTGCCTGGCTGGATACCGGTACGCACGAGGCGCTGCTGCAGGCGGCGACCTATATCGAGGCAATCGAACAGCGTCAGGGTCTGAAGGTGTCGTGTATCGAGGAGATCGCCTGGCGCATGGGTTACATCACGGCGCAGCTGGAAAAGCCTGGCAACTGGAAGCTGCTGCCGCGGAGCATGCCAGTAGCACGTATGGCATGTACCTGCACGACGTGCTCGGGGACGCCTGAGCATCCATGAAAATCATTCCGGCTGTTCATCCCGAGGTGCTCATCATCGAGCCGGATGTGTTTGGCGATGCGCGCGGTTTTTTCATGGAGACCTGGCACCAGGAAAAGTTTGCCGAACAGGGTTTCAACGAGACCTTCGTGCAGGACAACCATTCCCGTTCCGGCAAGGGCGTGTTGCGCGGATTGCATTACCAGTTGCAGCAGCCGCAGGGAAAGCTGGTGCGCGCAATCAACGGTGCCGTGTTCGATGTCGCCGTGGACGTCAGGCGCGGCTCGCCACGCTTCGGTGAATGGGTTGGCATTGAACTGTCGGATGAGAACATGCGGCAGCTGTATGTTCCGCCGGGGTTTGCGCACGGGTTTTGTGTATTGAGCGAGCGTGTTGATTTTATGTAAATGCACGCGTGTACAAATGCACGCGCTTTTACGCGCCAGAGGACGAATACGGTATTGCCTGGGATGATCCGGCCATCGGTATCGACTGGCCGGATATGGATGTCGTCCTGTCGGAGCGCGACCGGCAGTTACCGAATCTTGCACAAAGCACACATCTGCCCGAGTACTCAGCTGTCGAATGAAGGTGCTGGTCACAGGCGGGGGTGGCCAGCTGGGCCATGATGTTGTCAGTATCCTGCAGGCCCGTGGCAGGCAGGTCATCGCGCCGACACTGGCCGAGCTGGATTTCATGGCGCCGGCATCAATCGATGCCATCATTGCAGAACACCGCCCTGACCGGGTTGTTAACTGTGCGGCCTATACACAGGTCGACAAGGCGGAGAGCGAACCGGATGCCGCCTTCGCGGTGAACCGCGATGCACCCGGCCTGCTTGCCCGCGCGCTTGCGCAGACGGGCGGGCGCCTGCTGCACGTGTCGACCGATTTTGTGTTCGATGGCAAGGCGACGAACCGTATACCGAATCAAGTACAGCGCAGCCGCTGAGTGTTTACGGCCGCAGCAAGCTGGCCGGCGAGCAGGCTGTCATGCAGGCTGCCGAGCAGGCGCTGCCGGATGCCATCATCCTGCGCACCGCCTGGCTGTACGGGATCAACGGGCATAACTTCGTCAAGACCATGCTGCGCCTCGCCATGGCGGGCAAGCCGTTGCGGGTGGTTGATGACCAGATCGGTTCGCCCACGTGGACGATGGACCTGGCGCAGGTGATCGCAGACATGCTTGATACCGATGCCCGCGGACTGTTTCATTACACAAATGCCGGCCATACCTCCTGGCACGGATTTGCCTGTGCGATACTGGCAGAGGCGGCCAGTGCCGGGTTTGATATCAGGACACGCGAGATCGAACCGATCCCGACGTCGGCCTACCCGACCCCGGCCGAACGCCCGGCGTATTCAGTGCTGGATACCGGCCGGATAAGATCCCTGCCCGGAATCCGGATACCGGCCTGGCGCGACAGCCTGAAAAAGATGCTCGAGGAATTGCACACATGCGAAGACTGCTTGTAACCGGCGGCGCGGGTTTTATCGGTTCCAATTTCATCCGCTACTGGTTGCGCGCGCATCCCGGTGACCGGATCGTCAATCTCGACCTGCTGACCTACGCCGGTAACCTGAAAACCTGGCCGGGTTGATGACGCGCCCGACTACCGTTTTGTGCAGGCTGACATTGGTGACCAGGCGCTGGTCGCGTCGCTGCTGGCGGAAGAGCAGCTTGATACCGTCGTCAATTTTGCCGCCGAATCGCATGTCGACCGGTCAATCCTCGGACCGGAAGCGTTTTTAGCAACCAACATCATGGGAACGTTCTCGCTGCTTGAGGCGGCAAAATCGGTGTGGGGGGAATGTGCAGACGGGCAGCGCTTCCTGCATGTGTCCACCGATGAAGTTTACGGCAGCCTCGCGCCGGACGAGGCACCGTTTAATGAACAGCATGCCTATGCGCCGAACAGTCCGTACTCGGCCTCGAAGGCGGCATCGGATCATCTCGTGCGCGCCTATCACAAGACGTACGGACTGCCGGTACTGACGACCAATTGCTCGAATAATTACGGTCCCTGCCAGTTCCCGGAAAAACTGATTCCGCTGACGATTCTCAATGCACTGGAGGGCAAGGCGATCCCCGTGTACGGCGACGGCCTGCAGGTGCGCGACTGGTTATACGTTGAAGATCATTGCAGCGGCATCGATGCGGTACTCGCGGGTGGCGAACCGGGCGAGGTATTCAATATTGGCGGGATCAACGAATGGCGCAATATCGACATTGTGCAGCGGGTCTGCGAGCAGCTGGATGTACTGCGGCCGGGTGAACAGCCGTACGCCGGGCAGATCAGCTTCGTGAAAGACCGTCCGGGACATGACCGGCGCTATGCGATTGATGCCGGCCGCATGCGTGAGCGCCTCAACTGGCAGCCGGCCCACGACTTCGAGTCAGGTCTCAGGGCCACGATCGACTGGTACCTGGCCAACCTGGACTGGTGCGAGCGGGTGCGCAGCGGCGCCTACCGTGACTATTACGCAACCCAGTACGGCTGAACGGCATCGCGCCTATATCAGCTAGAATCAGCCAGATAGCGCCTTTTTCTTGACTCGCGGCAGGTCAGCCGCTTTAATACACAACCCCATTGGCCAGGTAGCTCAGTTGGTAGAGCAGGGGATTGAAAATCCCCGTGTCGGCAGTTCGATTCTGTCCCTGGCCACCATCTTTATTTTCCGGTTAGATCCCGCGCTGCTGTGTAGAAAAAAGAATAAAAGGGGTCAGTACCCACTGCTGTCCCACATGCTCCCTCCCCCTCCGGGGGAGGGTTGGGGAGAGGGGATATATTAACGCTAACTGTCTGTTTTATGCCCCCTCTCCCTGGCCCTCTCCCTGAGGGAGAGGGGATGCTCTGTTTTATCCGTGGTAACCGGCATTCATGTCCTGCTTTTATAATTGCTTGTATAAATATTTTCATTCATGACGTTACAGATAATTCAATTATCACTTGTGGGACAGCAGTGGTCAGTACCCTTTTATTCGGGATGATCAATACGGGTCGACGCCGGATTTCCAGGCAGAGAGTTCCGTAATGTAGGGCGGCTGACCATTATCAAAAAACCAGGCGTCCACCGCGTAGCGGACACCGCTAGCGTTTTCCCGAATCACCGCCGTGGTATGCGGCATGCCAACGAACAGGCCGAAGCGCGTCACCGGTTTCTGCAGCGTGTGGTGCCTGAGTAGACCCGCCTGCGCGAGCAAGTGCAGGTAGGTCGTGGAATTGGTGGACTCATCGATACAGTCGAGTTGTCCGGGTCTACCGAAACCCGCGAGATTACCGCCCCGGTCGGCCGTGGTGCCGAGATACGTACCGACGATCTGTTCGAACTGCGCAATCGACGCCGCGATCGCCCCGCGTTCATCGGCGGCAGTACCAGCCGGCTCGACCAGCGGCGCAGAGGCGCGTGCCCATTCCGCATCGGTGAGTGACAGCATCGCGACACTGGCGCAGGAGTGGTCATAACAAACGGAAAACCGACCGGGCACCGGGTCGGTAATACGCTCGGGACGCGCGTCCTCGAACGCCGCCACGGAGCTGGAGAACAACAAAAAAAAGAGGACAGATTTATTTTTTAGCTGGCCGACCACGTCCACCCTTGACCTGCACGCCGCCCTGTTCTGGTTTCAATCTCTTTCACGAAACGGTCTCCTCCTGTCAAATGCCCACATTCTACAGCCTGCCTTATCAACTGTATTTCAGACTCGGGCATCCCCAAGGACACCCACGCGCGATAACCGAAACTAGAGAAACCAGGATCAGATCCTGATTCAAATAATAGAATAATAGGGGACAGACCACGTTTTTACGTTTTCATGGCCCGATACATTTGTGAAAAACGTGGTCTATCCCCCCTTATTCTTTCCCTTTTTTCCTTTTTTCCGGGTTTTTGTTCAGAACCGGGCACCAGACTTGCCTTTCCCAACATCACCCCCCACATTCACTGCATGACATTTTGCTGCGTCCGGAATATTTTTCAGGATCTGAAGGGGAAATACATTGCGTATCCTGTTAGTTGAAGATGACGAGCCGCTTGCCACTGCCCTGAAGAAACAGTTGCGGGCTGAAGGTTTTGCTGTGGATGTGGCAACAAATGGCGTCGATGGCGAGCACCTGGGAAAAGAAGAAACCTATGATGCGGTCATACTGGACCTGGGGCTGCCCGAGCGCCCCGGCATTGAAGTACTGAAGAACTGGCGCGCTGCATCAATCCATGTCCCGGTTATTATCCTGACAGCGCGCGATGAATGGCAGGAAAAGGTGGATGGATTCAGGGCGGGCGCGGATGATTACCTGGCCAAGCCGTTCCATGTCGAGGAACTGATTGCGCGCCTGCGTGCCGTCATCAGGCGCAGTGTTTCGCCGGATGCCGCACACCTCGAGGTGTGTGGCCTGACGCTCGATGAAGAACGCCAGAGTTGTCGCCGTTCTGATGGTGAAACGATCGAACTGACCGGTACCGAGTTCAGACTGTTGCGGTACCTCATGCTGCATCCGGGAAAGATACTGTCAAAGTCCCGCCTGACAGAGCATATTTACGAATACGATGCCGACAAGGACAGTAATGTCATCGAGGTCTATATCACGCGACTGCGCAACAAGCTGGGCAAGGAATTAATAACAACCAGGCGTGGCCAGGGTTATATATTCGGCGAGTCCTGCCCGTGACTTCGATACAGACCCGGCTGACCCTGTGGTTGCTTGGCAGCGTGATGATACTGCTTGGCCTGCACTGGCTGGTGACCAGTCGCGCGCCGGTCGTATTTACCGAGGAGTATGTTGCCACAAGGCTTGAGCATGATGCCGAGACCCTGATTAACGGTTTGCATATCGACGGGTCAGGCATGGCTGTGCTGGACTCGGATTACGTTGCACCCATCTATTTCCGCCTCAACTCGGGTCACTACTACCTGGTCCAGTCGCAAGACTATGTGCTGACTTCGCGTTCCCTTGGCAGTGCTGAATTAAACGTGCAGCTGACAGAAAAGCCGCACAGGGCACTGTTTTATCATGAGGGTCCGGACCAGCAGAAGCTGCTCGTATGGGCCGGGCATTATGAGAAAGACGGTCATCCGGTCAGCCTGGCCATTGCGGAAGAAATGACAACGCTGGATGAGCAACTGGGCCGGTTCCGCTGGCGCTTCGGTGCGGTAACGCTGGCGCTTTTTGCGTTACTGGTCATCACCCAGCGGGTGATCGTGAGAGTTAGCCTCAAGCCGCTGGAACGAATGGAGCAGGCCTGCCGGAAGCTGGAAACGGGTGACATCGAACAGTTGCCGGAGGATGTGCCGGTCGAGGTCAAACCGCTTACGAACGAGATCAATCGACTGGTTGGCGTCATGCAGCATCGCCTGGTCAGGTCGAGAAATGCACTGGGTAATCTTGCGCATGGATTAAAAACACCCCTGGCGATGTTGTCCCAGCTTGTTGACGACAGGAATAATGATTTTGCTGCGGATGGCCGGCAGCAGGCACAGACGTCAGTTGCACAGATTCAGTCCATCATTAATCGTGAATTGAAGCGCGCCCGCCTGGCAGGTCCGGAATCTGCCGGACAGAAATTCAACATGAATGTGGAAATGCCGGATATTACTGGTGTGTTAAGCAAGATCTACGCAGATAAGAAACTCGAGTACCGGCTCGACCTGGCGCAGGACGATATTCAGTATGGTGACCGGGAAGACATGCTTGAGCTGCTCGGTAATTTACTGGATAACGCCAGCAAGTGGGCCGTCAGCCGGGTTGTATTGACTGCGTCATTGGGGAAGGACTTGCGAATTGCGGTGGAAGATGATGGTCCCGGCATTCCTGAATCAGAGCGCGACGCGTTGGCTATACGCGGGAAGCGTCTCGACGAGGCAAAGCCCGGGTCCGGGCTCGGTCTCTCGATTGTTATGGATATCGTCAATCAATATGCAGGTGATATTCGTTTCTCGACATCGGAAACCCTGGGAGGGTTGCGGGTAGACATCGTGTTGCCTGCTGCGACATTCCGTCGCAGTTAGTCTTTACCGTCGTCGCCAGACGACAAATAAACTCTCTCCAGCTTATCGAATTTCAGTTTACGTTCAGCATCCCTGCATACATTGGAGGCATCAAAATGTAATGCAGAGGATCTGAGACATGAACGTACTGAAGCAGATATTTTCAAGAAAGAACCAGTACACGGATTACCGAAAACGGGCCGGCCTGGTGTTCCTGCTGGTTGCCACAACTGTGCAGCAGTTACCCGCCAATGCAGAAACCCCGAAAGGGCGTATGCATTTCCATAAAAACCCCGGTTATGTCAACCAGGATAATTATGTCAGTGACAACGTCTATGGCGTGAAGAACCTGGCCTACTATGGCGACTGGGATTCCAACCGGATATACATTATCGATGTAGACAATATGGAGCTGGTCGCCACGGTGGAAGATACCGGTGATGGCCCCTACGGGATCGATCAGCAAAGTGTCGATAAAGCCTACGCGCTAACCCGCAAGACCGACTCCCTGACGATTGTCGACAATGTAACGTTTGAGAACAAGGGGCTTATCCCGCTCAGTCATAAGCCACGCTCGACTAATTACAACGTCGATACCGGCCTGACGCTGGCATCCGGTGCAGACAAGGCGATGACCAGTATTATTCGTGTTGAGCGCGACCGGGTCATCAGGGAAGTCGGTGTTAATAGCGAGACAAGCCCGCATGATTTTGGCGGGTCATTGTCTACCGGCCACCCGTTGTGGGTGAATGACCATCACTTCTTCATGCTGGATCGTGCAGCGCGGGAGATCCAGCTCTGGAGCCGTAACGGTGAGCTGCTGTCGGTATTGCCCGCGCCAACATCAACACATCACCTGTTCCAGCCGCCGGAAAATCTACGCTCGGCTGATGAAGAATCTGTCTACTACGCAGTCGTGGAAGGCAACCAGGAAATCCGGCAGTCGCCTGCCATCCTGCGTTTTGAAATCAGCAACAACCGGTTGATGCAGACCGGCTACGTGGAACTCGCCACCTACGATCCGGAAATACTGGATGCCGCTGAGATGGGTTCGCATCATGCGGACTTTCATCCGGACGGCGTACACATATACATCGGCTCGACCGAAGGGCATGTTTTTGTGGTCAACAAGGACAGCCTTGAAATTGTCACCATGATTGATGCGGGAGCCGGTGCAGGTCATACCACCTTCGCGCCGATGAGAGACATCGCGTTCGTCACCAACCACAATTCCACTTACATGACAGTAATAGACACGGTGAATCACCGGCTCCTGAAAAATATTACTGTCGCAAATTCCGCCTCGCCGGACTACAAGTCCCAGGCGCATACATCAGGCGTCAGCCTGGACATGAAGTATTTCTATAGTGCGGCGAGCCATGACGGTGTCATTTTCGAGATCGACATGGATACGCTCGAAGTGTCACGCAACCTGTACCTGGGCGGCAATCTCCTGATGGGTAGCTTCATCTGGGATGGCGAAGGCGTGAACATGTAGACGTATTCGTGCGCGGACAGTTTGACTGATTATTCTTTCAACATAACCGGAGGGCAGATTGATGTATGTCGATATGGCCACTATAGCAGCTGCCATCGTGATCCTGCTGCAATTGATCGCGATGCAGACAATTCGATGGAACTGATTGCAGTATGCAAGTCCTTGCGGGTGGCGCCTTTAAAGGCGCCCCCTGCAAACGGGAAGGCCGGGAGAGACGGGCGCAGGGGAAATGTGCTGCTGCCTGCCAGGCCTGTCGGTTCCCTGCTCTTTTAAGTTTGAATTAATGTTTATGTAATACCCTTGTTATCAAGGTTTGACTACTGACAGTTAAATTAAGGAGAGAAACATGAAGCTTTTTAAAACATCACATTTAACGACAGCATTGCTGGTGGCTATTGTTGCAGCCCCGGCACTGGCCGAAGACCCTGCTGTTCCTGCTGCGGGTCCTGTTCCGTTTGAGAGTTTTGATGCGGACGGTAGTGGTGACGTCAGCCAGGAAGAATTTAACAGGATGCATAGCGAGCGAATTCGCGTGCGTTCCGAGGAGCAGCGGCAGTTCCGCAACATGGGAAGTGCGCCCGGATTCTCTGATATCGATACTGATGGTGATGGCCGGCTCAATCGCAATGAGGTCAATGCGCATCAGCAAAAACGCCAGGAACATCGTAACCAGATGCGCCATGAGAACCGCGAACGCAACCGTATGGACGGCCCTGCGGGTAACGGGTCCGGTATGGGTGGTGGATATGGCGGAAAGTCATCCGGCGGTGGCATGGGCGGTCGTAAATAGACTGATACCTGGCCAGACCTTAAGACCATAAAACGCCGGGGATGAAATCCCGGCGTTTTTTATATGGTGTTATATCTAGCCTTCCAGAATTTTTCATCCAGTTAACAGGGGCTATACCGGGTATTCGGCAGGTTATAGATCGTTAGCTATGCAGTTGGAATCATGCTGCCTGGAAGAATTCCAGTTCCGCCGGGTATCAGTCTATTATTTCTGTGATGACTTCCAGTGCCGATTTGTTACCACGATAAACATTGCTGGCGACCTTCTGAATAACACGGTTACGTTTCATGTCTGCAAGTACGCGGCTGACGGTCTCGGGTGACGAACCGATAATGGCGGCAATGTCTGTGCCGCCCAGCATGGCGATATCGCCATTTTCGTCAGACGAGTATTCGATCATCATGAGTAGCAGGTGCGCAATGCGCTTTTTCGCCGGACCGGTACTTAATGACACGATCCACTGGTCGGCACGGTCCAGCTGCCTGAGCAGCCGTTGACGTATCTGGTGGCAAAGCTCAGGGAAGTCGGTCTCCAGTGCATGGATCGTCTTGACGGGAATCCGGCAGGCATCCACATCGTTAAGTGCGACCGCAGTGTGTTGATACTGGTTGCCTGGTTCAAGCATTTCCAGGCCGATGGCGGAGCCCGTGCCGAGCATCCGCACAATGCGATGTTCACCACCGGGCATCAGTGAAAGCAGTTTGACCATGCCGCTGCGGATCGAATAGATGACGCCGTCATCGCGCCCTTCCTCGAACAGAGTTGAGCCGGCCGGAAAAATGAAGTGGTCGATGGGCGTCAACTTGTCATCAAAGGCGGAATCCGGGAGTCCGGAAAACAGCATCAGGTTGCGGATGCTGCAATGTCTGCAATCGGAGCGCCCCAGCCAGGTTGCATCGGTACAGTAATTCCGCTTCTGTTTGCTTGACATCAATATAGTCTACATTAAGCGCTGATAAAATTGACCCAATTGATGATTCTCAATGAATCTGACGGTGGCCCATTGGTAGCGTTATAAAATGTATATATCCACCACGCTGTACCCGTGCCGGGCGCGAATAAGTCTCCGCAGAGCCCCTGTCTTAAAGCAGGTGTTGCCGGTTATCCTGCTGATTGCCCTGTTTATGTTCAGGGCCGATGCTGTTGCTGCTCCCTACGACCCCAACTGGGGTACGGTCGGCGTGTTTACCGAGGCGGCAACCTGTACAAGCTGCCACCGGGCCAGTACCGATCAGGATGCCGGCGTCACCGCCCTGATGCGCTATCCGCTGACAGACAGCGGCCAGGATGTCAGCCCCGCATTCCAGTGGCAACACAGTGTCATGGCGCAGGCCTTCACCGATCCGTATTACCGGGCGGCTGTCGAGGACGAGGTGTCGGTGTTTCCGTCAATGCAGGGACTGATCGAGGACACCTGCCTGCGTTGTCACGCACCGATGGCACATGAGCATGCACACCAGACCAATACCGATCTGTTGCAGGATGCGAGCTGCGGCCTGGTCGACGGTTGTTTTCGTTTCAGCACGGCGTTGCAGCAGGACCATGCAAAGGAAGGCATCAGTTGTACCCTGTGTCACCAGGTCAAGTCCGACAACCTGAATACGCCGGCATCGTTTTCAGGTCAGTTCAGTATTGCGTCGGCCGGTGATATCGATGCATTTCGCATCTACGGCCCCTACCAGAATCCGCACAACGGTGGCGCCAATGTCATGTTCAACAACAGCGGGTATACGCCGGCCTTCGGCAACCAGGTGACCGACTCCGGGCATTGCGGCAGTTGCCACACGCTGTTCACGCCGACGATGGATGTCGATACAGGTTTGCCGGCCGGGACCCGCTTCCTCGAGCAGGGGCCGTTCCTGGAGTGGCAGAACAGTCTGTATTTCACGGGCGCCAGCAAGGCGCAACAGTGCCAGGACTGTCATATGCCGGAACCGGCCCAGGGTACTTACCAGACGCGCATTGCTACCCGGCCTGACGGCACGGTCAACACGCAGTGGCCGGTACGCGCACCGTTTTACACGCACAGCATGCTCGGCGGTAATGCCTACCTGCTCGAATTACTGCGAGACAACCGTGTTGCGCTGGAGATCGGTAATTCCACCACGGTTGCCGGTTTCGATGAAAAGATTGCGGAGACACGCGCATTGCTGTCCAGTAGTGCGGCGGACCTGGCGGTTACACAGGCTGTGGTTGCAGGTACTGAGGCACTTATCGATGTCCGGATTACCAACAGGACGGGTCACAAGTTGCCAACCGGCTATCCCAGTCGCCGCATGTGGTTGCACCTGACCGTGCGGGACGCGGCTAACCAGGTGATTTTCGAATCCGGTGCGCCGGATGCGCAGGGTGAAATTTCGACAGATAGTACCCGCCTCGCGACCGATTGCCTGGCGCGAACCAAGCCGCCGGGTTTTGTGAATGGCAGTTGTTATGAGTTGCATCGCGATGTCATAACGCTGCCGTCGCAGGTCGCGATATACGAAACGGTTCTCGGTGATACCAACGACGAGATTACACACGTGTTGTTGCATGCGAACAGTTACCTGAAAGACAACCGCATTCCGCCGGAGGGCTTCACCCTAAGCCAGGCAGATGTAATCGAGCCACAGACAAAGCCGGCCGGTGTTACCGCCGATCCTGACTTTAATCACGACAATGGCAGCGAGGGCAGCGGTAGCGACACGGTGCATTACCGGGTCACGCTCAATAATCCCAATGACAGTCATTCCGTGTCGGTTCGCCTGCTATACCAGCCGATTCAGCCGGCATTTATCGACGGCCTGCACGCTACCGGCACCCAGGTCACCGCCTTCAAGCAGATGGTCGCGGCATCTCCGCCCGGTGCCGAGGTGCTGGCGACGGTGAATGCTGTAATCGGTGCTGCAGCCGGTGCCGGGACCGGTGGTGGCGGTTGTGCACTGGATGGTGGCGGACGTCCTGATCCGCTGTTGCCGGCCTTGCTGCTGGTCGACGGCACGGTCAACACGCAGTGGCCGGTACGCGCTCCGTTCTATACGCACAGCATGGTCGGCGGTAATGCCTACCTGCTCGAATTACTGCGAGACAACCGTGTTGCGCTGGAGATCGGTAATTCCACCACGGTTGCCGGTTTCGATGAAAAGATTACGGAGACACGCGCATTGCTGTCCAGTAGTGCGGCGGACCTGGCGGTCACACAGGCGGTGGTTGCAGGCAACGAGGCGCTTATCGATGTCCGGATTACCAACAGGACCGGTCACAAGTTGCCAACCGGCTACCCCAGTCGACGCATGTGGCTGCACGTGACCGTGCGGGACGCGGCCAACCGAGGTGATTTTCGAATCCGGTGCGCCGAATGCGCAGGGTGAAATTTCGACGGATATCACCCGCCTGGCGACGGATTGCCTGGCGCGAACCAAGCCGCCGGGATTTGTGAATGGCAGTTGTTATGAGTTGCATCGCGATGTCATCACGCTGCCGTCGCAGGTCGCTATATACGAAACGGTTCTCGGCGATACCAACGACGAGATTACACACGTGTTGTTGCATGCGAACAGTTACCTGAAAGACAACCGCATTCCGCCGGAGGGCTTCACCCTGAGCCAGGCCGATGTCATCGAGCCACAGACAAAACCGGCCGGTGTTACCGCCGATCCTGACTTTAATCACGAAAACGGCAACGAGGGCAGCGGTAGCGACACGGTGCATTACCGGGTCACGCTCAATAATCCCAATGACAGTCATTCCGTGTCGGTTCGCCTGCTGTACCAGCCGATTCAGCCGGCATTTATCGACGGCTTGCACGCCACCGGTACCCAGGTCACCACCTTCAAGCAGATGGTGGCGGCGTCTCCGCCCGGTGCCGAGGTGCTGGCGACGGTGAATGCTGTAATCGGCGCAGCCGGTGCCGGGACCGGTGGTGGTGGCGGTTGCGCACTGGGTGGTGGCGGGCGTCCTGATCCGCTGTTCCCGGCCTTGCTGCTGGTTGCCACTGCATGGCTCGGCTTGCGTCGCCGGCAACCCATACCGCATCGCATACAGAAATAACCGTCCACCAGGGGGCGGCTGTTTTTTGTGGAAGCCGGTTTAGGCGGGTGCGCTCCTGTTGACAGCTTCCCTGGCCTGCCAGTCAGCAGGCCGATGTCGACATTGCCGATGCCCGTCGTGGCCGCTTATGCAAACAGGCGCAGGCCGCATTCGCGGAATTGGAGCGCGCTGACCGCGGCCGGCAGTCTCCAGCGCCGTGTCGAGCACCTGCGCGCGGCCGAGCGGGCGGCAAGCGAGGCGCATCGTCGCTGGCTGGACGCGCGCAAGGGCTTGTTGCGGGTGGCGCTGCAGCAACGTCTGGAACGGGTCAACCTGCAGCTGGCACTGGGCGGCGAATATTGAGCCCTGATGTAACTCTATGTAAATAAAAAAGAATTGTAATTCTCCGACTGGCATAGTTAATCGCCGCATAAAATTCGTTGAACACCAGCCCCGGCCGGTCCGTGATATTATGCCCGCCATTTCGCACTCAGCCATTTATATAAAGATCGAGGACACGTCATGATTAATCCCGTAGGTTCCAAGGAACTGACCCCCCTGTTTGTTTACGACTCGGACGAGCACCACCGTCTGGCCCACGAGGCGGAAAGTTTGCCATCCATCATGATCAGCTCGGGTGCGGCGGGTAATGCCGTCATGATGGGCGCCGGCTACTTCACGCCGCTGACCGGTTACATGAACCTGGCCGATGCGCATCAGCTGTGCCGAGAACATGAAAACCACGGATGGCCGCTTCTTCCCGGTCCCGGTCCTGAACCTGGTGCAGGACGCGTCTGCAATCAAGGGCGCAAAACGCATTGCGCTGCGCGACCCGAATGTCGAGGGCCACCCGGTTATCGCCATCCAGGACGTCGAGGACATCGAGGAAGTGTCCGATGACGAGATGAAGTTGATGACCGACAAGGTCTACCGCACGCAGGATCCTGAGCATCCCGGCGTCGCCGCATTCAATTCACAGGGACGGTTCGCGATTTCCGGCCCGATCCAGGTGCTGTCGTTCAGTTACTTCCAGAGCGAGTTTCCGGACACCTTCCGCACCGCGGTCGAGATTCGTAATGACATCAAGGAGCGCGGCTGGAAAAAAATCGTCGCCTTCCAGACGCGTAACCCGATGCACCTGGCGCACGAAGAGCTGTGTCACATGGCCATGGACCGCCTCGGTTGCGACGGCCTGGTTATCCACATGCTGCTCGGCAAGCTGAAGCCCGGCGATATTCCCGCGCCGGTACGTGATGCCGCCATCCGCAAGATGGTCGAGCTGTACTTCCCGGCCAACAGCGCCATGGTCACCGGTTACGGTTTCGACATGCTCTATGCCGGCCCGCGCGAGGCCGTGCTGCATGCCTACTTCCGCCAGAACATGGGTGCGACGCACTTCATTATCGGCCGTGACCACGCCGGCGTCGGTGATTACTACGGCGCCTTTGACGCACAGACTATCTTCGATGACGAAGTACCGGCCGGCGCCATGGAGATCGAGATCTTCCGCGCCGACCATACGGCATGGTCGAAGAAGCTGAACAAGGTCGTCATGATGAACGAGGCACCGGATCACCAGAAGGAAGACTTCATCCTGCTGTCCGGTACCAAGGTGCGCGAAATGCTGGGCAACGGCGAAGCACCGCCGAAGGAATTTTCCCGCCCGGAGGTCGCCCAGATCCTGATCAACTACTACCAGGCGCAGTAGTCCACCGGCTAACGGTTACCTGCAACACGTAGCATCCTGAGAGAACCGGGCTATTGCCCGGTTTTTTCTTTTCCAGGCCGGCGCCGGCGCCCCCATCCTGACTACAACCCGCCCCCAACCCGGCCACAACCTGTAGGAGCGCCTGCCAGGCGCGATTAAATTACATTCGCGGACAGCGTCCGCTCCTACAGGTGCTGTTTCGTACATTGTAGGAGCGCCTCGCAGGCGCGAATTAATAGGATTCGCGGACAGCGTCCGCTCCTACAGGTGCTGATTCGTACATTGTAGGAGCGCCTTACAGGCGCGATTAATTGGATTCGCGGACGCGGTCCGCTCCTACAGGTGTTGATTCAAGCGCTGTAGGAGCGCCTG
>CAWKAE010000010.1:0-221726 GCA_963847565.1 uncultured Halobacteria archaeon
CTGTTGCCCTGGATTACATCGGAAATTAAACACATCAGGCGATAATAAAAACCTGTGGCACATAGAAGGGCTGGATTCCCGCCTCGGCAATAGCTCCATGCATTGCCCTACCTCCTGCATGGCCCAGGCCAGCCTCTCGCTCGCTATGCGAGCTCACCTTCTCCCTGCAGTCGTGCGCGGGAATGACGGTATTTCTATGCAGACGTATCCGGGACAGTGATCGTTGCCCGGATGAAGTGCAGCGAACGCGGGCTACATAGTATTGACTGTGGTTACTGCACTACCGACTGCAGGGCCTGGCGGATGATTTCTTCGGAGGACAGGTCGGTGACATTGAGTGAACGCACCATGCGGCTGGCTTCCTGTGGCTTGTAGCCCAGCCCGACCAGCGCGCTGACGGCGTCCTCGACCGGGGTGACGGGTATCGACACCGCCGCGTCCACGGATGGCGCACCGGGCAAGGTCTCATCCTTTGCCAGCCGGTCGCGCAGTTCGATCACCAGTCGCTCGGCGGTCTTCTTGCCGATGCCCGGCAAGCGCACCAGCGTATCGGTATCGCCGTGCTGGACACATTGCACGAATTGCGCCGGCTCCATGCCGGACAGGATCGTCAGCGCCAGGCGTGCACCGACCCCGTTCACCTTCAGCAGGTGACGGAACAGATCGCGGTCGGTCGTCTTCAGGAAACCGTACAGGGTATGCGCATCCTCGCGCACGGCCAGGTGTGTATACAGAGTGACGTCCTCACCGACATTCGGCAGGTTATAGAACGTGGTCATTGGCGCATCGATTTCGTAACCAACACCTTGCACATCGAGCAACAGTTGCGGCGGCTGCTTGTGCAGGATACGTCCGCGCAACAGGCCGATCATGATGCCACCTCGCCGACCGGCCGCCGCAGCGTCTGCATGCGCCGCGCCGTTTCGCGGTGGTGACCGTGACACACCGCCACGCCGAGTGCGTCGGCCGCATCACTCGGCGGTGTTTGCTGCAGCGACAGCAGCACAACCATCATGTGCTGCACCTGCTCCTTGGTCGCACCGCCCCGCCCGACGACCGCCTGTTTTATCTGGCGGGCCGCGTATTCCGCAACCGGAACGCTGGCCTTGACGCCGGCACAAATCGCCGCACCGCGCGCCTGCCCCAGCTTCAGGGCAGAGTCGGCATTCTTGTTCATGAACACCTGCTCGATTGCCATTTCCTGCGGACAGTATTCGCGAATCACTTCGCTGACCCCGTCAAAGATAATGCCGAGACGCTCGGCCAGTGATTCACCCTGCGCACGCACACAGCCGCTGGCGACGTAACATATTTTCTGTCCGTCCTGGTCAACGATGCCGTAACCGGTTACCCGTGAACCCGGATCGATGCCGAGGATACGAATCATGATTGAGTGTGCAGCGCGCGCGTCATGTGAATACCGCCAGTTAGAATTACCGTCATTGCGAGCGGAGCGAAGCAATCTCCTGGAGCATCCGCCCGGTGCAATTTCCAGGCAGATTGTGTTCACGCCGCTCGCAATGACGTACATGCTTCAGTCAGCATACCCTACCCCAACTGGCCCATGATTTCTTCGGAGATATCCGCATTGGAATACACCTCCTGCACATCATCGAGATCTTCCAGTACTTCCAGCAAGCGCAACATCTTTTCGGCATCATCAAGCGTCAGCGGCGTGGTGATTTCCGCACGCATGGTCACTTCGGCCTGCTCCGGCTTCAGTCCGGCCGCTTTCATGCCATCGCGGATATCGATAAAGGTGTCCGGCTGGGTCAGCACATCGAACGAACCGTCATCGTTACTGACCACGTCATCCGCACCCGCCTCCAGCGCGGCTTCCATCAACTGGTCTTCATCACTGCCTTGCGGATAGCTGAGAATACCGGTCTTGGCAAACTGGTAGGCCACCGACCCGTCGGTACCGAGGTTGCCGCCGGCCTTGGTAAAGGCATGCCGTACCTCGGCCACGGTGCGATTGCGATTGTCGGTCAGGCAGTCGACCATCACGGCAACGCCGCCCGGACCGTAACCCTCGTAGCGGACTTCCTCGAAATTCTCACCGTCCTGAACACCCGAACCACGCTTGATGGCACGCTCGATGGTGTCCCTGGTCATGTTGCCGCCGAGCGCCTTGTCGATGGCCATGCGCAGGCGCGGGTTGGAGGCAGGGTCCGGGTCACCCATGCGGGCGGCCACGGTTATTTCACGAATCAGCTTGGTAAACAGCTTGCCACGCTTGGCGTCCTGGGCCCCTTTGCGGTGTTGTATGTTGGCCCATTTACTGTGTCCTGCCATGTCCTGCCACCCTTTTTAATGATATTGCCGGCATTTTAACACTGCCGGGAAGCGGAGTTATAGCCGCGTGGCGGCAATTACTCGCCGATTGAGAAATGGCCTGACTGGAGAAAACCGATCACGGCCGCAGCGACTTTGCGCGACAGCAGCAGCCCCATGTGCGTGGCTGGCAACTGCAATGCATCCCTGCAACCGGCCAGTGCCGTCTCGGCGACCGTCACGGTGCCGTCGTTGGGACCGGACAGACCGCCCAGCACACGGCCCACACCGACCGGCCGGGTACCGGCGATGGTCCCCAGTTGCTGTTTGCCATGCCAGCCACCGCCACCCCGCGCCAACCGGTCCTCGGCACCCCGCCCGACCAGCCAGCGCGATACCCGGCGCCCGTGCAACCGGCGTGCCACGACACTGCCGTTGACGGGACTGCCGATTAAAACAATCCGGCCATTGATCAGGTCCGGGTCATCTGCCAGCGCCTGTAAAATAACCAGGCCACCGAGACTGTGGCCGACAAGGTGTACACGTTGCGCATCGGTGCGGCGCACGGTCTGCGCCAGTGCTTGCGCGTTGCTATGAATGGTATTACGCAGTGACCGGTAACTGAACAGGACCGGTTGATACCCGCCGCGTTCCAGCTGGTGCGCCAGTGGCCGCATGACGAGTTCCGTCATCCACAGGCCGTGAACGAGGATGACTGTGTCTTTCATGTTTGCAACTGTGTCGCCATTGCACTAAAGATCACGTGATCTCCCGAATTACGCATCAGGGAACCTCTGATATGTCGTCATTGCGATGTGTCGTCATTGCGACGACTACATGGAGAAGGTGAGCTCGCATAGCGAGCGAGAGGCTGGCCCGGGTCATGCAGGAGGTACGAGTCCATGGATGGACGAGGTAGAGCGAAGCAGGAGCCAGAGCCGAGAGTAACGCATGGAGCAGTTACCGAGGAACAAAGTGACGCGGCAATCTTTAAAACCATTGATTCTGAATTACCAGATTGCCGCGCTGGCCGCTCCCGGCATGGCCCAGGCCAGCCTCTCGACTGCTTCGCAGTCTCACCTTCTCCTGCCTCCCGCGGCACTTGAACTTCCATGTACATCGCGCTCGCAATGACGGCGTTCTGGAAATTAATCAGCGGTTCCTTAATTTCACGACATCCCTGTCAACGGTTTACCTGCTCGAATCAGCTGTCTACTTCCGGCGGCTTGCGCAGATGGATGCCGAGCTCGATCAGCTGGCCGGTAGCGACCGGTGAAGGCGCCGAGGTCAGCGGGCAGGCAGCTGTCTGGGTCTTCGGGAAGGCCATGACCTCGCGAATCGAACTCGCGCCGGTCATCAGCATGACCAGGCGGTCGAGGCCGAACGCAATGCCGCCATGCGGCGGGCAACCGTACTTGAGTGCATCGAGCAGGAAGCCGAACTTCTCGCGCGCCTCCTCGTCACCGATGCCCAGCAACTTCAACACGGCCTGCTGCATCCCGGTACTGTGAATACGAATGGAACCGCCACCCAGTTCGGTACCGTTCAGCACCATGTCATAGGCCCGCGAGAGTGTTTCGCCCGGATTGGCCTCGAGCTGTGCAATGTCATCGGTGTTGGGCGCTGTAAACGGGTGATGCAGCGCCATCCAGCGGTTGCTCTTCTCGTCGCGCTCGAACATCGGGAAGTCCACCACCCACACGCGGCTCCCAGTCACCCGCTATCAGGTTTCGATCATGGCCAAGCCGAACGCGCAAGGCACCCAGGGCGTCGTTAACCACGCGGGCTGCGGTCGGCACCGAAGAATACCAGGTCACCGTTCTTCGATCCCGGTGCGCTCGACGATTGCGGTGATTACCTCGTCCGGCAGGAATTTCAGGATCGGGGACTGCAGACCATCGCGACCGGCTGCCACGTCGTTGACCTTGATATAGGCGAGGCCACGGGCACCGTACTTGCTGACGTACTTGGTGTAGTCGTCGATTTCCTTGCGGCTGATCTCGCTGCCGCCCGGCACGCGCAGTGCAGCCACGCGTCCGTCCGGGTCTTTCGCCGGGCCGGAAAACACCTTGAACTCGACGTCCTGCATCACATCGCCGAGATCGACCAGCTCCAGCGGAATCCGCAGGTCAGGACGGTCGGTACCAAAGCGCCGCACGGACTCGGCATAGGTCATGCGCGGAAACGGATCGGGCAGACTGACACCGAGCACGTCGTTAAACAGACCGCGGACCATGGTCCTCCGTGGTCGACATGATCTCGTCTTCGCGACATAAACGAGGTTTCGATATCCAGCTGGGTAAATTCCGGCTGGCGATCGGCACGCAGATCTTCATCGCGGAAACAGCGCGCGATCTGGTAGTAGCGATCCATGCCCGACATCATCAGCAGCTGCTTGAACAGCTGCGGCGACTGCGGCAGCGCAAAAAACTCACCCGGGTGGGTGCGGCTCGGCACCAGGTAGTCGCGCGCGCCTTCCGGTGTCGAGCGGGTCAGGATCGGTGTTTCGACATCGATAAATCCCTGCGCATCGAGAAAGGTGCGCATGGCATGCGTAATGCGCGCGCGCAGGCGAATCTTTTCCTGCATCTCCGGGCGGCGCAGGTCAATGTAACGGAAGCGCAGGCGTGTCTCTTCACCGATATCGGTGTCTTCCAGCTGAAATGGCGGCGTCTCGGCCGCGTTCAGCACATTCAACTGCAGACCCAGCACCTCGACCTCACCGGTAGTCATGTCCGGATTTTCGGTGCCGTCCGGGCGACGACGCACACGCCCCGTTATCTGCAGCACGTACTCGTTGCGCACGCGTTCGGCGGCGGCAAAGGTTTCCTCGGTATCGGGATCGATGACCACCTGCAGCAAGCCCTTGTGATCCCGCAGGTCGATAAAGATGACGCCACCATGATCACGACGGCGATGTACCCAGCCGCACAGGGTGATTTCCTGATCAAGGTTTTGTGCGGTGACTTCGCCGCAATAGTGACTGCGCATAATTCAGGTTCCGGTTACTGGTTGGTAAAACGGTTTTTCAGGCCGTGCATGGATCAGGGCCGGCTTCAGCTGGAGCCGCCCGATTTTTTCGGTGTCTTGGTACTGCCTGACTCGCTCTTCGGCTTGCCCTTCGAATCGCTCGAGGCAGCGGGCTTCTTGTCACCCCCGGCAACATTCTTTTTTTCCCGGTCTTGAAGTCGGTTTCGTACCAGCCACCGCCCTTGAGACGAAAGGCCGGCGCAGACACCAGCTTCTTCAGGGCCGGTTTGCCACATTCCGGACACTCCTTCAGCGGATCCTCGCTGAGGCGCTGCAGGGTCTCGAATACGTGCCCGCACGCTTCACA
The DNA here is from genome assembly GCA_963847565.1 of uncultured Halobacteria archaeon. GTDB lineage: Bacteria > Pseudomonadota > Gammaproteobacteria > UBA9214 > UBA9214 > UBA9214. The sequence continues at coordinate 5,612 of CAWKAE010000010.1, forward strand.
TTGATATTCGTAAATCGGCATACTAATAACACCAGACTGGGTAAAAGGCAGGCATTATACAGGGGCGGTGTGCCAAGATAACAGCCACAACGGTTCCGGTAACCCGGCTATTCTGTGACAATACCGCGTTTACCCACGACACCACGGATCATGCGCACCCGCCCAACCCACATGCCCGGCGACGCCGGCAGCGACATTCGCACCCTGCGGGAGCTCTCGCCCTTCCTGTGGGACTACCGTGGCCGTGTCGTCCTGGCACTGGCCTGCCTGGTGCTGGCCAAGGTGGCGAATGTCGGTATCCCGCTGGTGCTGAAAGACATTGTCGACAACCTGGACATTGATGATGGCTCCCTGCTGGTCCTGCCGCTGACCTTGCTGCTGATGTACGGCGCCCTGCGCCTGGCCAGCTCGCTGTTCACCGAGCTGCGCGATTCGGTATTTGCACGGGTGCGGCACGGGGCGGTGCGCAAGGTGTCATTGCGGGTACTGGAGCACCTGCATCGCCTGTCGCTGCGCTATCACCTGGAGCGCAAGACCGGCGGCCTGTCGCGCGATATCGATCGTGGCACGCGCAGTGTCAGCTCGCTGATGAACTACATGGTGTTCAGCATCCTGCCGACACTGGTGGAAATCGTCATGATCGCTGCAATCTTGCTGACCCGCTACGACGCGATGTTCGCCGTCATCACCTTTGTGTCCGTGACCACCTATATCGCCTTTACCATGGTCGTGACGGAATGGCGCATGAAATACCGCATCACCATGAATACATACGATTCAAAGGCGAACACACAGGCTATCGACAGCCTGCTGAACTATGAGACCGTCAAGTACTTCGGTAATGAGCCGTACGAACTCAGTCGTTACGATGACAGCCTGCAACACTGGGAGAAAGCTGCCGTACAGAGCCAGACATCGCTGTCGGTCCTGAATGTCGGCCAGGCCGCCATTATCGGGGTCGGTGTCACGCTGATCATGATCCTGGCGGCGCAGGGAGTTGTCGACGGGCACATGACGCTGGGCGACCTGGTGCTGGTCAATGCCTTCCTGCTGCAGCTATTCATACCGCTGAACTTCCTGGGCATTGTTTACAGCCAGTTAAAACATTCGCTGGCGGACATGCAACTGATGTTCGATGTGCTCCACCGCGAACCGGAAATCGTTGATCGTCCCGCTGCAACGACGCTGGATCCGGGACGCTCAGAAGTCCGCTTCGAGCATGTCTCGTTCGCCTATGACGCTGACCGGCCGATCCTGCACGATATCAATTTCACCATTAACCCGGGCGAGAAGGTTGCCGTGGTCGGCCCGAGTGGCGCCGGCAAGTCCACGCTGGCCCGGATCCTGTTCCGTTTCTACGAGGTTTCGAGTGGACGCATCCTGATCAACGGCCAGGACATCAGCCAGGTCACGCAGGAGAGTCTGCGGGCGGCCATCGGTATCGTGCCGCAGGACACGGTGCTGTTCAATGAATCCCTGCGCTACAACATTGCCTATGCCCGCCCGGACGCCAGCCAGGCGGATATTGAACAGGCGGCGCGGCTGGCGCATATCCATGACTTCATCGAGGACTTGCCAAAGGGTTACGACACCGTGGTCGGTGAACGCGGCCTGAAGCTGTCCGGCGGTGAAAAGCAGCGCGTGGCAATTGCCCGCGCAGTCCTCAAGGACCCGCGCATCCTGGTATTTGACGAGGCAACTTCCAGCCTCGACTCGGATTCCGAGCAGGCCATCCTGGTCGCCTTGCGTGAAGCCGCCGCCCACCATACCAGCCTGGTCATCGCCCACCGCCTGTCGACGATCGTGGACGCGGACCGCATCCTGGTGATGCAGGATGGTCGCATCGTCGAGTCCGGCGTGCACGCCACCCTGCTGGAACAACAGGGCACCTATGCCCGGCTGTGGGCACTGCAGCAGGAAGAACGCCAGCAGAAATCGCTCGAAGACTGAACACCTGCAGGTTCACACGGCCCGGCAATAAATGACAGGCAATAAAAAACCCGCCAGCTGGCGGGTTTCTGATTGAACCATGTATCTGCTTACAGTTTCAGGCGAACACCGAGAAACACGCCGGTCTCTTCAGCTTCATCGAAATAACTGACATTGCCGGTGAAACTGAATTTCTTGTACATCTTGATCACGGTGCCCAGCTCGAACCCGGTGTCATCGTCATCCGCGACGCCAAACGCTGAAGTCAGGCCCATGTGCCTGTATATTGCAGTTGCATTGATTTCAGCCTTTTTGGAAAGCATTGCGCGCACACCCAGGTCGACCTGGTAGCCATCATCCGCCTCGGTGGGAATGGCACCGGAGTATTCGTTGTCAACATAGCTGACCAGCGCAAGCGCATCGATTTTGTCAGATAGCGCCATGTGTCCACCCAACCCGATATTGAACCGGTCAACATCGATATCACCGGACAGGCCTGTCGCATCAATAAACAACCGTGCATAGCCCATCTTTACAAAAATGTGATCGGTGGCACCGTAGGAAATATTGACCCGCGCCCCGTTGCCATCATATTTGTCAGCATCCAGGTGCTGGTAGCCAATCTCGGCGTAGGTATAGTTCGGTCCGGCCGCAGCCACCAGCTGCGAGAAACACCACATGCTCAGCCCGGTTACCATGGCAAACAATTGTTTGTTATTCATCCATCCCCTCCTGAATTGATTATGATCACGTGCAGATGCAGGTGCTGTTTGTGTTAGGTGCGAAATAGTATTTAATGACACGTCACCATACAAGCACTTAACCCTTATCCGGCACACAACAGGGACGGGGCACCGACACGGCTTCAGGCATAAACATCGTACCTTTATGTATTAAAAACATTACATTGCACCGCATATAGAACCTGATCTCAAATGAAAAAACGCACAATATTAATCACCGGCTGCTCAAGCGGCATTGGCTATTTCGCGGCGCGGGAACTGCATGAGCGTGGCTACCGCGTATTTTCGAGCGCCCGTAAACAGGCCGATGTGGAGCGTCTGACTACTGAAGGACTCGAATGCCTGCAGCTTGACCTGGATGATTCAGCCTCTATCGAGGCGGCCATGTCGGAGCTGCTCGCCCGCACCGGCAACCGGCTCGATGCAGTGTTTCACAATGGCGCCTATGGCCAGCCGGGCGCGGTCGAGGATCTCGGTCGTGACGTCCTGCGCCGGCAATTCGAGACCAACCTGTTCGGCTGGCATGACCTGAACAACCGGATACTGCCGGTGATGCGTGCACAGGGGCACGGGCGGATTATTTACAACAGCTCGGTGCTCGGCTTCGTCGCCATGCGCTTTCGCGGCGCCTATAACGCGAGCAAGTATGCACTGGAAGGACTGGCCGATACCCAGCGCCTGGAACTGCGTGGCACGGGGATTCACATTTCACTGATACAACCCGGACCGATCACCAGCCATTTCCGCCAGAACGCCTTTGCCGCCTACAAGGCCCACATCAACCCCGACAACAGCGCATTCAGGGACGCTTACCAGCGCATGGAAGAACGGCTTGAAAAGGAAGGACCGGCGGTGCCCTTCACGCTGGGACCGGAGGCGGTGCTGAAACGCGTTATTCACGCCCTGGAAAGTCCGCGGCCAAAACACCGCTACGCAGTCACGGTGCCGACCTACGCATTCGCGTTTCTGAAACGGGTTCTGCCCGGGCGCTGGCTCGATCGCCTGCTGGCAAAAGCGGGCGGCTGATTCAACCGACCGCCGGGTTTGGTATGCGGGCACATTGATCCGCACCACAGCCTATAAAATTGCTGTAGGAGCGCACCGCGTGCGCGAACCGGCCACCCATCATTTGTTCGCGCACGCGGTGCGCTCCTACAGGAGGCATCACAGCCTCCACGGCATAAATATTCGGGAATATACCTCAGGCAGCCGAGACCGCCCCCTGCTCACCGTGCGAGAACACCAGCGCACCGTCGCGCACCTCTACGCTGACCACGTCGCCCGGCCCAAACTCGCCGGAGAGAATTTGCTGTGATAGCGGATTCTCCAGTTGTGTCTGGATCGCGCGTTTCAGGGGACGTGCACCGTAGACCGGATCGAAGCCCGCCTCGCCAATCAGGTCCAGCGCGGCTTCTGTCAGCTGCAGGCCGATCTCGCGTTCTTCCAGGCGCTTGCGCAGAATATTGATCTGCAGGTCGGCAATGGAACGGATCTGCGCCCGACCCAGCGGGTGGAACACCACGGTATCGTCGATGCGGTTGATGAACTCGGGCCGAAAGTGACCCGCGACCACGGTCATGACCGAAGACTTCATGACTTCATAATTATCCTCGCCGGCCAGTTCCTGGATCATTTCGCTGCCGAGGTTCGACGTCATGACGATCACGGTGTTACGGAAATCCACCGTGCGGCCCTGCCCGTCGGTGAGACGGCCATCATCGAGCACCTGCAGCAACACGTTGAATACATCCGGATGCGCCTTCTCGACCTCGTCGAGCAGGATGACCGAATAGGGTTTACGACGCACAGCCTCGGTCAGGTACCCGCCTTCCTCGTAGCCCACGTAGCCGGGCGGTGCGCCGATCAGGCGGGCCACGGAATGCTTCTCCATGAACTCGGACATGTCGATACGCACCATGGCCTCTTCGGTATCGAACAGGAAGGCGGCCAGCGCCTTGGTCAGCTCGGTCTTGCCGACACCGGTCGGACCCAGGAACAGGAACGAACCGTTCGGCCGGTTCGGATCGGACAGGCCGGCACGTGAACGGCGAATGGCATCGGCGACCACCCTGACGGCCTCGGTCTGTCCGACCACGCGCTGGCCGATGGCCTCTTCCATGCGCAGCAACTTGTCGCGTTCACCCTCGAGCATTTTCGACACCGGGATGCCGGTCCACTTGGAGACGACTTCGGCAATTTCTTCCTCGGTGACCTTGTTACGCAACAGCTGCATATCCTTCGACTCGACCTCATCGGCGGCGACCAGCTTCTTTTCCAGCTCCGGGATACGGCCGTACTGCAGCTCCGAAGCGCGCGCATGGTCGCTGGCACGGAGTGCCGTTTCCAGTTCCAGGCGCGCCCGCTCCAGCTCTTCCTTGATGTGGCTGGCGCCCTGCACCGCGGCTTTCTCGGCTTTCCAGACCTCGCCAAGATCCGAGAACTCGCGCTCAAGTAACTGAATCTCCTCTTCAATGATGTCGAGGCGTTTCTTCGATGCCTCGTCGGATTCTTTCTGTAACGCCACGCGCTCGATCTTCAGCTGGATCAGGCGTCGCTCGAGCTTGTCCATCGCCTCGGGCTTGGAATCGATTTCCATGCGGATACGACTGGCGGCCTCGTCAATGAGATCAATGGCCTTGTCCGGCAATTGCCGGTCCGCGATATACCGATGCGACAGTACGGCGGCCGCCACGATGGCCGGGTCGGTGATATCGACACCGTGGTGTACCTCGTAGCGTTCCTTCAAACCGCGCAGGATGGCGATGGTGTCTTCCACACTCGGCTCTTCAACCAGCACCTTCTGGAAGCGGCGCTCCAGTGCCGCGTCCTTTTCCACGTACTGGCGGTACTCGTCCAGCGTGGTGGCACCGACACAATGCAACTCGCCACGTGCCAGCGCGGGTTTAAGCATGTTGCCCGCATCCATGGAACCTTCGGCCTTGCCGGCACCGACCATGGTATGCAGTTCATCGATAAACAGGATCACCTGGCCTTCCTGCTTGGACAGGTCATTGAGCACGCCCTTGAGACGCTCCTCGAATTCACCGCGGAACTTGGCGCCCGCGATCAGTGCGCCCATATCCAGCGATAACAGGCGCTTGCCTTTCAAACCTTCCGGGACTTCTCCATTGATAATCCGCTGCGCCAGTCCTTCCACGATGGCGGTCTTGCCGACGCCCGGCTCACCGATCAGCACCGGGTTGTTCTTGGTACGGCGCTGCAGCACCTGGATGGTGCGGCGGATTTCGTCATCACGGCCGATGACCGGATCGAGCTTGCCCTGCTCGGCACGCTCGGTCACGTCGATGGTAAATTTCTCCAGCGCCTGGCGCTGGTCCTCGGCATTCGGGTCGTTGACCTGCTGTCCGCCGCGCATCTCTTCAATCGCCTTCTCGACCAGGTTCTTCGTGGCGCCCGCCTTCGTCAGCAGCTCGCCGACCCGGCCCTTGTCTGCAAGTGCCGCCAGCACGAACAGTTCGCTGGAGATATAGGCGTCCTTGCGATCCTGCGCCAGTTTGTCAGTAACATTCAGCAAGCGCCCGAGATCATTGGAAATATGCACATCACCCGCCATGCCCTGCACCTGCGGCTGCTGGTCGAGCAACTCGCCCAGCTGGGAGCGGAACAGGTTGACGTTCACATCCGCCTGCACCAGCAGGTGACGCACGGAGCCGCCCTCCTGGTCGAGCAACGCCGTCATCAGGTGTGCGGGTTCAATAAACTGGTGATCGCGACCAACGGCCAGGCTTTGTGCCTCGGCCAGGGCCTGCTGAAATTTGCTGGTCAATTTTTCCATGCGCATGTCGGATGCCTCGAAAGATTCGTTATATACCCTGTTAGATAGGGGGGTTGCAGGACAATTTCAAGGCTGCCTGGAGTAATAGTTGTCCACTGGCAAAACTATAGCCCAACTTCTTTCACCGCAGAGCCTGCTGTAATTTATCCCCTCTCCCCGGCCCTCTCCCTGTGGGAGAGGGGGTTGCTCGATTCGGTGCCGTGGTTATTTTGCCACGACCGTAGAGTTGCTGTATTTGATCCCTCTCCCCGGCCCTCTCCCTGCGGGAGAGGGTGTTGCCCGATATTGTCCCGTGTTTATTTGTGCCGAGCCGGGTCGATTGCGTCGATCAGACTGTAATCCGGTAACCGTGTTGATACATCCCGGGCTGCGCTTCACCCTGGTTACGAGTGATTAGTGCAGGGTTGAATGGGTGGCGTAGATCAGCAGCACGCCGATGGCGATCAGTGCCACCTGCTGAATGGTGGCCCGCCCCTCGACGCGCTGGTGCAAGGTCGGAATCAGGTCGGCCACGGCTATATAGATAAAGCTGGACGCCGCGACCGCCAGTACGAACGGCAGCAGCGGCTGAAGATCCTGCAGCGTATACCAGGCCAGCACGCCACCCACGACCGTGGTGGTACTTGACAGGACGTTGTAGAAAAATGCCTTGCCGCGGGTATAACCGCTATGCAACAGCACGGCAAAATCACCCACCTCCTGCGGAATCTCGTGGGCCGCCACCGCGAGACTGGTGACGATGCCCAGATGGATGTCGGTCAGAAATGCGCCCGCAATAAGAATGCCGTCGAGAAAATTATGCAGGCCGTCACCGATCAGGATCATGGCGCCGGTCGAACGGTTATGGGTGGCCGGTTCGCTACCATGCACCGCGCAGTGATCTTCATGGCAGTGCCGCCAGATAACCAGCTTCTCCAGCAGAAAGAACCCGAGCAGACCAAGCAGTACGGCCAGCGGCACGGTATGCACATCACTGTCGCCGGCCAGGTCCAGCGCATGCGGCAACAGGCCGAGGAAGGCGGCGCCAAGTAACGTACCGGTGGCAAAACTGATCAGGTGCGGGAGCAGTACCGTGCGTTGCGCTTCGCGCAGCACCAGGAACATGCCCGCAGCCACCACGCTGAGTACACCACCCAGCAGGCAAAACAGTACGATCCAGGCTAGCAGTGGCACAAGCGGTTTGCTCCGGGTCCGTAAAGATATTTACATCTGGTGCAGGAGCGTCTTGCAGGCGCGATCAGGTTTTCCGGCTCTGCATATCGCGCCTGCAAGGCGCTCCTACGAGAGCCCGTCATGATACGCATTGACAAGATCACTCGCCAGCCAGCCAGATCAGCGTGGCCATGCGACCGGTCACACCGTCGCGGCGATAGGAGAAGAACCGGCCTGCATCACTGGCCGTGCAGTACTGCCCGCCGAATACATCGTGCACACCGACGGCAGCCAGCCGCTGACGCGCGAGGGAATAAAGATCGGCGTACAGGGAACCGTCCGGCAGCCCGGTAAATGCCCCGGCGGCACGCGGATCATGGCCGACGAACACTTCCCTGACATCCTCACCAACGGCAAACGCCTGCGGCCCGATGGCCGGCCCCAGCCAGGCCAGCAGGTCACCGCCGATCGGTTGCAGTTTGCTGACAGCCGCCTCGATGGCACCGGCCGCCAGCCCGCGCCAACCGGCATGCACGGCCGCCACGCAGGTGCCCTGCCGATCGCTCAGCAGGACTGGCAGGCAGTCCGCCGTCAGCACGGCACACACGCAACCCGGGTGGTTCGTCCAGCTACCATCGGCCTCGACGCCCTCGCCTGCCAGGGCGGCATCGACAATGGTCGTACCATGCACCTGCTTTAACCAGTGCGGCGCGGACGGCAGGTCGAGCGTCGCGGCCAGGTGAGCGCGATTGGCCAACACTGACTGCGGGTCATCGCCCACATGGTCGGCCGGATTCATGCTCTGCCACGGGCCACGGCTGACGCCACCGGTGCGGGTCGTGGTGACCGAGCGGACGTGTAGCGGCACCGGCCAGTCAGGTACGATCCAGTCGTGCTCCGTCATGCGCCCGCTGCATCGGCCTGCAGGGCATCGACCAGTGCCGCCATGTCGGCCGGCATGTCCGCGGACCAGCTGATCGGTTCGCCGTTGCCGGGATGCGGCAGTTCAAGCCGCGTGGCATGCAGGGCCTGTCGCCGGAACGCAGCCAGGGTCGACCTGAGCGTGTCCCCGGCACCGGCCGGCATGCGCAGACGCCCGCCGTAGACCGGGTCACCGAGGATCGGCGTCCGGTTGTGTGCCATGTGAACCCGGATCTGGTGAGTGCGACCGGTTTCCAGCGACACCCGCACCAGCGTATGCGCACGATAGCGTGTCACCACGCGGTAATGCGTAACCGCTTCCTTGCCACCGCTGACGACCGCCATGCGTTTTCGATCGACCGGGTGGCGTCCGATTGGTGCCTCGATTGTCCCGCCGGCGGTCAGCACACTGTTGACCACGGCCAGGTATTCGCGCTTGACGATGCGCGCCTGCATTGCCTCAACGAGTTGCTTGTGAGCAGTCAGGGTCCGTGCCACCACCATCAGGCCTGTGGTGTTTTTATCCAGCCGGTGGACGATGCCCGCCCGCGGCAGGCCACCGAGCGCTGCATCATGATGCAGCAATGCATTCAGCAGGGTGCCCGAGGGATTTCCCGCCGCCGGGTGCACCACCAGCCCGGCCGCCTTGTTAATGACCAGCAGGTCGGCGTCCTCATAAACGATATCCAGCCGGATAGGTTCGGGCTCATCGCGGGTTTGCCGGGCTATCTCGGCATCGATACAGACGCGCTCTCCCCCCTGCACGATTTCACGCACGCGAGCCACGCGCGCATCCACCGTCACCTGCCCGGCACGGATCCACTGCTGCAGCCGGGAGCGTGAATAGTCCTGCACCAGCTCGGCAAGCGCCTGGTCGAGACGACGGCCACGCAGGGCATCGGGGATTTCCAGTTCCAGCTGTACGCTATCCGTCATGACAGGGCTGATATTCAGGTATACTTTGGGGTCTTATCGCAATCCATTACATATTAGACCCATGCGCTTACCGAGTATATTTTTATTGTTTTCGCTGCTGACCCTGACCGGCTGCTCGCTGCTGCCCGAACAGGTCGATAAAACCAAGGACTGGTCCGCCAACAAGCTGTATTCCGCCGCCAGGGAACAACTGCAGTCGAAGAACTACGAACAGGCCATCAAGTATTTCGAAACCCTGGAGGCGCGCTACCCGTTCGGTCGATATGCGCAACAGGCACAACTTGAAATCGCTTACGCCTATTACAAGTTCGATGAACCCGACCTGGCGCTGTCGGCAGCAGACCGGTTCATCAAGATATACCCGCGCCACCCCAACATCGACTATGCGTGGTACCTGAAAGGCCTGACCAATTACAATCGCGGCAAGGGCATTGTTGACCGTTACCTGCCGCAAAATCCTGCCGAGCGCGATACGTACAACATGCAGGCGGCCTACGATAACTTCGAACAGCTCATGACACGCTACCCGGACAGCATTTACGCACAGGACTCGGCGCAGCGAATGATCTACCTGCGCAATAATATGGCCGAATCCGAACTGCATGTTGCCAACTACTACATGCGCAGGCAGGCCTATGTCGCCGCCGCCAACCGTGGCAAGTACGTCATCGAGAATTTCCAGAGAACACCATCCGTTCCCGGCGCACTGGCCATCATGGTGCGCGCCTATCGCAAGCTGGGTGCGGATGATCTGGCAGCGGACGCCCTGCGCGTGCTGCAGCTGAATTACCCTGATCTTCCCGAAACCGTCCGCCTGGCCGGTGATCCCGCTTACACGGGTACGCGTCAGGTGCCGGCTTTCTGGAAGTTCTGGTAACCACTGGTAATCGGGTAACGCCGGTCACGACCGAACGCGCGCCGCGTGATGCGCACACCCGGCGGCGCCTGGCGGCGCTTGTATTCATTCCGGTCAACCAGGCCGGCAATCCGTTGCACCGTCGCGGCATCGAATCCGGCCGCAATTATCTCGTCGACCGCCTGGTCCTGTTCAATATAGCGCTCGAGAATCGGGTCAAGAATCTCGTAGGGTGGCAGGCTGTCGGCATCGACCTGGTCCGGCGCCAGCTCCGCTGACGGCGGTCGGTCGATAACACGTTGCGGTATAACCCGGCCCAGGCTGTTGCGGTAATTGGCCAGACGGTAAACCAGTAATTTGGGCACATCCTTGATTGGCGCGTAACCACCGGCCATGTCACCGTAAAGCGTGGCGTAACCGACCGACATCTCGCTCTTGTTACCGGTCGTCAGCAAAATACGGCCCTGTTTGTTCGACAGGGCCATCAGGATAATGCCGCGACAGCGCGCCTGGATATTCTCCTCTGTCGTATCGGCCTGTGTACCCTGAAAGGTGTCAGACAGCACATCGAGAAAGCTGCCGAACGGCGCCTCGATGGAAATTTCATGGTATTCAACGCCCAGCAGCTCCGCTTCAAGGCGCGCATCCTCGATACTCATGTCCGCCGTGTAGCGCGACGGCATACTCACAACCGATAGTCGATCCGCACCGATTGCATCAACGGCAATGGCCAGCGTCAGCGCAGAGTCGATACCGCCGGACAAACCGAGCACTGCGCCGCTAAAACCGTTCTTGTTGATATAGTCACGCACTCCCAGCACCAGTGCAGCATAAACAGCCGCCGCTTCCGGCTGGGCCGGCGCACAGTCTCCGGCCACGGGTACGGGATGCTCATCGACATTAAAATCGACCGGGAATAAACCCGCCACGCAGGCCGGCGCGTGCTGCGTGACCGCACCGGTGCAGTCGACGACGAATGAACCGCCATCGAATACCAGTTCATCCTGCCCACCCACCAGGTTGGTGTAAACAACGGGTAAGCCGCTGTTCCGGGCACGCAGCCCGAGCATCTGTTCGCGCTCGTCGCGCTTGCCGGCATGAAACGGCGAGGCATTGATGTTAATCAGGATGGCGGCGCCGGCCTCCGCCGCCTGGCACGCCGGCCCGTCAACCCAGATATCTTCACAGATAGTCAGTCCCAGCGGCACATCACGCACACGGACCACGCAGGGTGTGAGGCCCGCCGAGAAATAACGCTTTTCATCGAACACACCGTAATTGGGCAGATGCTGTTTACGATAGACAGCCGCAACAGCCCCGTCCTGCAAGAACCGCGGCAACATTGAACAGCTGGCCATCCTCGCGCAACGGATAACCGACTACGGCAGTTACCCCGGAAATTTCGGCGGCGAGATACGCAACCGCTGCCTCGACCTGCTCAATAAAATGCGGCCGCAACAACAGGTCTTCCGGCGGATACCCGGTCAGGGCCAGCTCCGGGAATACGATGACGTCTGCAGCCAGCTCGTCACGCGCCCGGGCACAGGCATCGAGAATTTTCCCGGCATTCGCATCAACGGCACCGACCAGGAAATCCAGCTGTGCCATGACAATGCGCAGATCACTACTGTTGCTTTTATCTTTCATGCCTGAATAATGCCGCGATTAGACCAACATTAATACTTCAATCCCGTACAAAGCTATGAAGGCGCATAGAAACGGCTGAACCGGACCACACAGAATACATGTCCGGTCGCAAATCCTACAAAAGCAGCCTGGCGCTGCTGTGATTAGTAATATTTCAATCTCGCGCACGACTGCATGGAGGCGGTAAGACAGGGAACCTGTCGAGAAGCTGGCCTGGGCCATGGACGAGGTAGAGCGAAGCAGGAGAAGGTGAGACTGCGCAGCAGTCAAGAGGCTGGCCCAGGCAACTGATTTGAAGTCCGATGAAACGCGGGCCATTGTTACGCAGGCGAACCTGACCATGGCTGTATCTTCGCCTTCTCGGGATAACAGCTATGTATACAGATATTTTCCCGCCATGCGCTCTGTTACGAATGTTCTCTTCGACGTTGAGGCACTGCGCGAGAAGTTAGCCATTGGACATCGCCGCTTTCATACCTACACCCATATCCGCCGGTGAACGCACCACCGTGACGCCGGCCGCTTCCAGTGCGGCAATCTTTGCCGCGGCCGTACCCTGGCTGCCGCTAATGATGGCGCCGGCATGCCCCATGCGCTTGCCGGGCGGTGCCGTGACACCGGCAATATAGGACACCACCGGCTTACTGACATGCTGGCGGATATAGTCCGCCGCCTGCTCCTCATCGCTGCCACCAATCTCGCCAATCATGACAATACCCTCGGTCCCGTCATCGGCCTGGAACAGTTTCAGGCAATCGATGAAACCCATGCCACGGATCGGGTCGCCGCCGATACCGATACAGGTACTTTGTCCAAACCCCTGTCGACTGGTCTGGAATACCGCCTCGTACGTCAGGGTGCCGGAGCGCGAGACGATGCCGATACTGCCGGGTGTATGCATGGGACCGGGCATAATGCCGATCTTGCAGGCGCCGGGCGTGATGATACCCGGGCAGTTTGGCCCGACCAGCACCGCATCCGTGTCGCGCAGAACTGCTTTAACGCGCAACATATCGAGCACCGGAATGCCCTCGGTAATACAGACGATCAGTGCAATGCCTGCCGCCGCGGCTTCCAGGATGGCATCGGCGGCGAATGGCGGCGGCACGTAAATCATGGTCGCGTCCGCACCGGTAGCCGCCACGGCTTCGCCGACGGTGTTGAATACCGGTAAACCGAGATGGGCCTGGCCACCCTTGCCGGGTGTTACCCCGCCGACCAGCTGCGTGCCGTAATCCAGCGCCTGTTGCGAGTGGAAGGTACCCTGCGAGCCGGTAAAGCCCTGGCAAATGACACGTGTATCGCGATCGACGAGGACGCTCATGCCACACCGGCGACAGCGACGACTTTTTCAGCCGCCTCCGTCAGGTCACTCGCCGTTTCGACCGACAGGCCGGATTGCGCGATCAGTTCAAGACCGGCAGCGGCATTGGTGCCTTCCAGCCGCACAACCACCGGCACCTCGATCGACACCTCTTCGATTGCCTGCAGGATGCCCTGTGCAATCAGGTCGCAGCGCACGATACCGCCGAAAATATTTACGAGAATAGCCTCCACCTGCGGATCAGAGAGAATGATCTTGAACGCTTCGGCGACGCGGTCAGCGGTGGCGCCGCCGCCGACATCGAGGAAATTGGCCGGGGTGCCGCCGTGCAACTGGATCAGGTCCATGGTGGCCATCGCCAACCCGGCACCGTTCACCATGCAGGCAATGTTGCCGTGCAGGCGAATGTAGTTCAGTCCGTGTTGCTGGGCGATATGCTCACGCGCATCTTCCTGTGAGGCATCGCGCAGCTGCGCCAGCTGTTCGTGCCGGAACAGCGCGTTGTCATCCAGGTCTACCTTGGCATCGAGCGCCACCAGTTCACCGTCCGACGTCACCACCAGCGGATTTATCTCCACCTGGCTGGCATCACTTTCCTGCAACAGGCGGTATACACCCGCCAGCAACTTTGCCAGTGCACCGACCTGGCCACCCGCAAGCTCCAGCGCAAACGCAAGGTTGCGACACTGATATGCCTGCAGCCCCACGGCCGGGTTGACGTGCTCGATGATGATGGCATCCGGGTCGCTGGCGGCAACCTCTTCGATATTCATGCCGCCGGCTTTCGAAACCATGAGCGTGACGCGCTCGCTGGTACGATCGACCAGCATACCCAGGTAAAGCTCGCGTTCGATATCCATGGTCTGCTCGACCAGCACGCTGTTGACCGGCAGTCCCTCGGCATCGGTCTGCTTCGTCACCAGGCGCATTCCAAGCATGCCTTCCACGGCCGCAGCCAACGCCGCCCTGCCCTGCACCACCTTCACACCACCGCCCTTGCCACGACCACCGGCATGGACCTGCGCTTTCACCACCCAGGCCTCGCCGCCGATCGCATCCGCCGCATCATTCACTGCCGCTGCCTTTTCAACCAGGCGCCCGGCCGGCACCGCTATGCCATATTCAGAGAACAACTGCTTGGACTGGTATTCGTGCAAATGCATGGGCTGAGTGTGTCAAATAACAGCATCCTTAATCAAGCTATTCATTCAACACATTTCCTGCCGACACTAATAAACGTATGATCGGCTTTGCCGAGTACCGGGAGTCAACCCATGCGCATACTTCTTACCCTCATTGCCCTGGCGATCATCGTTATGCTGGTCAAGCGGATATGGTTGACACCACGGACAGGCGGGCCGCGTAACAAACACCTGCCGGGCGAGATGGTCCAGTGTGAACACTGCGGCGTTTATCTGCCGGAACCGGAAGCAATTCGCGATGGCGAGCGATGCTATTGCTCAAAAGAACACCTGGACGCCGATCGCGCGAAAAACTGAACGGTTAACACCATGCAGTCACACAACGAAGACAGTATCACCACACAGGCATCACAGGATGCACGGACCTGGAATCCGCTGCGCCTGCTGACCTTTTACCGGGTCATTCTCGCCAGCCTGCTGGCAATACTGTTTTTCGGTCTGCGCGACGAAACCTCCCTGGGACTTTCCTACCCGGTGGTATATGGCTACGCGGTGCTCGCCTACCTGGCATTCAGCGTCCTGGCCGGCTTCAGCACGCGACTGCGTGTACCCGGTTATGAATTCCAGGCGATCACACAGGTGCTGGTCGATATCGGCGCCATCACGTTGCTCATGTTTGCCAGCGGCGGACCGGCCAGCGGCCTCGGCATTCTGCTGATAATCGCGGTCGCAACCGGCAGCATCCTGCTGAGTAGCCGCATAGCATTTGCATTCGCCGCCTGCGCCACCCTTGCCGTCATCGGTGAGCACTTTTACAGCAACTGGCAGACACTGAGCCCTGGCGGCGGCGACTTTACCCAGGCCGGCCTGCTCGGTCTGACATTCTTCGTCACTGCCGCCGTCACGGCGCTGCTGGTACGACGCATCCGCGAAAGCGAAGCACTTGCATACAGCCGCGGTATCGACGTTGCCAATCTTGCCAAGTTAAATGCCCATATTGTCCAGCGCCTGCAGGCCGGCATTATCGTCACCGACCACGATGACAACATCCGCCTGATTAACGACACAGCACGCAAATTACTGCATTTAACGGATACGCATGACGGGCAGTCACTGGCTGCACTGTCCGAACCACTGTATCGCCAGTTGCTTGACTGGAAGGATGCGCCGGATAACGAGCCATCCCTGCTGTTCCAGGGCAGCGACTCGGACAGCGTGCTGCCACACTTCACCCGACTGGGCTCGGCAGACGCGTCTGGCGCACTTATCTTCCTCGAGGACACAGCGACGATTATTCGCCAGACCCAGCAGATCAAGCTGGCCTCACTGGGCAGACTGACCGCGAGCATCGCCCATGAAATCAGGAACCCGCTGGGCGCCATCAGTCACGCGGCCCAATTGCTAAACGAGGAAAACACACTGGCGGGCGCAGACCAGCGCCTGATGACCATCATCCACGACAATACCCGACGCGTGAATGCAATTGTCGAGAATATCCTGCAGCTGTCACGCCCGGAGCGTTCGATTCCGCAAACCATCCGCCTGGCCGACTGGCTGGACAAATTCGTCGATGAATTCGTCCAGAGCGGCACCTGCAGCCGGGATGAGATTACCTGCTCAATGACGGATACAGACGCCGAAATCCGGATAGATCCGGGCCTGTTGCACCAGGTTGTATGGAATCTCTGCCAAAACGCTGTCCAGCATGGCAAGCCGGATGAAAATGTTAAACTCACACTGGTAACGGGCCTGTCGACACACATTGATGCGCCAACACTTGATATTATTGACAACGGCCCCGGCATACCGGCAGATATGGCAGACAAGATCTTTGAACCCTTTTTCACAACGCGCACCAGCGGCACTGGCCTGGGTCTGTATATCGCGCGCGACATTTGCGAAAGCAATAACATGCGTCTCGAGTATATTCAGAAACCCGACCAGGGTAGCTGTTTCCGCATTACCTTTCCGTCCGCGCGACATTTACCCGTAACGGCACTGGCCTGATACTCGAATGGCAACGCACCGCGCACTCATAATCGACGACGAACCCGATATTCGCGAGCTGCTGGAACTGACGCTCGGACGTATGGACATCGACACGTGCAGTGCCGCCGATCTGAGTGAAGCCTATCGCTTGCTGGAGGAAGACACGTTCGACATTTGCCTGACGGATATGCGCCTGCCCGACGGCAGCGGGCTCGACCTCGTCCGTCATATTCAACAGTATATTCCCGGCCTGCCGGTTGCTGTCATAACGGCGTATGGCAGCATGGATTCAGCGGTCGAGGCACTCAAGGCAGGCGCGTTTGATTTTGTTTCGAAACCGGTCAACCTGCAGGTATTGCGTAACCTGGTCAACAGCGTCCTGAAGCTCACCGATGCATTACCCACGCGCGACCGCCGCAGCCGCGACACGCTGCTCGGCGAGTCTGAGGCCATGCGCGATATTCGCTCGACTATCGAGAAACTGTCACGCAGCCAGGCACCGATCTATATATGGGGTGAATCCGGCACCGGCAAGGAACTGGTCGCACGCCTGATTCATTCGAAAGGCCCGCGTGCCGACCAGCCGTTTGTACCGGTCAACTGCGGCGCCATCCCGGCCGAATTGATGGAAAGTGAATTTTTCGGGCACACAAAAGGCAGTTTTACCGGTGCCGTGGAGAACAAGGACGGCCTGTTCCAGGTAGCCGCAGGTGGCACCCTGTTCCTTGACGAGGTGGCCGAACTGCCCCTGCACATGCAGGTCAAGCTGTTGCGCGCCATCCAGGAAAAAGCGGTCCGCCCGGTCGGTGCGCAGCAGGAAATGGCCACTGACGTGCGCATCCTGTCCGCCACGCACCAGGATCTGGGCGAACTGGTCGAGGCCGGCGAGTTTCGCCAGGACCTGTATTACCGGCTCAACGTTATCCAGCTGCGTGTGCCGCCGCTGCGTGAGCGCCGTGAGGATATCTCCCTGCTTGCCGAACACTGTCTGCTGAAACTCTCGGCGAGCAGCCACCATGAAGCGCTCACCCTGACCAGGGATGCCATCGAGGCACTCAGTGCCTACGATTTTCCCGGCAACGTGCGCGAACTGGAAAATATCCTCGAGCGCGCCACCACCCTGTGCGAAGACCAGGCAATCACTGCTGCTGACCTGCACCTGCCGGCGTCCAGCAGGGCGGCCGATGCCACACCCCCGCTGACGCCGGGCGAGGTCCCGCTGGACACATATATGGATAACATCGAGAAAGATGTTCTGATCAAGGCGCTGGAGCAGACGCGCTATAATAAAACTGCGGCCGCCAGGCAACTCGGCATCACCTTCCGCGCCCTGCGTTACCGGCTGAAAAAACTGGGTCTGGATTGAATCGACCTGTCGTAACCAGGCAAGTCACGATTGAATGTGACGTACCGCGTCACATTGTGACTGCAAATGTGAGCCAGTTCTCAAAATTCGGGCAGCTAAATCCATTTAGAGCGGCGAAATCTTACCGGCCGCGGGACTATTCAGACACGAACAATCACATTAATTATGTTGCTTATTAGTTAGTTATGATAGACACTCGGCAACACAGGCCAGCGCACACAACAAACGACAAAATGTTGGCACGTTAAGTGAATGTAAATAAACAGCCAAAGAATCCGGGCCACCGTCCGATACCAAGGCTGTCAGGTAACCCGGTATCGGGCGACCACACAAATCACCACCGCTAGTAACAATGAGGATGAATCATGAAACAGCAAAAAGGTTTTACACTGATCGAACTGATGATCGTGATCGCCATTATCGGCATCCTGGCCGCCATCGCGATCCCTGCTTACCAGGACTACACTATCCGCTCCAAGGTTTCTGAAGGTCTGAACCTGGCCGGTGCTGCCAAACTGGCCGTGTCCGAGACCTATGACAGTCTCGGTGGCTACGCGCTCAATAATACCTCGTACGGCCTGCCGCTCGCGGCAAGCATATCGGGCAACTATGTAAGCGCCGTTTCTGCAGTACAAGGAACCATCACCGTCAGCTACAACAACAACCTGGGTGGAAGTGCCGATGGCACCGCTCTGCTAATCGTTGCGACTACGAATGCGGGTTCTGTACAGTGGAACTGCGCTATCACAATCGCGAACGGCAGCACCATGCCTAGCAAGTATCGACCAGCCAACTGCCGTCCGTAACAGCAGTCTGGCCAATACAAAATGCCCCGCTACATGCGGGGCATTTTTTTATTATTCCCGGTTTGAATGAGCAGTACACTGCCTGCATGACATCCACACCAACAAAATATTATTGACCATGCGATGAATGCCAGCCAAATAAAGAATTTATTCTGGTCATCAAAATCGATATATCTGTGTGTACTATTCCTGCTAAATCCGGTCGTTTGGTTCTTTAATTCCAGAATTAGCGGCGCACTTCCCGATACAGTTGGTTACCTTGTTCTTGCCGATACAATTTTTCAGAAAGGAAAATTGTTTGTGGCACACTGGGGGCATATAGATTCGGGCCTGATCCTGCCGCCTGTATATCCCGCCTTAATAAGCCTGGGCAACTTTATATCGGCTGACAGCCTTATGAATGCTCAATTCATAAGCCACTTATTAATCCTGTTATCCACTGTCCCGTTGTTTTGTTTTTTAGCGAATCATACAACGCGAAATGTCGCATTTTTCTCTGTTTTGGGTATTCAGCTAAATTATTATTATTCTTTTTTCGGGTTTGCTGCCCTTACCGAAGCCACATTCATCTTTACGCTTTCAACAGGGTTCTGGCTCTTAAGCAAGGCATTAAGTGACAGCAAACGAAGGTGGCTGTTTTTGTTGGGGTGTTTTACCTGCCTTGTTTTTCTGACAAGGCAAATTGGCGGTGTTTTCTTACTACTTTCCTGTTTGTTATTCCTGCTCCCCTTCCTGAAAAAGGGCCGCGGAAAAAGAAAAGCCATGAGGGACTTGTTTGCCATCCTGACTGGTTTTTTCATAATTATGGCGCCTTACTCGCTGGTGCTTTATGAGCAGACCGGGCAACTGCCTTTCACGCAAGGGTTTCGCTTGATGGAGTATGCGGTTTCTGAAGATGCAGCGCCTGCTCAAAAGGTCTCGCTGAAGGGGTTTGAGAACCAGACCAGTTATTATAAAACCTGGGTTAAAAGGCGCATAGAACGACAACTGATACCTGACGCTTCTGAAATGTATTCATATCTGACATCAGGGCAAAAGGACAGCTTTGCAGACTCGGCTCTATCTACGGTAACCAATGTCGAAAAATTAACCCGGAATACGGCAAATAACCTTAATTTCCTGAAAGCAGCTACCGGGTTGCCGTTACTCCTGTTGTTTATTCTGACACCCATATCGATACGCTGGGTAAAAACCAGAGATGTGCCTGTGAATATCCGGCTAATCCTGCCCGGATTCATTCTTCTCTACTGCACTGCCGTGACATTACTATCAGGATCTGTTGGCAGGTATCTTTACGTGCTATTCCCATTTATTTATACATCAGTCCTGATGGAATCATATTTTACTTTCAGGTTTCTGCGTGAAAAACTGACGGCCGGTTTTCGACCTGAAATAATGTCCATCCTGCTATGCGTCCTGATAATTTTCTCAACTCCTAAATATTTTACCTCGCTCGATTTCAGGAACCATGCAGATGAGTATTCCGCCCTGATCAAGGAGTGTGGTAAACATATAAACAGTGATGACCCGGTATTTTCTACTCATCAAAACAACGTGTATTTACTTGGCGGGAATTACAGGGTTTTGCCAAACGACAGTCTGGAACGTATTTCTATATATGCTGAAAAAACAGGCGTAAAGTGGCTGTTCTTTGTGGGTACTGAGGCTGACCAGTATGAGCTTTATCATTACTATTTTTCTGACTGGAGAAATCAGCCATCTAGTTTGCACGAGACTTACCCTGAGCACGTGAGCCTGCAGTGCGCACATCCAGAAAAAAGTATTTACCTTTATAAATTTACTTATTAAGTATTCTCAGGATTTGATTCATTCACTGAGATTATTATCACTGCCTGGGTATGATTATCCACAGGCCTTAAACGAGCGAAGCGAGATTCACGGGATTAAGCACAGCGAATGCACATTATTAATTACTGTATCCATCTATCGCTAACCGACCTCTATAGCCAATGACCGTTAACAACGGCGGACTACTACATGTTTTTGAATAGTGTGAAACATTTCAAGACAGCGTGGATACTCGCGGGCCTGTGCCTGCTGACGGTGCTGGTCTATATGCCGGGACTGTCCGGCGACTACATGTTTGACGACATGCCCAACCTGCTGTTAAACAAGCGCATGCAGGTTGATTCGCTCGACATGGACTCATTGATGAGCGCCGCCTATTCATCCGGTGCAGGGCTGTTCCGGCGGCCTGTGAGCATGGCAACATTTGCATTAAACCGTTACTTCTTCGACGTTGGCCCCCGATCATTCAAGATCACCAACCTGGTCATTCACGTGCTGACCGGCCTGGTCATCTTCCTGCTTTGCAGACTACTGGTAAGTAGCTACCGTGCCCGGCACACCACGGCTATGTCAAACAGGGCGGCTTACTGGTTGCCGCTAGTAGTCAGCGGTTTGTGGCTGCTCCACCCCCTGAACCTGACACCTGTGCTTTACATCGTACAGCGAATGACCAGCCTGGCCGCGTTGTTTACGGTCTGTGGTCTATGCCTGTACACACTGGGTCGCCAACGCATGCTGGCAGGCAAACACGGCCTGGCTTACATCGTCACCGGGCTGGTGGTATTCGGCTGCCTGGCCACCCTCAGCAAGGAGAGCGGTGTTTTACTGCCGTTGTACATGCTGGTTATCGAGATCAGCCTGTTCCGTTTTCGTGATCACCACGGTTTGCCCAGCAAGGCCATCATGGGACTTTTTGCACTAATCATTCTGCTGCCACTCGCTCTGGTTGTGGCGGTGTTGGTGGTCGACCCGGAATCAATACTGAATTACCACAGCCGCAATTTCACGCTGGTTGAACGGGTATTGACTGAGGGCCGTGTGCTGGTTTTCTACCTGAAACTGATTGTCGCGCCCTCGATTACCGAGCTGGGCCTGTATCATGACGATATACCCCTTTCACGCGGCCTGCTGGACCCACCGAGCACTCTCTATTCCATCCTTGGCCTTGCCGCACTACTGGTTACAGCAGTTACATTACTGAAGGCCCGCCCCCTGGCGAGTCTCGGTATCCTGTGGTTCTTTGCCGGACACGCACTGGAATCTACTATCTTCCAGCTGGACATCGCTTACGAACACAGAAATTATCTTGCCGACATGGGCATCATTCTGGCGCTATGCAGTCTGGCCGCACAGCAGAAAGTCACACGTCTCGCACATATCGCCAGGACCGCTATACCAATATGCTTCCTGTTGCTGTTTGCGCATACCACGTGGTTACGCGCAGGCCAGTGGTCGGATAATGTCAATCATGCCGTCTACGAGGCACGCCACCATCCTGAATCGTACCGGGCTGTTTATTCCGCAGCACGAATCTATGCGCGCATGGCATTACTGCATCAACCCGGCGCGGAGGAAAAGGCCTATCACTATCTTGATCGTGCCAGCGCGCTTGACGAAACCGACATCATATCCGATGTGGTACGAATCAAGCTCAGCTCTATTCTTGGCAGACCGGTCCAACAGGAATGGTTCGATAGCATCCTTTCCAAGGCAGGCAAGGACCCGTTCAGACCAGTGCGCGTAGACAGTCTTTACCAGCTTATGTCCTGTATCGGTGATCCCTGTGACATACCACTCGAAACCATGAATAGAATTTTCATCAATGCGCTGTCGGCTGACAGCCTTCAACATCTACCGGATTTGCATTCCAAACTATTGAATGTTTACGGATATTTCATCATTAACAAGGCAAATGATTTCGAGCAAGGACTGGCAACCTTCAAATGGGCAATCGATGTAAATCCAAGGGAGGCACAACACTGGATTAACCTGATCCAGGTGCAAATTGCCATGGGACGCTACGATGAGGCGGAGCAGACGCTGGAGAAATTCAGGACAATGGACACACACGGCAGTGTCGCCAAGGAGATAGTTGAATTACAATCTGATATCGATAACATGCGTTTGGCACCTGCCACCAGTACCGGACAAACCCTGCAGCAGTAACGGACCTATGAGCCAGACTATCAGCATTATCCTGCCTGCAAAGAATGAGGCTGAAGGTCTTGAAAAATTGCTCCCCCGGCTGCGCGAACGCTACCCGAATGAGGAAATCATTGTCATCGATGACGGCTCCACCGACAGCACTGTGGAAGTCTGCAATCGGAATAATGTCAGGGTAATTTCCCACGTTTATTCAATGGGTAACGGCGCCGCCATCAAGACCGGGGCAAGGAACGCGAGTGGTAACTTACTGGTTCTCATGGATGCAGACGGGCAGCATAATCCGGACGACATAGCGCGCCTGCTGGAAAAGGTAAACGAGGGCTTTGACATGGTAGTGGGCGCACGCAAGGCCTCGACCCATGCTTCGCTTGGCAGACGCCTGGCAAATGCTATTTTCAATCAGCTCGCGAGCTGGATGACCGGTTATCCCATCGAGGACCTGACCTCGGGATTCCGAGTCGTTCGCACACGGCACTTCAACAAGTTCCTGTACCTGCTACCGAACAAGTTCTCCTACCCGACCACCAGCACGATGGCATTTTTCCGCTCGGGCCTGCCGGTCGGCTATGTGCCAATCAGCACCGCCAATCGAACCGGTGAGCGAAAAAGCCATATACGGCTGTTTCATGACGGTTTCCGATTTATCGTTATCATTATCAAGGTAGGCGCACTGTTCTCACCCATGCGCTTTTTTCTGCCGATCAGCGCGACACTGCTGGGCGCAGGCCTCTGTTATTACGCATATACCTATTTAAGCTGGGGGCGTCTAACGAACATGAGTGCAATACTGTTCCTGTCGGCGCTATTCACATTCCTGATCGGCGTGGTATCGGAACAGATCTCGGCTCTGCATTACAAGGACATCCATGAAACTCGCCGGCGTACAGTCAGACATGACCGGGAGGACAGTACGGATTAGCAGGCTATTCATAGCCTCCTCAGTAAATAGCGAAACAGATAACGTTCAAGGACGATAGCTATCTGTAGAAGTTTACGATGCGCAACGCAGAATACGGTCTGCTGCATGTAATACGCATACTGATGATGAATCGATGCTGGAGCTGATCTGACTATAAGTACGCGTCTTGTCGAGACAAGTTATCCAGCAGCTACTGCCTGGTAAATATCCAGATCACCCAAAAGGTCAATGACCTGCTGCAATGTAAGCCGATTAGCTTGAATCCGGTGCATATGAAAACACTGCAAGGCGGAGGAGCGATAGACCAGCCTCAACTGCCCACTGACGCCATGTCAAACGAGACCAACAGCAAGGTTG
Source organism: uncultured Halobacteria archaeon (assembly GCA_963847565.1). Classification (GTDB taxonomy): domain Bacteria; phylum Pseudomonadota; class Gammaproteobacteria; order UBA9214; family UBA9214; genus UBA9214. The sequence continues at coordinate 29,470 of CAWKAE010000010.1, forward strand.
GCAAGCAGAAGCCATGGAAAAACGCCATGTATTGTACAAACAACGATTTGAATGGCAGCTATACGACACCCGTTAAATGTTGGCGGTACAGTTTGTATGAGTTGTATCATCGCTGGATATCTTGTAAAAGATATTTTACATTCTCCTAGATCAACCGTTTACGGCAATCCAACTGGGCGTGGCATGAAAAATATACCGGTATTCAAACCTCTTCTGGAACAACCTGATATCGATGCAGCAGTTACTTCACTCAAGCAGGGCTGGCTCGGGATGGGAGCATCTGTCGGACAATTCGAACAAGCACTTCTAGACTATCTAGGATGCACTGACCGCTATGCAGTAGCAGTTAACACCGGGCACTCCGCTTTACATTTGGCAATGATGTTGATTGGTCTCAAACCCGATGACGAAGTTATTACACCATCTTTTAACAACATAGCGGATTTTCAAGCAATTCTTGCAGTAGGTGCGCAACCGGTATTTTGTGATATCAGAGAAGATACGCTGTGCATAGATATAAAGAAGGCAGAACAGCTGATCGGGCCAAAGACCAAAGCCATAATTGTAATGGATTATGATTGCTGTATTGCCGATCATGATGCTGTTGCTGACCTGGCAGAACGGCATGGAATACGCGTAATTCATGACGCGGCACATTCACTGGGATCACACTACAAAGGAAGAAAAGTCGGCAGCTTCTCGGATATTTGCATGTTCAGTTTCGATCCAGTAAAAACCATTACCTGCATTGACGGTGGCGCGCTCATAGTAAAATCACAAAATGAGGTCGAAGAACTCCATGAAATGCGACTTATTGGCATGAGTCAGCCCGCCAAAGTAATGTACACCAACCAGCGCGCCTGGACTTATGATGTAAATCGACTGGGCTTCCGCTATCACATGGCCAATCTTCATGCTGCAATTGGCCTTACCCAGCTAGAGAAACTAGATACATTCTCAGAAACACGCAGGGCAGCATGCATTCACTACAATGAACTGCTCACACCAGTCGATGAGGTCACCACTCCAAAATCATCGTTTGATGGGATTACTCCTTTCTTGTACTACATAAGAGTACCTGCAAATCAGCGCCAACAATTACGAGACTATTTATCCGAAAATGGAGTTGATACAGGCATCCACTGGCAACCCGGCCACCGGTTTAGCTTATTGAAAAATTGCCGACGCGGAAATTTGGCCATAACCGAGCAAATCGCAGAAGAAATATTATCCCTCCCGCTACACTCATGCATGGATCATTCTCTCATCGAACAAATTTGCACCACTGTGAAGAAATATTTTGCGGAGCATCATCGTGGTTAACACTGCTAACGGCTCGGACATTCTGGAGACTTTAAAAGAGATTGCTGGCAGACCAGGTCCGCAGCTGGTTCTGCGTGTCGGAAGCCCACCCATAGCATATCTTAGGCCAGTTGCAACAAAACCGTCCTTGCAAAATGATAATGACATAACACTATTAACACGCTGGAGAAATAAACACCCAAACGCGTTCTTGACAGAGTTCAATGCTACCACCTTACAAACAAGCAATTGGCTGTCAAGTACAGTGCACAATGACAATGGCCGGATCTTGTTTATGGTAGACGATAATAATGGTGATACGATTGGCTACATGGGACTGGCCTACATAGATTGGGACAGAAACTATGGTGAAGCCGATGCTGTTGTAAGAGGCAAGCCAGCCTCGAAAGGCTTAATGCGGCAGTGCCTTCTGTCTATGTTGAGTTGGGCAGCAGGACAACTGGCACTGGATGATATCGGAGTTCGAGTTCTTTCAGACAACCCGGCTCTCGAATTTTATAGAAAATGCAGCTTCGTCGAGACGAAGCGAGTGCCGCTTAGCAGGAAGCATGAGAATGGAAAAGTCATATGGTTTGAGGATGAACTAAACACAAATCCAGACCGCACACTTGTATACCAACTTCTGAAAAAAAGTGACTAGAGCCAATGTATAAGAAATTTAAAGCCGAGTGTATTGAAAACTTCGAAAATCAATTTTCTGACTTCGATTACCAGGAGCTAACAAAATCCTGGCAATTAAAGTCTTTCCAGTACAAATATATGTACAACTTCGAGGCATTGGGGCGACCAATCATACAATACCCGCAGGACATGGCAGCAATTCAGGAACTGATCTGGGAAATTAAACCCGACCTGATAATAGAAACAGGAATCGCGCACGGAGGCTCTTTAGTTTTAAGCGCCTCAGCACTCGCCTTGCTGGACATGGTGGACGCTATTGAATCAGGATCAACCATAGATCCAGCCATATCAAGGCGCAAAGTCCTGGGTATCGACATTGATATTCGCGAACACAATCGCTCAGCCATAGAGACTCACCCGCTGGCAAACCGAATACAAATGATACAGGGTTCAAGTATCGACCCTGGGATCATAGATGTTGTCAAGGATATAGCCGGAAATCACCAATGCATACTCGTCTGCCTGGACTCAAACCACACACACGATCATGTACTGGCAGAACTGGAGGCCTACGCACCGTTAACATCGGTAGGCAGCTACTGCATTGTGTACGACACCATAGTCGATGATATACCTGCAGACACATTCCCCAACCGACCTTGGGGGCCAGGAAATAACCCAAAAACTGCAACCCGAGAATACCTCAAAAACCATCCAGAGTTTGAAATCGACAAGAGTATTCAACACAAGTTGCTGATAACGTCGGCACCTGACGGATACCTGAAAAGAAATAGCTAATTTAACCAACTGTGCTGAATTACCAAATCACTCGTATACGGATTAATTATCGGCTGATTATTGTAAGCAGAGTCATTATCAGCATTCCCGGGCGGGAGAATACGATATGCGAACCATTCGATTTATCGCGCACCAGAGAGAAACATTAAATAGTTGCTGTCAGTGCATTCATTGACGACACCTGTTATCGCAAACATCAGTCCAGCGTAATCTAGTATCCAGGGTTTTTCGCGCTTTTTCATGGCAGTGGTTTCGATACGGTTTCATACGAGGCGTGTGAGGAAAGTCACTGGATATTCGCATTGAACACACAAACAACGAACTAAAAGCCACTTGTCAACAGTCTGCTAGGGTGATCTGGCCGGCACTAGTAACCGGCCAAGCAACCACGCCAGCATATCCGCAACAAATATCACAACACGGAAGCCTGCCAGCAACACCGCGACACTACCCAGGGCAAGCGAACTACGCAACAGTTCAGCGGCCATCAATTCAAAAACACCTGCACCCTGCGGAGCAAACACGGCAACAAAACCGACCCCCCAGGAAAACAGATATGCACCGACAGTTTCCAGCAGCGGCGCTTGCAACGGCAATGCCGTAAAGGAGGCTACAAATGAGGCAAAGGCCGCAGACCCGGCACACCAGATCAGCACCACCACAGCAATACATCCCAGGTAATGCCTGGTAGCTGTCATGCCGATACGGCGGCCGTAAATACGTAAGCGCAGCAACATCGGCAATATTAGCAACAAAAATCCACTGGCTATTGCGCTTAGAATGGCAATAATGCCCCAGTGATCCATACCACGGAAATAAAACAGCAACCCGCCGCCCAGCAGAAAGGCAACAGCAGCCGCAACCACATTTTCAAGCAACACGAACAGGCTGATTCTACTGGCATCGAGACCAAGATTGCGATACGCAACAACTCGGCCAACCGTATGCCAGACTCCACCAGGTATATAGCGGGCCGGTAAGTTGCCTAGATGTATTTGCAGCGCGTTACGGTACGAAACATGAAAACCGCTGCCTCTGAAGATTATGGTGGCAAACAGTGGAGACAACAGGTGCATAGAAAGCCAGAGTATTACTGCTGCCGTCAGCTGGGCAAGTGACGCACTGGCAACTATATTGCTGAGCAGTTCGCGTGAATGCCAACCAAAATAGAGCAGGCAACCTATGGCCAGGCAGGCAAACATCCACTTCAACCAGCTCATCAGGGCCTGTGTCCTGTGTCTTGCGAACATGCCCGTCACACCCATTGCCGCATCCCTGAAGGCGACGAAATTCACCTCTTTATGCCTGCAAGGTATCGCACTAGAAAAATGCCAGGGAGAGCAAACAACATTGCCGTTTTTTCAAGTAGCGACAAACGGCTTCTTAACACAACCCGGGTAAGTTCCAGCGGCAGTCGTAACAACGGGAGTGTCCGGTCAAGCCACGTGTCAGCCAGCTTGCAATCATTTCCAGTGTAGCGCTTCACCTTCTGTTTATGTGATTCTTCCTGTCTTGGCTGGCGACGTGACCAGAGTGCTGTCAATACCAGCCGGAATTCGCCCATGAAAGCCAGTTCCGCCAGGATTATATGGTCGTTTCCTACACATGCATGGATTTTAGGTATCTGCTGCAGATACTCCATTCGGATCAAGCCAAGAACCGGGTGTAAATTACCCCAAAATGTAATGAAGAATCGGGTAATGTCATTCATGCCGCCAGTATCATAACTGGCTGACAATTTACTCAGCGACTCACCATCAGCCCCAATCCAGTCCGATTTCGCATAGGCGATTGCTGTTTCAGGCCTGGCTTCCAGTACCTTCACACACTCCGTGACCAGGTTGGCAGACCACAGGTCATGTCCCGATGCCCACATAAAATAACGTCCGCTTGCCTGACCCAATAACAATTTCGCATTAGCGGCTGCACCGATGTTGGATTCCTGCTGGATAAAGCAGACCCGCTCATCGCCCGCTGTCAGCTCCTTGCAAATTTCAACGGTATCATCCGTTGAATTATTATCGGAGATAATAATCTCCAGATTAGGATAGTCCTGAAGCAACAGCGCCGTCAGTGATTCCCGGACAAAAAGCCCTTCGTTGTAAAGCATCATGCCGATAGACACCAGGGGCGTAGTATCATTGTTGGGTTTTTCTTGCATCGTATTACCTAAAGAATTCCGTCACTGCCTTAACAGGTTGCTGATTTAGTCTCCTGCGTGAGCAAGCAAGTAAATGAGAATTTTGAGTCATTATTAACGCCGGATCGGTCCACCCGGGGGCTATTCAACAAGTCACTGATAGCCAAATTCACATGTGCCAGCTTAATACCCGGGCGAACAGGAGAAATTATTGCCTGATCAAAATTCCAGTCCATTCGATCACCCGTTTGTGACACGAAGCCAGGCATTTCTTTCATACCAGATGCCTGTTGGGCTCTGATGGCCGCATGACCCATGAACCATCCCGCAAAAGAACACGATCCCACGCAACAGCACCCGAAATGTGATGCCGCAGAAAGTGAGATAAGTCGCAAACATTGACAGAAGGATTACCCTCATCATGTGCTATCACCCCATAACTCATAATTCTTGTCACGATCGGACATGATGACATTCGCAGCTGGCCATTCAATACCAAAGGCCGGATCATCCCAGCGCACACCGGCAGCTGATTCAGGAGATAGGCCATCGACATCTGGTAGAACACCTCGACGTTATCCTCCAGCGTCAGGAATCCGTGCGCACATCCTCCAGGGATATACATCGCCTTGTGATTGTCTGCGCTCAGTTCAATGCCTGCCCAGCTCAGGTAGTTGCCGACTGCAGGCGCAGATCAAGTATTACATCAAATATTAGCCCGGCGGTGCAACGCACCAGTTTGGTCTTCTCATGCGGTGGTTTCTGATAGTGCATACCCCGCAACGTCCCGCCACGCACGGTTGAATGACACACTGCACTGTTCCAGATCTGCATTTAACCCCTGCGCACTGAATTCATCGCGGCAAAATGTCCTGGCGAAGTACCCGCGCTCGTCATTTAACGCCTCAATCTCGATGAGGTAGCAGCCCTGAATTGACAGCGCCGTAAATTTCATTCAATAACCTCGACCCCGGGAATAAACACAACGAACTTCCCTCCCCATTCACGTATATGAGACATCGTATCAATGATCTCATCACGCAGATTCCACGGGAGAATTACCACGTAGTCTGGCCGGGTCTCCGACAATTTCTCCGGCGCATACACAGGAATATGTGTACCCGGCAGATAGCTACCCTGCTTGTGCGGACTACGATCGACTGTGTATTCAATAAAATCACTGCGAATACCACAATAGTTGAGCAAGGTATTACCCTTGGCCGGCGCACCGTATGCTGCTATGTGCTTACCTGCATCCTTTGCCTTGATTAAAAATTCCAGCAACCTGCGCTTGGTCTCGTGCACCTGCCAGGAAAATGCTTCATAGGTCTCGACATTCAACAGGCCTGACTCGGCCTCACGTTCTTTGGCTAACGCCACTGATGATGAAACCGGTATATCAGATTTCCCTGCATGGCAACCGTAGATTCTTAATGAACCACCATGTGTTGCCAACTCTTCCACATCGAACAACGTAATGCCGTGTCGGGCAAAAATGCGTTCTGCAACCGTAAATGAAATATACGAGAAATGTTCATGGTAAATAGTGTCGAACTGGTTCCCGCTCATGAGCTGTAAAAGACCTGGAAATTCCATCGTGATCACACCATCCGGGTGCAACAGTATTTTCATACCTGCCACGAAGTCATTTATATCAGGCACGTGTGCCAACACGTTGTTCCCGAGTAGCAGGTCGGCACGGATACCTTCTGCCAGCAACCGGTTTGCCGTATCCACACCGAAGAACTCAACCCGGGTCTCGATTCCCTTCTTCCGCGCCACCTCAGCCACATTTGCAGCTGGCTCTATACCCATTACCGGCACGTGCTTGTCCTTGAAGTACTGCAGCAAATACCCGTCATTACTGGCCAGCTCGATCACACGGCTGCTTTTATCCAGGCCAAATCGTTCAGACATAGCATTCACATAATGCTCTGCGTGCTTCAGCCAGCTATCGGAATAGGATGAAAAATAAGCGTAGTCACTGAAGATACTGTCCGGGCTCTCGAACTCCTGCAACTGCACCAGGAAGCAACTGGCACAGACTTTGGCATGCAGAGGATAGAATGACTCTTTCTGGTGTAGCTGCCCGGCACTCAGGTATGAATTGGACAGGGGAGACATCCCAAGATCACAAAAACTGTGTTTGAGAGACGCCGCACAAAAACGGCATTTTGCATTACTCATGTAGTACTTTTTCCTGGAAACGCTGAATCTGGTTGATGGTGATTTGCCTGACATCAGAGCCGTGGTAGTAGCCCTGGTACCATTCCATTATCCAGTCGAGTGTTTCGCCCGAACTGAGTAATGAGCGCCAATTCAATTCTGTCGATGCTCGACTGCTGTCCAACTTCAGAAGTGTGGTTTCATGCGGATGCTGGTCCTTGCTGATGTCCCTGCGAGCATCCGCACCCCATCGCCCGGCAAGCTGGTCAGTCAGCCATGCAACACTTTGCAGTTCATTGTCCGCAGGTCCGAAGTTCCAGGCACGCGAATATGTTGCGCCGTCATTCCACATACGCTCAGCAAGGACAAGATAGCCATTCAATGGCTCCATGACAAACTGCCACGGCCTTATTGCGTCGGGGTTGCGCAAGCGCACCGCCTCCCCGGCATTAAACGCTTCCATGATATCGGGAATGATGCGGTGCTCGCCCCAGTCTCCCCCACCGATCACGTTGCCTGCCCGTGCTGATGCGACCGCTACACCATGTGAGTCATACTCAGCGGGATTGAAATATGAATTCCGCCATGCGGCAGTGACCAGCTCGGCACAACCCTTGCTGCTTGAGTAGGGATCATATCCACCCATCGGGTCGTCTTCCCGGTAACCCGCAAGCTGTTCACGATTCTCGTAGCACTTGTCACTTGTAACAATGACCACCACGCGAACTTTCGATGCCGCACGGGCAGCCTCAAGGACATTGGCCGTACCCATCACATTGGTTGAATAGGTTTCCAGTGGCTCGCGATAGGAACGTCGCACCAGTGACTGTGCTGCCAAATGAATAATAATTTCACAGGCATGTTCTGACATACAGGATGTCAGCTGCGCAACATCACGCACATCACCAGTGACATTATTTATTCCATCCGCAGCACCCGCCAAATCAAATAGACAGGGACTTGAGGGCTTGTCGAGCGAAAAGCCGGTCACCCTGGCGCCCATCGACTGTAGCCACAGGCTCAGCCAACTACCCTTGAACCCCGTGTGACCCGTTACCAGAACATTCTTGTCATGCCAGAAGTCCGGCTTCATTCCCAGACCTTCCAGGGCGGATTACCTGACTCCCACAATGCTTCAAGCCTATTCTTGTCACGCAGTGTATCCATTGGCTGCCAGAAGCCGTCATGCAAGAACGCAGATAATTGTCCATCTCTTGCCAGACTCTCCATCGGCCCTTTCTCCCAGACGGTTTCATCCCCTTCGATATAGTCAAATACCGCCGGCGACAACACGAAAAAACCGCCATTGATTCTGCCACCATCGCCCGGAGGTTTCTCCTGAAAGCCGATGATCTTCTGCTTGTCCATTCCCAGTGCGCCGAATCGGCCTGGCGGCTGAATTGCCGTCAATGTCGCCAGCCCGTCGACCGATTGGTGGAATTTGATCAGTTCCCCGATATCTATATCGCTGATTCCATCACCATAGGTAAAACAGAAGTCTTCATCCTGCACGTAAGGCTGCACCCGCCTGAGCCTGCCGCCCGTCATGGTGTTTTCACCTGTATCTATCAGCGTGACCCGCCAGGGTTCTACCTTGTTCTGGTGCACTTCCATACGATTTTCACTCATATCGAAAGTGACATCTGACATATGGAGGCAGTAATTAGCGAAATATTCCTTGATCAGGTAGCCCTTGTAACCGAGGCATATAATGAAATCATTAATGCCATGGGCCGAGTAGATCTTCATGATGTGCCACAAGACAGGCTTGCCGCCGATTTCGATCATTGGCTTGGGTCGACTGGTTGTTTCCTCACTGATCCGCGATCCGATACCACCCGCCAGAATAACTGCTTTCATTCAGAATCTACCTGTATGTGAGTATCTAATGATAATTCATATGAGCCAACGGCATAAGTCCTGCACATATCATCGGCGGCACCAGCCATTCATGAACTCCGTCACACTTTGATTGCCAGCACGCAGCCAGTGGTTCTCTGCATCGACAAGCAGGCTGCCGGGGTAATGCAGATTGCTGTCTCGGCTAAATTTGGAAAATGTCGCCCGGGACAGAAATATTACGGCTGCAACCACACAGGCTTCCCCTCTGCCCTGCCACTTCCTTCATTAAAGGATCAGAAGAATAGGACGAAATATTAATGACCATGCGAGTATAATGAGCCCGCGTGGCACATATTCTTTTAATGGTGGTAGACTCCGCATCAGGTTCGCCGGGAGATACTATCATAAGCTACTGTTTATGAACATATTGTTGAGCTTTTTATTAGCGGTTAGACTATGCACCAGAATGTTGGAAAAATGACCTCAATCACAGTAAGCATCGACTGTATTCTGAGAACCTCATAGGACATGGCCACAACCAATCCAACAGTCAATCTCAGCGGTCTCGCCAGGCGTCTCGTCATGGACGGCCTGTTGTCCGAGGATGACGCCACCGCTGCACACGAGGCAGCCCTCAAAAAACGCTCGCATTTCGTCAGTTACCTGGTTGAAAACAAGATTCTTGGCAGTGGCGAGATCGCCTGGTCCGGCGCACATGAATTCGGCGTACCGCTGTTTGACCTCGAGGCGATGGATATGGAGGTCGCACCGATTCGCATGGTCAGCGACAAGCTGATCCAGCAGCATAACGCCCTGCCCCTGTTTACGCGTGCCAACCGGCTGTATGTCGCGGTCTCCGACCCGACCAACCTGGGCGCAATCGACGAGTTTAAATTTCATACCGGCGTCAACACTGAAGCCGTCCTGGTTGAAGAAGCACAGCTGCGCAAGGCCACCCAGAAAGCACTTGAAGCGCTCGACAATACCATGTCGGACCTCATGGATGCCGACCTCGACAATCTCGACATCTCCTCCGCAGACGATGATGCCAAGGACAATGATAGTGGCGACTCGGATAATATCGATGACACGCCGGTCGTCCGTTTCGTAAACAAGGTCCTGCTGGATGCGATCAACTCGGGTGCATCCGATATTCATCTCGAACCCTATGAGAAGGAATTTCGTGTCCGCTTCCGTAATGATGGCGTATTGCACGAGATCACATCACCGCCCCGCTCGCTGGCCATGCGCATTATTGCGCGACTCAAGGTCATGAGTCGCATGAACATCGCCGAACGACGCGTCCCGCAGGATGGGCGCATCAAGATGAACCTGTCGCGCAACCGCTCCATTGATTTTCGTGTTAATACACTGCCGACCCTGTACGGCGAAAAAGTGGTGCTGCGTATTCTTGATGGCAGCGCAGCACAGATCGGTATTGACGCACTCGGTTTTGAACCGGAACAGCAGGTTCTGTTTACCGAAGCCATCAACAAACCTTACGGCATGGTACTGGTTACCGGCCCGACCGGTAGTGGTAAAACCGTGTCGCTGTATACCGGCCTCAACATGCTGAATTCACCGGATCGCAACATCTCCACCTGTGAAGACCCGGTGGAAATCAACGTGATGGGCATCAACCAGGTCAACGTGAACCGCAAGGCCGGACTGGACTTCGGCGTCGCACTGCGCGCCTTCCTCCGGCAGGATCCGGACATCATCATGGTGGGTGAGATTCGTGACCTGGAAACGGCGGAAATTTCGGTAAAGGCCGCCCAGACCGGTCACCTTGTGATGTCCACCCTGCATACCAATGACGCGCCCCAGACCCTGACGCGTCTCGCCAACATGGGCGTACCACCGTACAACATCGCTTCCGCCGTACACTTGATTATGGCGCAGCGCCTTGCACGCCGTCTGTGTAACAACTGCAAGAAAGAAGTCGATATCCCGGAAGAACTTGTACTGAAAGCGGGTTTCTCAGCCGAACAGATCAAGGATGGCCTGAAGATCTACGGTCCGGTCGGGTGTGACAGCTGCACCAGTGGCTACAAGGGTCGTGTCGGCATTTACCAGGTTATGCCCGTCTCGGAAGAGATGGGGCGCATCATCATGGAAGGCGGCAACTCGTTGGAGCTTGAAAAACAGGCCAAGCTCGAAGGTGTCGCAGATCTCAGGGAATCCGGCTTGAAGAAAGTGGCAGCCGGCATCACCAGTCTTAATGAAGTCGACCGCGTAACAAAGGACTAGGCAATGGCCGAAAAAGCACTCAAGCAACCCGATCTCTTTCTCTGGACCGGCACCGACAAGCGCGGCGTCAAGGTCAAGGGACAAACGCGTGGTTCCAATCCGTCACTGATCAAGGCGGACTTGCGCAAGCAGGGCATTAAACCCCTGAAAGTGCGCAAGCAAAGCACGTTATTCAAGAAGAGCGAGAAGAAGAAGGTCCTGGCTAAAGATGTAGCCATCTTTTTCCGTCAGCTGGCGACCATGATGTCCGCCGGCGTACCACTGGTCCAGTCATTCGAAATTATTGGCCGTGGCCATGAGCATGCCGGTATGCGCGATCTGATCCTGAGCGTCAAGGCCGAGGTCGAATCAGGTACCGCACTCTCCGATTCACTGGCAAAACACCCGCTGCATTTTGATGCGCTGGTTGTCAGCCTGGTGAATGCCGGTGAACAGGCCGGTGTGCTGGAAACACTGCTTGACAATATCGCCACCTACAAGGAAAAAACCGAAGCCCTGAAGGCCAAGATCAAGAAGGCCATGTTCTATCCGACAGCGGTTATCGTCGTCGCCATGATCGTGACGGCTATCCTGCTGATCTTCGTGGTACCGCAGTTCGAGGATTTGTTCAGTAACTTCGGCGCAGATCTGCCGGCGTTCACCCGACTTGTCGTCGACATGTCCGAATTCATGCAGGAAAAATGGTGGCTGATACTTGGCGTGGTAATTGCCGCCGCCGTCGGTTTCTCGAACGCGAAGAAACGTTCCGTCGCATTCGGTCGCTTCCTCGACCGGGCTATCCTTAAATTGCCGGTCGTCGGCCCGATCATGCACAAGGCTGCCGTCGCCCGTTTTGCGCGCACCCTGTCCACGATGTTCTCTGCCGGTGTACCGCTGGTCGAAGCACTGGAATCGGTGGCCGGCGCAACCGGTAACATCGTCTTCACCGATGCCACGTTGATGATCCGCGACAGTGTCGCGACCGGCCAGCAGCTGCAGTTCGCCATGAACCAGACCGGCCTGTTCCCCAACATGGTCGAACAGATGGTTGCGATTGGCGAGGAATCCGGTTCACTGGACGCCATGCTTTCCAAGGTCGCGGATTTCTACGAGGCCGAAGTCGATGATGCCGTCGACGGACTCAGCAGTCTGCTTGAACCGCTGATCATGTCGATACTGGGCGTCCTTATCGGTGGCCTGGTCGTTGCCATGTATCTGCCGATCTTCAAGATGGGCGCCGCGATCTGATCGCGGAACCTGTTTAAGACCTGCATTAGACTCCGGCCACCAAAGGCACATGGAAGTTTTCCGGCTGCTAGAGCATTCATTGCCGTTTCTGCTGTTCGCCACCGGCCTGCTCGGCCTGATGGTCGGCAGTTTTCTGAATGTCGTCATTCATCGCCTGCCGGTCATCATGGAACGCGCATGGGTGCGCGAAATCCAGTCATACCAGGATAGCGCAACGCCGACCGACAGTGATGGTCCGGCCTATAACCTGGTGGTACCGGCATCAACCTGTCCACAATGCGGTCACCGCATTACCGCGCTGGAAAACATTCCGGTACTCAGTTATGTGTTCCTGCGCGGGCGCTGCGCGGACTGCGGCACCCGAATACCTCCGCGCTACCCGCTGGTGGAACTGGTCACTGCCTTGCTATCCATCATCGTTGCCGTGCGTTTCGGTTTCAGCATCCAGATGCTTGCTGCACTGGTGTTTACCTGGGCACTGATACCGCTGTTCATGATCGATTTCGATCACCAGATACTGCCTGACTCGATCACCCTGCCGCTACTGTGGCTCGGACTGCTGCTCAGCCTGCACGGCGTGTTCGTTGACAGCACTGCCAGCATTGTCGGCGCAACTGCCGGCTACCTGTCGCTATGGAGCATCTACCACCTGTTCAAACTGGTCACCGGCAAGGAAGGCATGGGCTACGGCGACTTCAAACTACTCGGTGCGATCGGTGCCTGGACCGGCTGGCAGGCATTACCCGTCGTGGTACTGTTTTCTTCCCTGGTAGGCGCCGTTCTTGGTATCGGTCTTATCCTGTTCCGCGGTCGCGAACAGGGGCAACCCATGCCCTTCGGGCCGTTCCTGGCAACGGCTGGCTGGTTGACTCTGTTATGGGGAAACGAGATTATCGCGCTTTACCTGCGCTGACACTCGTGTGACTCCCCAACACAACCAAGCACACACCGGCAACAAGACACGACCACTGGTGATCGGCCTGACGGGTGGCATCGGTAGCGGCAAATCGACCGTTGCCGGCTATTTTGCCGATCTTGGCATCACCATCGTCGATGCCGACCAGCTTGCCCACGCACTGGTAGAGCCCGGCAAACCGGCCTTCGACAGCATCGTGGCAACCTTCGGCAACGCATGCCTGTCACCGGATGGCACCCTGGATCGCGCCTGGCTGCGCCACAGAATTCATACGAATCCCGAAGACAAACATAAACTTGAGGATATCCTGCATCCCGCTATCCGCGCGCGGATGACGGACCTGTTAAATAAGTCAGAGAGTCCCTACAGCATCGCGGTCATTCCGCTGCTGCTGGAAACCGGCCAGACAGGGCTGGTCGATCGCATCCTGGTGGTGGACGTCAGCGAGGCGCAGCAACGCACACGGGTCGCCAGCCGCGATGGCCTGCCTGATGACGAGATCACCAACATCATGAAATCGCAAACCGATCGCAGCACGCGCCTGTCGTCAGCTGACGACGTTATCAGTAACGAACAGGACCTCGATTCACTACATGCACAGGTCGAGACGCTGCACAGGCACTACCTGGAACTGGCCGGACACTGAGCATCACACATGGTTTGCGAACACTGGCCGGGTAGGCCACAATAGTGCACCTGTGAGCACCGCACCCCTACACCAGGCACGGCCTGATCAGAAGACCGTCCTGTACGAATACCCGCTGAACGAGCGCATCCGCACGTTCATGCGTCTCGAGTACCTGTTTCGCCAGGCCGGTCATCACCTCAATGGCAAATCGGTATGGGACAGTCGCGCCACACTTAACTGCATCCTCGAGATCATCGACATCTTCGGCAACACCAACCTGAAGTCCGAAGTCATCAAGGAACTCGACCGGCATGCCAGCAACCTGAAACGGCTGCAGCAGAACCCGGACGTCGATGCCGCTCAGCTGGAATCCCTGATGGAAGTCATCAATACGCGCATCGATGGCATGCACCAGATCAGTGGACAGATTGCCGGGGAACTCAAAACCAGCGAATTTCTTACCAGCATTCGTCAACGTAGCGCCATACCGGGTGGCACCTGCGACTTTGATCTGCCGTCATTACATTTCTGGCTGCAGCAACCCGTGCGCAACCGCACCCGGGATCTCGGCGGCTGGCTCGACAATTTCGACGCCATCGGCCAGGCAATCCAGCTGGTCCTGTCGCTGACCCGGGACAGCACACCGCTAAAACCGGCACTGGCCGAGGGTGGCGTGTACCAGCAAACGCTGGACCCGAATCTGCCCTGCCAGCTGGTGCGTATCGAGCTGCCTTCAACACAACCCTGTTTCGCAGAACTCAGCGGCGGACGACACCGCTTCACCGCCCGCTTCATGGAATTCTCAACGGCAGAAGATCGCGCCCGCCAGACCGATCAGGACGTTGGTTTCGAGCTGGCCTGCTGTGTCATCTAGCAAACCATGAATAAAAAGCCAAAGACAGTTGCCTGCCCTACCTGTTCGGCTTCGGTTGAATGGAACGCAGCCGCGCGCTGGCGTCCATTTTGCTCGGAACGCTGTCGGCTAATCGACCTGGGTAAATGGTTTGAAGAATCCAACCGGATTCCGGCTGATGAAGGGTTGCCTGAATACCCGGAATCACCCGAGGCAATGTGACGGAACCGCGCAGTTACCCCGTCAGCGGCTAACTCTCAGGTACGGTATTCCGCGTTAATCTTGACGTAATCGTAGGACAGATCGCAGGTCCAGACCTGCTCACAGGCATCGCCCCGCGCCAGCACTACCCGTACCGTCAACTCATCCCGGCTCATGACTCGCTGACCGGCCGCCTCGGTATAGTCAGCCGCGCGTGCACCGTCACGCACAATACACACCTCGTCGAGCCAGATCTCGACCCCGCTGATATCCAGCCCGTTGATACCTGCGCGTCCGACCGCGGCCAGGATGCGCCCCCAGTTCGGGTCGCTGGCGAACAATGCCGTTTTAACCAGCGGCGAGTGTGCAATGGTATAGGCAACCGCAAGACATTCCGCGGCATCAGCGCCCTGCTCGACCTGGACAGTGACAAATTTCGTGGCGCCTTCGCCATCGCGCACGATAGCCTGCGCCAGTTCAACACACACCTCTGTGACGGCATCACACACTGCTTCAAACCGCGGGTCACCGGCCGACAATGACGGCAGATCACTCGCACCGGTAGCCATCAGCACACAGGCATCATTGGTCGACGTATCGCCATCGACGCTAATACGGTTAAAGGAACGTGCGACGGCATGTTCAAGACACTGCTGCAAACCGTCCGTCCCGATGGCAGCGTCAGTGGCGATGTAAGCCAGCATGGTCGCCATATCGGGCCGGATCATGCCGGAGCCCTTGGCAATACCGGTGACCGTAATACAGTGATCATCCAGCTGGATCTGGCGCGATGCACCCTTGGCAACGGTATCAGTCGTCATAATACCGTTGGCCGCGTCCAGCCAGCCCGCTTCCGACAGCTTGCCGAGCAGCTGTGGCAATGCCGAAACAATGTTGTTAACCGGCAGACGTTCGCCGATTACCCCGGTGGAAAACGGCAACACCGACTCGGGCGGCTGACCGGTACTCGCCGCCAGTGCAGCGCAACACTGCCGTGCCGCCGCCATACCGGGCATGCCGGTACCCGCGTTTGCATTACCCGAGTTAATGATCAGGAAGGACGGCGACATGGCCGCCAGATGCTCGCGTGCAACCACCACCGGCGCGGCACAGAATGCATTTTGTGTGAATACTGCTGCACAGGCACTGCCTTGCACCAGCGACATAACGACCAGATCGGGATTGCCGTTTTTCTTTATACCCGCACGGGTACTACCCAGCCGCAAACCGGCAACGGGATGCAACTCGGGAACAGGATCACTTCCCATGTCTGGTCTCAAGTAGGTGCGGGCGTTGCCCGCTGTTAAATAAACCGGTTATGCCCGCGTGACTCGCACACCACTTAAGTGCCGGAAGCAGCAAACCAGCACCAGGCCGGCACCGGCTGTCATTACAGCCCCCGAGCCGTGCAACACACGCAATCAGGTCAGTTTACCGTGACATTGCTTGTACTTCTTGCCCGATCCACAGGGGCACGGCTCATTGCGGCCGACCTTGCGACCCTCACGCGTGAAGGGCTGCCGTTCATCAGCCTCCCCGTCCGGGGTTTCATCCAGTGCGCCGGCCTCATCGTGCCTGAAGTTCATCTGCGACTGTGTGCGACGCTGCTCTTCGACCGCCTCGACATCGGACTCGGTCTTCACCTGCACCTTGGTCAGGACAACCAGCACCTCGTGCTTGATACGCTCGAGCATGTCAGTGAACATTTCGAACGCTTCTTTCTTGTACTCCTGCTTGGGGTCTTTCTGCCCATAACCCCGCAGGCCAATGCCCTGCCGCAGGTAGTCCATCGCGGCCAGGTGCTCCTTCCAGGCGCCATCGAGTATTTGCAACATGACGGCTTTTTCAAAATGCCTGACAACTGCCGACCCGGCCAGCGCCTCCTTCTCCCGATAGGTGTCGACCATGGTCTGCAGAATACGCTCGCGCAGCGTTTCCTCATGCAGGGAGTCGTCTTCGTCCAGCCACTTGCCGACCGGCATTTCCAGGTTGAATTCCTGCTGCAGCGCCTCTTCCAGGCCCTTGATATCCCATTGCTCGTCCATCGAACCCGGCGGAATATACTGGCTGACCAGCGAGCTCACAACATCTTCGCGAATGGCGTTGATGGTCTCGGAGACATCGTCCGTTTCCATCAGCTCGTTGCGCTGCTCGTAAACTACACTGCGCTGATCATTGGCAACGTCATCGTAATCGAGCAAAGTTTTACGGATATTGTAGTTATGCTGCTCAACCTTGCGCTGCGCATTTTCGATGGCCTTGCTCACCCAGGGATGTTCGATCGCCTCGCCTTCTTCCATACCAAGCTTCTGCATCAACCCGGCAACGCGGTCCGAAGCAAAGATACGCATCAGGTTGTCCTTCAGCGACAGGTAGAAGCGGCTGGAACCCGGGTCACCCTGGCGTCCGGAGCGTCCACGCAGCTGGTTATCCACACGCCGTGATTCATGCCGCTCGGTACCGACAATATGCAACCCGCCCGCCGCAAGCACCTGCTCATGACGTTTTTGCCAATCCTCGGTGTGCTTCCTGATAACCTCTTCATCCTTGCTGTTCAGGCCTTCGAGCTCAACCTTGAGGTTACCGCCGAGCACGATATCGGTACCGCGACCGGCCATATTGGTGGCAATGGTAATCGAACCGGGCCGACCGGCCTCGGCAACGATGTTGGCTTCTTTGGCATGCTGCTTCGCGTTCAGCACAGCATGCTTGATATTGGCCTTCTTCAGCAGATTCGACAGGTACTCGGAGGTTTCGACTGACGCCGTACCGACCAGCACCGGCTGTCCCGCGCTGCTGACAGTCGCGCACGTCTTCCATGATGGCCGCAAACTTTTCTTCCATGGACAGGAATACCAGGTCACCCATGTCATTCCGGACCATCGGGTTGTGCGTGGGAATCACGACAACTTCCAGACCGTAGATCTGCTGCAACTCGAACGCTTCGGTATCAGCAGTACCGGTCATGCCCGCCAGCTTGCCGTAGGTACGGAAATAATTCTGGAACGTGATGGACGCCAGCGTCTGGTTCTCATTCTGTATCTGCAAGCCTTCCTTGGCCTCGACAGCCTGGTGCAGGCCCTCTGACCAGCGACGTCCGGGCATGGTACGACCGGTGAACTCGTCGACAATCACGACCTGCCCGTCCTGGATGATGTAATCGACATCGTTCTGGAACAGCAGGTGTGCCCGCATGGCAGCGTTCACGTGGTGCATGATATTCAGGTTGGCAGCGTCGTACAGACTCTCGCCTTCGGTGAGCAGGTTATGGCGCGCCAGCATTTCCTCGACATGCTCGTGGCCGGCCTCGGTCAGGTAAATCTGCTTGTTCTTTTCCTCCAGCGTGTAGTCGCCGGGACCGTCTTCCTCTTCCTGCAGCGTCAACTCGGACACCAGGGCATTCATCCTGGTATACAGGTCCGAGTGCTCATCAACCGGCCCGGAAATAACCAGCGGCGTACGCGCCTCGTCAATCAGGATGGAGTCGACTTCATCGACAATGGCAAACGCACGCGCGTTCTGCACACGGTCGGCTGCCGTGAATGCCATGTTGTCACGCAGGTAATCGAAACCGAATTCGTTATTGGTGCCGTAGGTGATATCCGCTGCGTAGGCCGCCTTCTTTTCCTCGAAGCCCTGACCACCAACGGTAACGCCCGTCGACAGGCCGAGGAATTCATACACCTTGCCCATCCATTCCGCATCACGCCGTGCGAGATAATCATTCACCGTGACGATATGTACACCTTCACCGGACAGCGCATTCAGGTAGGCCGGTAGCGTGGCGACCAGCGTCTTGCCTTCACCGGTGCGCATTTCGGCAATCCTGCCGTCATGCAGCACCATGCCGCCAATCATCTGCACATCGAAATGGCGCATATCGAGCACGCGCATTGATGCCTCACGCACGGTCGCAAACGCCTCCGGCAACAAGTCATCCAGGGACTCGCCGGCGGCAAACCGTGCCCGGAATTCATCCGTGCGGCCGCGCAGTGCCTCGTCGGACAGTGCCTTGAGATCGGACTCGAGATCGTTAATACGGGCAGCTGCCCGCGTCATGCGTTTCAGCTGTCGGTCGTTACGGCTGCCGAACAGCTTTCGAAATATATTGAGGGCCATGAAATTCCAGAGAAAATGACGTCATTGTAGAGGCAGGCATAATACCGCATGTGCCCGCAAATTAGCAGCAAGGAATACATTGAAAAGCGCCCGCGGACGGCGGGAGGGGACGACCTATTTGGCGATGTAGCGGGACGGGTTAACGGCCCTGCCGTTACGCAGTACTTCGAAGTGGACATGCGGTCCGGTCGAACGACCGCTGGAGCCCATCAGGGCAATCAGTTCGCCCTTCTTGACGGTATCGCCGACTTTTACCAGGTTGCGCTGATTGTGGCCATAACGCGTGGCATAACCATTGCCGTGATTGATCTCGACCAGGTTGCCGTACCCCGAACGCTTGCCGGACCAGCTGATCACGCCGTCACCGACCGCCACCACGTCGGAGCCCTTTTTGCCGGCAAAATCGAGTCCCTTGTGATATTCACGCTTGCCGGTGAACGGGTCATTGCGCTTGCCGAAACGCGACGACAGCCAGCCATCGGTGATCGGCCGGCCGGACGGCATCACGCGCTCGCTCAGGCTACGGCTTAATAGTACCGATTCCAGCACGGACAGCTGCTGCTCCCGGTCCGTCATTTCATGATCGAGATCGTCCAGCATGCCGAGAAAATCGTTGAACGGGACGGATTTGCCCGGCATGGCGTCCTGCGGACCACCCATGGCCGGCTGGCTGGCGAAGTCGAACTCCCCGGCGCCGAGGTTACCCTGGCTAACCAGCCGCTCGCCCAGCGCATTGAGGCGCAGCATTTGCGCCTGTAACTGGCCGATGCGCAGTGTCAGCGCGTCCAGGTCCGCCTGCGCCGTGTGCCGAATAGTCTGGATTTCCGCCTGCTTCTGGCGAACATCATCTTTCCATTCAGTGACATAGGTAAGCTCATCGGCACCAATCCGGATACCGGTATAGAGGACGGCGCCAATCGCCAGTGCCAGGCACGCGAGTATCGCCCCGATTAACATGACCGGGTTAATCTCGAAGTTCCAGACCTGTCCCTGCCGCCTTGTAAATAGTATTATATTCATTCGTATCTGACTCGAAAATTCATGAACAAGCCACTAAAAATCAGCAAATTGCTTGGAACTGGGCCGTTATCCCCATTACTGGCCCAGGCCCGCGGTATCGCCGCTCTGGATGCGCATGTCCAACAATTACTGCCACCCGCGTTGCAACCGCATTGCCACGTCCTGTCGGTACGGGACCAGGTGCTGGTGCTATCTGCTGATTCCCCGGTCTGGGCAGCACGTCTCAGATTTCACGCACCCAAACTAGTAAAACAGCTCTCCCGGCAACAAACTGTGACCGCGCGCACATTCCGGATTCGGGTGATTCCACCAGAGAAAACAGCCACTTTGACCGTCAAGCATGCATCAGGCCGACCACCGGACCGCATCCGTGCTGCCGCATTAACGCAGGCTGCAGAAACTGTATCGGATCCTCGGCTGAAAACTGCACTGCTGAGACTGTCAAAACGATAGAACAAAGCTCAACTGATCAGTCGAGCGGACAGGATTTAGCCCGAACCAGGTGTCCGGGCGGACAGGGTAAAAAGTCGGGTCAGTAAATCAGCTGGACGGAACCGGCTGCAGGAACGAAATGGGCGCATCGCTGACATCTTCGAATGTCACCTCTTCCCAGGCCGACTTGTCTGCAATCAGGGCACGCAACAGCTTGTTATTCAGCGCATGACCGGACTTGTAGCCGCTAAAGGCACCAATGAGGCTGTGGCCAAGCAGGTAAAGATCGCCGATGGCATCCAGTATCTTGTGCTTCACGAACTCGTCGCAATAGCGCAGCCCGTCTTCATTCAGCACCCGGAAGTTATCGAGTACGACGGCGTTATCGAGGCTACCGCCCAGGGCCAGCTTGCGTTCACGCAATTGTTCGATTTCGTGCATGAAACCGAAAGTACGTGCACGACTGACTTCCTTGACGAATGAGGTCGTGGAAAAGTCGATTTCTGAATGCTGTGTATTTGATTTGAATACCGGGTGATCGAATTCGATGGTGAAGCCCACCTTGAACCCGTCAAACGGCTCAAAACGTGCGATCTTGTCACCGTCTTCTACCTGTACCGGCCGCTTGATACGGATAAACCGCTTGGGCGCATTCTGCTCCTCGATACCGGCTGACTGGATCAGGAACACAAAAGGACCGGCACTGCCGTCCATGATCGGCACTTCCGCTGCACTCAGGTCGATATACGCATTGTCGATGCCCAGGCCAGCCATGGCGGACAGCAAGTGCTCCACCGTGGATATACGGACATTGTCCTTGGTCAGGGTGGTAGACAGGCGTGTATCCCCGACGTTTTCCGGACGTGCCGGTATCTGCACCGGGTGCTCGAGGTCGACACGACAGAACACGATGCCGGTATCAACCGCTGCCGGTCGCAGTGTGAGGTAAATTTTCTCGCCGGTATGCAAGCCCACGCCAGTAGCGCGAATCACATTCTTGAGAGTACGTTGTCGAATCATGACCTTGGTTTCCCTCTAAGGAGCCGATTTCCAGACAAGTACCAGAAAAGCCGCGGGTATATTAGCACACGCTCATTAACCTGCATAGAACACGGTCACATAACAGTTCGGTCAATGAACGGCGACATTATAACCAGTATTCCTGATCCCCGCATAAGCCAGACTGGTGACTGGCGGCCGGGACTGGACAACCCGACCACCAGCCAGCTGTCGTTTAGTCCGCCTGGCGACGCAGGAAGGCAGGGATATCGAGGTAATCCATGTCCTCCGCGGTATTCCCGGCGGCCTTGTTACGCTTGCGAATGACGGTCGGCTTGTCGTAATCCGGGTTCGGATCCGCGGCCGTTGCGGCAGCCGCAGCACTTCCCCGGTTGACGTGTACCAGTGACGGCTTGTCGCCGGCCTGCTTGGCCTGGGATCCCAGGCCAGTCGCTACCACGGTAACGCGCAGTTCATCACGCATATCCGGGTCGATGACGGTACCCACCACCACGGTGGCATTCTCGGACGCGAACTCTTTCACGGTATTACCCACTTCCTCGAACTCGCCGATGCCGAGATCCAGACCGGCCGTCACGTTCACCAGGATACCGTTGGCGCCCATCAGGTCGATGTCCTCCAGCAGCGGACTGGCAACTGCCGCCTCGGCGGCCTCGCGGGCACGGTCCTCACCCTTGGCCGTTCCGGAACCCATCATGGCCATGCCCATCTCGGACATCACGGTACGCACGTCGGCAAAGTCAACGTTGATCAGGCCGGGGCGCGTAATCAGTTCGGCGATGCCCTGGACAGCACCCAGCAGCACGTCGTTGGCCGATTTAAACGCATCCAGCAGACTGATCTGCTTGCCAAGTACGGCCTGCAGTTTCTCGTTCGGGATCGTGATCAGTGAATCCACGTACTGACTCAGTTCCTTGATGCCGTTATGTGCGACATGCAAACGACGACTGCCCTCGAAGGTAAACGGTTTGGTTACCACGGCAACCGTCAGGATACCCAGCTCTTTCGCCACGCTGGCCACGACCGGTGCAGCGCCGGTGCCGGTACCACCACCCATACCGGCAGTGATAAACAGCATATCGGCGCCCTCGATCACTTCGGCGATGCGCTCGCGGTCATCCTGTGCCGCCTGGCGACCGACATCCGGATTGGCGCCGGCGCCCAGTCCCTTGGTGATATCGGTGCCGATCTGCAGCGTCGTGCGTGCCGACATTGCCTGCAACGCCTGCGCATCGGTATTGGCACAGATGAAATCCACGCCATCGATATTCGCTTCAACCATATGCTGCACGGCATTACCGCCACCGCCACCCACGCCGATTACCTTGATAACCGCGCTTTGTCCACATGAGTCCAGTAATTCAAACATGATGTCTCCTCCTTAGCAGAAACAACAAAAACAACCCGTCAATTTTATGTTTGTCGCCGCGCCAACCTCGATGAACACGACAACACCTTTTAAATAAAACAATCTAGAAATTTCCCTGAAACCATCCCTTCATCCTGTCCCACACTCCGCGTACACCCTTGCCCAGACCGAGATCCATCGAGCGCTGGTCACGATTGTGATGACCAAACAGCAACAACCCGACCCCGGTCGCATAAATCGGGTTGCGTATAACGTCAACGAGACCGGTCACGTACTGCGGCGAACCCAGCCGCACCGGCATATGAAAGATTTCCTCGGCGAGATCAACCAGGCCCTCGATCTTGGCACTGCCGCCGGTCAGTACGATGCCGGAGGCAATCAGGTCCTCGAACCCGCTGCGCTGCAATTCCGCCTGGATGAGCGTCAACAGCTCTTCGTAACGCGGCTCCACCACCTCGGCCAGCGTATGGCGGGCCAGTTGACGCGGCGGCCGGTCACCGACGCTCGGCACCTCGATACTCTCCTCGGCACTGGCCATCTGCGTCAGCGCGCAGGCGTACTTGATCTTGATCTCTTCGGCATGCTGCATCGGTGTACGCAGCGCCACTGCAATATCGTTGGTGACCTGGTCGCCGGCAATCGGGATAACCGCTGTATGCCGGATCGCGCCCTCGGTAAACACGGCAATATCCGTGGTGCCGCCACCGATATCGACGATGCAGACACCCAGTTCCTTTTCGTCCTCGGTCAGCACGGAATAACTGGAAGCCAGCTGTTCGAGAATGATGTCATCGACTTCCAGGCCGCAGCGACGCACACACTTGATAATGTTCTGTGCAGCACTCACCGCACCCGTCACCATGTGTACCTTGGCCTCCAGTCGCACACCTGACATGCCAACCGGTTCGCGGATACCTTCCTGGTTATCGATGACGAAATCCTGCGGCAGGATATGCAGGATTTTCTGATCGGCCGGGATAGCAACAGCGCGTGCCGCATCAATTACCCGCTCGACATCGGTTGAACTGACTTCCTTGTCACGAATGGCGACGATGCCGTGTGAATTCAGGCTGCGAATATGGCTGCCGGCAATACCCGCGTACACGGAGTGAATCTGGCAACCGGCCATCAGCTCCGCTTCTTCCACGGCACGCTGGATCGAATGCACGGTTGATTCGATATTGACTACGACACCTTTTTTCAGCCCGCGTGACGGATTCGAACCGATACCGACCACTTCAAGCTCGCCGTCGGCCAGCACCTCGCCGACAATCGCGACCACCTTGGAGGTGCCGATATCCAGTCCGACAATCAGATTCTTTTCTGTCTTCTTTGGCATCCTGTTATGTATCCCGTTTTGCAATTACTTCACTGGCATCCTGTCGCTGCCAGTACACCGAGAAACCGTTGCTGTAACGCATATCCACCCGCCTCAGGTCAGCCATGCGTCCGTCAAACACGCTCGGATAGGCGCGCACAAAACGCTGCAATCGCTGCCAGGGATGTGCACGACCCAGCTTCAACTCCACGCCGTTATCCAGGTGTAATGTCCAGGCACGCCGCTTATCCATGGTCAGCTGCGTCACCCGCATGGCCAGCGACTGTAATGTACGGCTGACATCGCGATAGCGCTGCAACACCCGGTCTGCCTGGTCATCCGGTCCGCCAAGCTGCGGCAATCCTTCCGGTGACATACCCACCGGCGGGTAAAATGCCTCGCCTGCGACATTCAGATAACCGCTGTCGTTCCAGTTGGCCACCGCCTGCTGCTCGGTGATGTGCAGGCGCAACGTCGCCGGCCAGATGCGCCGTACTTTTGCCCGATAGACCCATGGCAGGGCCTCGGCTGCGGCACGAATGCTGTCAACATCCACGGTAAAGAACCCGCCGGTTGCATGCGGCGCAACGGCCGTCTGCAACGCGCTCTTTTCCATGTAGCGGAACTCGCCCTTGACCTCGACCACGTCGAGCGGAAAGCGGTATGGATCGGACATCCAGCGCATACCCAGTGTCGCCGTCATGGCCAGAACACCCAGCAACAACAGACCGGACAACGAGCGACGGTGTGTCACCAGCACTGTCTGCAGCTGCTGCAAGGGACTCATCGCCTTATCCGGCATGCCGGGCCTCCGCATTATTTGCCGGCACCGCCGTATCCAGAATACGTAACACCAGTTGCGTGAAGTCGATACCCTCGGCCTGTGCCGCCATTGGCACCAGGCTGTGATCGGTCAGACCCGGCACCGTGTTGACCTCGATAAACCAGGGTTGCCCGGCCTCGTCCAGCATAAAATCGACGCGCCCCCAGCCACTCGCGCCCACGGCATTGAACGCCGCCAGCGCCTGTGCCTGCAATGTCGAGGATTGCGCGGCATCCAGACCACATGGCAACAGGTAACGTGTCGTATCAGACTGGTACTTGGCTGCGTAGTCGTAAAAGGCGTTGGGTGTCTCAAGCTTTATCAGCGGCAACACCGTATCGCCAAGGATACCGGCCGTATACTCACCGCCCGTGACCCATTGCTCGACCAGCACGTTGCGGTCGTATTGCGCGGCAAGCTCCCAGGCCGCCTGCAACTCCCCGGCCGCATCCACCCGGGCGATACCGATACTCGAACCTTCATGTGCCGGCTTGACGATCACCGGGTACTGCAGGCTATCGCGCACTGCCACGACATCTGCCGCCGAGGTCAGCAGCCTGAAATCAGGCGTGGGAATACCGGCGCTCTGCCAGAGCTGCTTGGTACGCAGCTTGTCCATTGCCAGCGCCGAACCCAGTACACCACTGCCGGTGTAAGGCAAGCCGGTACTTTCGAGCAAGCCCTGCATCACGCCGTCTTCACCACCACGGCCGTGCAGCGCAATAAACGCGCGCGCAAACCCGCCATCCAGCAAACGCGCATGGAAGCCGCTCTCGCCGCTGTCCACCGCCTCTGCATCGACACCCGCCGCGCGCAATGCCGCCAGCACGGCAGTGCCGCTGTTGAGCGATATTTCACGTTCTGCAGACAGTCCACCCATTAACACGGCCACCTTGCCATAGTCCTTTTGTTCACCTGTTGCACCCGCCTTCATCCGGTTATTGCCTGCCTGCCACATACATCCCCCTCTCCCTTCGGGAGAGGGTTGGGGAGAGGGAATAAGATCATGCAATTGTTTTTGCCTGATCCCCTCTCCCCAGCCCTCCCCCTGGGGGAGAGGGAATACTTTATTTCACGTTGCGGCTATAAATTTCATAGCCCGTCTCATGTTCACCGACGATGCGGACTTCCGTTTCCAGTCGTACGCCCTGCTGCTGCTCGACGGTCCCCTGCACCTGGTTCAGCAGGGTCTCGATATCCGCAGCACTGGCGTTACCGGTATTCACGATAAAGTTGGCATGCATCTCGGACACCTGCGCACCACCAATTTTTCTTCCCTTCAAACCGGACGCCTCGATCAGGCGTGCCGCGTGATCACCCGGCGGGTTACGAAACACCGACCCGCAACTGTATTGCTGCACCGGCTGGCTGGCGCCACGCTGCGCCAGCAGGTCGCGAATGCGCGCCTGTGCCTGTTCGGCATCACCCGGCTGCAAGGCAAAATGCGCAGCCAGGAACCACTCATCTTCAGGCCCACGTACCGAGCGGTAACCGACCCGGTATTCGGACGGCATGCGTGTATGCAGCTGACCGCTGCGGTCGATCGTTTCGACTGCCGCCACCTGCGGCCAGATCTCGCCACCAAATGCGCCGGCATTCATTGCCAGTGCGCCACCGACGGTACCGGGGATGCCGGCGAGGAATTCAATGCCGGTCAGCCCGGCCCGCGTGGTCACGCGCGCCGCCTTGGCACAGGTCACACCGGCACCGGCGCGCAGGGTGGTATCGTCCAGCCAGTCCAGCGCCGTCACGGCACCGTGAACACAAATCACCGTGCCGGGAAAACCGCCATCACGCACCAGCAGATTGCTACCGAGCCCGACCCACAGCAACGGTTCGTCCGCATCGAGTTGCTGCAGGAAAACAGCCAGGTCCTGCACATCGACCGGCGTGTAGTAATGCCGCGCTGCACCACCGGCGCGCCACGAGGTATGCCGGGACATGGGCTCGTCCTCCAGCAATTCACCCTGCCAGTGTTGTGTCTGTTTGGCGGCCATCATCCGTTCGTCACCGTTTGTCCGCGGCAAGATCCGCGACCAGTTTTGCCGCTACGCTGCCGATATCACCGGCACCGAGCGTCAGCAGTACATCGCCGTCGGCAAGTACGCCGGACAGCACCCCGGGTAACTCGTCCAGGTGTTCCACGAACACCGGGTCGACCTGGCCGCGCGCACGAATACCGCGCGCCAGTGCACGTCCGTCGGCACCGGCAACCGGGTCTTCGCCGGCCGGGTACACTTCCCCCAGCACCAGCACGTCCACCGTCGAAAGCACCTGGGTGAAATCATCGAACAGATCATGCGTGCGTGAATAACGATGCGGCTGGAACACCACGACCAGGCGTCGATCCGGCCAGCCGGCACGCACTGCGGCGAGCGTCGGTGCGATCTCGCCCGGATGATGTGCATAGTCGTCTATCAACAGCACGCTACCTGCCTGCGTGCTGACTTCACCGGCAATCTGGAAACGCCGCCCGATACCCTGGAAACCTGCCAGTGCAGCCTGGATCGCATGGTCGGCAACGCCGAGTTCGGTCGCCACGGCAATGGCGGCCAGTGCGTTCAGTACATTGTGTTGCCCCGGCAGATTGAGCGTCACTGCCAGCCCGTCTGCGTGACCGGCACGCTGTACCGTGAAATGCGTTTGCCCGCCGTCCTGGCGGATATCTTCGGCGGTTACATCCGCTTGCGCGTCGATACCGTAAGTCACCACGGGCCGGGTTACGTCATCGAGGATGGACTGGATCTCAGGGTCGTCCAGGCACAGCACGGCCAGGCCATAAAACGGCAGGTGATGCAGGAAATCTATAAAGGTCTGGCGCAGGCGATCGAAGTCGCCCGCATAGGTCGACAGGTGATCCGCATCGATATTCGTCACCACGGCCATTGACGGTTGCAGGTACAGGAAGGAGGCATCGCTCTCGTCGGCCTCGGCCACCAGGTAATGACCGGCACCGAGCTGTGCATTACTTGCCGCACTGTTCAGCTGACCACCGATGACAAAGGTCGGATCAAGTCCGCCCTCCGCGAGCAGGCTGGTGATCAGACTGGTGGTGGTGGTCTTGCCGTGCGTGCCCGCCACACCGATGCCATAGCGGAAGCGCATCAGCTCCGCGAGCATTTCGGCGCGTGGCACGACCGGGATGCGCTCTGCACGTGCCGCGACAAGTTCCGGGTTGTCTGCCGGTATGGCGGTGGAAACAACCACGGCGTCGCAGTCGGCAATGTTCGCTGCCGCATGCCCGACTGAAATCGTTATACCCATTGCGCCCAGGCGACGGGTAACGGCGTTTTCGCGCACGTCAGAACCGCTGACATCATAGCCGAGGTTATGCAGGACTTCGGCGATCCCGCTCATGCCGGCGCCACCGATGCCAACAAAATGCACGCGACGAACACGCCCCATACCCTGCGGCTGCGACATACCGGTCGGATGCATGGTGGCATTCATGCCGCACCACCCGGTCGTGCGACCTGCAAACATAATTCTGCTACGCGCCGGGCCGCATCCGGCATGGCCAGCGCGCGTGCCCGGCAGGCCATTTCCAGTAACACATCACGCTGGGTGGAAAAATCACTCAGCATGGTCGGCCAGACCTGCCGAATCCATATCCGCCTCCGGCAGCAGGATCGCAGCACCGGCGTCAGCGAGGAACCGCGCATTGCCGGTTTGATGATCGTCGGTGGCATACGGAAACGGCACGAGGATCGCCGGCACACCGACAACCGCGAGTTCGGCAACAGTCAGCGCACCGGCACGGCAGATAACCAGGTCCGCCCAGCTATAGGCCTCCGCCATGTCCTCGATAAACGCCTCTACGCGGGCCTCGACACTTGCGTCTTTATAGGCCGAGACGACACGTTCCCGGTCGTCTCGGCCGGTCTGGTGGTAAACGGTGAAGGCTTTCCCGGCTGCTGTTTGCGCCAGCGCCGCCGGCACTGTCCGGTTGAGTGCACTGGCCCCCAGGCTGCCACCGACTACCAGCAGACGCAGTGGACCGTCCCTGCCGGCAAGACGGGTCGCCGGCTCAGGCGCCAGCATGATCGGTCCGCGCACCGGGTTACCGGTATGAACGGGCCGACGCGAGGCCGGCAATGCGCCGGGAAACGCCACCATCACGGTACGCGCCAGCGGTGCCAACAGGCGGTTGGTCGTACCGGCGACTGAATTCTGTTCATGGATCAACAAGGGCCGGCGCAATAACCAGGCAACGAGACCGCCCGGGCCGGCGGCGAACCCGCCCATGCCGAGTACGGCGCGTGGCTTGAGTCGCAATTCGATACGCAGCGCCTGGTACAACGCACCGGCCAGCATAAAGGGCGCCAGCAACAGGCGTAACACGCCCTTACCACGCAAGCCGGTCACGCGCATGGTCTCCAGCGGATAACCGGCAGCCGGCACCACGCGCGCCTCCAGGCCGCGCCGGGTACCCAGCCACGACACCGCGATACCGCGCGCGCGTAACTCATCGGCCACGGCCAGCGCGGGGAAAACATGTCCGCCAGTACCACCTGCCATGATCAGAACCGGGCGCTGTGTCGTCGTGGACGTCATCATCAACGCGCCCTGCCGACGCTTGGCAGCCGCGATACCGCTTGCCGACAGGCTCTGCGCGGTACACCGGGTTTCATGGTCAATACGCAACAACAGGGCGACGGCGGCACACATGACGATCATGCTGGAGCCACCGTAACTCATCAGCGGCAGTGTCAGACCCTTGGTTGGCAACAGGCCCATGTTGACGCCGATGTTGATAAAACTCTGCAGGCCAAACCAGATGCCAAGTCCGTAGGCGAGCCAGGCGGCAAAGGCATTGTCTGACTTCAATGCCTGTGCGGCGATGGCAAACGCACGCCAGACCACCACTCCGTAGAGCGCAATCACCACGCACACACCGAGCAGTCCGAGTTCTTCCGCCAGCACGGCAAAGACGAAGTCGGTATGCGCTTCCGGCAAATAAAACAGTTTCTGGATACTCGCGCCCAGACCGACGCCCAACCATTCACCGCGCCCGATGGCAATCAGCGACTGGGTCAGCTGGAAACCGCTATCGAACGGGTCCGCCCACGGGTTCAGGAATGTCGTCAGGCGTTCCATGCGATACGGCGATGACACCGCCATACCGGCCAGCGACAGGCCCGCCAGTCCCAGCACACCGCTGAACTGCAGCAGCCGCACACCGGCCATGAAGATCATGCCCATGACGGTCGCCGACAGTACCACCGTTGCACCGAAATCCGGCTCCATCAGCAACAGCACCGAGGCGATTGCCAGCAAGCCGATCGGTTTCATGAATCCGGATATGTGCGTGCGCACCTCTTCACCGTGACGCGCCAGGTAGCTGGCCAGGTAGATAATGAAGAACAGCTTGGCCGGCTCCGACACCTGCAGGCGGAACAGGCCGGCATTCACCCAGCGCGTGGCACCATTGACCTCGACACCCACACCCGGCACCAGCACCAGCAGCAGCATCAGGAAGGCCAGCAGCATCAGCGTGACACCCATGCGTTCGAGTATCACCAGGCGCACCCGGAACAACAGCAGTCCCGAACGCAGCGCCGATGGCGATAAAGACAGACTGGCGTATAGCGTAATACAGCGGCGTGCCGATTTCCCGATCGGCGAGCGTAATAGAAGCCGAGGACACCATGACCAGGCCCAGCAGCGTCAACGCGACCACGCTGCCGCACAACAGGTAATCGAATCGCGGCAGACGCGCACTGCCGGCGTTGACCTGTCGGGCCTGTTTCGCGGCCACGGCCATCAGCGAGCCAGCGCCTCAACGGCATGGATAAACACTTCACCACGCTCGATGTAATTACTGAACATGTCGGTACTCGCACAGGCGGGTGACAACAACACCGTGTCACCGGGCTCTGCCACACCCGCCGCCAGGCGCACAGCCCGCGGCAGGTCAGCGGCCTGGATAACCTGTGTCACCGGCGCCAGCACGCGCGTCAGTTCCGCGGCATCCTTGCCCAGCACCACCACGGCACGCAGCCGCCCGGCAACCGCTGCCAGTGGCGTGAAATCCGCGCCTTTGCCATCACCGCCGGCAATCAGCACGAGCGACCCGTCGGTTCCATCTATAGCCGCCAGCGTTGCACCGACATTGGTGCCCTTGGAATCGTTGTACCAGCGAACATTCGCGTGTTCGGCAACAAACTGCATACGATGCGGCAAGCCGCGAAATTCGCGCAGGGTCGCCAGCATCGGTGCGAGCGGTAAACCAGCCGCATCACCCAGCGCCAGTGCAGCCAGCGCATTGGCCAGGTTATGGCGGCCCGCCATGCGAACATCTGCGACCGGCATCAACGGCACGTTGCCGCGCGCCAGCCAGCGCTCGCCATCACACTCCAGGATGCCGTAGTCATCACCAACGGGGGTTGCGAGCGAATAACCGGTAACGGGTGTGTGTGGATCGGCCAATGCAACGGCAGCTGCATCATCGCGATTGACGACCTGCATACCGGCATTACGGTAAATTACCCGCTTGGCATCGGCATAGGCCTGCATGCCCGGGTAACGATCGAGGTGATCGGCACTGATATTCAGCACCACTGCAGCTGCCGCGCGCAGCGACTGCACGGATTCAAGCTGAAAACTCGACAACTCCAGCACATACAGGTCGGGCTCGTTGTCAGCAAGCAGGTCCAGCGCCGGCGTGCCGATGTTGCCGCCCATGCGCACATCACGTCCCGCACGCTGCGCCATGGCATTAATGAGGGTTACCACGGTGCTCTTGCCGTTTGAACCGGTCACGGCAATGACCGGCGCATGTGCGACCTGTGCAAACAGTTCTATATCGCCGATCACCGGCACGCCGCGCTCCAGTGCGGCCGCAATTTCCGGCTCATCACGCGATACGCCCGGACTGACAACGATCTGCCCGGCACGCGCAAACGCCTCCGGGTGAAAGCCGCCAAGAAACAGCGCAACATCATCCGGCAATTCGTCCCGCAGGCGTTCCAGGCCGGGCGGATGCTCGCGACTGTCGACAATCGCCACCGGTACGCCCTGCCGCGACAGGTAACGCGCAACCGACAGCCCGGTCATGCCGAGACCGACCACCAGTGTTCTGGGCGCCTTGTCAAAACTTGCTGTCATGTCTTCTGCTGTGACCGCCATCAATCAGAACTCGTTACGGGAATCGTCATATTCAACTCAGCGAATCTTCAGGGTCGCCAGACCGACCAGCACCAGGATTACGGTAATAATCCAGAAACGCACAATGACGCGCGGCTCCGGCCAGCCCTTCAATTCAAAGTGGTGATGCAGGGGCGCCATGTGAAAAATGCGCCGCCCGGTCAGTTTGTAGGATGCAACCTGCAGGATGACCGATACCGTTTCCATGACGAACACGCCGGCCATTACCATGAATACCAGCTCCTGGCGGACCAGCACCGCGACGATTCCCAGCGCCGCGCCCAGCGCGAGCGCACCGACATCACCCATGAACACCATGGCGGGATACGCGTTGAACCAGAGGAAGCCAAGCCCGGCGCCGACCAGCGCACCACAGAACACGACAATCTCCGCGGCATCGCTGATGTAGGGAATACTGAGGTAAACCGCGAATTTCACATTGCCGGTGGCATAGGCAAACACCATCAGCGCACCGGCAATCAGCACCGTCGGCAGGATGGCAAGACCGTCCAGGCCATCGGTCAGGTTGACGGCATTGCTGGAACCAACGATAACAAACCAGGCAACCACCACGTAGAACCAGCCAAGGTCAACGGCGATATCCTTGAAGAACGGCACGATCAGTGACGTTTCAGCCGGCGACGTCGATGTCATGTACAGGAATAGCGCGACACTCAGTGCAATGACCGATTGCCAGAACAGTTTGCTGCGCGCCGAGATACCATCTGAATTTTTCAGTACCAGCTTGCGGTAGTCGTCAACCCAGCCGATGGCGCCAAATGCCAGTGTCACGATCAGCACGACCCAGATATAACGGTTGCCCAGGTCCGCCCACAACAGGGTCGCCACCGCCACGGCAACCAGAATCAACGCACCACCCATGGTCGGGGTGCCGGCCTTCGCCAGGTGTGTTTGCGGCCCGTCATCACGTACCGGCTGACCGATCTGGTAACGGCCGAGACGGCGAATCATCTCCGGACCAACCATAAAGGCAATCAGCAGCGCGGTCAGCACGCCGAGAATGGCGCGCAACGTCAGGTACTGGAATACATTAAACCCACTGTAGTACTGACTCAGGTATTCGGTCAGATAAAGCAGCATGTCAGACTCCCCGCCAGGACAGCAGCGTTTCAACCACACGTTCCATGCGCATACGGCGCGATCCCTTGACCAGGATATGCAACGGACCCTGCAGTTTTTCAGTTAATGCATCGATCAGGGCATCCAGCGATTTGAAACTCTCGCCCTGCCCGCCAAAGCTGTCGGCCGCCGCCTGCGCGAGTTCGCCCAGCGTAAACACGCGGTCGACACCGACCTCGCGCGCACCGCGCCCGGCAGCCGCATGCAATGCTGTGGAATCCTCGCCCAGCTCGCCCATGTCACCCAACACCAGCCAGGTGGTTCCGCCAGTCATACCCAGCACGTCGAGCGCAACCTGCAGCGAGCCCGGGTTGGCGTTGTAGGTATCATCGATAACGGTGATATCACCCGGCAGGTGATGAATATTGAAGCGTCCTGCAACCGGCACCAGCCCGGCCAGCCCGGCACGGATATCTGCAAGGCTTGCACCGGCCGCCTGTGCAGCCGCACTGGCGGCGAGCGCATTCATCACGTTATGCCGGCCGGGCAAGGGCAAACGGAAACGCACATCGCCGTCCGGCGTGTGCAACGCAACGTCACTGCCATCGGCATCACCCGACCATTCGGCCGTCACTGCACAGTCCGCATCAAGCCCGAACTCGATGCGCCGGCAGTGGGCAGACAGCTCGCGCCACAGCGGCGCATACGGGTCATCGGCATTGATGATCGCCACGCCATCACTGTCGAGGCGTGCAAACAGTTCGCCCTTGGCGCGCGCGACGCCGGCGATGTCGCCAAAACCTTCGAGATGCGCCGGACCCGCATTGGTTATCACGGCAATGGTCGGGCGCGCGATACCGGCGAGGTAATCGATTTCACCGGAATGATTGGCGCCCATTTCGAGAATGGCAAAGCGGTCGTCGGGATTGAGGCGTGCCAGCGTCAGCGGCAGGCCGATATCATTGTTCAGATTGCCCTGTGTCGACAGGGTACGCCCGCAACGCGCAAGAATGGCTGACGTCATCGCACGCACCGAGGTCTTACCGTTGCTGCCCGTGATACCGATGACCGGCAACTGAAAGCGGCGACGCCAGTCGGCTGACAGGCGACCGAGCGCGAGCCGCGTATCATTGACGGTAATGCGCGGTAATAGTGTGTTGCACGGCTCGCTGACTGCTGCCGCTGCTGCACCCCGCTCACGCGCAGTTTCAATATAGGCGTGCCCGTCGAAATTCGGTCCCTGCAATGCGAAGAACAACGCGCCCTCCGACAGGGTACGGGTATCGGTACTGATGCCCATGAAGTCCACGTCCGAACCGGACATCTGGCCGTCAAGCACACTGGCGGCTTCGGAAAGTCGCATTGACATCATTGCGCCCATTCCCGTGCAAGCGCCATCACGCGTTCGCGATCACTGAATGGCAAGGCGCGGTCACCGATAAGCTGCACTGTTTCATGTCCCTTGCCAGCGATCAGCACAATGTCATCGGCTGCCGCCTCGCTCATTGCCCAGCTGATTGCGCTACCCCGGTCATGTTCAATATGCAGCCTGTCGGGCTGGCGGATGCCTGCACAGATATCGTCGATAATCCGCTGCGGGTCTTCAGTGCGTGGATTGTCATCGGTCAGCACCAGGCAATCCGCATGACGCTCGGCAGCCACACCCATTTGCGGGCGCTTGCCACGGTCGCGATCACCACCGGCACCGAATACACACCACAAACGGCCCGTGCAATGGGCGCGCAGCGAGTCCAGCACCGCTTCCAGCGCACCGGCGGTGTGCGCATAATCGACCACCACCAGCGGGTGGCCGGCACCGACATCGAAACGCTCCATGCGTCCGGGCACCGTGCGGGTTGCCGACAAACGACGCAGGGCTTCTTCAAACGGCAACCCGGCAACACACAGGCAGGCCAGCGCGGCCAGCAGGTTGCTGGCATTGAAACGTCCAAGCAGCCCGCAGCGCAGATGCCCGCTACCCCAGGGCGTAACGACATCAAACTGCATGCCGGTGACATCCGTCTGCAGGTTACGACCGATCACCCATTGCGCCGGGAAGCGCGTGCGAAACGGTTCGTTCTCAAGGCGATAGGCGACCGGCGCCACGCCTGGCGGAATAGCATCCAGCAGCGCACTGCCGAACCGGTCATCGGCGTTGATGACTGCATAACGCAATCCATCGGAATGGAACAACTTGCGTTTCGCCTCGGCATAGGCCTCGACATTGCCGTGATAGTCAAGATGATCACGTGACAGGTTAGTCAGGACTGCGATATCAAAATGCACACCAAGGACTCTTCCCTGGTCCATGGCGTGTGAGGAAACTTCTGCTACCACGCAACGCGCACCGCGCAGCTGCATGCCCAGCAGGCTCTGTTGCATGGTCAGGGCATCCGGTGTGGTATTGCCGGATTTCTCCAGATCACCGTACAAACCATTACCGAGCGTCCCGATGACACCGCAACGGCGGTCATGACTGTCCATCGCCTGCGCAATGAAATGACTGCAGGATGTCTTGCCATCTGTACCGGTCACGCCAATTGTGAACAGGCCGCGCGACGGGTGGCCGTAAAAACGATCGGCTATCAGGCCGACGGCATGACCAAGCCCCGGAACGGCCACGGTGACTGCCGGCAACAGCGCAGCCGTCTCGGCCAGCGCCGTATTGCCTTCGACCGGCTCCCAGGCAACTGCCAGCGCACCCAGCGCGATCGCCTGGCGAGCGTGTTCCAGGCCATGCGTTTGCGAACCGGCCACCGCAAGGAACAGATCACCCGCCTGCACCTTGCGACTGTCCAGCGCCAGACCCGACACCTTGATGTCCCGCCTGATTGTTTCGCTACTGTATTCGGCAAGCAAGCCGGACAGCGTGTGCGCAGGCGTCATTTGCTCAGCCGCCATCATGCAGAGTCCTCCCCGCTTGCACTGCGCGTCTGAATCAACGGCAATCCATCCGGCGGTATTGCCATCAGGCGCAAGGTGCCTGCCATGACTTTTGAGAAGACCGGTGCGGCAACCTGGCCGCCGTAATACTGTCCGGCGGACGGCTCATCGACCACCACCACCATAACAAGCCGCGGATTACTCGCGGGTACCATACCGGCGAATACCGCACGGTAACGGTCATCCGAATATCCCCCGGCAACCGACTTGCGCACCGTGCCGGTCTTGCCGGCAACGCGATAGCCGGCAACGCGTGCCTGCGGCGCGGTACCATCGGTACCGGTTGCCGCTTCCAGCATGTCGCGCACCTGCTCCGCAACACGCGCCGGCATGACGCGACGTTCCTCGGCGCTACGCTTGTCGTGCAGGAAGGAAATTGAACGCTTTATGCCACCACTGGCAATTACCGCGTAGGCCTGCGCAAGTTGCAGCGGTGTTGCCGACAGGCCGTAGCCGAATGACATGGTGGCCGTCTCGATCGCATTCCAGCCACTGAAGTGCGGCAACAGTCCCGATGCCTCGCCGGGGAATCCGCTAAACGTCTGCGCCCCGAAACCCAGGTCCGACAGCAACTCCCAGATGCTTTCCTGTGTCAGCGACAGGGCAATCTTGCTGATGCCGACATTGCTTGACTTGCGAATCACACCGGTTACATCCAGCTGCCCATAGTCATGCACGTCACGCACGGTATTGACGCCGACGCGATACCAGCCAGGTGACGTACTGACAGGTGTATCCGGACGGTAACGCCCGCTCTCGAGACCTGCGGCGACGATAAACGGCTTCATGGTCGAACCCGGCTCGAACACATCTGTCACAGCACGGTTGCGCATGTCGCTGCGACGCCGTTGCTTGCGGTCGTTGGGATTGAACGACGGCTGGTTGACCATGGCGATAATTTCACCACTTTGCACATCCAGTACCACGGCCGAGGCCGCCTTGGCCTTGTGCGTTTTCATGGCCGCCTTCAACTCGCGATAGGCCAGGTACTGGATACGCCGATCAATGCTTAGCTGGAGGTCCTTGCCGATGCGCGGGCGGCTGATGCTCTCCACGTCCTCAACAATGTGGCGCTGCCGGTCCATTACGACACGCTTTTTACCCGGCTCACCCTGCAACCACTCCTGGTAGGCCAGCTCCAGACCTTCCTGACCTGCATCGTCGATATCGGTAAAACCGACCAGGTGCGCCGCTACTTCGCCATCCGGGTAGTAGCGCCGGTATTCGCGCTGCAGGTAAACACCCGGTATCTCCATGGCCATGACCTGCTCGGCAAGATCCGGGCTCACGTGGCGCTTGATATAAATAAATTCGCGGTCCGCACGACTTGCCAGGGCGCGTTTCACACTACCCGGCTTGAGTGACAGCTTGCGCGCCAGCTCGGGAATACGGCCCTGCTCGCTGCCAAGCACCTGCGGATTCACCCACACCGACTCGACCGGGGTACTGACTGCCAGCGGTTCACCGTTGCGGTCACGAATCATGCCGCGATGCGCCGGCAGATCTATGGTACGCAAGTGCCTTGCCTGCCCCTGGCTGAGCAGGAATTCCTTGTCGAGAACCTGCAGGGTTACTGCACGCCCGACCAGTGTGACGGCGGCCAACAGCATGCATGCCAGCAGGAAAACCCGGCGGGCAGTATATTGTGTGCGTGCCGGATCAGCATTCATGGGCGGACAATCACCATTCGGTCGGTTGTAAGACTCACCATACCCAGTCGCTCACGCGCAGCGCTCTCGATCTTTCCCTGCATCGTCAAGGTACTCTGCTCAAGCTGCAGCTGCCCCCACTCGATGTCCATGCTGTCACGTGCCTCGCCCAGCGCCTGCAACTCTACAAACAACTTGCGGCTCTGGTGCTTGCTGTACACCACGCCCAGCGAAGACACGACCACCAGCGCCAGCAGCACGATCAACACGCCGGGCCGACCACTCATTGCAGTCGCTCCGCAACCCGCAACACGGCACTGCGCGCACGCGGATTTTCCTGCACCTCTGCTGCACCGGCGCGGATTGCCTTGCCGAGCGGCTTCAGGCGCGGCTGATAATCCATTCCGGCAAGCGGGAACTCATCGGGCGGCTGCTCGCCGCGATACTCGTCACGAATAAAACGCTTGACGATGCGATCCTCAAGCGAGTGAAAACTGATTACCGCGAGCCGGCCACCCGGCGCCAGCACGTCGGGCACCTGCGCCAACACGTCCCTGACATCATCCAGTTCCTTGTTGATAAAAATGCGAATCGCCTGGAAACTGCGCGTCGCCGGGTGCTTGCCCTTTTCGCGCGACGGTGCCGCCGCATCGATCAGGTCGGCAAGTTGCCCGGTGGTACGCAAGGGCTCTTCAGCACGCCGCGCAACAATGGCCCGCGCTATGCGTCTGGAGAAACGCTCTTCACCGTATACCCTGAGGACATCGCTAATGGATTTTTCATCGGCGACCTGCAACCACTCGGCTGCACTGGAACCGGTCGTCGGATCCATGCGCATATCGAGGGGGCCATCATGTGAAAAACTGAAACCGCGAGATGCATTATCAAGTTGCGGCGAAGAAACACCGAGATCAAGCAACAGACCGTTCACCTGGCCTTCAAGTTGTCGCTGCGCAACCACGCGACTCAGCATTGTGAATGTACCCTGTTGTATTTCGAAACGAGGATCGTCACCAAACTGCTCCTCTGCCGACAACACCGCTTCAGGGTCCTTGTCCATGGCAAGCAGTCGCCCGTTTGGCCCAAGCTCATCCATGATTGCAGCAGCGTGCCCACCGCGGCCAAATGTTCCATCTACGTAAAATCCATCCGGCTGAATTGCCAGGGCATCCAGTACTTCTGCGAGCAGGACCGGGCGGTGTGCATAACGTTGTTCCACCTGTCAGCGCTTCAGATCTGCAAACGGATCGGGCATGTCTTTGCTGTTGTTGCCATCTGCCGCCCAATCGCCACACAGTTTTTCCCAGGCTTCTTCATTCCAGATTTCAAACTTGAAACCGAGACCGGTCAGGACGACGCGCTTTTCCAGTCCGGCAAACTCACGCAGGCGCGGCGGGATCAGCACGCGACCGTTCTTGTCCAGCTCCAGCGGCGTGGCATGCCCCAGCAGAACGCGCTGCAGCGTACGTACACGGGCATCCTGGTTCGGCATGCGCACCAGCGAGCGCTGGAATTCTTCCCAGTCACCCTGCGGGTACATACTCAGGCAGCGCTGCTCATCGACGGTCAGCACCACCTTGCCTTCGCAACGCTCCATCAACTCGTCCCGATAACGGGTCGGAAAGGCCAGGCGGCCTTTCGCATCGAGATTGACAGTGCTTCCACCAATGAACAAAACAGCCCCCTTGTGCTCCCTTGAGACCCATAAATATCCACCGAGTCCCACTTTTCGACACTATATTGACATAGGGGGTTTTCGTCAAGCAAAAACTACAAAAAATCGCCTTGTGGACAGTAACTTAGGCCAGATTCCAAATTTTCGCCGGCAACCTGCCAAACATATAAAACGAAATCAAAAACTTGGCATTGATACCTTGTGTAGATTGATAGCTTTAAGCGATTTTTTGGGAATCCCGGTCTTGTTTTTGCCCTGCCAGCCGGTCTGTGTGGAGATATTATACGCATGTTTCAAACCCAATATCTTGGGTTCTCAAACAGGAATTTCCGGTATATGGGGGAAAATACCTCCCCCAACAGCACTGTACGCGGCACCGCAACCCGGGACAGACCGCATTATTTTGGTATCCGCAGGGCCCGCTATTGATTGCGCCACCCTGAGCTAACGCAGACTGCCCCGGATCACGCCGCGCGATTACGCCTGGCAGGGAGAACGATCCGGTAACATTGCAAAAAAAAAGCCTGCAAATGCAGGCTTTTTCTGTACGTTCCGGGCATTACTCAGAACGGGATATCATCATCAAAGTCATCGGCGCCGGCTGCGGCCGGTGCCGGTGCCGGAGCCGCCTTGGAGGCGGGTGCGGAATCAGCGGAAAAACCGGCGCTACCGCCACCACGACCACCCAGCATCTGCATTTCATTCGCCACAATCTCGGTGGTATAGCGGTCATTGCCGCTATTGTCCTGCCACTTGCGAGTCTGCAACTTGCCTTCTATATAGACCTGCGAGCCCTTTTTCAGGTATTCGCCGGCGATCTCGCCAAGGCGACGAAACATCACGATGCGGTGCCATTCGGTCTTTTCCTGCTGTTCACCGGTCTGCTTGTCTTTCCACGATTCGGACGTCGCCAGCGTAATGTTTGCGACCGCGTTGCCATTCGGCATGTAACGGACTTCCGGATCCTTGCCGAGGTTACCAACCAGAATCACCTTGTTCACTCCTCGCGCCATGTTGTTCTCCTGTTATATATAAGTGGTTTCGACCGGGTTACGTCACCGGCACTCGAAACCGGTTGGTAGGCTGCTGCCGCTATTTTATGCGATGGCAGGCACGGCATCCATGACAATCGGCATGGACAATACCCAACGGGATGTAAGGTATCGCCGACAGCCGCAGTCAGTATCAGGGCAGGCTCGACTCATCGAAGTGTTGCCGGTCGATTTTCAGGTAAGCCACGCCCTCCTCAGCCGCCACCACGACCTCGGCCACGCCGGCCAGCGCCCGCAGCTGCGCAGCCAGCGCCTCGCCGTCGGTGACTGGCCGTTCCGCCGGACGATAGACGTAAGTACTGAGTTTCGCCGGCACCACCATGCCACGTGCAAGCAGCAACCAAACCAGCGTGGCAAGCGCGGCGCACAGGAAAAAGGCATGCAGCCCGAACTGCCCATGCAGCCACCCCGCTATGACACTGCCAACAAACGCGCCCATGAACTGCGAGCTGGAGTAAAAACCCATGGCGGTCCCGCGGCAATCGGCCGGCGCCACGCGCGAAACCAGTGACGGCAACATTGCCTCCAGCAGATTGAATGCCGTGAAAAACACCAGCAACAGGGCAACCGCGGTGACCAGCGACACCGGTAATGCATACATCCCGAACAACGCCAGCACCAGCAGTGAAATCGCAATCAGGAAGACTGCATGCGTATAACCGCGGCGATCTGCCATGAAAATGAACGGGATCATCAGGACTACCGAGCACACCAGTACCGGCAGGTAAATTTTCCAGTGATTGGCGGCCAGCACAGCCGCCTCGTCACGCAGCACCAGCGGTAACACAACGAACGTACCCATTAACACCGCGTGCAATATAAAGATGCCCGCATCGAGGCGCAGCAACTGCCCGTGCGCAAGAATGCGGCCAAACTGGGCCGGGATCGCCTCGGCCTCGCGATGAATACGCTCCTCGACCGGTCGCGGCACAATGAACATGACCACGAGTACACCACCGATCGCCAGCACGGCGGTCAGGGCGAAAATTCCGGGCACCCCGATGAAGTTATTCAACACCGGCCCGAGTATCAGTGCCAGTGCAAATGCCAGGCCGATACTCATGCCGATCAACGCCATGGCCTTGGTGCGATGCTGTTCGCGCGTCAGGTCCGCCGCCAGCGCCATGATGGCGGCAGCGATGGCACCGGCACCCTGCAGGGCGCGCCCGGCGATAATCAACCAGATGGAATCGGCCAGCGCCGCGACCACACTGCCGAGTGCAAATACCAGCAACCCGCCGATAATCACAGGCTTGCGGCCGATCCGGTCAGATAACAGCCCGGCCGGGATCTGCAACAGTGCCTGGGTGACGCCATATACACCGATCGCCAGCCCGGTCAGCGCCGGGGTCACGCCGTCGAGATCGGCGGCATACAGGGCGAAGACCGGCAATATCATGAACAGCCCCAGCATGCGCAGGGCATAAATACCTGAAAGAGAAAGGGCTGCCCGCAGCTCGGTGCGACTCATACCCGGACCCGGGATCCCTGCCTGGCTCACTTTTTCTGACATCCTTTTGGCTGTAGCTCGGAAAACGCCGTATATTAGCAGGTTGGCTGGCCAGGCACAGAGCGTAATGGACACGATACACATACGGGGTGCCCGCACCCACAACCTCAAGAATATTGATATCGACCTGCCACGTGACCGGCTGATCGTGGTGACCGGCCTGTCCGGTTCCGGCAAGTCCTCACTGGCCTTCGACACCATTTATGCCGAGGGCCAGCGCCGCTACGTCGAGTCGCTGTCTGCCTACGCACGGCAGTTCCTGTCGATGATGGAAAAGCCGGACGTCGATCATATCGAGGGGCTGTCACCGGCGATTTCAATCGAACAGAAATCGACGTCGCACAATCCGCGCTCCACGGTCGGCACCATCACCGAGATCTACGATTACCTGCGCCTGTTGTTCGCGCGCACCGGCACACCGCACTGCCCGCAGCACGACACCGTGCTGGAGGCACAAACCGTCAGCCAGATGGTCGACCATGTACTGGCGTTGCCGGAAGGCAGCCGCCTGTACCTGCTCGCACCGGTGGTGGACGCGCGCAAGGGTGAACATGTCCAGGTACTCGAAGACCTGCGCGCCCAGGGCTTCGTACGCGCACGCATTGACGGCGACATCGTCGAACTCGATACACCACCGAAACTCGACCTGCGTCGCAAACATATCATCGAAGCCGTGGTCGACCGCTTCAAGGTGCGCCCGGATATCGAGCAACGCCTGGCGGAATCATTCGAAACCGCACTGCACCTGTCGGATGGACTTGCGCGCGTCGCATGGATGGACAAGACCGGCAATGAAGAGCTGCTGTTCTCGGCCAAGTTCGCCTGTCC
The DNA here is from genome assembly GCA_963847565.1 of uncultured Halobacteria archaeon. GTDB lineage: Bacteria > Pseudomonadota > Gammaproteobacteria > UBA9214 > UBA9214 > UBA9214. Next base: position 72,419 of record CAWKAE010000010.1, read on the forward strand.
GCAGTGCGGCTATTCCATCAGCGAGCTGGAACCGCGCCTGTTTTCCTTCAACAACCCGGCCGGCGCGTGCCCGTCCTGCGACGGTCTCGGTGTTCGTCAGTTCTTCGATGCCGAGCGCGTTGTTGGCCACCCGGAACTGAGCCTGGCCGGCGGCGCCGTGCGCGGCTGGGACCGGCGCAATGCCTATTATTTCCAGCTGATCACTTCGCTGGCCGAACACTACGACTTCGATATCGAAACACCGTTCGAGGAATTACCGGAAGACATACGCGATATCCTGCTCTACGGCAGCAAGGGTGAGATCATCAAGTTCCGCTATCTCAACGAACGTCGCGGAGAAGTGGAACGCAAGCATGCCTTCGAAGGCATCATCTCCAACATGCAGCGGCGTTACCACGAAACCGAATCAAGCACGGTGCGCGAGGAACTGGCGCGTTACCTCAGCAACCAGTCCTGCCCGGACTGCCAGGGCACGCGCCTGAATGAAGCGGCGCGCCATGTCACGGTGGCCGGTAAAACACTGCCGGAAATCACCGCCCTGCCGGTCGGCGCCAGTGGCGAATTATTCAGCACCCTGCGCCTGCCGGGACGACGCGGCGAAATCGCCGGCAAGATTCTCAAGGAGATCAACCAGCGACTGGAATTCCTGGTCAACGTCGGTCTCGATTACCTGTCACTGGAACGCAGCGCGGAAACCCTGTCGGGCGGTGAGGCGCAGCGCATCCGGCTGGCCAGCCAGATCGGCGCCGGCCTGGTCGGTGTCATGTACATCCTCGACGAACCGTCCATTGGTCTGCACCAGCGCGACAACCAGCGCCTGTTGAACACACTCGTGCACCTGCGCGACCTCGGTAATACCGTGATCGTCATCGAGCACGACGAGGAAGCCATCCGCTCTGCGGACCACGTGGTCGATGTCGGACCCGGCGCCGGTGTCCACGGCGGATGCATCGTGTCGCAGGGCACGCCGGCACACATTCTCGCCGACAAGCATTCACTCACCGGTCAGTACCTGTCCGGTAAAAAACAGATCCCGATCCCTGAACAGCACAACCGTAACGACCCGGACCGCCAGCTGGTGATACGCGGCGCCACCGGCAACAATCTGAAATCAGTCACGGCACAGATCCCGGTCGGTCTCATGACCTGTATCACCGGCGTGTCGGGTTCCGGCAAGTCCACGCTGGTCAACGACACGCTTTACCGTCACGCGGCGCATGTACTGAACAAGGCCGCTACCAGCCCGGCGCCGTTCGAGGACATCGAGGGACTGGAGCAATTCGACAAAATCGTCGACATCGATCAAAGCCCGATCGGCCGCACACCACGCTCCAACCCGGCCACCTACACCGGCCTGTTCACGCCCATCCGCGAACTGTTCGCCGCTACCCAGGAGGCACGCTCGCGCGGTTACAAGCCGGGGCGCTTCAGCTTCAACGTCAAGGGCGGTCGCTGCGAGGCCTGCCAGGGTGACGGCGTCATCAAGGTGGAGATGCATTTCCTGGCGGACATCTACGTACCGTGCGATGTCTGCAAGAGTAAACGCTACAACCGGGAAACCCTCGACGTACGCTACAAGGGCAAGAACATCCACGAGGTACTGGACCTGACCGTGGAAGACGCCCTGCCGTTCTTCAGCGCCATCCCGGTGGTCGCGCGCAAGCTGCAAACACTGATCGATGTCGGACTCACTTACCTGAAGCTCGGCCAGAACGCGACGACCCTGTCGGGCGGCGAGGCGCAACGCATCAAGCTGGCGCGCGAACTGTCGAAACGCGATACCGGCAAGACGTTATACATCCTCGACGAACCGACCACCGGCCTGCACTTCCACGATATCGCGCAACTGCTGGTGGTGCTGCACCGCCTGCGTGACCACGGCAACACGATTATCGTTATCGAGCATAACCTCGATGTCATCAAGACCGCCGACTGGATTATCGACATGGGTCCTGAGGGCGGCATCGGGGGCGGCGAGGTTGTCGCAACCGGCTCACCGGCCGATGTTGCGAAACACAAAACGTCCTATACCGGGAAATATCTCAAGCAGACGCTGGCACAGTACCAGGCACACACAGAAAAACGGAAAAAGGCCGGTTAGGCGACCTCTGCAGCAGGAGATTCACTAATGCAGCAACACACCCCCATTCCTGTGTAAATTTTCACCTCCCGTCATTCCCGCGCAGGCGGGAATCCAGCGGTAAATTAAGGTCCGGAACCACGATTATTTTCTGCAATTAACATAGCCCTCAATATCACAAGCTGGTGGTAAACCGAGGGACTGGATTCCCGCCTGCGCGGGAATGACGGTAGGATAGGCATTACCCCTGGCGACCCCAATACAGCACAGTTTACTGTTGCAACTCAATCACCCGAAATCTGTCATTCATGTTGAATGACCGGCAGGCTCAATCCGTTACACGCTTCTTCATCTGCTCACGCTGCAGTTCGCTGATACAGCGACCGACCAGGCGCGTCTGCATCGGCGTCAGGTCAGCAAAGCGCGCGCCAGCCAGGTGTTTGCCAGGCGCGTGGAGCGTCTTTCCAGTGACGCGGCTCAACATCACAAAACAGCCAGGACGCATCAGGTAACTCGATCGCGCAGTAATACCAGTTTCCCGGCACCAGCACCGCTTCATCAAACGGCAGGATGATGCCGGCGCCACCGCGCGACAAATCATATAGCTCGCCTTCGAAAATATTTTCCCTGTCATCAACCATTACGACCCGGATAACAAGGGAAATCGGTATATGCGCGCGGAAATCACTGCGCCGCTGGCGATATTCAAGCCTGGCAGGCAACTTGACCCGGTAGGTAACCATGCCATCCTGCTCATCAAAGGTGTCAAGCTCGGAGATAAAACGGATATCGATGCCTTCCAGCTTGCCTGTTACCTGCAATCTTTTCTGCGCGAGCAGCAACTGATGACCGCTGTTTGGCAGCAGCTCATCAAGCAATACATGCGGCTCCACCACGTCGACCACGCTGCTGGTAAATGCTTCGGTGTGATCAGGCATTACAACCGTCAGCAACGAGTGATGCTTCGCCAGTCGATCGAGCAGGCGCGCCACCCGCACCGGATCGGTTATCAACTCACTGTCGGGCAGCGGCTTGTCTGAGAAGGCGGGTGACTTGGTATTCATGGCAACTTATCCGGGGCTCAAGCTTAACTCACACACGACTGCACAAGCCACCCGAATGCGGCGTTTACGCGGAAACCTCATATACATCTATAACGAAATCGCGTCACCAACCGCCAGTGACAGCACTGCATCCGCCCTGCCCCGGTTCACTGCGAACTCGACCAGGCCGTTGGCATTTTCATACCAGAATGCCTCACCCACACCAACATCGGCGAAGGTCCGTGCCGCATGCAGCGTGTGTCCGTTTATGGTTAACACCGCATCTCCCGGAACAGAGGACGCACGCAAACCCGTCATGGCATTTCCATAGCGATCGATATAAACAATACGCGACAAGTCATCCAGCCAGCTGGCTTGTTCGAGAGAGGCGGCATCGACAGTCTCACCCTCCGGCGCCAGCCCACGCGCCAGCCTGGCTGCGACCGGCGCAAACACATCGCGTCCGTGAAAACTCGGCGAGGCGGTATCACTGTCCGGCAACTGCCAGCACTCGACAGACACCGCGCGGCGCGTCAGCGGCGCGAACAGTCCCTCGTTCGGACCGACAAACCAGTGACCGGCAATCCTTGCGATAACACCCGGCCGGTTACCCCCGACCCCCGGATCAACCACGCACAGAAACACCGTACCCGGCGGGAACCGGCCGACAAATGCCGGCAACAGGTACGCGGCCGACTGAATATCGAATGGCGGCAGGTCCGAAAACAGGTGTATCACGCGCACACCCGGCGCCTGCGCGCACAACACGGCCTCCACCTGGCCCAGGTAAGGACCCTCCAGGCCGAAGTCAGTAAACAGTACAATCATGACTTGTCAGTATGCGCGTAACCACCGGTGCACCTTGCATGCTTTCTGCATCAGTCCGTTGACCGACAAGCTAGTCCTGCGCTGCAAACGCCGCGAACACTTCCTCGCCGGTCATGTTTTTGGTCGCGTTGGAAAAGTCATACCAGCCGGGCTTTTCATCGATGAAGACCTGGTGATCGAAGACCGGTGCTGACAGGTCATCGAACAGGCCGGCCGGTATCATGGTTTGCCCGCTACCCTTCAGGCGGTAAAAAAGATGGCTGCCACAGCGCGAGCAGAAACCACGTTCGGCCCACTCGGATGAAGAATACACACTGATCGATTCCTCGCCTTCAAACACCACATCCGTACCGCAGTCGACCGCAAAAAACGGCCCGCCACCCCACTTGCGACACATACTGCAATGACAGGCACCGACATGGGTATTACAGGCTGCCGCCCGAAATTGCACACTGCCGCACAAACATCCGCCACGCCCCTGTTGACTGGTCATCACGCACCCCCTGCTTGTTAAATACCGCCCTGTCCTGCGGTCTCAATCACGTTGAATACCGCATCTCCCGATTGCCGGTCGATCGTTACGCCCAGCTCGCAGTAGACGGGCTGTTCGAACGGCTCGTCACCGCAACTGCAACCACCCACCACCTCGGTAAAAAACACGCCAATCCTGGCGCGGATATCGTCCTGGACCTCGGTGACATCGAGTACCGTCACGGCCAGTTACTGGCATCGACCTGGCCGCCCTGGTTCACGCATTGATGCAACGGCATGTGACCGGCATCCAGTGCCTCGATGGCACGTTTCAGCCTCGTCGGAAATTCCGTTGTGCCACGGAACGCCAGTGCATCATAGAGATTCAGCATGCATTCGCCCTGTCAGTATCGCGCATATCACAGTAAACAGATTTTCGATAAATCGATGCAATCGTCAGATCAATCCTGCGCCTTCATGTCACAAAATACTATCCGGCACAGGTCGCAACTGTGTGTAACCTGAAACACCTGTCACGCCTGTGCCTAGCGTTCGCTGTCCAGCCAGCCACCGGTTGCCTGAACGGGCGTCGGCTGGCCGGGCCGACTCACCCACACGGCCAGGCCGCGCCGACTGGATTCACCTTTGTCGTAAGCGGGTAACGGTACCCGCCACTGGCCGTTCGCAGACGGGTGCGACTACATGCGCCAATGATACAAATTCCTGGCGCAGGGTGCGGTTACGATTCTCGCCCCGCGTCACGGGTGTGTCGATGCCGAACCCCAGCACCGCAACATTCAGCAACCACGGCTCCCCGTCTGCTGCGAAGTGCGCCTCGAGTTCGCCGTCCGCTACGCGCACGGCCAGGTTACCCGGTTGCGTGCGGCCGGCTTGCGGCGCCATACCGAGCGCCCAGCCGCGCCATTCACGACCGTTGGCAAAAAATCCCGGCGTATAGACCGTGCGTGCATTCCCGGCACGCGCAAGCGCGCGCTGGCGCTCACCGTTTGCCGGGTGCCCATAGGGATCTTTCCAGCCGATGTAGTCCCAGTAATCCACGTGAAAGGCGACCGGCACGAAGGTGCGCCACAAATTCTCGTCCGCAACAAAGTCGTTCAGCCAGCGCTCGGCAGGCGGACAACTGCTGCAGCCCTGCGAGGTATACAGTTCCAGCAGGGTGACTGCCTGCTCACCGCTGTTCATCACGAGCGGTGCGCCCGGTGCCTGGCAAGCGACCAGCAGCATCAGCAGGCCGGTTATCCTCGTGACGAATGACATCATCCTGCAATCTCCCGTAGTGATTTCCCTGGCCATCACTCAATCCAGCCGGCCAGGCGCTGGTGTCGTATAATCAGCTTGACTGTCACAACCCGTCAGAGTTCACCATTATGAAAGCGACTGCAGAACTTCAGGTCATTCCGCTGGGTGCCGGGGTCTCGGTGCGTGCGGAAGTTACGCGCATTGTCGGCATTTTAAAGGAGTTCGACTTCATCCTTGAAACCCACGCGGCCGGCACGAACATCGAGGGCGATCTCGCCGACATATTCAGTGCCGTGACGCGCATTCATACAGACTTGCATGCCAGTGGCAGCGCCCGCCTGATCAGTTACCTGAAACTCGAAACCCGCACCGACAAGGTACCCACGCTGGCCGGTAAACGGCTCGAGTCATAAGAGTATTAACCGCCCATCTAGGACTTTTGGACGATTCCCTGCCCGGCCCGCTATGGCATGCTGTTAACAGCTGGCCGGGGAACGGGTGGCCGGTTACAAGGATCCGTCCACCCGCAAACCCCACGCCTGTTAAATAATTCCAATTAAAACAGGCATATAATGCTAAAAATCAGGTCTGCAGTCCCGCCCTATCCGGCCTATAATTGAACTATAACAACGGCTTAGCGCGGGCCTGCTGCGCAAACAAAAATGAAACAGTTGTCGACAGGAGCAAGACTCTTTCCTATACACGGGGTAGTGACGATCACCCTGCTGCTGGCCTGCGCCATGGTACAGGCCGAGGTCACGCTGCGTGCGTCCATCCAGACACGCGTTGAGGCCATCGGCGCCGGTGAAACCATCTCGGTCGGCGACACCGCGCTTGCTTCGCGCATCCTGCTGCCGGCCTTTTATGCACAGCGCAACTATGCACCGGCCTGGGTTAACCCGGAGTCCGTCGACCAGCTACTTGGCGCGATCGAGTCCGTCGAGCATGACGGTCTGAATCCGGCCGACTACCACCTCGACATCATCAGGCAGTACCGCGAGCATCTGCGCACCGCATCGGCATTTGACCCGGTACAGACCGCTGAATTCGATTTGCTGCTGACCGATAGCCTGGTGCGTCTCGGCTATCACCTGTCGTTCGGCAAGGTGGACCCGGAAGCGCTCGACTCGAACTGGAACATGGTTCGCTACATCGACAACCTGGACGAGCTGCTGCTGCTCGGCAATGCCATCGACAGCGGACACGTGACACAACTGGTCGAGAAACTCCGCCCACAATCGGCACGCTACGAACAACTACGCACGGCCCTGTCGAAATACCGCACCTACCAGCTGCTCGGTGGCTGGCAACCGGTCCTGGCCGGCAAGACGCTCGAAACCGGCATGACCGGTGAGCGCGTACTCGCGCTGCGCGCACGACTGATCGCCAGTGGCGATCTGTCCACGCAGGATATGTTCCTGCCGACATTCGACGATGCAGTTGCCGCAGGCGTCAAACGTTTCCAGCTACGACACGGGCTGCATGCTGACGGCCGTGCCGGGCGCAGAACACTGCGCGAGATGAATATTCCGGTTGAGGCGCGTGTCGACCAGATTCGCGCCAACCTGGAACGTGCTCGCTGGGTGCTGCACGACCTGCCGGACACCTACATCATGGTCGACATTGCCGGCTTTAACGCCCGCTTTTACCGTGATGACAAGCTGGTGTGGGAATCCCGCGCCCAGGTCGGCCGACCGGCTCGTGAATCCCCGGTGTTCCGTTCCAAACTCAAGTACCTCGACATCAACCCGACCTGGACGGTCCCACCCACCATACTGGATGAAGATGTCCTGCCGGAAGTGCGCGCAAATCCCGGTTATCTGGCAGTTCGCGACATGGACGTACTCGATTACAAGGGCAAGCTGGTTGACCCGAACACGATTGACTGGGACGCCTATACCGGGAAAAACTTTCCCTACCTGATTCGCCAGCAACCCGGGCCGAAAAATGCGCTGGGCCGCATCAAGTTCATGTTCCCGAACCGGCACTCTGTCTACCTGCACGACACCCCGAGCAAATCCCTGTTCGACAAACCCGAGCGCGCTTTCAGCTCCGGCTGTGTACGCATCGAACGACCCTATGAACTGGCGGAACTGCTGCTGGCTGACAATGACAAGTGGGACCACGAACGACTGATGAACGCCATCAATTCCTATCGCACCAAGACCGTCAAGCTGGTCGAGCCGGTGACCATCATCATGCTCTACTGGACCGTTGCGGTGAACAACGACGGCAGCGTCCACTTCAGTCGCGACATCTACGATCGCGACACGCCCATCATCAGCGGCCTGAATGAGGGCTTCCGCTTCCGTGCACGTGACATTATTCGTTACACGCCAGAACATACTGCCCTGAATTCACAGTAGACAAAGCACGGTGGAAACTACTACGAGATCGTTTATAGAAAGATCGTGTGACAGCACATGAAGCATCACATGACACCCGCAGACTCATGATCGAGTCCATAAAGCACCTTGCCGATGCGGAAGAATTTTTTACCGCGGAGGGATGCTACATCACCGAACTGTCGAATTCAGACGACGACCCAACGCTATCCATCGCCCGCGCCCGCGTCGAACCCGGCATCACGACCCGCTGGCACCGACTCGCCGGCATCGCAGAACGTTATTACATACTCAGCGGCCGTGGCTACGTTGAAATCGGCGGACTGCCTCCGCAGGATGTTGAAAGTGGCGACACCGTACTCATACCGCCGATGTGCCGGCAGCGCATCAGCAACATCGGCGCGGAAGATCTCGTCTTCCTGGCAATCTGCTCACCTCGATTTGTCATCGACGCCTACGAGGATATCGACGATAAATCACCACTGGATAAAAGTTAATAGCGCCAGAGCAGGCATTTCCGCCCGGGACAATCACGCTGCGGCTTGCTACTCGCCGTCATACTGACTGGCCGTTGCATGTTTCGGTCAGGTCATGAGCCCCGACTGGTTCTGGCATCACGCAGTCATTCTTCCCCCGACACCCTTTTACGGCCTGTAATCATGGCCCAGACAAGGTTCTCCCGGTGCACATAACTTCCCACCAGGACACCGGCAATATGCACAAACACCAGGAACAATGTGAGGTTGGCGGAAAATTCATGCAGTTCTTCCCAGAATTCTTCTGCACCGTCCTCATGACCGCTATCATGTTCGTCGTCGCTGTCCGCATCTGCCCGGGCAGTTGCAATCCATTCGACGCCCGGACTGCCACCGGCCAGCGGCCCCTGGCCCTCGGCCCCGTAAACCTCAAGCCCGGTGTAAACGGCGATCAACAGCGAACCGAGTAGCAGCATAATCATCCAGCCACCCGCCGGGTTGTGCCCGGTGTAGTGTTCCGGGTTTCGCGACAGCAGACTACGCATATAACGGGCAGTCCGGCCGGGCGAGTACAGGAAATTACTGAAGCGCGCGTAGCGCGGCCCGACCAGGCCCCACACGATCCGGAAACCAACCAGTCCCAGGATGGCGTATCCGGCATAGACATGTACCAGGCTTTCCTCTTCGCCGGACAACCATGCAACAATAAATGCCACCACCAGCGACCAGTGAAACAGCCTGACCAGCGGATCCCAGACACGGATAATCTTCTCGGACATGCGATAATTCCTCAACGTGTGACCATGCAGCGAGTATCCACCCTATTCAGACCCGTCTGTAGTGGACAAATGCCGCGTTATGGTCGCAACCGGGCATTTGCCCCATGGCGACCCAACAGTCAACTTACTGTTATTAAAAGGAATTACCCGGCACATGAAAGACATCCTGCTACTCGTCCTGTTACTGGTCATCATGGCTGGCAGCCTGTATGACCTGATTGTCGACAGCACCCACGGCGCATCCAGCCTGCACCTTGCGGTCGAGGCCGGCATCTTCCTCGCTGCTGCGGCACTGATCGCCTGGCTCCTGAATGATCTCCGTCGACAAGGGCAGGCCCTTGAGCGACTGCGCCGTGAAATCACTGCACAGCGCCCCGTAACACCTGCGGCCACCCCCGAACTGACCGAGACCCGCCACCAGCTGGGCACACTGATCCAGCAACAATTCAAGACATGGACTTTAACTGACAGCGAGCAGGCGGTCGGCCTGCTGCTACTCAAGGGACTAAGTTTTCGCGAGATCGCTGCTGTCAGGGAAACTCGCGAGAAGACAGTGCGTGCGCAGGCATCAGCTATCTACCGCAAGGCCGGGGTCAGCGGAAGACATGCGTTTTCGGCGTGGTTTATCGAGGATTTCCTTTAACAACAAAAAAGCCGGGCATGATGCCCGGCTTTTTTGTTGTTATTGTTCCGTTATCCTATTTCGCGGATGTTTCCTCACCCGCAATCTCCGGACGATCGACCAGTTCTACATAGGCCATCGGCGCCTTGTCACCGGTACGGTAGCCCATCTTGAGAATACGCAGGTAACCGCCGGGGCGATCCGCGTAACGCGGACCCAGCTCGTTGAACAGCTTGGTTACCGTGTCACGGTCACGCAGGCGACTGAATGCCAGGCGCCGCTTGTGTACCGTGTCGCTCTTGGCCATGGTGATCAGCGGTTCGGCGACACGACGCAGTTCCTTGGCTTTCGGCAAGGTGGTCTTGATAGCTTCGTGGTTCAGCAGTGACACTGCCATATTGCGGAACATGGCCTTGCGGTGTGAACTGTTGCGGTTTAACTGCCGCCCTGATTTGCGATGACGCATGGTTCTTTTCCTGTAGTGTGATCAGCCGCTGACGGCTTCGGTGTCACGGGCGCCGAGGCTGGCCGGTGGCCAGTTTTCCAGTCGCATGCCGAGCGACAGGCCCTTGGTGGCCAGGACATCCTTGATTTCGGTGAGTGACTTCTTGCCCAGGTTCGGGGTCTTCAGCAACTCGACCTCGGTGCGCTGGATCAGGTCACCGATGAAGTAGATGCTTTCCGCCTTCAGGCAGTTGGCAGAACGTACGGTCAACTCGAGATCGTCGACCGGGCGCAGCAGAATCGGATCGATATCGGCTTCCGGCGCAGCAGTGGCCTCTTCAGTGCTGGCCTGCAGATCGACGAACGAGGACAGCTGGTCCTGGAGGATGGTGGCCGCATGGCGGATCGCCTCTTCCGGATCGACCGTACCGTTGGTCTCGATGTCGATGATCAGCTTGTCCAGATCGGTGCGCTGCTCAACACGGGCGCGATCGACATTATAGGAAATGCGGCTGACCGGGCTGAACGAAGCATCCAGCTGCAGGCTGCCGATGGCACGCCCTTCGCTTTCTTCGCTGTCACGGCGGGTTGCCGGCTGATAACCGCGACCCTTGGCAACTTTCAGCGTCATGGACAGTTCGCCGGCCTTGGTCAGGTTGGCGATAACGAAATCGGGGTTGATGATCTCGATATCGTGGTCCAGCGTGATGTCGCCAGCCGTGACCGGTCCCGGACCCTTCTTGTTCAGGGTCAGCGTGGCTTCATCGCGATTATGCATACGCAGCGCAACCTTTTTCAGGTTGAGCAGGATATCGATGACATCTTCCTGTACACCTTCAATAGTGGAGTACTCATGCAGCACGCCATCGATCTCGGCATTGATGATGGCCGAACCCGGCATAGACGACAGCAGGATACGTCGCAGCGCATTGCCGAGCGTATGACCGAATCCGCGTTCCAGCGGCTCCAGCGTCACCCTGGCGTGCCTGTCGTTAACAGCCTGCACATCCACGATGCGTGGCTTGAGGAATTCGTTGACGTGTCCGAGCATGAAGCAGTCCCTCAGTAATTACTTCGAATACAATTCGACGATCAGATGTTCATTGATGTCGGCCGGCAGATCGCCGCGTTCCGGACGTGTCTTGTACACGCCTTCCAGTTTTTTGGAGTCCACGTCGATCCAGTCGGCGATGCCGCGCTGTTGCGCAAGGTCCATGGCGGACTGTACGCGAATCTGTTTACGACTCTTTTCATTTACCGCAATGACATCGCTTGGCTTGACCTGGTAGGACGGGATGTTAACCCGGACACCGTTTACGCTGATACCGTTGTGACGGACCAGCTGGCGCGACTCGCTGCGTGATGCAGAGAAACCCATGCGATAAACCACGTTATCGAGACGACCTTCCAGCAATTGCAGCAGGTTGTCACCGGTGGAGCCCTTGGTGGACGCCGCCTTTTTGTAATAGTTGCGGAACTGTTTCTCGAGCACACCGTAGATACGACGCACTTTCTGCTTCTCGCGCAGCTGGGTAGCGTAGTCCGACAGGCGGGTGCGACGCTGACCATGCTGGCCCGGCGGGAATGGCCGGCTTTCGACGGCACACTTCGATGTGAAACATTTCTCGCCCTTCAGGAAGAGCTTGCCGCCTTCACGACGACACTGACGACACTTTGATCCGGTGTACTTTGCCATTTCAGTTCCTTCCCTAAACGCGACGACGTTTCGGCGGACGACAGCCGTTATGCGGGATCGGCGTCACGTCGGTAATATTGGTAATCTGGAACCCGCAGTTGTTCAGTGCGCGCACCGCTGATTCACGACCCGGACCCGGCCCTTTCACCTCAACCTCGAGGTTCTTCATGCCGTATTCCTTGACCTTCTCGCCAGCGCGCTCGGCAGCTACCTGTGCAGCAAATGGCGTGCTCTTGCGCGAACCGCGAAAACCCGAACCGCCTGCGGTTGCCCAGGCCAGCGAGTTACCCTGCCGGTCAGTGATCATGATGATAGTGTTGTTAAACGATGCATGAATGTGAGCAATGCCATCAGAGACATTCTTCTTCACTTTCTTGCGTGCCGGTGCCTTTGCCATATCGGTTTTCCGTTAACAGATTTCTGTTGTGTTACTTGCGAATCGCACGACGTGGTCCCTTGCGGGTGCGTGCGTTGGTGCGCGTACGCTGCCCGCGCAATGGCAGGCCGCGACGATGACGGATACCACGGTAACAACCGAGATCCATCAGGCGCTTGATGTTCATTGAAATCGTGCGCCGCAGGTCACCTTCAATGTTGTACTTGGTCATCTCGTTACGCAGTGACTCAAGTTCAGCCTCGGTCAGGTCCTTGATCTTGATGTCCGGCTTGATGCCGGTGTCGCCACAGATCTTGCGGGCCGTCATACGCCCAATGCCGTAGATACCCGTCAGGGCAATCTCAGCATGTTTGTGATCTGCAATGTTTATTCCGGCAATACGGGCCATTTAATTAGTCTCCACCAGTCTCTTCAAAAGCACGGCGCGAAAAGCCCGTAAGGATAGCCCCGGGCCGCCAATAAATCAAACGAAAGCTGACACCGCGTTTTCGCGACGCATACCCGTGCAATTTCAATATGTTCAATAAATTCAGGTTGTTGCATAAAAACCGTGTTGCCTAGCCCTGACGCTGTTTGTGGCGGCCGTCCTTGCAGATGACTCTAACCACGCCGTTGCGCCGGATGACCTTGCAGTTACGGCAGATACGCTTGACCGATGCTCGCACTTTCATCTCAATACACCTCTTGTTCCAGGCCAGCTGCTAACGCAGCATGCCCTTGCCACCGCCGTAGCCTTTCAGGTTCGCTTTTTCCATCAACCCCTTGTACTGGTGCGACACCAGGTGGGTCTGAACCTGCGCCATGAAGTCCATGGTCACTACGACAATAATCAACAATGAAGTACCGCCGAAATAGAACGGTACGTTCCAGTACAAAATCAGAAATTCGGGTAACAGGCAGACCAGTGTTATGTACACCGCACCGGCCGTGGTCAGCCGCGTCATGACATCGTCGATATAACGGGCGGTCTGCTCTCCCGGACGGATACCCGGAATAAATGCGCCGGATTTCTTCAGGTTGTCTGCGGTTTCCTTGGCATTGAACACCAGCGCCGTATAGAAGAAACAGAAAAACACGATCGCCAGCGCATAGAAAATCACGTACAGCGGCTGACCCGGCGACAGCGTGGCGGAAATATCTTTCAGCCAGCCCATGCCCTCGTTTTGCCCGACCCAGCTACCCATGGTTGCCGGGAACAGAATAATACTGGAGGCAAAGATCGGCGGAATAACGCCGGCCATATTCAGCTTGAGCGGCAGATGCGAACTCTGTGCTGCATAGACCTTGCGACCCTGCTGGCGCTTGGCGTAATTCACGGTAATTCGCCGTTGCCCGCGCTCGACAAACACAACAAAACCGGTCACGGCAATCGTCAGTGCGAACAGCACCAGGATGGTCAACACGTTCATTTCACCGGTGCGAGCCAGCTCCAGTGTGCCGCCGATGGCAGATGGCAAACCGGCGACGATACCCGAGAAGATAATAATAGAGATGCCATTACCCACGCCGCGCTCGGTGACCTGCTCGCCCAGCCACATCAGGAACACGGTGCCGGTAACCAGGGTGACTATGGCCGTCAGCACGAAGCCCGCCCCGGGGTTGATCACCAGGCTGCTGCCGGCAATCGACTGACTCTGCAGCGCAGATGAAATACCAAAGGCCTGCATGGTTGCGAGCGCTACCGTACCGTAACGGGTGTATTGCGTAATCTTGTGCCGACCGGCCTCACCGCCTTCCTTTTTCAGCTGCTCAAGCGACGGCACGGTCACCGTCAGGAGGTTCATAATAATAGAGGCTGAAATGTAGGGCATGATACCCAGCGCGAACAGCGACAGGCGCTCGAGTGCGCCGCCTGAAAACATGTTGAACATTTCCAGGATGGTGCCGCGCTGCTGCTCAACCAGCGCCGACAGCACCTGCGGATCGATACCCGGCAACGGGATGAAGGTACCGATGCGGAATACGATGATCGCGCCAATGACGAAAAAGAGCCGCTGACGCAGCTCTTTCAATTGCCCGATGCCTGCGGCAGCGCCCGTAATGGAAGATCCGATAGCCATTTAGTCCTCGATCTTGCCGCCGGCCGCTTCGATGGCCGCACGCGCGCCCTTCGTGACCTTGATACCCTTGAGGGTGACAGCCTTGTCGATCTTGCCCGATGCAAACACCTTGACCGTGCGGGTGCTGCGGGAAACCAGGTTTGCATCCTGCAGTGCCTTGAGGTCGACCACATCCGCATCGACAGCAGCGATTTCGTGCAGCCGCAGCTCGCCAGCATAGCGCGATTTGCGCGCAGTAAAGCCAACCTTCGGCAACCGACGCTGCAACGGCATCTGGCCGCCTTCAAAACCAATCTTGTGGAAGCCGCCCGAGCGTGACTTCTGACCCTTGTGGCCACGACCACAGGTCTTGCCCAGTCCGGAACCGATACCACGGCCCACGCGCTTGGCTGGTTTATTGCTGCCAGCAGCCGGCTTTAATGTATTGAGACGCATCTTTTATTCCTCGACACTGACCATGTAGGAAACCCGGTTAACCATGCCGCGGGTTTCCACCGTATCTTCCACTTCGACCGTATGCCGTATGCGGCGCAGTCCAAGACCGCGCAACGTTGCCTTGTGGCTTTCCAGACGACCGCTCGAACTTTTTGTTTGCGTGACTTTGATCTTCTTCGCGCCCATGACTTACCCCAGAATTTCCTTCACAGATTTTCCACGCTTGCTGGCAATTTCATCCGGTGAACGCATTTCCTCAAGGCCGCGAATCGTGGCACGCAGGACGTTCATCGGGTTGTTCGAGCCAATGCATTTTGCCAGCACGTTATGAACACCAACCACTTCGAATACGGCACGCATGGCGCCACCGGCAATAATACCGGTACCTTCGGAAGCCGGCTGCATGTAGACCTTCGCCGCACCGTGACGCCCCAACAGTGCATACTGCAGGGTCCCTTCTTTCAGGTTGACGCTAATCATGTTCTTGCGCGCTGATTCCATGGCCTTCTGGATGGCAACCGGCACTTCACGCGCCTTGCCGTAGCCGTAGCCGACCCGTCCTTCACCATCGCCAACAACAGTCAGTGCAGTAAAGCCGAATTGACGACCACCCTTGACCACTTTTGCGACACGATTGACGGTAACGAGTTTTTCCAGCAGCCCGTCGCCTTGCGCTTGTGTATCTACCCTTGCCATAGCTGTGCCCTTATCAGAATTCGAGGCCGCTTTCACGCGCGGCATCGGCCAGCGCTTTCACGCGACCATGATATTTGAAACCGGAACGGTCAAATGCGACCTTCGTGATACCGGCTGCCTTTGCACGCTCTGCCACCATCTTGCCGACAACGGATGCCGCAGCGGCGCCACCGGTTGTCTTGATGTCCTTACGCACTTCCTTGTCCAGCGTTGATGCACTGACCATGACCTTGTCGCCCTCGGGCGAAATAACCTGCGCATAAATATGACGCGGCGTGCGGTGAACACACAGGCGGTTTGCGCCCAGTGTCTTGATGTGCGCGCGTGCGCGACGCGAACGGCGAATACGTGACTGTTTCTTGTCCATAATCCTGGCCTATTTCTTCTTCGCTTCTTTGCGGACGACCACTTCATCCGCATAACGAACACCCTTGCCCTTGTAAGGCTCCGGCGGACGGAAGGCGCGAATCTCGGCAGCCACCTGGCCTACCTTCTGCTTGTCGCAGCCCTTGATAATAATTTCTGTCTGGCTCGGTGTCTCGGCAGTCACATCCTCTGGCAGTTCATAATCCACCGGGTGTGAAAAACCCAGGGTGAGATTAAGCACCTTGCCTTTTGCCTGCGCACGATAACCCACGCCGACCAGCTCCAGCTTCTTCTCGAATCCGTCACTGGCACCGATTACCAGGTTATTGATAACCGCACGGGTGGTCCCGGCCAGCGCATTGGCGGCCTTTGACTCATCGCGCGCCCTGAACTTCAGTTCGGCGTCCTCGCGCTCCATTTCCACGAGTCCGTGGATCATGTGCTCGAGCGTGCCCTTCGGTCCCTTGACGGTGACCTGCTGGCCGTTTTCCGTAATCTCGACAGATGACGGTACGCTTACTGGTTGGTTTGCTACTCTGGACATATCGTTATCCGTTTATCAGCTCACTATGCACAGGACTTCGCCGCCCTGTCCGGCAGCCCGGGCCTGGCGATCGCTCATCACACCCTTGGACGTTGAAACAATGGCTATACCGAGGCCGTTCTGGATGCTGGGTATATCGTCCTTGCCCTTGTACAGGCGCAGACCCGGCCGGCTGGCACGTTGCAGCTTCTCGATAACCGGCCTGCCATCGTAATACTTCAGCGTCACCGTCAGAACCGGCTTGCCAGCCTCGTCCGCCGTTGCGAAATCATTGATATAACCCTCATCTTTCAGCACTGCAGCGATTGCACACTTCAGTGTCGAAGACGGCATGGCTACTTCCACCTTGTTGGCGGACTGGCCGTTGCGAATACGGGTCAGAAAATCAGCTATGGGATCAGTCATCATAATCGTTTACCAGCTTGCCTTGACCAGCCCGGGCACGTCGCCACGCATGGCAGCCTCGCGCAACTTGTTACGGGACAGTCCGAATTTACGGTAATAGCCATGCGGCCGGCCGGTCACGCGACAGCGGTTACGACCGCGCACCGGGCTGGCGTCACGCGGCTGCGCCTGCAGCTTCAACTGCGCGTCATAGCGCTCTTCCATTGAAGAGGTTTTACTGTTGATCACCGCCTTCAGTTCGGCGCGCCTGGCGGCGAATCTTTTCACTGCCTTGGTGCGCTTGTGCTCGCGTGCAATCATTGAAGTCTTGGCCATGTTTCTACCTCATTGCCTGAACGGGAAGTTGAATGCGGCAAGTAATGCGCGGCCTTCTTCATCCGTTCGTGCAGTTGTTGTAAATGTAATATCCATTCCACGCAGAGTGTCGATCTTGTCGTAATCGATCTCCGGGAAAATAATCTGTTCCTTGACACCCATGTTGTAGTTACCACGGCCGTCGAATGACTTCGCGTTCATGCCGCGGAAGTCACGAATACGCGGGATCGCGATATTAATCAGGCGATCGAGAAATTCATACATCTGCTCGCTGCGCAGCGTGACCTTGCAGCCAACCGGCCAGCCTTCACGCACCTTGAAGCCGGCAACCGACTTGCGCGCCTTGATCACGATCGGCTTCTGACCGGCAATCCTGGTCATGTCAGCCACGGCGTGCTCCATGACCTTGCGATCGGCCACTGCCTCGCCCACGCCCATGTTCAGCGTGATCTTGGTGATCTTCGGAATTTCCATGACATTGTCGTACTTGAACTGCTCCTTGAGCTGCCCGACAACCGTGTCACTGTAAAAGTTTTTTAACCTGGCCATAACTGATTACCGTAAATGTCAGACGTCTACCACTTCATCGGTGGACTTGAAAAAACGCACTTTGCGACCGTCATCGAGGACCCTGAAGCCGATCCTGTCGCCTTTCTCGGTCTGCGGGTTGTAAACCAATATATTGGACGGGTCGATCGGCATCTCTTTTTCAATGATGCCGCCGGCAACGCCACGATTCGGGTTCGGCTTGGTGTGTCGCTTGACCATATTCACGTCAGACACTACCAGACGGCCGTCAGTCATCACGCGCAGCACACTGCCCCGCTTACCCTTGTCTTTGCCTGCAATGACTATTACGTCATCGCCTTTCCTGATTCTGTTCATGATGTCTTCCTAAAGAACTTCCGGTGCCAGCGAAATGATCTTCATAAAGCGCTCGCTGCGCAGTTCACGTGTAACCGGTCCGAAAATACGCGTCCCGATCGGCTGCAGCTGGGTATTCAGCAAAACCGCCGCATTACCGTCGAAGCGAATAAGCGATCCGTCCGGCCGACGCACACCCTTGCGCGTACGCACGACAACCGCGTTATAGACCTCGCCCTTCTTTACCTTGCCGCGCGGTATAGCTTCTTTCACGCTGACCTTGATAATGTCACCGATACCCGCGTAGCGACGGTGCGAGCCACCCAGCACCTTGATGCACATCAGACGGCGTGCGCCGCTGTTATCTGCCACATCAAGCATTGATTGCATCTGTATCATGCTGTTATTCCGTTTGTCTTGTTACGCCAGGCCGGACGACTAATCGCTGCGTCCGACAATTTCGACCAGTTTCCAGGACTTCGTCTTGGACATTGGGCGACACTCCTCGATGGTGACGAGATCACCTTCCTGGCAGGCATTTTCCGCATCATGGACATGCAGCTTGGTGGAACGGCGGATGTACTTGCCGTAAACCGGGTGCTTGACCTTGCGCTCAATCAGCACAGTCGCAGACTTGTCCATACGATTGCTGATTACCCTGCCGGTAACCGTACGTTGTACCTGTGTTTCTTCACTCATGATACGTCACCCGCGTTTGTCTTTTCAGTCAGCACGGTATTGATGCGAGCGATGTCCTTGCGGACCTTCTTGACCTGGTCCGGGCGAGCCAGCTGGCCGGTGCCGCGCTGCATGCTGAGATTGAATTTCTCACGCAGCAGGTTGTGCAGCTCGATCTTGAGCTCACTGACTGATTTTGATCTGAGTTCCTGGGCATTCATCACATTAATGTCCGTGCTACAAAAGTTGTCTTGAACGGCAGCTTCGCGGCGGCGAGCTTGAATGCCTCGCGTGCGATATCTTCCGATACACCTTCAATTTCATACAGCATGCGACCCGGCTGGATCTGGGCAATCCAGTATTCCACGTTACCCTTGCCCTTACCCTGGCGCACCTCGATCGGCTTCTTGGTGATCGGCACATCCGGGAACACGCGGATCCAGATCTTGCCACCACGCTTGACGTGCCGCGTAATCGTACGACGTGCCGCCTCAACCTGGCGTGCAGTCATACGACCGCGTGCGGTCGCTTTAAGACCATACTCGCCGAAGCTCACTTTGCTGCCGCGCTGCGCCAGACCGCGATTGCGACCCTTCTGCTGCTTGCGGAACTTTGTTCTTTTGGGCTGTAACATTACTAATCTCCGTAACTGGCCGTGATCAGGAAGCGGCCTTGCGTGGCGTTTCGGCCTCGGCTACTTCAGCCCCGCGGATGACCTCGCCCTTGAATATCCACACCTTCACACCGATCACACCGTAGGTGGTATTGGCTTCCGCGGTGCCGTAATCAATATCGGCGCGCAGGGTGTGCAATGGCACGCGACCTTCGCGGTACCACTCGCTGCGAGCAATCTCGGCGCCGTTCAGACGACCACCGACCTTGATCTTGATACCACCGGCACCAATGCGCATCGAGTTACTCACGGCACGCTTCATTGCACGGCGGAACATGATGCGGCGTTCCAGCTGCTGCGCAACGCTTTCAGCGACCAGCGTGGCATCCAGCTCGGGCTTGCGGATCTCCTCGATATTGATACTGACCGGGATACCCATTTTTTCCGATACTTCCTTGCGCAGGCGATCGATATCCTCACCCTTCTTGCCGATCACGATACCCGGGCGCGCGGTGTGCACGGTAATCACTGCATTGGATGCAGGACGGGCAATCTGTATACGGCTCACCGAGGCCTGCGAAAGGCGCTTGCGGATGTAATCGCGAATCTCGAGATCCATGTTCAGGTAGTCGGCAAAATTGTCCGTGTCGGCATACCACGTGGACGTCCAGTCCTTAACGATGCCGAGGCGAATGCCTGTTGGATGTACTTTCTGACCCATGCTGTTTTATGCCTCTACCAGGTTGTTAGTCGCCCACCGTTACGGTGATATGACTGCTGCGTTTCAGAATTCGTGTACCGCGACCTTTTGCACGAGCGCGAAAGCGCTTCAGGGTCCGGGCCTCGTTGACGTAAATAGCCGCCACTTTCAGTTCGTCGATATCTGCGCCTTCATTGTGCTCGGCATTCGCAATGGCGGATTCAAGCACCTTGCGGACCAGCGTGGCAGATTTCTTCTGGCTGAAGCCCAGCAGATTGAGCGCCTTTTCAACGGGCAACCCGCGCACCTGGTCTGCAACCAGGCGGCATTTCTGCGGCGAAATATGTACTTGTTTCAGTGTCGCGCTGACCTGCATCGATCAATCCTCTTACTTCGCTTTCCGGTCGCCCACGTGACCTTTAAAGGTACGCGTGAGGGCGAATTCGCCCAGCTTGTGGCCAACCATGTTTTCATTGATCAGGACCGGCACATGCTGACGGCCGTTATGTATGGCAATCGTCAGGCCAACCATCTCCGGCAGGACCATAGAACGACGCGACCATGTCTTGATCGGGCGCTTGTTGTTTTCCGTTACCGCCTTGTCCACCTTTTTCGCCAGGTGGGTATCGATAAACGGACCTTTTCTGATTGAACGTGCCACTATAAATTCCTCAGTCCTTATTTCTTGTTACGTCGACGAATGATCATCTTGTCAGTACGCTTGTTGGAACGCGTGCGGTAACCCTTGGTCGGCAAGCCCCACGGACTGACCGGATGACGGCCACCGGAGGTACGACCCTCACCACCACCATGCGGGTGATCAACCGGGTTCATCGCAACACCGCGAACCGTCGGGCGCTTGCCGCGCCAGCGCGCGGCACCGGCCTTGCCGAGTGAACGCAGGCCGTGTTCGACATTACCGACTTCACCAATCGTGGCGAAGCAGTCAGCCAGCACCTTGCGCATTTCGCCGGAGCGCAAACGCAGGGTTGCATGATCGCCTTCACGTGCAACGAGCTGGGCACTGTTACCGGCACTACGTGCCATCTGTCCGCCCTTGCCCGGCTTCATTTCAATGTTGTGTATCAGCGCACCGACCGGGATGTTGCGCATGGGCATGGCATTGCCGGCCTTGATCGGCGCATCACTGCCATTGCGAATCTCATCACCCGCCTTGACGCCCTTCGGCGCAAGAATGTAACGGCGCTCGCCATCTGCATACAGCAGCAGCGCCAGGTGCGCGGAGCGATTCGGATCATACTCGATTCGCTCGACTGTTGACGGAATACCGAGCTTGTCGCGCTTGAAGTCAATGGCGCGATAATTCCGCTTGTGCCCGCCACCGCGATGACGCGTGGTAATACGACCGGCATTGTTACGCCCGCCGGTTCTCGACTTGCTGGTAACCAGCGCCGAGTGCGGCTTACCCTTGTGCAGGCCCGGCGTTTTAACACCGACAACGAAGCGGCGTCCCGGTGAAGTTGGTTTTGCTTTATCAAGTGGCATCTTGCTATTCCTTTCGACTGAGTCCGGCCTTCAAACGGCGCTTACTCTGCCCCCATAAAATCGATATCCTGACCTTCGGACAGCTTCACGTAAGCCTTCTTCCAGTCGGAGCGACGGCCCAGCGAGCGGCCATGTGTTTTGACCTTGCCGCGCATATTGCTGATCCGAACGCTGTCGACCTTGACGTCAAACATCAGCTCAACCGCCTTTTTGACTTCCGGCTTGCTGGCGTCTTTCATCACCTTGAAGGCGTACTGCCTGTGGGCATCTGCAATGCGGGTGCTTTTCTCCGACACGATCGGCGCCAGCAGGATATTCATCAGTCTTACCTGGTTCATGCGAGGCGCTCCTCAAGCAGTTTCAGCGCTGCAGTGGTCACCAGCACTTTTTCAAAACCGATCAGGCTGACCGGGTCGGCGCCGGTGGCGTCACACACGGCAACATTCGGCAGGTTGCGTGCAGCCATGTACAGATTGTCATCCGGGTTATCCGTAATAATCAGGACGTTTTCTATGCCCATAGTCCGCCAGCTTGCCGGCCAGTTCTTTTGTCTTCGGCGCATCCACACCAAAGGTGTCGATTGCAACCAGACGTTCCTGGCGCACCAGCTCCGACAGGATGGAACGCATGGCAGCGCGATACATCTTGCGGTTGATCTTTTGCGCGTAGTCACGCGGCACGGACGGAAACGTATTGCCGCCGCCACGCCAGATCGGACTGCGAATGGTACCGGCGCGTGCGCGGCCCGTACCCTTCTGTCGCCATGGCTTTATACCACCGCCACTGACCGCAGCACGATTCTTCTGCTGCGAGTTTCCTGAACGAGTGGCGGCCATACAGGCGGTCACGACCTGGTGAACCAGGGCTTCCCTGAATTCCTGGCCGAAATTATCGTCAGATACGCTGACCGACCCCGAACCTTGTAACTGCAATTCCATCATCCCGCTCCTAACGTGCCTTCACTGCCGGCCGGATTATGACGTCACCGCCCCGGGAACCCGGAACCGCACCCTTGACGAGCAACAGGTTGCGCTCGGCATCCACCCGGACGACTTCTATATTCTGTGTACTGCGACGGACGTTACCCATGTGACCGGACATTTTCTTGCCCTTGAACACGCGGCCTGGCGTCTGGCACTGGCCGATCGAGCCGGGGGCACGGTGCGACAGAGAGTTGCCGTGCGTGGCATCCTGCATACTGAAGTTGTAGCGCTTGATGACACCCGCAAAACCTTTACCGATCGAGGTGCCGGTCACATCGACTTTCTGACCTGCCTCGAATATCTCGACCTTGATCTCACTGCCGGCCGCAATATCCTCACCTTCGCCATCATCCAGGCGGAATTCCCACAGGTTACGACCTGCCTCGGTGCCGGCCTTGGCAAAGTGCCCGGCCATCGGGCGCGTGACGCGTGATGCGCGGCGTGTACCCGTCGTTACCTGCAGTGCGCGGTAACCGTCGTTCTCCACGGTCTTCACCTGGGTTACGCGATTCGGCTCTACCGATAAAACAGTGACAGGCACAGCGACGCCATCATCCTGCATGATGCGTGTCATACCTTCTTTGCGCCCAATGATTCCGATAGTCATGTCAGTCTTCCGATTAGTTCAGCTTGATTTGAACATCTACGCCCGCAGCGAGATCCAGCTTCATCAGTGCATCAACGGTCTTTTCCGTCGGGTCCACGATGTCCATCAGGCGCTTGTGCGTACGAATTTCGTACTGGTCACGCGCATCCTTGTTGACATGCGGAGAAATCAGCACGGTGAAGCGTTCTTTCCGCGTCGGCAGCGGGATCGGCCCGCGAACCTGTGCACCGGTACGCCGGGCAGTCTCGACAATTTCAGCCGCTGACTGATCGATCAGCCTGTGATCGAAGGCTTTCAGGCGAATCCGGATTCTCTGGTTGCTCATATCAATATTTCACTCAATTCAGTAGGGGCGATTCTGCCCGATTCGCGGACATCGTCCGCTCCTACAATTTGCGGTGATGGCCACGCCATCACCAACCGTTTTACTCGATGATCTTCGCGACCACGCCGGCGCCAACGGTCCGGCCACCTTCACGAATCGCGAAACGCAGTCCTTCTTCCATCGCGATCGGTGCAATCAGCGATACCACCATCTTCACGTTGTCACCCGGCATCACCATCTCGACACCTTCCGGCAAATCACAGGCACCCGTGACGTCTGTCGTGCGGAAGTAAAACTGCGGACGGTAGTTGCTGAAGAACGGCGTATGACGACCACCCTCATCCTTGCTCAGCACGTACACCTCACACTCGAACTTCGTGTGCGGCTTGATACTGCCCGGCTTGCACAGCACCTGACCACGCTCAACCTCTTCACGCTTCGTACCACGCAGCAGTACACCCACGTTGTCGCCGGCACGGCCCTCGTCCAGCAACTTGCGGAACATCTCCACACCCGTGCACGTCGTCTTCAACGTGTCATGAATGCCGACAATCTCCAGCTCCTCACCCACCTTCACTATGCCGCGCTCAACACGACCCGTGACCACCGTGCCACGACCTGATATCGAGAACACGTCCTCAACCGGCATCAGGAAATCACCGTCAATCGCACGCTCCGGCTGCGGAATGTACTTGTCCATCTCTTCAACCAGCTTGATGATCGACGGCACACCGATGTCACTGGTGTCGCCTTCCAGCGCCTTCAGCGCCGAACCCGTCACGATCGGGGTGTCGTCACCCGGAAAATCGTAACTGTCCAGCAGCTCGCGAATCTCCATCTCCACCAGCTCCAGCAACTCGGCATCGTCAACCTGGTCAGCCTTGTTCATGTAAACCAATATATAGGGCACGCCCACCTGGCGTGACAGCAGAATGTGCTCACGCGTCTGCGGCATCGGACCGTCTGCAGCACTCACCACCAGGATCGCGCCGTCCATCTGCGCCGCACCCGTGATCATGTTCTTCACGTAGTCCGCGTGTCCCGGACAGTCCACGTGCGCGTAGTGGCGGTTCGGGGACTCGTACTCCACGTGTGCCGTCGCAATCGTAATACCGCGCTCGCGCTCTTCCGGCGCATTATCAATATCCGCGTAATCCTTGAACTCACCGCCCTGCTGCTCCGCCATCACCTTCGTGATCGCTGCAGTCAATGTCGTCTTGCCATGATCAACATGACCAATCGTTCCCACGTTGACATGCGGTTTGGTTCGCTCGAATTTTTCCTTTGACACGACAGTGTTCCTCTTTTAATTCGTCAGAAAAATGATCAGGATGCTTTTCTAAGTACGGCATCTGCAACTGTTGCAGGTGCCTCGTTGTATTTCTCGAACTCCATTGAGTACGTCGCGCGTCCCTGTGTTGCAGAACGCAGGTCGGTGGCGTAACCAAACATCTCGGCCAACGGCACCTCGGCACGAATGATCTTGCCACTGGGGCTGTCATCCATACCCTGGGTAATGCCACGACGACGGCTAAGATCGCCCATCACGTCACCCAGATAATCTTCCGGCGTTACGACCTCGACCTTCATGATCGGCTCGAGCAACACCGGGCTGGCATTCAGCGCGCCTTGCCTGAAGGCCATCGAACCGGCAATCTTGAATGCCATTTCGTTGGAGTCGACATCGTGGTAAGAGCCGTCATACAGCGTAACCTTGACGTCCACGACCGGGTAACCACCGATGACACCGTTCTCCATCTGCTCCTGCACACCCTTGTCGACCGAGCTGATGTATTCGCGCGGCACAACACCGCCAACGATGCCATTTTCAAATTCGTAACCTTCTCCGACGCCCCGCGGCTCCAGCCTCAGCCACACGTGGCCGTACTGACCACGACCGCCTGACTGGCGTACAAACTTGCCTTCCTGCTCGACCGACTTGCGGATGGTCTCGCGGTAAGCCACCTGCGGCGCACCCACGTTGGCCTCGACGCTGAACTCGCGCTTCATGCGGTCAACGATAATATCCAGGTGCAGCTCGCCCATGCCGGAAATAATCGTCTGGCCTGATTCCTCGTCCGTATGCACGCGGAATGACGGGTCTTCCTTGGCCAGCTTCTGCAGGGCTACACCCATTTTTTCCTGGTCAGCCTTGGTGCGCGGTTCAACGGCAACGGATATAACCGGTTCCGGAAACTCCATGCGCTCCAGCGTAATAACGTTGTCAGGACTGCAAAGCGTGTCACCCGTGGTGACATCCTTCAGGCCGACGGCGGCGGCGATATCACCGGCCAGCACTTCCTTGATCTCTTCCCGGCTGTTCGAGTGCATCTGCAGAATACGACCGATACGCTCTTTCTTGCCTTTTACCGGGTTAAACACACTGTCACCTGATTTCAGCACCCCGGAATACACCCGGAAGAACGTCAGGTTACCGACAAACGGGTCGGTCGCGATCTTGAATGCCAGCGCCGCAAACGGTGCCGTGTCGGAAGCTTCACGCTCGGCGAGAGTTTCGTCCGCATCGTCCAGATGGCCCTTGATCGCAGGCACGTCCAGCGGTGACGGCATGTAATAAATAATCGCATCCAGCATGGCCTGCACGCCCTTGTTCTTGAATGCAGACCCGCACATCGTCGGTACGATCTCGTTGGCCAGGGCGCGCCCGCGTATTCCGGCGCGAATGTCCGTTTCGGACAGGTCACCCTGGTCAAGGTATTTTTCCATCAGCTCTTCCGAGAACTCGGCAGCGGCTTCCATCATGTGCTCGCGCCAGGTATTGCAGTCATCCTGCATCTCGGCAGGGATGTCACGCTCCTCGTAAGTGGTACCCATGTCCGACTCATTCCAGAAGATCGCCTTCATACGAACCAGGTCGACCACACCCTGAAAATGTTCTTCCGCACCTATCGGCAACTGCATCGGCACCGGGGTCGCACCCAGTCGACTCTTCAGCTGCTCAACCACCCGCAGGAAGTCGGCGCCGGCGCGATCCATCTTGTTGACGAAGGCCATGCGCGGCACGTGGTACTTGTTGGCCTGCCGCCAGACAGTCTCCGACTGCGGCTCAACACCACCAACCGCGCAGAACACGGCGCAGGCGCCATCCAGAACCCGCAGCGAACGCTCCACCTCAATGGTGAAATCCACGTGGCCGGGCGTGTCAATAATATTCACACGATGCTCGGCGAACTGCTGGTCCATACCCTTCCAGAAACAGGTCGTCGCTGCGGAGGTAATGGTGATACCGCGCTCCTGCTCCTGCTCCATCCAGTCCATGACGGCCGCACCGTCATGCACTTCGCCTATTTTGTGCGAGACACCGGTATAGAACAGAATGCGCTCTGTCGTGGTCGTCTTACCGGCATCGATATGGGCCATGATGCCGATATTCCGATAGCGCTCGAGTGGTGTCGTACGTGGCACTGTTCTGTTCCGGAATCGTCAAGTCTGTCTATATAAAATGGTATGTACGTACTACCAGCGGTAGTGCGAGAAGGCCTTGTTCGCATCAGCCATTCTGTGCGTATCTTCGCGTTTCTTCACGGCCGAACCACGACCTTCGGCAGCGTCCAGCAGCTCGCCGGCCAGGCGCAGCGGCATGGATTTTTCACTGCGCTTGCGCGAGGCATCCAGCACCCAGCGCATGGCCAGTGTGGTGCGGCGTACCGGACGAACCTCGACCGGCACCTGGTAGGTCGCGCCACCGACGCGGCGGGACTTGACCTCGACCATCGGGCGCACGTTATCCAGCGCCTTGTCGAGCACCTCAACCGGGTCTTCGTTACCCTTGCCGGCAATCTGGTTCAGCGCGCCATAAATAATGCGCTCTGCAACCGACTTCTTGCCCGACTGCATGACCATGTTGATGAACTTGGCCAGCATCAGATTCCCGTACTTGGGATCCGGCAGGATTTCACGTGAACCGATGACTCTTCTTCTGGACATACTTTGCTCTTTACCTGTTAAGTCTTTGTTACCGTAGGAGCGGACCGCGTCCGCGAATTGATTCTAATGAATCGCGCATGCGATGCGCTCCTACAATGAATTAGATAAACGTTTCCTCGAAATTCAATATCTGTCTCTTGCTCATCAGGACTTCGGACGCTTGGCGCCGTACTTGGAGCGGCCCTGGCGGCGACTGGTCACACCCGACGTATCGAGGCTGCCGCGCACCGTGTGGTAGCGCACACCCGGCAGATCCTTCACACGGCCGCCGCGAATCAGCACCACCGAGTGTTCCTGCAGGTTATGACCTTCACCACCGATATATGTAGTCACTTCGAAGCCGTTGGTCAGGCGCACACGGGCGACCTTACGCAGCGCCGAGTTCGGCTTCTTCGGGGTCGTGGTATACACACGCGTACAAACACCGCGTTTCTGGGGGCAAGCCTCCAGTGCGGGGACATTACTCTTTTCCCGCTTGCGGGAACGCGGCTTGCGCACTAACTGGTTGATTGTTGCCATGTAAGCTAAAACCCTGACTACTAAAAGGAAAAAATTATAAAGTCCTGAAAACAAACGACAGGCCGGCAAGGCCGGCCTGTCGAGAGAAGCGGAATTCTAGTAACAGGGCCGCGCCCTGTCAAGCTGGAATTATTCTTCGGTCGTCGGTTCCGCCGTCTCTGCCGGCGCCGGATCCTCTGTTGCATCGACTGCCGCCATTTCTTCGGCGATGTCCATCGGTATGATTTCCCGCTGTTTACGCCGTTCTTCGTGGTAGGCAAGACCCGTTCCAGCCGGGATCAGGCGGCCCACGATGACATTCTCCTTCAGGCCACGCAGGCTGTCGCGGCTGCCACGGACCGAGGCCTCGGTCAGCACCCGGGTGGTCTCCTGGAAAGAGGCCGCCGAGATGAAGGATTCGGTCGCCAGCGAGGCCTTGGTGATACCCAGCAGCAACGACAGGTAGTGCGCCGGCTCCTTGCCCTCACCCAGCAGCTGCTCGGTCTCTTCCAGCACGCGGGATTTCTCGATCTGCTCGCCACGCAGGAACTTGCTCTCGTGACCTTCGAGAATTTCCACCTTGCGCAGCATCTGCCGCAGGATGACCTCGATATGCTTGTCGTTAATCTTTACACCCTGCAGGCGGTAGACGTCCTGGATCTCCTTGACCAGGTATTCCGCCATCGTGGCCGTTCCCAGCAAACGCAGGATATCGTGCGCACTCGGCTCGCCATCGACCAGCGTTTCGCCCTTTTCGACGTGCTCACCCTCGAAGATGGTGACATGCCGCCATTTCGGGATCAGTTCCTCGTGGGTATTACCGTCATTGTCGGTAATCACCACCCGCTGCTTGCCCTTGGTGTCCTTGCCAAAGCCCACGGTACCGGAGATCTCCGCCAGGATGGCCGGCTCTTTCGGCTTGCGTGCCTCGAACAGGTCAGCCACGCGCGGCAGACCACCGGTGATATCACGTGTTTTGGACGATTCCTGCGGAATACGTGCCACAACGTCACCCACACTCACCTGGGAACCGTCCTCCAGACCGACAACTGCACCGGCCGGCAGGAAGTACTGGGCGTCCAGGTCGGTACCCGCCAGTTTCAGCGCGTCGCCCTTGTCGTCGTACAATTTGACCATGGGGCGCAGGTCCTTGCCGCTGGAACCACGCGTCTTTGGATCGGTGATCACGCGACTGCTCAGACCGGTCACTTCGTCGGTCGCTTCCTGCACCGTGACACCGTCAATGAAATCGGTGAATTTCGCGACACCGGCCACCTCGGTCACGATCGGGTGGGTGTGCGGATCCCAGGTGGCGATGGTGCTGCCGCCTTCGACCGAATCGCCATCAGCCACACTGATAACCGAACCGTACGGAACCTTGTAGCGCTCACGCTCGCGCCCGAACTCATCCACCAGGCCGATTTCACCGGACCGCGAAACGGCCACCAGGAATCCGTTCTTGTTGATCACGGTCTTGATGTTGTGCAGACGTACCGAACCGGTCGCCTTGGTCTCCACGCTGTTGACCGTGGCGGCACGACTGGCCGCACCACCGATATGGAAGGTACGCATGGTCAGCTGTGTGCCGGGCTCACCGATCGACTGCGCCGCGATAACACCGATGGCCTCACCGATATTGACCATATGTCCACGCGCCAGGTCACGACCGTAACAGGACGCGCACACACCGTAGCGGTTGCCACAGGTAATGGGCGAACGCACAATCATTTCGTCCACGCCGAGGCTCTCCAGCTGATCGACCGACTCTTCGTCCAGCAGGGTATTTTTGGGGACAATAATCTCGTCCGAGCCGGGGCGTTTGACGTCTTCGGCCGTCAGGCGACCGAGCACACGTTCGCGCAACGGTTCGACCACGTCACCGCCTTCAACCAGCGGCGTCATCATGAGGCCGCCGTCCGTGCCGCAATCCACACCGATAACAACCAGGTCCTGCGCGACATCGACCAGACGACGCGTCAGATAACCCGAGTTGGCGGTTTTCAACGCCGTATCGGCAAGACCCTTACGCGCACCATGGGTGGAAATAAAGTACTGCAGGACGTCCAGACCCTCGCGGAAGTTCGCGGTGATCGGTGTCTCGATGATCGAGCCGTCCGGCTTGGCCATCAGGCCACGCATACCGGCCAGCTGCCGAATCTGCGCCGCCGAACCACGCGCACCGGAATCGGCCATCATGTAAACCGAGTTGAATGACGGCTGCCTGACCTTGTTGCCTTTGGCATCCAGCTTTTCTTCCGTACCCAGCGTATCCATCATGGCCTTGGCAACCTGGTCGTTGGTGCGTGACCAGATATCCACTACCTTGTTATAGCGCTCACCCATGGTGACAAGACCGGAGGTGTACTGACGCTCGATTTCATAAACTTCTTCTTCCGCCTCGCCGAGGATTTTCGCCTTCACCTCGGGGATTGTCATGTCGTTGATACCGAATGACACTGCTGCACGGGTTGCGTAAGAGAAGCCCATGTACATCAGCTGGTCAGCGAAAATCACCGTTTCCTTCAGACCAACCCGGCGATAGCAGGCATTGATCAGGTTGGAAATGGCCTTCTTGGTCATGTTCTGGTCAACCAGGTCAAAGGTCAGACCCTCGGGCAGAATTTCGGACAGCAGTGAGCGTCCCACGGTGGTCTCGACCAGGCCGTAGACTTCCCTGGCCTCACCGTCTTCATCAAATTCGTAACGACGGATTCTGACCTTGATCTTCGCGTGTACGGACATGAATCCGCCCTGGTAGGCGCGGTGCACTTCCGACACATCGGAAAATGCCATGCCCTCACCCTTCGCATTGATCGACTCGCGTGTCAGGTAATACAGCCCCAGCACCACGTCCTGCGACGGTACGATGATCGGCTCGCCGTTGGCCGGCGACAGGATGTTGTTGGATGACATCATCAGGGCACGCGCTTCCAGCTGCGCCTCGATGGACAGCGGTACGTGTACCGCCATCTGGTCGCCGTCGAAGTCGGCGTTGAACGCGGCACACACCAGCGGGTGCAGCTGAATCGCCTTGCCCTCGATCAGTACCGGCTCGAACGCCTGGATACCGAGTCGATGCAGCGTCGGCGCACGGTTCAGCATGACCGGGTGTTCGCGAATCACATCCTCGAGAATATCCCAGACCTCGGGACCCTCGCGCTCGACCAGCTTCTTCGCGGCCTTGATGGTTGTGGCCAGTCCGCGCAGTTGCAGCTTGCTGAAGATGAACGGCTTGAACAGTTCCAGCGCCATGCGCTTCGGCAGACCACACTGGTGCAGCTTCAGGGTCGGCCCCACCACGATCACGGAACGACCGGAGTAATCGACGCGCTTGCCGAGCAGGTTCTGGCGGAAACGGCCCTGCTTGCCCTTGATCATGTCGGCGAGCGATTTCAGCGGACGCTTGTTGGTACCGGTGATGGCACGACCACGACGGCCGTTATCCAGCAATGCATCAACCGATTCCTGCAACATGCGCTTTTCGTTACGCACGATAATGTCCGGCGCACTCAGTTCCAGCAGGCGCTTGAGACGATTGTTACGGTTGATAACGCGACGGTAAAGATCGTTCAGATCGGACGTCGCGAAGCGACCGCCGTCCAGCGGGACCAGCGGACGCAGTTCCGGCGGCAGCACCGGCAGTACGTTCATCACCATCCATTCCGGTTTGTTACCGGACTGGATGAATGACTCGACCAGCTTGAGACGCTTGGCAATACGCTTCAGCTTGGTTTCGGATTTCGTGTTGCCGGTTTCTTCGCGCAGTTTCACGGCTTCCAGCTGCAGGTCGATACCCTTGAGCAGCTCGAACACGGCTTCGGCGCCCATACGCGCATCGAATTCGTCACCGTTTTCCTGGATCGCCTCGAGATAGGCTTCATCCGAAAGCAGTTGACCACGCTCCAGCGTCGTCATACCGGGATCGACCACCACGAAGGCCTCGAAGTACAGCACGCGCTCGATATCGCGCAGCGTCATGTCGAGCAGCAGGCCGATACGTGACGGCAGCGACTTCAGGAACCAGATGTGTGCCGCCGGGCTGGCCAGCTCGATATGTCCCATGCGCTCGCGACGCACCTTGGCGAGCGTCACTTCGACGCCGCATTTCTCGCACACGACGCCGCGGTGCTTGAGGCGCTTGTACTTGCCGCACAGGCACTCGTAGTCCTTCACCGGGCCAAAGATCTTGGCACAGAACAGGCCATCGCGTTCCGGCTTGAAGGTACGATAGTTAATCGTCTCCGGCTTCTTGACCTCGCCATAAGACCAGGAACGGATCATGTCAGGCGACGTCAGGCCGATGCGAATCGCATCGAAATCATCGGTGTGGCCCTGCGGTTTCAGCAAATTCAGTAAGTCTTTCATCGTCTCTCCTGCGGGTGGAGTGTCGCGTTTCCTGCTATTGAGTATCCGTCATAGCACGTCATTGCGAGGAACAAAGTGACGCAGCAATCTTCGACCGACTGGCTACAGTCGATAAAGATTGCTTCGCTACGCTCGCAATGACGAGAAAACCCATGACTATCAGTCCTGTTCCAGTTCGATATTAAGTCCGAGCGAACGTATTTCCTTCACCAGCACGTTGAAGGATTCCGGCATGCCGGCATCCATCTGATGGTTGCCGTCCACGATGTTCTTGTACATCTTGGTGCGGCCGTTCACGTCGTCGGATTTAACGGTGAGCATTTCCTGCAGTGTGTAGGCGGCGCCATAGGCTTCCAGCGCCCACACCTCCATCTCACCGAAGCGCTGACCACCGAACTGCGCCTTGCCGCCCAGCGGTTGCTGGGTCACGAGGCTGTACGGGCCGGTGGAACGTGCGTGCATCTTGTCATCCACCAGGTGGTTCAGCTTGAGCATATACATGTAACCGACCGTCACTTCGCGATCGAAGGCATCGCCGGTACGGCCGTCAAACAGCGTGGTCTGACCACTCGCCGGCAGGTCTGCCAGTTCCAGCATGTACTTGATCTGCGACTCCGGCGCACCGTCAAACACCGGCGTTGCCATCGGCACACCCTTGACCAGGTTACGTGCCAGCTCGATGATCTCGTCATCGCTAAACGACTTCAGGTCTTCCTGTCGGCCGCTGGCATTGTAGATCTGGTCAAGGAACTTGCGGATCTCGACAATCTTCTGCTGCGCTTCCAGCATCTTGCCGATCTTGATACCGAGACCCTTGGCGGCCCAGCCCAGGTGTGTCTCCAGCACCTGGCCGATATTCATTCGTGACGGCACGCCCAGCGGATTAAGCACGATATCAACCGAGGTACCGTCTGCACTGAACGGCATGTCCTCGACCGGCTGGATCATGGAAATAACACCCTTGTTACCGTGACGACCGGCCATCTTGTCACCCGGCTGGATGCGACGCTTGACCGCCAGGTAGACCTTGACCATCTTGAGCACACCCGGCGCAAGATCATCACCCGAGGTGAGCTTCTTGCGCTTGTCTTCCAGGCGTTCATCGAATTCCTTGCGCAACTGTTTGAGCTGCTCGGAAATCTTTTCCAGGTCGGCATTGGCATCTTCATTACGCAGGCGCACCTCGAACCACTTGTCGCGGCCGATGTCCGTCAGGTAATCCTTGGTGACCTTGGCGCCGGCGGACAGCTTGTTCGGGCCGCCCTCGGCAACCTTGCCCTGTAACAGCATGCCGACACGCTCGTAGACATCGTCTTCCATGATGCGCATCTGGTCGTTCAGATCCTTGCGGACCGCCGCCATTTGCTCTTCCTGGATTTGCAATGCACGTGCGTCCTTCTCGACACCGTCACGGGTGAACACCTGCACGTCGATAACCGTGCCGTCCATGCCGCTCGGCACACGCAGCGAGGTATCCTTCACATCGGATGCCTTCTCGCCGAAGATCGCGCGCAACAGTTTTTCTTCCGGTGTCAGCTGGGTCTCGCCCTTCGGCGTTACCTTGCCGACCAGGATGTCACCCGGCTTCACTTCGGCACCGATATATACGATGCCGGATTCGTCCAGCTTGGACAGTGCGCCCTCACCGACATTCGGAATGTCACCGGTGATTTCTTCCGAACCGAGCTTGGTGTCACGCGCGACCGAGGTCAGCTCCTCGATATGAATGGTGGTGAAACGATCTTCCTCCACCACGCGTTCCGAGATCAGGATGGAATCCTCGAAGTTGTAACCGTTCCACGGCATGAACGCGACCAGCAGGTTCTGGCCCAGCGCCAGCTCGCCGAGGTCGGTACTCGGACCGTCGGCCAGCACGTCACCGCGCGCCACCACGTCACCCGGCTTCACCAGCGGACGCTGGTTGATGCAGGTGTTCTGGTTGGAACGGGTGTACTTGGTCAGGTTGTAGATATCCACGCCCGGCTCACCGGCGACCGTCTCGTCGTCGTTGACACGCACCACGATGCGGGCGGCATCGACGGAATCGAGTACGCCGCCGCGCTTGGCAACGACCGTCACACCGGAGTCGATCGCCACGGTACGCTCGATACCGGTACCGACCAGCGGCTTCTCGGAAATCAGCGTCGGGACTGCCTGGCGCTGCATGTTCGAGCCCATCAGCGCGCGGTTGGCGTCGTCGTGCTCGAGGAACGGAATCAGCGCCGCCGCAACCGAAACGATCTGTTTCGGCGAGACGTCGATGTACTCGACCTTGTCCGGCATCGAGGTCATGAATTCGTTCTTGTGACGGCAGGTGACCATTTCATCCGTCAGGTTGTTTTTCGCATCGACGTTGGCATTCGCCTGGGCGATGGTGTAACGCCCTTCTTCGATGGCCGACAGGTATTCGATCTTGTCGGTCACGCGACTGTTAACGACCTTGCGGTACGGGGTCTCGAGGAAACCGTACTCATTGGTGCGTGAATATACGGCCAGCGAGTTGATCAGGCCGATGTTCGGGCCTTCCGGCGTCTCAATCGGGCAGACACGGCCGTAATGCGTCGGGTGCACGTCGCGCACCTCGAAGCCGGCACGTTCACGCGTCAGACCACCCGGGCCAAGCGCGGAGACGCGACGCTTGTGGGTGACTTCCGACAGCGGGTTGTTCTGGTCCATGAACTGCGACAGCTGACTGGAACCGAAGAATTCCTTCACGGCAGCAGCCACCGGCTTGGCGTTGATCAGCTCCTGCGGCATCAGGCTCTCGGACTCGGCCAGGCTGAGACGCTCTTTCACCGCACGTTCGACACGTACCAGGCCGATACGGAATACGTTTTCAGCCATCTCGCCGACACAGCGAATGCGACGGTTACCGAGATGATCGATGTCGTCGACGAAACCGTTACCGTTACGGATATCGATCAGGATCTTCATCACTTCCGTGATGTCTTCTTTGGACAGTGTGCCTTCACCGGTCAACGCGTCACGACCAACACGGCGGTTGAACTTCATGCGGCCGACGGCGGACAGGTCGTAGCGATCGCTGGTAAAGAACAGGTTCTTGAACAGGTTCTGCGCGGCATCCTTGGTCGGCGGTTCGCCGGGACGCATCATGCGGTAGATCTCGACCATGGCTTCCAGCTCGGTGGTGGTCGGGTCGATCCGCAGGGTGCTCGACATGTACGGGCCACGGTCCAGGTCATTGACATAGAGCGTCTTTATTTCCTTGACCTCGGCCTCGCGCAGCTTGGCGAGCAGCTCATCGGTGATTTCATCATTCGCGTTAACGATGACCTCACCGGTTTCCTTGTCGATAATATTGGTGGCGACAATGCGGCCGACCATGTACTCGTCGGGCACAGCCAGTGATTTCACACCGGTTTTTTCAAGTTCGCGGATGTGGCGCGCGGTAATACGGCGGCCTTCTTCCACGATAACCTTGCTCTTGACCTTGATATCAAACGAGGCCACCTCACCACGCAGTCGTTCCGCGACCAGGTCGAGCTTGATCTCGCTCTTGGTAAAGGTGAAATTGTTGGTCTCGAAGAACATATCGAGAATCTGTTCGTTGTCGTAGCCCAGCGCGCGCAGCAGGATGCTGGCCGGCAGCTTGCGACGACGGTCGATACGAACGAACACGCAGTCCTTCGGATCGAACTCCATATCCAGCCAGGAACCGCGGTAGGGAATGACGCGCGCGGAAAACAGCAGCTTGCCGGACGAATGGGTCTTGCCCTTGTCGTGATCGAAGAATACGCCCGGCGAACGATGCAACTGGGACACGATCACGCGCTCGGTGCCGTTGATAACGAACGTGCCGTTATCGGTCATCAGCGGCAGTTCGCCCATGTAGACTTCCTGCTCCTTGATGTCCTTGATCTTCTTCGCGTCGGCCGGTGAGTCCTTGTCGTAAATAATGAGGCGCACCAGTGCACGCAGCGGCGCCGCGTAGGTCAGGCCGCGCATCTGGCATTCCTTGACATCGAAGGCCGGCTCACCGAGACGGTAACTCACGTAATCGAGCGCAGCGTTGCCTGAGTAGCTGACAATCGGGAAAACTGAACTGAAGGCCGCATGCAGACCCTTCTCACCACGGGAATCCGGGTCTTTGTCTGCCTGCAGGAAGTCACGATAGGACTCGATCTGCGTCGCCAGCAGGTACGGGACTTCCAGTATGCTGTGACGTTCGCCAAAGTCCTTGCGAATGCGTTTCTTCTCGGTGTAGCTATAGGCCATCAGGTTTTCCTCTCCATAAAAATGAAGGAATTTGTTTGCCGCCGCCGGTCAGTCCGTTAACTGCGACAGGCAGGCACCCCGTTCAGAACGATGCGCTCATGAAATTTCAACAGACAGGAACAGGCCGGACGCATTGACCGCGTCCAGCCTGGCCTGTTTCTGCAGGGTTACAGCAATCACAGAATGATTACATGCGTCCCGTTTACTTGAGCTCGACTTTCGCGCCGGCGTCTTCAAGCTGCTTCTTGAGCTCTTCCGCTTCGCTCTTGCTGGCAGCTTCCTTCACGGTTGAAGGGGCGCTTTCCACCATTTCCTTCGCCTCTTTGAGGCCCAGGCCGGTGATAGCACGGACTGCCTTGATGACAGCTACCTTGTTGTCGCCAAAACTGGCCATGACAACGTCGAACTCGTCTTGTTCTTCAACAGCGGCTGCTTCGCCACCACCGGCTGCAGGAGCCGCGGCAACAGCAGCGGCAGCAGATACACCAAACTTCTCTTCCATGGCAGAGATCAGGTCAACGACCTCCATCACTGACATGCTCGAGATTGTTTCCAGAATTTCTTCTTGTGAAACGGCCATAACAAATACTCCTAGTCAATATTCTCTAAACGTTAGCGGGTTCAGGCTGCTTTCTGGTCACGGATAGCCGCCACCGTACGCGTCAGTTTGCCCGGCACTTCATTAAGTGTACGGACGAACTTCTCGGTCGGTGCCTTCATCACAGCCATTAGCAAGCTGATTGCCTGGTCACGGGTCGGCAGACTGGCAAGCTTGTCGATTTGCGACGCTTCCAGTAATTCACCGCCCACTGACAGCATGGTGACTTCGAACTTGTCATGATCTTTGGCAAAGTTCTTGGCCACGCGTGCAGCTGCACCGGGGTCTTCCTGCGAAAAAGCCAGGATAAGCGGACCGGTCAGCTTGTCACTCATGCATTCAAAGTCGGTGTCCGCAAGGGCACGACGGGCCAACGTATTCTTCACGACACGCAGATAGACATTGTCTTCGCGGGCCTTGATACGCAGGTTCGTCAGATCCTCAACCGTCAGACCGCAATACTCGGCGGCCACGGCGGAATACGCCCCCTTGGCGACTTCAGACACTTCAGCAACAACAGCCTTTTTCTGTTCAAGCGTTAATGCCATTGTGTTTACCTCTTGGAAATACAATGCGTGTATTACGCACGGCTATTCCGTTACGGTTACAACACACCGGTCAAACACCCCGGTGCACTCTGTCTGGTGGCTTGAAGACAGGCAACCTGTCACTTCGCGCACCATCTGCGCAGGCGACTCTGCGTTAAAACAGAACCATTAAACCCGGTTACACCAGGTACCTGCGGTCTTTGACGGTCGCCGGCAAACATCTACCCGCTGACGTCAAAACCTTTAAATTCCATATCTCGCACCAAGCCACAAAGAAACAAATGTATTCAGGTTTTAACCTTAAATTCTTTGCGAGCTTCGCGACTTTGCGCGAGCTTGATCTCTTTACAATTCGAGGCTTGCCTGATCGATCTGCAGGCCGGGCCCCATGGTGGTCGAAACCGACACCTTCTTCATAAACACGCCCTTGGCGGTTGAAGGCTTGGCCTTGTTCAGGTCAATCAGCAATGCCGTCAGGTTTTCCTTCAGGGCATTGACATCGAAATCAACACGACCGATCGGGCAATGAATAATGCCTGCCTTGTCGGTGCGATAGCGCACCTGGCCGGCCTTGGCATTTTTCACCGCCGTCGCCACATCCGGTGTCACGGTACCGACCTTCGGGTTCGGCATCAGGCCGCGCGGACCGAGAATCTGGCCCAGCGTACCGACAACACGCATGGCATCAGGTGATGCAATCACCACGTCGAAATCCATGTTGCCCTTTTTCACTTCGTCTGCCAGGTCGTCCATGCCGACGATGTCAGCGCCGGCTTCCTTCGCGGCATCGGCATTGGCGCCCTGCGTAAAGACTGCAACGCGAACCGTTTTGCCGGTACCGTTCGGCAGCACCGTGGCGCCGCGCACGTTCTGGTCGGACTTGCGCGGGTCGACGCCGAGGTTGACGCTGACGTCGACGGATTCCTTGAACTTCACGCTCGACAGCTCCTGTAACAGGGCTATCGCCTCGTCGATGGCGTACTGCTTGCCCAGTTCAACCTTTTCACTAATGGCTTTCGCCCGTTTGCTCAGTTTGGCCATGATCCCTATCCCTCTACATCAAGGCCCATACTGCGGGCACTTCCAGCAATGATTTTGACAGCCGCTTCCATATCAGCAGCATTCAGGTCGGCCATCTTGGTGGTCGCGATCTCTTCCAGCTGCGCGCGCGTCACCTTGCCCACCTTGTCGGTGTTGGGCACACCGGAACCCTTCTGGATACCGGCCGCTTTCTTCAGCAGGACGGACGCCGGCGGCGTCTTGGTGATGAAGGTAAAACTGCGATCGCTGTAGACCGTGATCACAACCGGGATCGGCATACCCTTCTCGAGTTTCTGCGTCTGGCCGTTGAAGGCCTTGCAGAATTCCATGATATTAACGCCATGCTGACCCAGCGCAGGGCCGACCGGCGGACTCGGATTGGCTTCACCTGCAGGTACCTGCAGCTTGATATATGCCTCGATTTTCTTGGCCATCTTTTACTCCTGTGGGTACAAGCGCCTTGCGGCTCCCCTGTTTACACGGTATGGATTACACACATACCTGCAAATCAACTGTAGGAGCGCCTTGCAGGCGCGAATTTGAATCGCGCCTGTAAGGCGCTCCTACACCAAATATATGTTACGCCTTTTCTACCTGGCCGAACTCCAGTTCGACCGGTGTTGAACGACCGAAGATCAGCACCGATACACGCAACCGGCTCTTCTCGTAGTTCACTTCCTCGACTTCGCCGTTGAAGTCGTTGAACGGACCGTCGGTCACGCGCACAACTTCGCCAACCTCGAACAGCACCTTCGGACGCGGCTTGTCGACGCCTTCCTGCACGCGCTGCAGAATTGCATCGGCCTCGCGTTGCGTAATCGGCGCCGGCTTGTCGGACGTACCGCCGATAAACCCGAGTACCTTGGGTGCATCCTTCACCAGGTGCCAGGTATCCTCATTCATATCCATCTGCACCAGCACGTAGCCCGGGAAGAACTTGCGCTCGCTCCGGCGCTTCGAACCTTCGCGCATCTCGACCACTTCTTCCGTCGGCACCAGTATCTCGCCAAAGGAATCAGTCATTTCTTCACGTGCAATGCGTTCTTCCAGCGCACGCTTTACCTGGTTCTCGAAGCCTGAATAGGCGTGTACCACGTACCATTGCAAAGACATGTCAGCCACCTTGTCCGGTCACAATCTGGATCGCCCACAGCAGGAGCATATCCAGCAGCCAGAGTGCAATTCCTACCAACAACACGATGAACATCACGGCCAGCGTCGTCTGCACGGTCTCGGCACGTGACGGCCAGACCACGCGGCGCGTTTCACTATGCGCACCACTGATAAAGCCGACAATGCTCCTGCCCGTGCTGGACTGTGACGCGATAAAGATCGCCACACCCGCTGCCGCCAGCAACCCCAGCACCCGCACGACCAGCAACTGGTCCTGGAAGTGATAGAAGGCTGCAATGGCGCCCGCCAGAATCAGCACACCCACCCATAACTTCAGGTTATCCAGTGCGCCGCCTTCCGCTTCAGCTTTTGCGTTCATATTTCTCCGCTGACCGGCTTACGCCCGTCACGCTGTTGTTGGCAGGCCAGGAGGGAATCGAACCCCCAACCTGCGGTTTTGGAGACCGCCGCTCTGCCAATTGAGCTACTGGCCTAACTCTTTAAAATCATTGTAGGAGCGCATCGCAGGCGCGATTTCGCGCATGCGATGCGCTCCTGCAACTCGCGGTGATGGCACGCCATCACCAACCGTTTTACTCGATGATCTTCGCGACCACGCCGGCGCCAACGGTCCGGCCACCTTCACGAATCGCGAAACGCAGTCCTTCTTCCATCGCGATCGGTGCAATCAGCGATACCACCATCTTCACGTTGTCACCCGGCATCACCATCTCGACACCTTCCGGCAAATCACAGGCACCCGTGACGTCGGTCGTGCGGAAGTAAAACTGCGGACGGTAGTTGCTGAAGAACGGCGTATGACGACCACCCTCATCCTTGCTCAGCACGTACACCTCACACTCGAACTTCGTGTGCGGCTTGATACTGCCCGGCTTGCACAGCACCTGACCACGCTCAACCTCTTCACGCTTCGTACCACGCAGCAGCACACCCACGTTGTCGCCGGCACGGCCCTCGTCCAGCAACTTGCGGAACATCTCCACACCCGTGCACGTCGTCTTCAACGTGTCATGAATGCCGACAATCTCCAGCTCCTCACCCACCTTCACTATGCCGCGCTCAACACGACCCGTGACCACCGTGCCACGACCTGATATCGAGAACACGTCCTCAACCGGCATCAGGAAATCACCGTCAATCGCACGCTCCGGCTGCGGAATGTACTTGTCCATCTCTTCAACCAGCTTGATGATCGACGGCACACCGATATCACTGGTGTCGCCTTCCAGCGCCTTCAGCGCCGAACCCGTCACGATCGGGGTGTCGTCACCCGGAAAATCGTAACTGTCCAGCAGCTCGCGAATCTCCATCTCCACCAGCTCCAGCAACTCGGCATCGTCAACCTGGTCAGCCTTGTTCATGTAAACCAATATATAGGGCACGCCCACCTGGCGTGACAGCAGAATGTGCTCACGCGTCTGCGGCATCGGACCGTCTGCAGCACTCACCACCAGGATCGCGCCGTCCATCTGCGCCGCACCCGTGATCATGTTCTTCACGTAGTCCGCGTGTCCCGGACAGTCCACGTGCGCGTAGTGGCGGTTCGGGGACTCGTACTCAACGTGTGCCGTCGCAATCGTAATACCGCGCTCGCGCTCTTCCGGCGCATTATCAATATCCGCGTAATCCTTGAACTCACCGCCCTGCTGCTCCGCCATCACCTTCGTGATCGCTGCAGTCAATGTCGTCTTGCCATGATCAACATGACCAATCGTTCCCACGTTGACATGCGGTTTGGTTCGCTCGAATTTTTCCTTTGACATTACGTCTGACTCCCCTCTCGGTTAGCGCTTCGCTGAGTTAACTGTTTCCAATTGTCCTGGAGCCCATAACCGGATTTGAACCGGTGACCTCTTCCTTACCAAGGAAGTGCTCTACCGACTGAGCTATATGGGCAAAAACTTTCGAATTAAATGGGGTCAGCCACCGATTTTTGCCTGCAATCGGGGGCTGACCCCATTTAATTTTCTCCGTCTTCACCGTGATAATCCGGTAAAAAGTCCAGGGTTTATTCCCTGTATTTCTGGAGCGGGTGATGGGAATCGAACCCACGTCATCAGCTTGGAAGGCTGAGGTTCTACCGCTGAACTACACCCGCCAGGCCAGCACTCCTGCAATCATAAAAAGCCTTTAATTACCTGCTATTCCACCATTTGGTGGAGGGGGGAGGATTTGAACCTCCGAAGGCTGAGCCGTCAGATTTACAGTCTGATCCCTTTGACCACTCGGGAACCCCTCCAAAAATGCAAGCCCGCTATTGTCTTGCAGGACCTTTGGAGTGTCAACACAAATAGCAAAACACAGTCGAGAGGAGCCGACGTTTTCCATCAACACCGGCTGACATGCGCAATCACTGTCACACGGTTGTCATATTCAGTTGGCTACGACACAATGGCGGCTAATACTTTGGTACTAGAGGGCAGCTATACTAAAGTACGAGGGACGACACCAGAAAAACCTATTTAAACAGGTTTACCAATAAGATACGGGGGCTGGCCATGGATCGACGACTGTATTTCCTGATTCCGGACCGTCAGCATGCACTGAGCGTGGTGGATGAACTGGTCGAACAGGGTATCGACAGAAAACACATCCATGCGCTGGGCGATCCGCGCACCCGGCTGGACGGA
Source organism: uncultured Halobacteria archaeon (assembly GCA_963847565.1). Classification (GTDB taxonomy): domain Bacteria; phylum Pseudomonadota; class Gammaproteobacteria; order UBA9214; family UBA9214; genus UBA9214. The sequence continues at coordinate 114,955 of CAWKAE010000010.1, forward strand.
CTGCCGACCGCCTCGCTCCGCCAGAAAAATGACAGCGCGAAACGTATCGAAAAAACCTGCTGGAACATCAACATGGCCAGTTTTGCCCTGGCACTGATTGCACTGATCGTACTACCGGCCGTGTATGGACCCAGCTGGTGGCTGCTGGTCCCGGCCGCGATCATGATCGGCAATTTCATGTTCGGCCTGCACCTGACGTCTATTCCCAACACTCACCTGGGTGAATTCCGCGACGCACTGGCGCACGGCGAGATCCTGTTACTGGTAGACGTCCCGGAAGCGCAGGTCACGGATGTTGAAACCAATATCCACCAGCATCATCCCGAGGCCGCCGTCGGCGGCGCAGGCTGGGGCACACAGGCCTTCGGCCTCTAGACCGGCGCAGGCAAACAAACGTCAGTGGCTGAAACGCCCGCGACGCACACCATCGCCCATCAGTACCGTGAAATCCTCGTGGCTGACATGGATCAGCTGCTCGTGGTCGCCGGCCTCAAACCACACCTCCGCCTGCTCGGCAATTGCCTCATCCACCAGCGTTTCAATGCCATAGGCCGGACCGATCGCCGGCAATGCACCCGTTTCACAATCCGAAAACAGGCTACGCAGCTCATATTCACTCGCCAGGCCAAGATTGCGATTCATTAACCGGTGCAGCTCGCCGAGATCCACGTGACGGTCCGACGGCACGACCACCATCACGTAGCCGTCATCGTCTTCCAGCACGACGGACTTCGCCAGCCGCCTGCCCGGCACATGCGATGCCCGCGCGCTCTGATTGCTGTTCAAGGTATGCGGGTGGGTCAACACATCGTAGGCAACGCCATGGTCCGCAAGGTATTCCGAAACTGTCATCGCGATAGCCATTATCTAACCCTCCATCTGGTTCACAAACCCTCACAACGAGTATAGGCAATGTTCAGCCAATTGCCGCCTGGTGCAGCGAATCACGCAAGTGCGCCAGCCGCGTATACCAGTCGATCAGGTCATCCAGCGAAAAGACCGCATTGGCCGGACTCGGGTTCGGCGTGACGAACACCCGGCTATCGCCTATGCGCAACGCCTGCTCGCCCCAGTCGATGGCCGGCCTTAATTCCATGGCATATTTCAGGTAATTGGCATAGGCCTGCTTGCCCTGGAACCAGGCAATGCGCGGCTGGAATTGCAGCAGCCGATCGTGCAACACCGGCGCCCATTCCCGGTAGTCTGCCGCACGCAGTTCGTGTCCACCGGCCGTGGGTCGTTTCACCACGTCGGTAAAACCAATCGCGCAGTCTTCATATAACTTTTCCATCGCGGCAATACCCGGCTCAAGCGGTTCCCCCGCCAGTCCACTGGCATTCAGCGCCCGCCAGAACCGGTTGCGCGGGTTGGCGAAATAAAAACCGTCGCGCACAGAAGGCAACGATGGATTGAGACCGATGGACACGATATCGAGACCGGCACGGAGATAATCAGGCAGCGTTTCCATGCGGCTAATAATACCGCCACAACCACAGACAAGTGGCAACAAATCGCCACCACACCTGCCGCGCCATTTGCGTATTTATTCGAGTCTCCATAACATGACAGTATTCAAGTAACCGGCTGATCTGCCTGGTGACAGCAAAATGTTATGGTCAACGATTAACCTTTTGAAAAGCGACATTCGGTCGCCTAATGGTAGTTGGGCTCCATAATGACGAATCCATACGCCTACACATATTCACAACTCGCTGCGGAATCAGTTGGACGATTAATAGCTTCTCATTACGATACGATTCAGCCTCGCCATTGCAAGTTCTATATGCTCGGGCTCCACGATAATTACCTGATCGAAAGCGACAATGGAACATACATCCTGCGCATATATCGAAATGACTGGCGCAGCAGAGAGGAAGTGCATTTTGAAATGGAGCTGCTTTCGTACCTGAACGAAAAACAAGCGCCTGTTGCTGCGCCAGTGCTTACTTCTCGCGGAGAGCCGACTTTCAGTATCGACAGCCCGGAAGGCAATCGACTTGCGGTCCTATTCAACTACGCAGATGGCTATGCCCCAGAGGATGACCTAAAAGCTGAGCAATGCAGAATATTGGGAAGAGCCGTCGCAACGGTTCATGAATTATCTGGCGAATTCTCTACAAAACAACAGCGACCAGAGCTAGATGCACGGCATCTCATCGATGAATCCATTGAATCCATTAAGCCATTTCTTGATCCTGATAGTATCGCTTCCATCGATACGCTTCATAAATATCTGCGGGATAAGTGGCCAGACATTCCAAAGGAGCTTGGAATTTACGGCATCTGCTTGGGAGACGTAAACTCAAAGAATTTTCACATTGACCGGAATCAGCGAATTACATTATTTGACCTTGACCAGTGCGGCTTTGGCTATAGGGCTTTTGAGATTGGGAAATTCGCATCTTCTCTGAAAAAGAGCGGGTTCAAACATAGTTTAATAAATGCCTTTTTGTACGGATATCAGGAAATTCGGCAACTCACTGACTGCGAACTCGAAGCGATTGAATATTTTGAGATAGTTGCAACACTCTGGGTGATGGCTATACATGCCAGGAACGCTAACAGAATCGGCCACAAGTACCTTGAGCATCAATACTGGGATGAGAGGATTCAAGTGCTCAGGAATTTAATGGCCCAACAAGGCGCTGCACCGGACGCCGTAAACGTCGCCGGTGATCTTTAGCGTTAGCATGACGAAGGTAGATCCCAGCATGAGCCAGGCATCAGTAATACTCGAAGAATATGATTCTTCATGGCCATCAAAATTCGAGAAAGAAAAAAAACATTTAATAGCCATAGCTGGCGAATGGCATTTCGGTAGTATTGAGCATGTTGGGAGCACGGCTGTTCCAGGCATGGTAGCCAAGCCTGTGATTGACGTGATGTTTGGCGTCAAGTCTCTCGAAGAATCCAAACCTGCTATCGAAGTGCTCGTATCACGATGGTTATGAATATTGGCCTTACAAAACAGAAGTGATGCACTGGTTTTGTAAACCATCAGATGCTTTTAGAACGCATCATCTGCATTTGATTCCGTTTGAAAGCCCTCTATGGAAAGAGCGCATTCAATTTCGTGATTTACTTCGCTCGAATGACAAGGTGGCATCGCAGTATGCGAATTTAAAGCGGGAGCTGGCAGCGACTTACAAAGAAGATCGCGAAGCGTATACAGAGAAAAAGTGGCCTTTTATTCAACAAGTACTGCAGAGCGCGTAATGCTAACAAATCAATCAACTTCGCGCCTTCGGCGCCGAACGCAGCAAATCTGCACCGGTTATTGAAGCGTCATGTATTTCTAAAATGAATCAGCCCGACTTGAAGACAGCAACGGCTCCTACTGCGTAGATTTCGTCTTGACGATGCAAGTGAAGTCCGGAAACTGGCAGGAAATTACAACGTATCAAAAATGACTTTAAACATTCCTTTCCCCTATGAAAACGGCATGGCAGAAGAATGGATAAATTCACATGAAATATACTGGGAAACGAAAACGCGTGTTGCCTATGCGATAGTCAAACTGGACTCGCATCAATTACTGGGGACAATCAGCTTGGTGAGAATTGACGAATCACAGGGAGAACTGGGGTATTGGATGGGAGAGCCATATTGGGGCATGGGTTACTGCACTGAAGCAGCCAGAGAGCTAATACAGTTTTCGTTTCATACATTGGGGCTGAGAATAATCGTAGCGGAGCATCTAACTTCGAATCCCGCTTCAGGCAAAGTAATGAAGAAAGCCGGCATGACACACGTCAAGACGACACAGCATATTGATCGAGATGGAAAAAATGCGAGTATAGAAGTATATGAAATACGAAATGCATAACAAGCGCATGCAAGATACAGGGCGTTAGGCCGCACATGAACCACACACAGCCCCCGTCAACCACGAAACAGACCCTCGGCCTTTTCGGATGGTTACTGCTGGTGTTTGCCGCGGCTGCGATTGGCGGGCTGGCGTCAGCGCAGGCCGGTGCGTTCTACACAGAGCTGGTCCGCCCGGACTGGGCGCCGCCGGGATGGCTGTTTGGACCCGTCTGGTCAGTACTGTATGCCCTCATGGGTGTATCCGCATGGCTCGTCTGGCGAGCGCGGGGCTTCTCCGGCGCACGCATTGCACTGCTGCTGTTCATGGCGCAACTGGGTGTCAACGCGTTGTGGACATGGCTGTTCTTTGTCTGGCACCAGGGCGGTCTTGCCTTCGCGGAAATACTGCTGTTATGGGTGATGATCGTTGCCACCATTATCCTGTTCTGGCGAATCAGCAAGGTTGCCGGCGCGTTGCTCCTGCCGTACCTGGCGTGGGTCACGCTTGCCTCGGCACTTACGTATGCCATCTGGCAACGCAATCCCGGACTGCTGGGCTGAAAAACTGCAACAGGCGGATTAACAAATCGCTCAAGCAAAGCACCAACGGTATGCCACCTCCGTCGGCCCGCCAGACTCCAACGTTACGCGTTAGAATCAGCACATGAACAGTGAAGAGCAACAGGCTTACCATAAGCACATTACCGACACCTACGATGCCAGAAGCGGAAATCATGACAACAGCGAGTGGCACAGAACGACTGCACTGAAACTGATTGAAGAATTCCCGCCGCGAACCGGTGACTGTGTACTGGATATCGGCACAGGCACCGGCACGATCGCATTCCAGGCCGCCTCGCTTGTCGGGCCGGATGGCAAGGTCACTGGTATAGATCTATCGGCAGGCATGCTGTTTGAGGCAAACAAAATACTGGCCGCCATCGGACCTGCACAATCTCTGAATTTATCCTGGCAGATGCGGAGCATCTTGAATTCCACAGCAATAGCTTTGACCGGCTGTATTGTGCATCTGCATTTTTCTGCATGCTCGATCCACTCGCGACATTAAAACACTGGCATGACCTGCTTAAACCCGGCGGCTGGGCTGGCTTTCCATGCATTACCGGAGACCTCATACTTCTGGGTATCGATTGCACGCGACGTGTTAGCGAACCACGGCTTCCCTTACCTTTTGAATACACCCACGGGCACGATGGAGAAGACCCGCCAGCTACTTATCGAGGCTGGCTTCAGGGATGTTGATATCCGCGAGCAACGTAGCGGTTACTTTGTGCCTGTCGAAGATGCAACAAATTCGTGGATTGAGAAGGACGACTTTGCACCGGGCCAATACCCGCATCCACTTGATAATGTGCCTTCCGACATATTGAATCAGTGTCAGCAGGACTATAAAGAAAAGATCAAGCGCACTTGAAACCGGCGAAGGCGTATGGAATGACACCAGCATGTACTATATCTACGCAAACAAACAACAAAGCGTATAACATGCGAAACAACATCCACTGGCAATACCGCAGCACTACACTGCCCGCCAGTTACCGTGATTATTAACAATCTATATAATCTGGAGATTCCCATGAAATGGACCGTCTACCTGTCCGGCGAAATACATACCGACTGGCGTGAACAGGTCATACAAGGCGTCGAAGCACTTGGCCTGCCGGTTGAGTTCAGCTCTGCCGTTACCGACCACGAGGCCAGCGATGCGGCCGGTGATGGCCTGGGCAAGGAGTCCGACAACTTCTGGCGCGACCACAAGTCCGCAAAAGTGAACGGCATCCGCACCCGCACCCTGATCGAGAATTGCGATATCGCCATCGTGCGCTTCGGCGACAAGTACAAGCAATGGAATGCCGCGTTTGATGCCGGCTGTTGCGCGGCACTCGGCAAACCCTATATCACGCTACATGATGAAGATATCGTGCACCCGCTGAAGGAAGTGGACGCCGCCGCCATGGCCTGGGCACGCACACCGGCACAGGTAATCGAGATACTGACGTATGTCACCAGTCGCTGACGGCCTGCGCAACTTCACCGGTGTTCCCGCTACCATCACTTGCCAGGCAAGACACCCTCAGGGAAATACCTGGCAATTATTGCAATTGCACAACATGGCGGCCACGGTGTTGTCCGGCCAGCACCTGCTCGAACACACCGGGTAACGCATCGAGCGTAATGGTCCCGGCCACAATCCTGTCCAGGTGACGCGGCTTCAGGTCACTCACCAGCCGGTCCCAGATTCGCAAACGCCGCACCATCGGGCAGTTTGCCGAGCTAATACCGAGCACACTGACGCCCCGCAGGATAAACGGCATCACGGTAGTGTGCAGTTCATGCCCGCCAGCCAGGCCGATTGCGGCAATACTGCCCCACGGTTGCAGGGTGCGCGTCAGCCAGGCCAGCACATCCCCGCCGACATTATCGATGGCCGCCGCCCAGCGCGCCGGCTCCAGCGGCCGCGTCTCTGCAGCAACCGCGTGCTGCGTCGATCACTTCACCGGCGCCCAGTGATGCCAGGTAAGCGTCCGCATCCGGCTTGCGACTCATGGCAACGACGTCATACCCGGCTCCGCTCAGCAGATCGATGGCAATGCTGCCAACACCGCCACTGGCGCCGGTAACGAGCACGGCACCCTGCCCCGGCTGCAGACCGTTCTGTTCCAGCCGGTCAATCGCCAGTGCCGCGGTAAAGCCGGCCGTCCCCAGCGCCATGGCATCGAACAGCGACAGGCCGGCCGGCAGCGGCACCACCCAGTCAGCCGGTACGCGCACGATTTCTGCAAACCCGCCATCATGGCTTTCACCCAGCCCGCACCCGGTAACCAGCACACTGTCGCCTGTTGAGAACCGTGCATCACCTGAATCGAGCACGCGGCCCGCCACGTCGACCCCGGCAACCAGCGGAAAGCGGCGCAGGATTTTGCCGCGCGCCGTCCCCGCCAGCGCATCCTTGTAATTCACACTGGAGTAATGCGCCTCGATCACGACCTCGCCCGGTGAGAGCTCATCGAGCGTGATGTTTTCCAGCACGCCGGGCACACCTTCGTGCACGCGAAAGGCACGAAACCTGTTCACGACGCGTACGTACAGTCGGTCATGAACTCAGCCGGCACACGCGACAGCCGCCAAAAGAAACGGATATTCAGTCCGGCATCTCCTCGCCCCGGCAGACCGGGCCATAGGGCGTATCGCGGTGCTGGTCGTGGTGATGCATGCGATAGCGCACGAAGCGCGCGGGATCGTCGAAGTGCATAAAGGGATTGCCGTCGACCTGTTCCTTAAGGGTCGAGGTGGTTTTTTCCGCGTAGTTATGTCCCGGGCGGATAACGGTATCCGCGGAAAAATGCGTGGCCATGTCTTTCAGCGTGACAAACATCTGCTCCGGGTCGCCGCCGGCGAGGTCGCAACGCCCGCAACCGAACACGAACAGTGTGTCACCCGTGATGAGTTCATTGCCAACGTGATAACAGGCCGATCCCGGCGTATGCCCCGGCGTGTGCAGCGCGGTGATCTCCGTTTCACCGACGCGAATCACATCACCGCCATGATGCAGGGTCGGCAGGTCAAGCCCCTGCCCCCAGAAGGTCGCTTCCGCCTTTAACAGGTGCAGCTGCGCATCGGTGTGCTGCAGTATCCCGTCAATGCCGTTGATATGGTCGTGATGACTATGCGTCAGCAGGATGTCGGTAATCTGCATGCCGTGCTGTTGTGCAGTGGCTATCACGGTCGGCACATCCCAGGCCGGATCGACCACGGCCGCACGGTTGCTGGCATGGTCATGCACCAGGTAGACGAAGTTCTCCATCGGCCCCAGCTCCAGGGCATGAATTGAACAGGGCGAGTCATGCAGATCAGTCATGTACGTTATTATGGTGCAATCACCACCCCGATACCATGCGAGGCCTGCGCGTTGCCTGCCCATAAACTGATACTGCTGCCGACCGACCCGGATACCGGCATCGATAACTGCGAACAACTTGTCCGCCCGCTGCAGGCAATCGGCTTCATTGGCGAACCCGCAGCCTGCACGGAAGGCATGTTCTACCCGGTCGGTGACCGTTTCCTGCAGCTGGTCAGCTTCCTCGGCTGCTCACCCATGATCGAGCTGGAACCACCGGCCAACAGCGCCGGGCTGGAAGCGCAATTGCTGACGGCCGCTTCTGTCACGTCATGCTGACCTGCACACCCGCGTTGCAGTTCCGCGCAGACCCGCAGACACGTCCGCCCCGCTGCCCGCACTGCGGGCATGCGGACACGCACTGGGCACAGCACCTGCAAGACTGGCGTGACAATCCCGCAGAGACCGGGTGGACATGCGCCGCCTGTGAGCAGCCGGCCCCGCTCACCCACTGGGTCTTCCGGAAAACCGCCGGATTCGGCAAAGTCTTTGTTGAAATCAGGGGGATATACCCGTCAGAAGCCGTCCCCGGCGATGCGCTGCTGAATACCCTGCGTACCGTGACCGGCAACCCCTGGCACTATATGTATATAAAGGAGTAACCCGTTTGCCGATTTTCTGTGCGACAATAACAACCACCGCAAAACCCACGAGCAGCCGATGAGCGACGCAACCGAACTGTCCAAAGAAGAACGCATCCTCCGCGTCATGAAGCGCGTCCTGACCGACATCGCCAAGGACACTTACACAAAGGCGGGCTACCGTCACCCGTTAAGCGATGACACCATCGATGGCATGCGCAAGTGCCTGGCGCTGATCACTGCACGTGAAACAGAACTCGCCGAGGCCGACGGCCGCTCACTGGACGCCCGCCCCCGTTTTGTCGATGAGCCGCAATCATCCGTCGTGGTCCAGCTCGACATTCCCGGCAAATCCGATTCCGACTAACTTCACCCGCAGTAGCCTCTCTCTACCCCGCAAACCGCTAGACTCAACAAGTACTTAAGATAGATTCCCGTAACGCCGATAGCCTTGATTAGAAGGGGCTCTCCTCGCGCATGGAAGTGTGCATCCGCTTGGTGCAAAAGAATAATTCCCCCCTTGAAACATGTAGTTACAGTTAACTCATGGAGTAAGCAGGATGGTGCAGGGGATAAATACAATCCGGAATTTGACGCTGAATCGCATAGCGAGACAGGCGCGCCACTGGCGATGCGTGGCCGGGCGAACCGCTCGACGCCTGGCGGTATTGCCGATTTCACTGGTCGCCCTGACGGCAACCACAGTGGCAGGTACCGCGACGGCCGATTTAACGGATATGAGCCTCGAGGCGCTCATGAATCTCGAAATCACGTCCGTATCGAAGAAGCCACAGAAAAAATCCGAGGCCGCCGCCGCGGTCTTCGTTATTACCGGCGAGGATATCCAGCGCTGGGGTGTCACCAACATCCCGGACGCCCTGCGCCGTGTCCCCGGACTGCATGTCGCGCGAATCGATGCCAACAAGTGGGCCGTTACAGCGCGCGGATTCAACAGCCGCTTTGCCAACAAACTGCTGGTCCTGATCGACGGGCGGACCGTTTATACCCCGCTGTTTACCGGCGTCTACTGGGACGCGAATCTTGCCATGCTTGAGGATATCGAGCGTATCGAGGTAATTCGCGGGCCGGGCGGAACACTGTGGGGCTCGAACGCTGTCAATGGCGTTATCAACATTATCACCAAAACTGCCGCGGACACGCAGGGCACACTCGTGTCGGCGAGTGCCGGTAATGAACTGGATCACCTGATGAATGTCCGGCATGGCGGCGTTGACCGCAGTGGCGCGCACTATCGCGTGTACGCCATGTCGCGCGCCGATGATACCGGCTACAGCGCAGCCGGCGCACATGATGATGCCAGGATTGCGCAGACGGGTTTCCGCCGCGACTGGAAAAACGGAGCATCAGACAGCCACACACTACAGGGCGATGTTTACAAGGGCACGGGTGGCCAGGAACTGACGATTGCACCGTCTGCGCCGGCCATGATCATCGATGACGCCGAGACCCGGGGCGGCAACCTGCTTTACCGCTGGACGCATCAAACGAACACCGATTCCAACTTCACGCTGCAGGCCTATTTCGATCATGTCGGTCGTGAAAGCGACGTGTTGTTCGAGGATCGTCAAACACTGGATCTCGAGTTCCAGCATCATTTCGGCTGGAATGACGATCACGATGTCGTCTGGGGACTTAACTTCCGCAGCATCCGCGATGATACCGAACCAACGCAGATTTTCAGCCTTACGCCACCGAAACGACGCGTCAATCTGTGGACCGCATTTCTGCAGGATGAAATCAGCCTGTTCGAGGACCGCGCAAAGCTGACTGTCGGCACCAAGCTGGAGCACAATGACTTCACCGGTTTCGAATTTCAACCGAATCTGCGCATGGCCTGGCTTACAGAATCGGGCAACACGATCTGGGGTGCCGTGTCGCGCGCAGTGCGCACACCGTCCCGCGGCGAGCATGATGTCAGCCTGGCGGTGATTCCACCGCCGCCGACGCCACCACCGTTGACGATATTCGGCAGCAAGTCATTCGATTCCGAACGCCTGATTGCGTATGAAATCGGTTTCAGGCGTGCGCTTGCCAAGTCAGTCACCATCGACGTGGCTGCGTTCTATAATAAATATGACCACCTGCGCACCATCGATGTTTACCAGCCGGCACCGCTGGAAGCCGCCTTCGGCAACAATATGGAAGGTAATACCCAGGGCATCGAGATCGATGCACACTGGCGTGCCAATTCATGGATGTCTGTGAACGCCAATTACACGCGACTGGAAGTCGATCTCGACCTCATCAATGGCAGTGGGGATATCCCATCGCTGGCAGCCGAGGACAGCTCGCCGGAAAACCAGGCCAACCTGTGGCTCGCTGCGGATCTTGCCAACAACATCCGCGTTGACGCCGGGCTGCGCTACATGGGCAGCCTGAAGAACTTCGGCTTCCCGCAAACAGACGACTACCTGGCATTCGATACACGGATCGCCTGGGCACCCCGGCGCGGCCTGGAATTATCACTGACCGGCCAGAATCTGTTTGACAGCCATCACCCGGAGTTCAACCCCGACTTCATCGTATCTTCTCCAACAGAAGTCGAACGCAGCATTCACGCCACGGTACGCTGGACATCACAATAGATGTTCAGCAAACCGGCACTCCTGTCGCAACTGGCGAAGCGAGTCACACTCGCTACGCTGTTGTGCGCCGTGCTGGCGCCGCAAGTCACCAGGGCGGAGAGTCCCGTTGTTACCGAGTACCATGTCAAAGCGGCGTTTCTTTACAATTTCTCGCGCTTTGTAAACTGGCCACAGCCCATCGAGCAGACGTTCAGGATTTGCGTCATCGGCGAAAACCCGTTTGGAAAACTGCTTGACCCGCTGATTGGCAAGAGTGTGCATGACAGCATCCTGGTCGTCGAAGAACACAGCACCCTGGAAAACGTGCACGACTGCCAGATGGCATATATAAGCCCTTCGCTCGAAAAGCAATATTGACTCTGTCCTGACCGAACTGAAGAAGTACCCGATCCTCACCGTCAGTGATATTGACGGTTTTACCCATGCCGGCGGCATGATCGAACTCAATCTCAATGGCAAAAAGGTTAGCTTCGCAATCAATACAAGCGCAGCAGACACTGCCGGTCTGTCTATCAGTTCAAAGCTTTTGAACCTGGCTACCAATGTGACAGCGGGACGATGAAGATATTCAACAACATCTCCGTCCGCCACAAGCTCATGCTGATCAGTATGGCCATCACGATGGCATCCCTGTTACTGGCAAGCGTGGCCTTTATTACCTCTGACAGGCTGTATGCCCAGAAGACCGTCGTCGACGGGCTCAACACCATGACCGATATGATTGCAGCAAACAGCAGTGCTGCCATCCTGTTTGGAGATGCCGATGCCGCGCTCGAAACACTGGGATTCCTGAAATCACAGGGCAACATCCAGGCAGGCGCCCTGTACCTGAAAGACGGCGGCATCTTTGCTACGTACCGCCGCAATGAATTTAATGGAGACCTGCCCGCACCGGGGCTCAAACGAGCAGGACGTAAAGTTCAGCGATAAATACGCCGAAGTCTTCCGGCCCATTGTGTACGAAAACGATCCAATCGGTATTGTTTATCTGCGCTCTGACATGAGCGCCGTACATGACCGGCTATCATGGTTCCTGTGGATTGTTGCAGTCGTCCTTGTCACATCGCTAATATTTGCCTTTGCGCTCAGCACCCAGTTACAGCGAATAATCACTGATCCCCTGCTACGTCTGTCCGCGATTGCACGCCGCATCAGTACGGAAAAGAACTTCGGCTTACGTGTAGCCGGTCATGGCCGGGACGAACTCGGCAACCTGATCGGCGATTTCAATACCATGCTGGATGAAATCCAGACACGTGATCAACAATTGAAAGAACACCAGGTCGAACTGGAAGAGCGAGTGGCGATACGCACACAGGAACTGGAAATCGCCAATATCGAACTCGCCTCATCCAAGGAACAGGCGGAAGCCGTTGCAAAGCGCATGGAATATCATGCCCATCACGATGCGCTAACCGGCCTGCCCAATCGCATCCTGCTGAATGACCGGATCCGCAAGGGACTCGCACATGCGCGGCGGCAACAGAGCATGCTGGCACTACTGTTCCTCGACCTGGATCGCTTCAAGATCATCAACGACTCGCTGGGTCACGCGGTCGGCGACCAGTTGCTGCGGGTAATTTCACGCCGCCTGAAGAGCTGCCTGCGCGAAGGCGACACCATTGCCCGACTCGGCGGCGATGAATTCATGGTGTTGTTACCGGACATAAAAAGCGCATCAGATGCCGGCCGGATCGGCAGCAAGATCATCAAGTCGCTGACAGATTCAATCTCGTGTAATGGTCATGAATTACATATCACGACCAGCGTTGGCATAAGTGTCTACCCGTTCGACGGTGCTGACGCGGACACGCTGGTCAAGCACGCCGATATCAGCATGTATCGTGCGAAAGACATCGGGCGCAACCGGATGGTCTACTATACGGCCGAGATGAACGCCGGATCACGCAAGAAACTTGCGCTTGAAACCAGCCTGCGCTCTGCACTGGAGAAAAAGCAGTTACATCTCGTCTACCAGCCAAAAGTCGATATAACACGCAACCAGATTATCGGTGTCGAGGCCCTGCTACGCTGGGAGCACCCGACCATGGGCTATGTCAGCCCGCTGGAATTCATACCCATTGCTGAAGAGAGTGGCCTGATTATTCCAATCGGCGAGTGGGTACTGAATACCGCATTCAGGCAGTTACGCGAGTGGCATGATGCAGGTTTTGATGAACTCACCATGGCCGTTAACCTGTCTTCCGCACAGCTGTCCAGGCCTGGATTCGAAGACATCATGGAACACGCATTGGCCAACTCGGGCATCAGCGCGGACAAGGCCGAGCTGGAAATCACCGAAAATGTCGCAATGCGTAATATCGACTCAGCTATCAAGACCCTGCAAAAGTTCAAGGACAAGGGCATGAGCATCGCAATGGATGACTTCGGTACCGGCTACTCTTCGCTGGGTTATCTGCGCAAGCTACCGATCGATACGGTCAAGATCGACCGCTCGTTTGTCAGCGAACTGCCGGACAGCAAGGACGATGCACTGATTGCACAGACCATCATCGCCATGGCCCACAGCATGAATCTCGGGCTGGTGGTCGAGGGCGTGGAAAACGTCAGGCAACTGAACTTCTTCAAGAAGCAGGGTTGTCACATTGTCCAGGGCTTCCTGTTCAGCAAGCCGCTGCCAGCGAAAGAACTGCTGGAAATGCTGCAGACCCACGATACCAACACCATCCTCAACCTGGTAAGAAAATAACCCGTCGTTAACGCCATCCCTGCGCGCCATTGTAGGCGGCCGCACCTGCCTGTCCGGGCATCACACCGGGGTAACCGTATCCATACCAGCCAGCTGATGGCTGACTACCCGGCGGATAAGCGTAATACTGCGCTGGCGAATAGCCAACGACCGGGGCGCGGTAATTATAGTAATCATGCATACGACTGTTATTGTTGTTCCCCTTCATAAAACAGAAGGCCTGCGCACCGGTTGAGATGAGCATGGCACTTGTCAGCGACAGTATCAGGATCGTTTTACTTGTTTTCATTGCGCTTCTCCTACATCAGTCGATAGGGCGTCTCGTCCGTCAGCTTGAGCAAACGCGAGACAATTCGCAGCACTTCGTCGACAAACGCATCGAGATCGGCCCAGCGCTCTGAGTGATCAATCACTTCAGCACCGTCCTGCATGACGATGCGCATGGCCAGACCAGCCGCCTCTCCCGGTCCGCCCGTTTCAGCAGTCAGGTACAGTCCCGGTTCCGGGTCCTGTCCGCAAATAACCGCGGCGATATAGCGGTAGTCGCGTCCATCCTTGCTGTCGATATCCCCCAGCACCGTAATAGTGAACTCACCCAGGCGATAACGTCGCCGGGGTATTGCCGTTGCAATTGCAGGTTTTTCTTTCATCAGGCTAGCTTCCTTTTACCCGGTTTGCCATACAATCTTTAACCAATCATCGCCCGGATTCAACGCCATGCTTGCAAGCGACTGAATTTATGTCTACAACTGGCCATGGCATGTGAATAAGGAAACACTGATTATGAGCGACCTCATCTGTCCATTCGGCGCCACCCTGGCAAAAGATGATTTTGCCTGTACCCGGGCCGAGAAAATTATCCGTCGCGGTGGCGCCGAGTTCGCCTGCCAGGACAACGCCGCACATACGCGCTGCTGTTTATTGCACGAGAATCTGAAGGCTACAGCATTACCGGCCTTTGATCTTGAAGATGACCTGCTACAGGTTCCACACGGCGTATTGTCCAAAATCCAGTTCGGCGGACTGCTTGGCCTGCAGCGGCTGGTGACAGGTAGCCCTGGCGAAAAAGTCGATGATATTGCGACACTGGTTGATCACGCCGCTACCCGCTTCAACGCCATCGAGCATATCCCGCTCAATCAACTGGTCGACGACATCACCCACTACACACTGGCGCGCCGGCGCCGGCGCTAACCAGGCCGCAACGTGTCAGGGCGGCGGATTTCTGCCGCCCCGACACACAAGAACGGCAAATAACTGTCGTTTTTTCCCCCGCCGGAAATTATTTTCTATATATATTTCAGTTAGTTGTTAGTCTGGCAAGATTCTTGCTTCGTATCTGCCGAGACAGGAATCCCGGGTGCCGAATGGTACCGGCACCGGTGAAATTCCGGCAGTTGCAGTCGCTTGTGCGGCGGCACCTGCTTTTACCACGGACAGGTAAATCTACACAGGGACGTTATGTACCAGCAAATAAACTTGTATCAGCCCGTCTTCAGGCGGCAACCCAGGGTATTTTCTGCGCTCACACTGCTGCAGATTATCGGCCTCGCGTCTGTCGTGCTGTTCGGCTTCTACCTGCATGCCAGCTGGACGCTTAACGGCCTGGACTCAACGGTTGACTCACTATCAACCCAGTACCGGCAGCTGGAAGCCCGGCTTGGCATCCTCGAAACCACCGGCAACGACAGCACAGCCAGCGCACAACAGGAAATCGCACGCCTGCAGACAAGCCTGGATGAACGCCAGGCACTGCTCGATAATTTCTCGCGCCTGCGTTTCAGGGAAACGCACGCCTTCGGTGAATTCTTCGAAACCCTCGCAACGCGGACCCTGCCCGGACTCTGGCTGACCGGTATTCGCCTGACCGAGGACGGTGAAACCGAAATCAGGGGCGCAAGCCTGAACCCGATGCTGGTCCCCCGCTACCTGCAGGGAATGCCTGCAGAACCGCGCTTCAGTGCACTGCACAACGGCTCCATACAGCTCGCACGCGACGACCCGGCCAGGCCGGCAGTCAGTTTTATCCTGAGCAGCAACCGGGAGGAACTGTAGGCATGCGCGAACGGATAAATCAGCTGATCGAGCGGGTGGATGCCATGGAGCTGCGTCAACGCATCATGCTGCTCGCAGCCGGCCTGATTGTTATGTTCTACGTGGCGGACACATTCGCCATCCAGCCGGCAATCAAGCAGCAAAAAACACTCAGGCAGGCCGTTGGCGACTGGGAATCAAAACTGGACGTATTGCGCGAACGGACCGGCATTCTGACAGATGGTCCGTCTGGCCACGCATCAAGCGCCTATAGCAAAATGCGTGCGCGCCTGACTGATCTTGAAGCACGCATACAGAAACAGATGGGCGGACTGCTGGCGCCCGCACAGGCCATCAAGGTGCTGGAACGGGTACTGGAGCAGGAGCAGGATCTCAAACTGCTGAAGGTCAACGCCAGCAGCTCCCCTCTCGGTGATAACGATGTATTGACTGATAGCGGGCAGCTACAGGACACGGGCATCAATCGCTACCGGATGCAGTTGCAGCTCGAAGGCAGTTACCTGGCAACCCTGCGCTACCTGCGTGCGCTCGAGAACCTGCCATGGAAGTTTTTCTGGGAAGGCGTGGAGTACGAAGTTATCGAACATCCAACCGCCCGTATCACGCTTGACCTCTATACCCTCGGCATCAAGGGGGATAGCTGACATGCGACACACCGACAACAGCAAATGGCTACTGTTCGGACTGGCGGTGTTAACCAGCCTGTCGCATGCGGCCGTAGCGGAGCTTAACGACCCTACTCGCCCGTACAAGGCAGACGGATACGAGCAACGTAACACGCAACCGGTTAGCCGCTACAACCTGAACTCGACCCTTGTTTCGAGCAACCGCCGCATTGCTGTTATTAACGGCACATATGTAACGGAAGGCGAAACAGTGGGAGACGCCACCGTCATAAGGATTCGCAAACACGATGTGACACTACAGTCGCCAAACCGGCAGATCACACTGAAATTGCTGCCGGATATCATCAAAAGACAACCAGGAACCGTGGAAATACAACCATGAAGATTATCAAAAATATAATGTCCGTAATGGTAATCGTACTTGCCGGGGTAATTATTGCCGGTTGCCAGATGATGCCATCCCATGCACCCGATAATATGCCGGCGATTTCTGACGCACTCGACAACAGCGCCCAGCCCGGCAACAACGCTGCCGACATTACGCCGCCGCCCGAAGTGGCTGCCGCACTGCTGCCACCGTTGCGCGCGGAGCTGCCTGACGTGTTGCCGGATCTCGTGCCACGCTTTGATATTTCCGTAAACGCATCGCAGGCCCGTGAATTTTTCATGAGCCTGGTGAAGGGTACATCCCTGAATATGGTGGTTCACCCGGATGTCACCGGGACAATATCCATCGCGCTTCGCGATGTAACCATCGAGGATGTACTGTCTACAACACGCGATGTTTATGGCTATCGCTATCGCCTCAATGGCAATACATACCAGGTCTACCCGGCACGAATCCGCACACAAATATTCACAGTTGATTACCTGGATGCCGTGCGCAAGGGTAGCTCGCGCACCAACGTGAGCTCCGGACAGGTCAGCAACACGGTCGGCAGCGCGGCAAGCCCGGGCAACACGGCTGGCGGCGCATCCGGCGGTTCCGAGGTATCCGGCAGCATGGTCAGCACGGAATCGGATTCCAGTTTCTGGGACGATCTGCAAGAGTCGCTGAAAATGATTATCGGTGAGGAAGGCGGCCGCAAGGTGATGGTACACCCGCAATCGGGCGTCATCGTGGTGCACGCGCTGCCCGAGGAATTACGCAACGTGGGCGAATTCCTGCAGACCATCGAAAATGCCGCGCATCGGCTGGTCATCCTGGAAGCCAAGGTCATCGAGGTGACACTGAACGATAAATTCCAGTCCGGCATCAACTGGAATGCCCTGTTTGAAATCGGCAGCGACAAGTCAGTCCTGTTCGGCCACGCGGGTGGCGGCAGCATTTTCGACACCGGCGCATCGGCGCTCGCCGGCACGACCGTACCACTGGTCAGGGGCACCCAGGTAACCGGCTTTGATACAAATGCATTCGGCGGCGTGTTTACTATCGATGCCAACCTGAAAGATTTCAACGCGCTTATCGAGCTACTCAAGACACAGGGCGACGTACAGGTCCTGTCCAGCCCGCGCATCTCCACGGTCAACAACCAGAAAGCCGTTATCAAGGTCGGCCAGGATGAATTCTTTGTTACCGATGTCGAAACGGAAACCGACACCGTGAGCGTGGGCGTTTCGAATACCAGCGTCGACGTGACGCTGACACCGTTCTTCTCCGGTGTGGCGCTGGACGTCATCCCGCAAATCAGTGAGGACAACAGCGTCATATTGCATATCCACCCGGCAATCAGCGAAGTCACCGAGAAGATCAAGTCCATCAGTACATCCAGCACGAATCAGCTGTCGATCCCGCTGGCACTCAGCACGATTCGCGAAACCGATACCGTTATTCGGGCAGACAGTGGCCAGGTCGTGGTGCTTGGCGGCCTGATGAAGAATGCCATGCGTGACGAGGAAGCGCGTACACCGCTGTTCGGCGATGTACCCGTCGTCGGCAACATGTTCCGTCATAACCGCTCCGTGGCATCCAAGAGCGAGCTGGTGATACTGCTGCGCCCGGTCGTTATTAACAGCAACCGGCAATGGAACGGGCAACTGCGCAACACTGCCGACAGTTTCCGCAACCTGCGCACTGACACACGCCAGATACGCCAGGAGGTTCCTCATGTACCTTGAACATTTCGGGCTTGAACAAGCGCCCTTCACCATCACGCCCGATACCGGCTTCTTCCTCGAACAGGGCAGCCACCGGCAGGCGATGAACGTGTTGTTATTTGCACTGGAATCAGGCGAAGGTTTTATCAAGGTCACCGGCGAAGTCGGTACCGGCAAGACACTGCTATGCCGGCAACTCCTGAACACCCTGGATGACAGGTACATAACCGCCTATATACCCAACCCGTTCCTGAACCCGGTCGCGCTGCGCATGGCACTGGCCGAGGAACTGGGTATCAAATTTGCACGGAACGTTGGGCAACACCGGCTACTGCAACTGATAACCGCGCGACTGGCGGAATTCAACGCCGCCGGCAAACAGGTCGTACTGCTACTCGACGAGGCACAATCGATACCCGATGAAAGCATGGAAGCACTGCGCCTGCTGACCAACCTGGAAACCGAGAAGGATAAATTACTGAAGGTTGTCCTGTTCGGACAACCGGAACTCGACGTGCGCCTGAAACAGAACAACATGCGTCAATTAAGGCAGCGCATTCTGTTTAACTACAACCTGAAACCACTGGACAGAAAAACACTGGCTGTCTACATCAATCACCGCCTGCTGATAGCCGGTTACCGGGGTGCACCCCTTTTCAGCCAGCGCGCAGTGAAACTCCTGCACCGCAACGGTCGCGGCATTCCACGCCTGACCAACATACTTTGTCACAAGGCATTGATGTCGGCATACGGTCGCGGAGACCGGGTCATCAAGCCCGTACACATTCGCAATGCCTCACTGGATACCGAGGATGTAGCAGCCACACCGGTATCGCCTGGCCATTGCAACCGGCCTGTTCGGCCTGCTGACCCTGACCAGCGCCGGACTGCTGGCAGCCTGGCACTGACGGACGGACACCATGAGCCTGATAAACGACATGCTGAAAGACCTCGATGCCCGTCGCACACAGCCGGCATTTGCCAACCTCGCCGCACTGCCCGGCGCGGATAACGGCTATGAAGGTTTTAATATTCCACGTAACGGCCTGATATGGGCTAGTCGCAGCAACGTGTCTGCTCGGCACTGTTGCCGTCATCGGCCCCTTGTTTGCCAATTATTTCGCAGACGCCACGGCTTACGCCCGGGTGGTTAACAGCGCACCACTCGCAGGCAACACGGTAATCCCACTGGAATTACCCGACGAAGTACGCGTTTCAAAGGACGCAGTAATAGCGTCTGCAAACCAGCCGGTGTCCGCCTCCCCGCCACCGGTTATGGACGCTGCCAACAGTCGTCACAGCAATGCCGTACCGGCACACCGCGAGGTACCACGCACCCCGGAACCCGCCGCGGTCGGCAGCATCACGATGAATCCATCACCAGACAGCCGGCGAACCGACCGGGACTACCACGCGGCTACCCGTGCCGCAGCTGCGGGTAACGATCGTCTTGCCATCCAGACGCTGGAGCGGGTACTGCTTGATAACAGCGGCCATCATGATGCACGCCTGTTGCTCGCCAGCCTGCACATCAGGCAGCAACAGCACGCACGCGCCGAGTCGGTACTGAAGCATGGCTTGTCACTGCACCCGGATCATGCCGGGTCGGCACGCCTGCTGGCACGATTGCTGGTGAGTCGGGGACAGCACGCAGAGGCTATTGCTTACCTTGAATCAGCACTTGCCGGCGCCACACAGGATGCCGATTACCATGCGTTGCTGGCAGGTCTCTACCAGCACAGCGGCAATCCGGCAGGGGCAGCACAGCATTACACAGAAGCACTCGCACTGAACCCGGGGCGCGGGGAATGGTGGATGGGGCTGGGAATATCCAGGGAGCAGACCGGCAACGCGAGTGCTGCCGGTGCAGCCTATCGCAAGGCGCTCGAACACCCACTGGATACGGCGCTACATGACTATATCAACACACGCCTGCAACTGATCACCCGGAATGATCCATCAAGCCAGGTAGCAGGTTAATACAGGGGAACGTCTGAGCCATGTCAGCTAACATGAAAAACGTCCGTATTCGACTGGGCGAACTGCTAATCGAACATAAACTGATATCAGAGGCGCAACTGAAGGCTGCGCTGGAAGAACAGAAAAAGAGCGGCCGCCGGCTTGGTCGTGTCCTGATCGACAACGGCTATGTCGATGAAGATGCGATGCTGCGAGTACTGTCCGACCAGATGCGCATTCCGTACGTCGATCTGACCACCTTCGATCTGAACCCGCAACTGGTGCAACTGCTGCCGGAAACCGATGCGCGTCGCCATCGTGCACTTGTTCTGAAGGAAAGCAACGACGGGCTGCTCGTCGCCATGGGTGACCCCATGGACATCTTCGGTTACGACAGCCTGGTCAAGACGCTTAAAAAACCGGTCGAACTGGCGATTGCCAGTGAAAGCCAGTTGTTTGCCGCAATGGATCGCACCTACCACGACAATGACGAGATCAGGTCGCTGGCCAGCGAGGTCGGCAAGGAGATGTCCAGGGACACCTTTGATCTCGACAAGCTGATGGCCAGCACCAGCAAAAGCGACGCACCGGTGGTGCGCCTGATCCAGACCATGTTCGAAGGTGCGGTAAAAGCCAATGCATCGGATATCCATATTGAACCAGGCGAAGATGTCCTGCGTATTCGGCGCCGCATCGACGGCATACTGCACGAGCAGGTCGTCGAGGACCGCCAGATCAACAGTGCACTGGTGTCACGGCTGAAACTCATGGCAAATGCAGATATTTCCGAACGCAGGTTGCCGCAGGATGGACGCTTCTCGGTAAACCTCGGTGACGGGCAGGTCGATGTTCGACTGTCGACGATACCCACACAGTATGGCGAAAGT
The DNA here is from genome assembly GCA_963847565.1 of uncultured Halobacteria archaeon. Classification (GTDB taxonomy): domain Bacteria; phylum Pseudomonadota; class Gammaproteobacteria; order UBA9214; family UBA9214; genus UBA9214. The sequence continues at coordinate 136,202 of CAWKAE010000010.1, forward strand.
GTGGTCATGCGGCTGCTTGATCACAGCAACTCGATCAAGTCACTTGATAAACTCGGCATGCCGGAAGACATTCTGGGCACATTCCGCCGTATCATTCACAAGCCACATGGGCTGATCCTGGTGACGGGTCCAACCGGCAGCGGCAAGACCACCACGCTCTATAGCGCGCTTAACGAACTCAACACGGCCCAGCGAAAAATCATCACTATTGAAGACCCGGTTGAATACCGCCTGTCCCGCATCAGCCAGGTTCAGGTCAACAACAAGGTCGGACTGGACTTTGCACGCGTGCTGCGCACGGCACTCAGGCTCGACCCGGATATATTGCTACTCGGTGAGATTCGCGACCAGGAAACCGGCGAGATCGGTCTGCGCGCATCACTGACCGGCCACCTGGTGCTGTCGACCCTGCACACCAATGATGCCGTCAGCAGTGCAATCCGCCTGATGGACATGGGCCTGCAAGGCTACCTGGTGGCCTCGGCGGTGCAGGGAATTCTTGCCCAGCGCCTGATTCGGCGCGTTTGCCAGCACTGTGCGAGCCCGCGCAAACTGAATGCCAATGAACAGGCCTGGCTGCACGACCAGGCCGGCATCAGTCTGGATAACCATGATTTCGTGGAAGGCGACGGCTGCAGCCAGTGTAACCAGACCGGTTACAGCGGCCGTATCGGCATTTATGAATTCCTGGTCATGGACAGCTCGCTTACCGAGGCGCTGCGTTGCGAGGACCAGAACGCATTTCTCAAGGCCGCCCGCGAACAGGACGGCTACAAGCCGCTGGTGCAGAATGCACTGGACTACGCACGCAACGGTATCACCACGATTAATGAAGTCATCCGCCTGTGCGGGTGGGCTGATTGATGCCGGTTTTTCGTTACAAGGCACGCGGCACACACGGCGATGCCGTTGAGGGAACCATCGACGCCGGCAGCACCGATGCGGCCGCCACGCGCCTGATGGAAAGCGGCCTGACGCCGGTCGACATCCACCTGCATGTCGATAGCAAGAGTCTGCAGGCAGGTCTCAACGAACTGTTCAAACCGAACGTGGAAACGGCCGACCTGATCCAGTTCAGCCGCCAGATGCACAGCATGTTGCGCGCCGGCATACCGATCTTCCGTGCAGTAACAGCACTTGCCGCCACCACCGTTAACACAACGCTCAAAACGACACTGGAGCGGGTCGGTGAAAGCCTCGAGGCCGGCCGCGCCCTGTCCGAATCACTTGGCCAGCACCCGGATGTATTTAGCGTGTTCTATGTCAGCATGGTGAGGGTCGGCGAAACCAGCGGTCAAATGGAACATGTTTTTCAGCAACTGGCTTATTATCTCGACCGGGAGAAACAGACCCGCAAAAAAATCAAGTCGGCATTGCGCTACCCGGTGTTCGTCATTTCAGCGATTTTCGTGGCACTTGGCATCATCAGCATATTCGTCATCCCCGCCTTTGCCGATATGTTCAAAAGCTTTGGCGCAGAGCTGCCGTTGCCAACACGAATCCTGATGGCGATATCGGACTTCATGATTAACTACTGGGCAATCATCCTCGCTGGCATTGTCCTGTCAGTCATCGGCCTGCGCAGCTGGGTCAACACAGAAGACGGCTGCTATCGCTGGGACAAGGTGATGTTAAGCCTGCCACTGACCGGCCCGGTTGTTTACAAGGCACTGCTGGCACGATTCAGCCACCTGTTCTCGATGTCACTCAGCGCCGGTGTACCACTGATCACATCATTAACAGTGGTATCACACGCGCTGAACAACCGCTTCCTGGAAGAGCGCATTCTCGGCATGCGCAGCGGTATTGAACAGGGCAACGCACTCAGCATGGTCGCCGCAAGCAGCGGCATTTTCGATCCGCTGGTCATGCAGATGCTCGCGGTAGGCGAGGAATCCGGCACCATCAATGAACTGCTTGGCGAGATCGCCGAATATTATGATCGCGAAGTCGAATACGCCACCGAGCGCCTGAGCGCCTCGATCGAACCGATCCTGACGCTGATTATCGGCGCACTGGTACTGGTGATGGCCATGGGCGTATTCCTGCCCATGTGGGATCTCGCCTCGGCCGCGCTGCATTGAGCTAAATTGACATATATATCACTGATTATAATAACTATTTTATTTATTTATTGCTAAAGTAACGCATTAATATGCCGTTAAACTGAGTGCACAGGTTCACGTGCCAACACCTAAAGGAGTAGGAAAATGAGCAAGGTAAAGGGATTTACATTAATCGAACTGGTGATCGTCATTGCCATCATTGGCGTACTGTCTGCGATCGCTATTCCAAAATTTATTGATCTGTCTTCGGATGCACTGGATGCCTCCAAGAAAGGCATGAGTGGCGCCGTGAAAAGTTCACACGCCATCTCAATTGCAGATCTGAAGACATTTCCGACCGTGACCCAGCTGGGCACCTACGTCAACGGTGATGGTGTCGCAGTTGTGGCGACCGGTATCCAGGTCGACATCGACGGTACCAACTACGTCGTACCGACCTATACCGATTCGAACTGCACAACCGCAACCTCGGCAGTCGGTAACACGGTCCAGTGTGTAGGCTTCGATTCCGTAGCGGAACTGCCGCATTGAACCTGGCGACCTGAAAGGGCGGGCCTGGCCCGCCCTTTTCATTAAGCACAGCCGGCAACATGCAAATACGCACACACAACGGCTTCACCCTGATCGAACTGGTCATCGTACTGGCCATTATCGGCAGCATGGCGGCTATCGCCCTGCCCCGCTGGGCACCGGCAGATACAACCGTGGCCGCACAGGCCGATCGACTGGCGCGTGACCTGCGACACACACAGTCCATGGCCATGCACCAGGGACGGACGCTGACGTTCGATATCCAGTCAGCGAGCGGCTACCGCGTGGTGGACAGTGGCAGCCTGACAGTCACCGACCCGGCTACCCAGCAACCATTCCTGGTCACGATGGACAACAACGTCACTGTGAGTGGAACGGACACTGCTTTCGACAGCCTGGGACGACCCGTGGCCAGCGGCAGCCTGCTGTCGACGGCACGCGTATTCACCATCAGCGGCAGCACCAACACGGCATCAGTGACCCTCAACCCACTCACCGGTTTCGTCTCTGTCTCGCCATGATTAACGGCAAACAACAGGGCTTTACGCTACTGGAACTGGTCATGGTAATCACGCTGATTGCAGTGGCCTCGATACCGATACTTGGCCAGTTCAGCCAGGCATCCAGCATGCTATTAACTGACGAAATTATCCAGACGGCTGCGCAACTCGCCCAGGAACGTGCGGAAGGCATCCTGGCAGACCGCCGCAGTAACGGCTATGCCGCAGTCCTGACCGGTACGACCAGCGATGTGCTGACCGGCGCCTATAGCAGCTACAGCCGGACCGTCACCGTGACCTCACCCCCGGGCGGCAGCGGCTGTGCGGTCGGTGCAACCTGCAAGGAAGTCATTATCGGCGTGGACCACAGCGGTCGAACACGCGCGGAACTGACCTTCATCCTGGTGAATTACTGATGACCCGCAGGCGCCGGCAACAGGGTTTCACCCTCATGGAAATGGTCATCGCCCTGGTGGTGCTGGGCCTGCTCGGATCCGTCGCCGGCTATGGGCTGGTCGGCGGTGTACTGGCCTTCAGTGAAACCACCGGCACCGTCAAAACCCTGGGCAACCTGCGCTATGCCAATGAACGCATGGCACGCGAGATCCGCGAAATACGCCGCAACCCGGTCACCCCGGCCAACTATGACATCAGCACCATGACGGCCAGCAACCTGGTATTCACCCGCTCGGACGGGATTATCGTCACCCTGACCGCCGCGCCGCCACTGGTTCAACTCGGTTATTCGACACCGGCGCTCAACCAGACCCTGACCGACGAGGTTGGCAGTCTGAATTTTACCTACCTGCAGGCCGACGGCAGCACGGCAGCGACCGGTAACAACGACATCGCCTTTGTCGACTTCGAGCTGGTGCTCTCGCACAACGGCAACAATTATCCGCAACGTAGCCGCGTGTCGCTGAGGAACCGCCAGTGAAACCGGTTTCCCCGAGACACCAGCGCGGCGCCGTCACCCTGCTGGGTGCGCTGTTCCTGATTATTGTCATCATTGTTTTGCTCAACTCTGTGCAACGTATGGCGGCATCCGACATTACCGATACCGCGCTGCATAACGATTCGGTCGAGGCCCTGTTCATCGCCGAGAGCGGACTGGAACGGGCGTCATGGCGTTATGCAAACGGCACTGCCTGCGCGGCACTGACCGGCGATTCCGCTAACACGGGACGCGGGAACTTCCAGGTGATTTCTGCCACGCTGAGCGGCAGCCTGTGCGTGGTCAGGGTACGCGGCAATGTCATCACAACCACCGCCTCGAATACTGTCAGCCGCACGATTGACGGCAGCCTGACGGCGGGCGGCAGCGGCGGCAGCAGCTGGGCGGTCGGGCAAGGATGACGGCGGCGAACTACTCCTGAACTGGGATGGCAGCAACTGGAGCCGGCTCTGGCCCCTATGCCAGCATCCCGGACAAGGACTTGAATGGCATACACTGCGTTGCAGCTGACGATTGCTGGGCGGTCGGCGAGGACAGGGGTGGCGAACTGATTATCCACTGGGACGGCAGCAACTGGAGCCGCAGCGGCCCCTACGGCAGCATCCCGAACAAGGACCTCAACAGCGTCCACTGCATTGCGGCCAACGACTGCTGGGCAGTCGGCGAGGACAGCGGTGGTGAACTGATTATCCACTGGGACGGCAGCAGCTGGAGCCGCACCGGCCCCTACGGCAGCATCCCGAACAAGAAGCTCCACAGTGTTCACTGTGTTGCCGCCAACGACTGCTGGGCGGTCGGCGAGGACAGCGGTGGCGAACTGATTATCCACTGGGACGGCAGCAACTGGAGCCGCAGCGGCCCCTACGGCAGCATCCCGAACAAGAAGCTCTACAGTGTTCACTGCGTTGCCGCCAACGACTGCTGGGCAGTCGGCGACGACAGCGGCGGCGAACTGATCATCCACTGGGACGGCAGCAACTGGAGCCGCTCCGGCCCCTACAGCAGTCCGCCCGACAAGAAGCTCTACAGTGTCCATTGTGTCGCCACCAACGATTGCTGGGCAGTCGGTGAAAAGTCCGGCTATGAAACCATTATTCACTGGGACGGCTCGACCTGGACCCGGCTCGGCAACATACCAGGCCTGTCAAACGACGATCTGAACAGCGTGTACATGGTCAGTGCCACGGAAGGTTACCTGGTCGGCGACGATGGCAACATCGCCACCTGGGACGGCAGTAACTGGACCGGCCAGAGCTCACCGTCCGGCAAAGACCTGTATGCAGTGACGGCAACCAGCCAGCGGTAGCGGCGGGAGTGTCAGTCTCGCGCAGTGGACCGAGGTGATCCAGTGACACCCGGTAATTTTCAACAACACCCAGGAAGACAAAGGTGCGGAGTTGATCCGCACCAGTATCAACAGGGAGGTATGACATGTTTTCTTTTCTCAGTAAAAAACACCCCGCAACGCTGACGGGCATTGTACCGGGCAACGAAGGGACCGCGATTGCCCGCGTCCTGCGCAGCGGCAAACAGCAGCCCGCGTTACAGGATTGTCTTTCGATAGCCGGCGAGTTACCGGGACCAGACGAGCTGAAGCTGGGCAGCCAGACTTGCACTACGCTGCTGCCCGTGGGCGACTACCAGTTACTGGTTGTCGACGCACCGGAAGTACCGGCAGACGAAATGGCAGCTGCAATACGCTGGCGCATACAGGAATTGATCGACTTCAATATTGATGATGCAGTGCTTGATATATTCGACGCGCCACCTTCCGGCCCGGCCAATAGCAAGCAGCTTTACGTGGTCGTGGCGCACAGTGATGTTGTCAGGCAACGGATCGATCTGCTTGAACAGGCGGGAGCCAGGCTGGAATATATCGACATCCCGGAACTGGCGATGCGTAACATCGCTGCATGCCTGCCGGAAGACGAGGCCGGCCTCATCAGCCTGTACTTCAGCGAAGAACAGTGCCTGATCACCATTACACACAACTCGGAACTGTACCTGACGCGCAACATCGATATCGGCTATCGCGAACTGCAGGAAGAAAGCGCCAGTCCGCAGGCCCTGTGCAACCGCCTTGCCCTGGAAATACAACGCTCGATGGACTACTACGAACACAACTATCACCAGGCAACTGCCCGGCATATCGCCATCTACCCGGTTCCAGTAACACTGTTCGGACTGACCGATGCCTTGCAGCAGACACTCGGCGTATCTGTGCGCATGATCGAAGTGAAGGATATCGTGGATTGTGCTGCAAACCCGGATGAGTCACATGCAGCGGACTGCCTGCTGGCGGTCGGCAGTGCATTGCGCACCGAGGAAGTCACGCTGTAGGCGCAACACCCGGCGCGCAGCCGTACTAGTCCTTGCGCTCGGATTCGCGCCAGGCAAACGCGCAGTCAAGGTGGGTACGGACGGTAATCAGCCCGCTCAGCCCGTCCTCGAGCATAATATCGACCGGGCGACGCTTGCGCAGCCGCTTGCACGGCTGTTTCAGCCACAGCAAACCAATCTGGTTATTACGCGGGAATGTCGTGCGCAACGCATCGGCTATTCCCAGCAGGTGCTCGACGCGCTTCAGGACATCCGGGTCATCCGGCAGGGGCGTATCATCCTGGTAGCGTCGCAGGTGTCGACCGGACACCTTGCCCGGCAGGGCAAGAATACACACCGCGTCAGAAGCATCGATCCCCCACTCCTGCAGCACGTTGACTACCATTCTACCGAGCGCGAGTCGCTCGTGTTCATCCATCTTGTTCATTCTATTCATCCAGTCCATGCATAATGACGGCCGGAGCATGTAATCCGGTGCCTGTAGACACAGGCATTATTTTTGCAATGACGCTGCCGGTTAATAAGATAACTGCACAGAAAAATCCGGACGGTATTAGCGAGTACAGAACGCACAGCGGATTCGGGAGATTTCTGCACCCTGCGCCCCGATAAAACCGGGGAATTCTCCGGGAAACATAGCCGTAACCGCTAACAGGAAAGGCGAACAGATTTTCCAGACCCAGTTTACCCGATTCGCATGCAGGCCGCACTGCCCCGCCTGTCATACCCGCCACGCGTTTGCGGGCCATGACAACCCGGGGATACCAGGTATTAGCGTGCATTTATTCTTATGTCCGGACTTTCTGTATGGTAACCGATGCAGTAAACTGCGCTGAAATCATACAAATAACATCGCGCGGCCGCTCATCCTGCAGCCCGGCGATTACTCCATGTGAGCCCCATGCATGCGGTCAGATAACGCGACACGTCACATTCTCACACTCTGCCTGTCACTGATACTGGCTGCCGTGATTTCCGGACTAATCATGCTGCTCTTCATGAAGGCTACACTCGACACACTGGAAGCGGACTCGACTCACCTGAACGACCTGAAGTGGGATATCAACACGGGGGCGACAGGCATTAAACAACACCTGCAAAATGCCAGGGAAGTCATTAACCACATCATTAATTACCCGCAAAGAACGCATCATCACAAGCGAAGATTCCGCAGAACTCAGCGAGCTCAACCACAGTATCCGGACCTTTTCAGAGCTCAAGTCAGTCGAAGACCTCGACAGGCTGACCGGCGAACTCGATAACCTGGCCAGCGCTTTCGTCGCACTGCACTACAAGGCCTCCAACTGGCGCGTGGAATACGACAGCGTCATGGGCACCCGGGAAAAATACCAGCTATTCGACCAGATACACGACTACACGGAACAGCTGCGCTCCAACCTGGATGCTTATACACGGGAACATTCTCCACTCGCCCAATCAATAGACACGAACGTCGCGCTCCCGAATGAAGAAACACGTAACAATATCAGTACAATTCGCGCCTCCCTGGCAAGAATTGATCGCCTCGCTGATTCCTTTTACACGTCCACACGTATGGAGGACATGGTCCAACTGAAAGACAGTGTGCTCAGGCCGGTGATTTCACTGATTTATGCCGTTACGGAAAAGCTGGCGGACGGCTACCACGTACTGGATAAATCCCAGCTTGACCGGCTCTTCAGCATGATTATCGGCGAAGGATTTTCAATCGACGACAGCCGCAACGCGGTCACGATCGGCAGCGACGGACTTTATATTGCACAGATGAGAGAACTGGTACTGCTCGACCGACAGGTAAAACTGAACAGCGAACTTGACCTGCTGTCAGATCAAATTGTCGCTTCCCTGCAGCAGGTTACGAGCACGACCCGGCGGTCACTGGCAATACTTGACTCGGAAGCCATCGCCAGAAGCAAGGCCGCCTGGAACAAACTGCTGGGCATAGGCTTGATTAGCGGCCTGGTCTACCTGGTACTCGTTGTGTTTATCTTGCGCGCCGTTCGCCACCAGGTGCACCTTCTCGCGCGCCTGAAATCACTCGCCGAAGATGCCAGCAACGCCAGGAACCGTTTCATGGAGCAGCTACGTGACAGTGAAATCCGTCACAGGACGGTTGTTGAAACCATGAGCGGCGCCGTCATTACCCTGAACGAGGAAGGCTGTATCGAATCCTTCAACCCTGCCGCTGAACACATGTTCGGCTACCAGCTATCTGAAATTACCGGCAGAAATTCTCTTGTACTGATAACTTCATCCCAGCACACACAATATCTGAACATGCTTGCCGACCTGAGAAAAACAACAACCGGGCCACACACGGAAAACACCAGCGAAATAAGCGGTTGCCGGAAAGACGGAACCGTGTTCCCGCTGTCGCTATCAATCAGCAAGATGGAGATAGAAAACCGGTTAATGTTCACAGGCATCATCATGGATATCACCGAGCAGCAGGAATATGAAGCCAGGCTGCTCGAACAAAAAGACCACGCTGAAGCAAACAGCCATGCCAAAAGTGAATTCCTCGCAACCATGAGCCATGAAATCCGCACACCCATGAACAGCATCATGGGAATGTCACAGTTACTGCTGGACGATCAACTCAACAAACGCCAGCATCGATTTGTTTCAAACATATATGAATCCGGCAAGTTATTACTGGGCATCATCAACGACATCCTCGATCTTTCACGGATTGAAGCCCATCGCATGGACGTGCAGGAAGCCGAATTCGATATTGTCGATTTACTGATGGATACATACCGCCAGTTCACCGGCGCCGCAACAAAGAAAGGACTGGAAATAAAATTTCATATTCCTGCCGATGCGCACCGCATCTGGCTGGGTGACAAAATGCACATTACCCGGGTTCTCAACAACCTGGTCGCGAATGCGATCAAGTTTACCCGCACGGGAACAGTGGAAATCAGCCTCGAAATTGTTACCGGGAACAGCAAAGAGGCCTGCCTGCGTATCGCCGTGGAAGACACCGGTATCGGCATTACCCCGAATGCGCTCAACAGGATTTTTGAATCTTTCACCCAGGCCGACAGCACCACGACACGGGAGTATGGCGGCAGCGGACTGGGCCTGACCATTTGCAAACAGCTGGTCAACATGATGCACGGTAAAATCGGCGTGGAAAGCGAACAGGGCAAGGGGTCCCGCTTCTGGTTCGACCTCACGCTGGCACGTGGGCGCAGTGAAATGATGTCTGCTGAAAACAGCATAGTGCCCGGGGCGCCACTGCCGGCACTGGATGCAAATGTCTTGCTGGTTGAGGACAATCTTATAAACCAGGAAGTGGCCCTGCATATGCTGGAGGCACTGTCTTGCAGGGTCACGCTGGCAGCCGACGGTATCGAGGCGCTGATGATCCTCGAAAAACAGGATATTGACCTGGTCCTGATGGACTGCCAGATGCCGAGAATGGACGGTTACGCAACCACAGCCGCGATACGCAACCGGGAAGCAGCCGATAATAAAGGCTGCCACATACCGATTATTGCGCTCACGGCCAATGCCATGAGCACCGACCAGCGGCGCTGCATCGATGCCGGCATGGATAGCTACATCAGCAAACCGCTGACCGCCGCTGTTTTGTCCTCAACAATGGCCAGCCTGCTGCCTCAGCACCGCGCGGTCAGCGTAGCGAAACGCGTCGCCCGTACGGCACAGGATACGCCGGCCCTTAACGACCATACGATTAACCCGGATTTTCTTGCGCTGTACGGAGACATGCACGCAGACGAATCGCTGCTTGACCGGATTATTGATATTTACCTGCAGGAAGCGCCTGTTGCCCTGCAGTCTTTGCACAATGCAATCAACGCTGCCGACCCGGAAGCACTGCGCCGCGTGGCACACAAATTCAAGTCCAGCAGCATGCAACTGGGCGCCAACCAGATGGCCGGCCTGTGCGGGCAACTCGAAAAGCTGGGGCAGCTTGGCACCACGGACAATGGCAGGGCCATTCTGTCAGACATGGAACATGAGTTAACCAACATCAAGCACGAACTGGGCAAATACCAGATAGCCAGCAGGGAAGTAACCGGCGTGCCCGCATAAAATGTCCGGTAATTTCCGGCCACCATATAATTGATTACAGATACATCTGGATTATAATTCAGCGCCGTCGCATCATGCCCCTATGGTTGCGGGCCTGGACGTTGCGAATCTTGACCTTCTTTAATTCAGGATAACGCAACACGTCAATACAACAGCAGGGAAACAAACAGCATGGCAAGGACAGCTGAGCAGGCAAACATTCTTCTCATCGATGATGACCCGGTTGTGCGGCTGGTGCTTGGTGAAGGCATCAAGGCCGACCGCTTTCGAATCACGGCACTACCTGATGGAAAGTGCACGCTGGAAATCTGCAACGAGCAGACGTTTGATCTTGCCATTATTGACCAGGAACTGCCGGACACGTCCGGACTGGAACTGGCCAGGACACTGAAGAAAGACTACGGCATTCCGTTTATTTTTCTTACGTCCTCCGAAGATTACGCCACCATCTCCGCTGCCGCCGAACTCGGCGCACTCGGCTACATGATCAAACCCGTGACACCCGTGCAAATGGCTGCCGAAATTGATGCCACCTTGTCCCGTTCGAAAGAAATCAACAACCTTGGCAAGGCAATCGAGGTATCAGGTATTGTCAGTGTCGCCCTGGGGCTTGTCATGCAGAGCCAGCATCTCAGTCGCGAGGACGCACTTAACCGACTCCGGAAGATTTGCCGCCCACTGAACCAGCCGTTACGGACGCTCAGCGAGCAACTCGTGGAAACATTTGAAACATATACAGTCTCCGGTGAGGTTGCCGACGTAGATCCAATTCACGCGGAACTGCTGGGACTGAATAGCAAGCAATACCATGCGCTTGGAAAACGTTCTAATTAATTTTTTTCGATTAACCTAAAAACTTCTTGTATTTCAAAAAAACTTCTGTTTATACTCAGACCACGCTATCACCACCGTTGCTTACGGGTCCTATATCTGCCCACAGTGATAGCCACACGGGACGCACCGTCCCTGTAAATACACACTGCATTCAAGCTGACATCGAGCAAGCTCGACATGGTCTTGCGCCATATTTACGGCACGCTGCTGTCAGCAAAATAAATTCCTTGGGGGAAGCTTCGCGTCATTGAGAGTCTGGATTAAATGATATGCAAATGGACATGCCTATCGACTGACTGACGAGATAATGGCAGTAAGCGAGTTTGAGAGGGAGGTAGTACGGCAGGGACGCCTTTTTTTACTAACAACCACTCACTACCAAATGTGTAATGGGCAGAACGAGAACGATTATTCGTGTTTGAGAGGGAGGTAGTACGGCAGGGACGCCACTTAATTTACTACCGTCGAATGCTGCGCCCGAAAGCAGGCTTATACAGCACACTTCAGGCAGGCAGAATCGGTTACAGGGGGAGGCAAGACGGCAGGGACGCCACTTTTTACATTCACTAACCCGGTGACACCGGGCATGACACCCGCAGCACACTCACCAGGCCACTTGCTTAATTAATGTAATTGAACAGGGACAGACCCTGGACCTTCGCAATCACCTGTTCGGACGCCTGGAAAGCAAGCAACTCCCGGTTAAACCGTGAAATTGCCTCGGTATAATCAAGATCCATGATGTCCGACTGTTCGCGCTCGATCACCTGGTTGAACGACTCGTTGATAGTTGCGCTGCTCATCAACGGCGCGCAGCCGTGATCCAACATCAGCACGCACACCCAGTAACGCATCCATTGCGGTATCGAGATCGGTCAGCGTTGCTGACTGCGGGTTACCTGATGCCAGTGCGGTGGCGAAATCGTTCACCACATCGAACATACTCACTGTTCCACCGGACGACGCCGGCACCACCATGAAGGTATCCGCGCCGTTATCCGCCACGGCCAGCTGACGCGTTGGACTGACTTGCAGATGGAGATTTCCGCGATCGCCGCTGTAACTGACATTACCGGAACCATTATCGGCAAACGGGACGCTGGCGGTCTGGTAACCACCGAACAGGTATTCGCCATTGGCATTGCGCGTATTCGCAACGCTAACCAGACCGTCGAGCAATGAACGCACTTCGACACCGATCGATTGCAGGTCACCGGCACTGTTTGTTCCGTTCAGGGCACCTACAGCCAGTTCCCGAACGCGCTGCAGCAGGTTCACCCCGGAAGCCAGCGCACCCTCCTCCAGCTCCAGGCGGCCCTGCGCGCGATCAAGATTCTCCATGAACTGGACATTCATGGACCTGCGGTCTTCCAGCTGCAGGTTGCGCAGACTGGCGGCCGGATCATCGGCGGCGATACCAGCCGCTTGCCCGTGGCCAGTTGCATCTCGGTCCTGGACAGCTGCTGCTGCTGAGACTGCAAGGCATCTACACGCTGCTGGAACAGCTGAATGGTCGAGACTCTCATGTTAACTCCTGAATGCGCCAATCAGCGTCTGGAAAATAGTGTCCGATACAGCGATGATCTGCGCAGCGGCCTGGTAAGCCTGCTGATAACGCAGCAGGTCTGCTGCCTCTTCGTCAAGATTGACACCGGACACTGAAGCCCGTTCCGCCTCACTCTGTTTCAGAACTGCAGCCTGTACATCGCTGCCGATCTGCGCCTGGCGCGCCTCGGTACCCACATCTGCGACCAGCAACCCATAGCCATCATTGAAGCTGGCCGAGCCACCGTTCATTAATTTCTGCGCTTGCATGCCGGCCAGCAGCAGCGCATTGCGATTATCCGCGACACCGCCACTGTTATAGGCCACATTAAATTCATCGCCACTCGCCGGGTTACCCGTAATTCTCACCTGGTAACCGTAGTCTGTCCCGTTATTGGCAGTCGGGAAAACATCGACGCCGGTCGCTGGATCATAAATACCGGTATCAATCACAGCGGAGGTGGACTGATTGATAATCTCGTAGGTCGTTGGACTGGTAAAGCGCACCCGTACCGGGGGCGATAACTGGCCCGGCGGTGACTGGAATGCAGCATTATTGATATCGGTAACGGTACCCGGCGTGACCTGGCCGGTCCCGGTATTGGCAAGTGACGCAGAGGCGGCGAGCGGTGAAGCCAGTGCCAGATCGCGCGGATTTCCTGTTAATACACTGAATGATTTGGCGCCGTCACGCACGGGCGAATGCTATAGCCGTCCCCGGCAACCGCACCCGCACCGACAGATATGCGGATACCGCCGGCAATAAAGGGATCGACTGTCGAGCCGGAACCGGACATCGGCACCGCTTGCCCGCTGTTCGCATTGTTCAGGTTCCAGTTGCTGCCGTCATAAGACAACCGGTAGTCATCTGCAGTCAATTGCGATACGTCACCGAAGGAAACCGCGATCGACCCGCCGTTGCCGACATCCGCTGCCACCTGCGGGCTGGCAACCGAGAACAGGTCGCCGCCCGGCAGACCGTCCAGTGACACACCGGCCCGGTGCTGTCCGTTCATGAATGTTCCCAGTTCAATCGCCAGCCGGCCAAGATCATTCATTGCCGGTACCAGCACCTGGTCGCGGTAACGCAGGATACCGCCGATTTCACCGCCGTTTATCAGGCCGGTCACCGCCACGGCCGGGCTACCGGGCGCACCAATCATAATATCAAACTGACCCGGATCATTGCTGCGTTCCGCTATTCCGAGCGTACTGTGCTGCACACCCAGGACCAGTGACTGGCCACTGCCGATAAAAACGTTCAGCGCGCCATTTTCCTGCGTCGTGGTCGTAATCGAAACGAGTCCCGACAGCTCAAGCACCAGCTGATCGCGCTGATCCAGCAAATCACCGGGCGGCTGGCCGCCGGCACTGCCCTGCGCCTCGATAATCTGCTGATTAAGCGAGGCGATTGACGAAGCAATCTGGTTTACTTCCTGGACCCGGGAATCAAGACGTGTCGTCAGTCCGCGCCGGGTACTCTCCATCCAGTCAGCCAGTCCCTGAAAACGCGTCGCCAGCGAACCGGCTTCACCAAGCAGTGCCTGTCGTGCAGCGACCGAGGTCGGATCGTTGGCAGCGCCCTGGATCGAATCGAAGAACGAACCCAGCACCGGACTCAGGCCCGAGTTTTGATCAGCCAACAGGTTATCCAGCCCGCCGGCCAATGAAGCAAGCGTACTGGACTCTTTGAATCCGGAGGTTGAATTGCGAAGTTCATTGGTAACAAACTGGTCATAGGCGCGCGTGATCGCTGTCACGTCCACGCCGGTGCCGATAAAGCCGCTGCTGCTGACCTGCGGCAAACGCGCAGTCAGTTCAACACGCTGGCGGCTATAGCCGGGCGTATTAACGTTGGCAACATTGTGGCTGATAATATCCAGTGCGCGCTGACTACTTAACAGCGCCGAACTTCCGATGTCCAGCAGACCGCTTCCCATGCGTTAACCCTCTATCCCTTTACCACAGACCGGTTGTTACGGCGTCAGCTTCGCTGTAGGCCAGCTGCTCGACACCCCGGTCAAAATACCTGCCGTCCATAATTGAACGGATCTTCTCTACATAGTCTGGATCGGTCGCATAGCCTGCATTCTTTAATTCACGCAGGTAGCTCGAAGAATCAGCTGCATTTTCAATAGCTTGCTGATAGCGCGGATTGCTGCGCAGGAACTCGACATAGTCAGTGACCGATTCCTCCAGCGATTCGTAGGCACGAAATGCCGCGCGCTCGCGCCGCGCCACGCCCTGTTCATACTCAAGCGTGCTGACCGTGGCACGGTCACCCTCCCAACGGCTGTCCGCCTTGATCCCGAACAGGTTAAAACTGTTGCGACCATCCGCATGGCGAATCATTTTTTGCCCCCAGCCGGTTTCCAGTGCCGCCTGGGCGACCAGCACGCCAGGCTCAACGCCGAGCAGGGCCGCGCCCTTGCGCGCAACCGGCAATAAATCGCGGATAAAGTTTTCCGGATCATCGGGGCGCCAGTCGGACGGTTTTGCTGCTGCCTTCAGCGGCTCATCAGTGGGCATCGCGGCCAGCTCGACCAGTGGCTTGCCGCCGGCTTGCAGTCCGGCAATCAACGGCACTGCCGGCACATTCATATTAATCAGTGCAGCGGGTGTGTCTGTTTGCGGCTGTGCAGCTATCGGTCGATCAGGCAGTGTATGTTGCAGCACCGGTGGCTCTTCCCCGGCTGCGCCCATACTCTGCATCAGCATGCTGGCGATACCCAGGCCCTTGCCATTAACCATTTCCAGCGCCAGCTGGCGATCATGGATATCACGATAAAAATCTGTCTGGTCACTGTCGAACAGGCCGTCACCGGGGCTGGCGTCACGCATGGCCTTCAACATGGTCTGTACAAAAATCGCCTCGAACTGCCGCGCTGTTTCGCGCATGGCCTCCGGCGTCTGGAGTCTGGCAGCGGCGCGCAGCTCGGCCAGCCCCTCGAAATCGGTATAGACAGATGCGCTACTCGCTTCGTTAATCATCGTATAGCGTTCCGTTCAGCCGGTTATATGACCAGCAATTCAGCGCGCAAGGCACCGGCCACTTTAAGCGCCTCGAGTATGGCAACGAGATCACCCGGGGCCGCGCCTACCTGGTTGACTGCGCGCACCACGTCATTCAGTGTCGTACCCGGTTCAAACAGGAACATGGGACTACCCTCTTCCGTCACCTGGACACCACTATTCGGTACTACCACGGTTTCACCGTCCGAGAATGGCGCCGGCTGACTGACCCCGTAGGCTTCAGTGATCGTGACCGTCAGACTGCCATGCGAAACCGCCGCCGGCATGACGCGTACATGGTTGCCGATAACAACCGTACCGGTACGCGAATTGATAATGACGCGTGCCGGCGCCTCACCCGGTTCGACCTGCAGATTTTCCAGCATGGCCACAAACATGACTTTCTTGTCGACTTCCAGCGGTGCACGCACCTTGACGGAACCGCCGTCCAGCGCCATCGCGGTATTCTTCCCCATGGTCCGGTTGATACTTTCAACGACACGGGTTGCCGTGGTGAAGTCCGCGTCATTCAGGTTCAACGTCAGCGAGTCGGTCGAATCAAACGGGTTCGGCACACTGCGCTCCACTGTCGCACCACCCGGCACACGACCCACACTTGGCACGTTAACGACCAGGCGTGACCCGTCGGCACCATCGGCGCCAAATCCACCCACCACCAGGTTACCCTGCGCAATGGCGTAGACCTGTCCGTCGGCACCCTTCAAAGGCGACATCAACAGGGTACCGCCGCGCAGACTCTTGGAATTACCGATTGATGACACCGTCACATCGATGGTCTGACCCGGCTTGGCAAATGCGGGTAAATCCGCACTGACAATAACTGCCGCGGCGTTTTTCAGCTGTGGCTTGATATTGGGCGGTATCACCACGCCCAGCTGCGCCAGCATGTTGGTAAGACTCTGCACGGTAAATGGCTGACTCGATGAGTCACCGGTCCCGTCAAGTCCGACCACCAGGCCATAACCGAGCAGCTGGTTATCGCGCACGCCGGCAACCGAGGCCACGTCCTTGATACGTTCCGCCGAACTGCCAATTGGCATAACCATCGTGACCAGCACCAGCAGCCACTGCAGGGTTGTTTTATATTTTGCATTCATAGTCATATCCTGTGACACGCTCAGTACGGCCATAACGGGGAAATGAAGAAGCGCGCCAGCCAGCCGATCGCGTTGGAATCCGCCGTGGCACCTTTCCCCTTGTAGGTGATCTGTGCATTTGCAATTTGCGTGGACAGCACAGTATTGGTCGGGTTGATATCAACGGGCCTGACAATGCCGCGCAAGCGCACGTATTCATCACCCTGGTTGATCGCAATCCATTTTTCGCCCTGGATAACCAGGTTGCCGTTCGGCAACACCTGCGCAACGGTAACGGTAATGCTCCCCTGCAGGTTGTTACTTTGAGAACTGTCCGACTCGCCACTGAAATCGCTGGCCGAGTCGAGGCCGGCACTCAACGGGTCACCACCAATGGTCAGGTCCTTGCCAAGCAGATTGGGTGCCGCGATATCAGTTGAATTGTCCTTCTTGATACCGGTACTCGCCTGTTTGCTGGCATCAGTCTGTTCATCGAGGATGACCGTCAGCAGGTCACCCACCTGGCGCGCCTTGATATCCTCGAACCAGGGGCGTGCGTGGCCGGCCATGTAGATCGATCCGGTGTTATTGGCCGATGGCGGCATGGCCACGGGCGCTGCCGGTGCGTACTCCGGCTGACCCGGGCGGGTAATGATCGATGTCCGGCTGCAACCCGACAACATCAGTATGCACAGGCAGACAATAAACATCAGCGGTGCTGTTTCAATTTTACGTAACATTCGGGTCATCCTTGACTCATGTCTGCCACCCTCACCCCGCGAACAGGGTCGGGGAATAATATAGGGAAAATCCTTTTCAATATTCCCTCATCCCGGCCTTCTCTCTTGAAGAGAAGACATTCAATTAATGACTACAAGGTGTTGTTTGCAAATTCGAGCATCTGCTCGGCGGTGGAAATGGCCTTGGAATTCATTTCGTAGGCACGCTGGGTTTCTATCATGTTCACCAGCTCCTCGACAGTATTCACGTTGGACGTCTCCAGCGAACCCTGCGCAATCGTACCCAGTCCGTTTTGTCCGGCCGTTCCGGATTGCGGTGTACCGCTGGAACCGGATTCGAGAAACAGGTTTTGCCCGATCGGCTGCAGGCCTGCCGGGTTAATGAAATCAACCGTCTGGATCGTCCCCAGCTGCGTCGGTGTGGTGACACCCGGCTGGGTCACCGACACTATCCCGTCATTGCCAATCGTCACACTCAGTGCATCGGATGGAATGGTAATTGAGGGTTGCATTGCATAGCCCTTCGACGTGACCATGTCGCCGTCGGCATTGACCTGGAAGGTCCCGTCACGCGTGTAGGCCAGGCCGCCATCCGGTGTCAGCACCTGGAAAAATCCGCGGCCCTCGATGGCCATATCCAGGCTGTTGCCGGTCTGCACCAGGTTGCCCTGGTTAAACAGTTTCTCGGTTGCAACCACGCGCACCCCGGTACCCAGCATCAGGCCGGAGTTGAGCTGTGTATCTTCAGACGATTGTGCGCCGGCCTGCGCCTGGTTCTGATAAAGCAGGTCCTCGAATACGGCACGTCCGCGCTTGAAACCGGTCGTGTTGACGTTGGCCAGGTTATTGGCCGTGACCGCCATGCGGGTCTGTTGTGCCTCGAGCCCGGTTTTTGCTATCCAGAGTGCCTGATCCATTTCTCTACTCCTGTAATGTTTCCTGTAGGAGCGCCATGCAGGCGCGAATTAACCTGGTTGGATCATCGCGCCTGCAAGGCGCTCCTACAGAATATTTTTAATAATAATTAACCCATACGCATCAATGATGATGATGCCTTGTCGTTCTCTTCTGCATTCGCCATGATCTTTACCTGCATCTCGTAATGCCGCGCCAGCTGGATCATGTTGACCATGGCTTCAATGCCGTTCACGTTGCTTGATTCAAGCGCGCCGGCCTGTAGTGAAACTGTCGTATCTGCAACCGCCGGCTGGAAACCGGCCATGTGCATAAGGCTGTCCGCACCCTTCATCATTTCGCTTTCCGGCGGATTGACGAGCTTGATCCGTTCGACCACCTGGAAGGCACTGCCCGCCTGGCCCAGCGGCTTAACGGAAATCGTGCCGTCTGCCGCAATCTCTATCTTCTCAGACGGCGGAATGGCGATGGGACTGCCGCTACCGATCACCGGGTGACCCGCCCCGGTACGCAACAGTCCCAGGCTGTCGACCTGCAAATCACCGGCGCGCGTATAGGCCTCGGTGCCATCCGGCGCCTGTACCGCGATCCAGCCCTTGCCGTTCACGGCAACATCAAGATCGCGGCCGGTACCGATGGCCGAACCCGGCGTAAAGTCCACACCCTTGCCTTCCGCCACACCGTAGACACGACTGGCATGGCCCGGCCCGTATACCGGCGTGCTGGCATACGATTCCAGGTCGGCGCGGAAACCGGTGGTGCTGGCATTCGCCAGGTTCTGCGAATTAACCGCCTGCGCCTTCATGGTCTCACTGGCGCCGTTCATGGCGACGTACAACAATTTATCCATGTGTGTGTCCCGGTCTCATTCGCCTGTTATTAACGGCCGATATTGATAATTGTCTGCGTCACGGTATCGGCCGCCGAAATAACCTGCGCATTGGCCTGGAAGCTGCGTTGCGCGGTGATCAGGCTGACCAGTTCCTCGGTAATCTCGACATTGGAATTCTCCAGTGCACCTGACTGGAGGAAACCGTAACTGCCGGCACCGGGCTCGCCGAGTCTGCGGTCACCGGCCTTGAAACTATCGCCCCAGGTACTGTCACCCAGCGGTGACAAGCCCTGCGAGTTGGCGAAATCGGCCAGCGATACCTTGCCCATGGCGGATGTCTGGCCGTTACTGAAACGCGCCAGCACCACGCCGGACTCGTCGATATCCAGACCGCTCAGGCGGCCCGTTGCATAGCCATCCTGGAACAGGTTGTTGACGGCAAACCCGCTGCCGTACTGGGTAGTCCCGGTGAAGTCATAATCGACATTCATGAGTGAAGCACCGTTACCCGGATCGTATGCACCGAAGTTAACGGGTTGCGGTGAGGTCAACTGGCCGAGGTTATCGAATGTAACGTTCTGCACAGCCGTGGTCTGCGTATTATCGCCGTCCATTTCCATACGCACATCCCATGAACGTGTGGCCGTATCGATCTTGCGGAAGTACAGTGCCGAGGTATGCGACTGCCCGAGACTGTCATAGGTAATAACCGATGTTGAGTAGTTATAGGTTGTCGGGTCTGCCGTATCGATAGCACCCGGACCCAGCTGCGTGGCATCGGCCTGCATGTTCAGGGAAATATCGGCAACCGAGGTCGGATTCGGCGGCGTGGTGGACGCCGTCAACTGCAAATCACCGAGTGAGGCAGTACTGAAACTGGTTCCCTGGGTATTCAGGGCCGGGTATGCCTGCAGTCGCTGACCATTTACGTTTACCACGTAGCCATCACGGTCCACGCTGAATGCACCGGCACGGCTGTAGACGTTACTGCCCTGGTCATCCAGCACAAAGAACCCCTCGCCGTTCACCGCCAGGTCCAGCGCGTTGCCGGTAAAGTTGATGTTACCCTGCGTGAATAACTGCGATACCTGTGCAAGACGCACACCGGCGCCGGTATCAAGGGAACCGATACTGCCGAATGCCGTGGCATACACGTCGGTAAATTCGGCCCTGGACTGCTTGAAACCATTGGTATTCGCGTTGGCAATATTGTTCGCCGTAACATCCAGCGATGCCTGCGCTGCGGCCAATCCACTTAGTGCAATTCGAAATGACATGTGACTTCTCCTTTATCTTTCCCTTGATAGCCGACAACCCATCCATGGCTTGCCGGTGATACGTTCGTGACCCGCCAGTTTCTAGCTAATCTGTCTGACCTGTGAAAATTCAACCGTGCCCAGGCCATTCAACTCCAGCGTGAACGACTTGTTGCCGGATGGCAGCGAGACACTCTGCACCTTGTCGGCAAGCAGCACCTCGTAGGCGCATTTGATTCCGACCGTTTCTCGCCTCGGCACGAATCTCGTAGCGACCAGGGGGGACAGCCGAGCCATCCGTGGCAAGGCCGTCCCAGCTAAAAGTCACCATCCCTGGCGACTGACTTCCCAAACCAATACTCTTTACCAGCTGACCGCTCTGGTTGTAGATTCCAACATTCATCGCGGACACCGAGTTCGGCAGATCGACCGCCCCGTTCACTGTGCCGCCGCTTGCCAGCACTGCCTGGTTGGTTGGCACCAGCACCATCACGTCCCATCATGCCGGCGGCCTGCATCGCCTGGTTCGAAAACAGTGAGCCGGACAGATTCTGCAACTCCGTGCGCAGATCCTCGATACCGCTGACTGTCCCGAACTGCGCCAGCTGCGCAATAAAATCGCCGTTCTCCATCGGTTTGAACGGGTCCTGGTTCTGCAGCTGCTCTGTCATCAGCTCGAGGATATTCTTCCTGACCCAGTTCGCTTGAGTTGCTGTTACTGGCCAGTGAACGCGACAACCCGAGTTCATCAAAAACTGTTGCGTCCTGTATGCTTGTCATGTCCGTTTACCTCATGTTACGTCGACCGGCCTACTGTCCCAGCCGTAAAGTTTCCAGTAACAGTTGCTTGGACGTATTCGCTACTTCCACGTTGCTCTGGTATGAGCGTGATGCCGAGATCATGTTGGCCATCTCTTCGACCATGTTTACGTTCGATGTATAGATGTAGCCATCCGGGTCCGCTTCCGGGTGCGCCGGACTGTACTGCTTGTTGACCGGCGCCTGGCTTTCAACGATGCCGTTGATTGCAACCGGCACAGTTGAACCATTCGAGCCGATTGCCTGCATGACAGCCGAGAACACCGGCTGGCGGGCGCGGTAAGCCCCTTCTTCCGAGCCACTGACTACCTCGGCGTTCGCCATGTTGCTGGCCACGGTATTGAGACGCACGGTCTGTGCACTCATACCCGAACCGGCGACATTGAAAATGTTAAACAGGCCCATGATTATTCACCCTTGATTGCCTTCATCAGACCGCTGATTTTCCCGCTAAGGAAACGCAACGTGGTCTGGTAACGGACAGCGTTCTCTGAAAAATTTGCCTGCTCGATCTGCGTATCGACTGTATTGCCGTCAAGCGATGCCTGGTTGGGGACCCGGTAGAGCGTGGCAGCCGTTCGACTGCCGTTGGCAGCGCCAATATGCGAGGCATGCGTCGACTGCATCGATGTCCCTGACTGCGCTGTTTCGAGCGCATTGCGGAAATCGAGATCACGCGCCTTGTAGTTGGGCGTGTCGGCATTTGCCAGGTTGGATGCAATGATCTCACCGCGCCGGGCGCGCATTTGCAGCGCCTGTGCATGAACACCAAATACATTGTCGATACTGGATGGCATGTGGTCCCTCACAATTCTTCCTTCCGATCACAAGGTAGCAAGCGGCGTGCCAACACAGGGAAATCAACAGACAGGCAGACGGGCCAGGGCGACTCGCCGGCTGCCATACCTTATATAGCAGCCGGCAAGACCGGGGCGCATGCGCAGCCGGCGCGGCTGTGACTGGCGGCAAGCTGCCGCACCATAGCGGCAACTATTAGCCGCTTTTATTCCGCCCGCGCCGCGCACAGGCAGCCACCATCGAAACAAGGCGCTGAAAATCACTGCATGTTCGAGATGTGATGCGCGTCAACGGCACACCCGCCACTTTCTGGCATGCTAATTGCAGACTACCAGTCATCATGAACAGGACATCCGATTACACGGGAACACACATGAACATGAACAGCATTCGATGTGTACTGGCAACGTTGCTGCTGGCGCTGGCCGGCCCCGCCATTGGCACAGAGCTGCAGGACCACGCCACGATCAAGGCCACGGCCGAATCGTTCATTGCCGGCGTAGTCCGCTCAAGTCACGGCGCAGAAGCGTCCGTCAGGGCCGGCTCGCTGGATTCGCGCCTGCGCCTCGGCCGTTGTGACAGTGCACTGGAAGCATTTCAGCCCAGCGGCAGCCGCGCACTGGGCAACACGACCGTCGGCGTCCGTTGCACCGGCAGCTCGACCTGGACCCTGTATGTACCGGTCCGCGTCAGCCTGTTCGGTGACGTTGTGGTGGCTGCCAGGCCATTGACACGTGACAGGCTACTGACGGCTGATGACCTGAAACTGGCGCGCCGCGACCTTGCACAGCTGCACAACGGCTATTTCAGCACCATCGATCAGGCCACTGGTAAAAAGGTCGGTCGCAATATCTCCGTAGACACGACCCTGTCTACATCACTGGTCAAGGAACCTCTGGCCGTACGACGTGGACAGCGCGTCAACCTGATTGCACTGGCCGGTGGACTGGAAGTCCGCATGACCGGTGAAGCAATGTCGGACGGCATTACTGGTGAACGCATCAAGGTTCGCAACCTCAGATCGAAACGGGTGATTGACGGCATCGTCAAGTCACCTACAACGATCCAGGTTGCAATGTAATCAACATGGACGAACGGATTGATATTCCAGGGAACAGGAACATGTCTATCGATACACGCTTTACACCGGCAATACGCAATGCCTTGCTGGAACAGATGCAGGACCTCTCGGGCCGGTTTTCACCGGATGGCGGTGAACGCCCGACGGACGATGCCGTACGCAACCGGACCGTCGGCACTGACAGTGTCAAGCTGTCTGCCGAGGCGCTGCAGATACACGCCTCCATCAACACAACGGCGGGGCAGGATGTATTCGACATTGAACGGGTAGCAGAATTAAGGCATGCCATCGGCAGTGGTACTTACAGCATTGATGCGCTGCGAGTGGCCGATAAATTCCATCGTTTTAACCAGAGCCTGTAGCGGGAGACATATCATGAACATGACGCCAGAAGCCTGTCAGTTCAGCATGAATATGCTGTTAAACCAGGAAACCGAACTTACCCGGCAACTGTCTGCCCTGCTCGATGCCGAGTTTGCAGCCATATCCGGCAAGGACTTCACGACATTTGAAGAAAACATCAGGGAGAAGGCCAATACGGTCGAGCAACTTGACCTGCTCGAGCAAGAGCGGATTGCATTGCTCGAGTCAGCCAGCTTCAAGGCAGGCCCGGACGGCATGTTGTACTTTCTCGAATGGTGCGACCCGACCGGGAATATTACACCCGGGTGGGAACAACTGCTGTCACTGGCCGGCACCTGCCGGGACCAGAACCGCAGGAACCATCACCTGGTCGAACTGTGCAGCCAGAATACACGTGAAACACTGCGCATCCTGCGCGGCGAAGAGGCTCAACCCAACCTGTATCAACCGGACGGTGAGACCAGCAACGGGCATGAGAACCGTTCACTGGCGCGCGCCTGATCCGGCATAAGCGGCGGGTATTCCCGTCGAACTGTATTACTGTGCAAGTGCTGTTACCGTGCGGGACATGTCCCGCACGGTTTTTTTATTGTCGCGATTCCGGTTCGCACCGGTACATGCCTGTACCCACTGCACGCAGTGTCAAACGCGAGCAATAACCCGGAAACCACTGCTGCGCGATTAACTCCCTCTCCCACAGGGAGAGGGTTGGGGAGAGGGGATATAAAAACAGGCGGTTAGTTTTATTCTGACCCTCTCCCTGGCCCTGTCCCGAAGGGAGAGGGGATACTCATTCTCATTACAGCGCTCCTCTCCGGAATTGGGGATAGGGTCCTGTCGAGAAGCCGGCCTGGGCCATGCCGGGAATGGCCAGCGCTGCAACCTGATCAGCGACTGATGATGCCGGCATCCGGCAAACCCTTTTTCATACGCGCGGACTCGAGCGAGTATTCATCGGCCCATGATCGTTCAAGCGGCGGCAGCGGTTTTGGCGCCTTTGGCTTTCTGTCAGCCTTCACCTGTCGTTTCTTTTCTGCCGCATCGAAGTAAAGCTGTTCTTCCGGCAAACTTTGCACGGGCTCCGGCGGACCGACCTTGCTCACCAGGCTCTCGTCATACACCAGGTTGACTTCCACACGACGGTTGCGCGCACGCCCGTCCTCTGTGGCATTGGTATCCACCGGCCGGGTATCGCCGTACCCTTCTGCACGGAAGCGGTTCTCGGGAATGCTGCCCTCCTGCATCAGGGCATGCACCACGGTCACGGCCCGCGACGCGGACAGGTCCCAGTTGGAACGGAACCTGGCGGTGCGAATCGGCCTGGAATCCGTGTGGCCTGCCACGTTGATCTCGCCGGGATTACTACCGATGGTCACGGCCATCTTGTCGAGCACCTTGCGGAACGGACCGATCAGCTTCTCACTGCCGGACGGGAACGAACCGCGCTCGAGGATGCTGACCACGATGGTACGGTCCTCGATCTTGATCTCGACCATGCCTTTCTCGATTTCATCGGCAAGCGCCAGCTGCAGGCGGTCCTTTTCCTTACTGATAGCATCGACAAAGGCAGCAGACGGTTTCGGCACCTTCAGAAAATTCATGAAATCGTCCGTTGTATGCTGACGCACTTCGTTCACCGTCGTTTTAGGATCCGGCGTACCGGCACTGAATTCCTGGGCAATAATGTTTATGCCCTTGGGCGGCTCCTTGATCTTGATCTCCCGCTGAACACCAAAGGCCTCCGCCATGGAACCTGCCACCTGCTTGTATTTCTGCACATCCATCTCGGAGAAAGAAAACAGCAGCACGAAAAATGCCAGCAGCAGTGACATCAGGTCGGCAAAGGTCAACACCCATGCCGGTATACCGTCAGGGCACTTGGGTGCTGGTGTGGATTCGCAGGACATGAATGGTTTGCCTGAGTGTTATCAGGCAGCCTCGTCTTCCTTGGGTGTTTCACGCTGGTTACCCGGCAGATAGGTTTTCAGCAGGTCTTCCACCACGCGCGGATTGATCCCGGCCTGAATGGATGATATTCCCTCGAGTATCAGGAATTTCGTAGTACGTTCATGTTTGCTGCGCAGTGCCAGCTTGTCGGCAATCGGCAGCGCGAATACATTTGCTATAACGGCACCGTACAGCGTGGTCAGCAGGGCAACCGCCATGGCCGGGCCCAGCGCCTTGGGGTCACTCATGTTGGCCATCATCTGCACCAGGCCGATCAGTGTACCGATCATGCCCATTGCCGGCGCCACATCGCCGATCGATTTAAAAATACCCTGGCCTTCCTCGTGGCGTTCGATGGTCAGGTTAATATCGTTGGACAGCATCTTCCGGACAAACTGTTCGTCGTTACCATCGACGATCAGCATGACACCACGCTTCAGGAACTCGTTCTCGATCTCGACCTGCTCAAGCCCGAGTACGCCTTCCTTGCGGGCGATATTGGATAGCTCGACGCACTTGGCAATCAGGTCTTTCGGCGTTTGCGCCTTGTTAAGGAAGGCCTTGCCGGCTGCTTTCATGGCATGCGCGGCAACGGTCAGCGGGTATTTCATCAGCACCACTGTCAAGGTGCCGGCAACCACAATCATCAGGCCCGGGGCGTTTACGAAAATGTCGATACTGCCACCCATGAGGATGGCGGAAAGAATGGCGACGACCGTACCAATCAACCCGAGTAAGGTTGCGAGATCCATCTGCTGTGCTACTCCTTAGCTGCTGCTACCACACCGAGGGGGGTGGCCACGCGCTCTTCCTGAGCCAGTCCGGTGGAACACGCCGGGTAACGGGCATTCCTCCAATAGAGGGTTAGTCGGTCATAAGCTATGAAACTTTATCTATATATACTCTGCCGGCGCGTTCGGACCCACCGCAGGCCCCGTTACCATCCGGATAACACTGTCATGACCCACGTACACACCCACGCTCTGGCCAGCGAGCGCTGGCAGCCATTGGCCTCACCGTCACCACGCTTTTACGGCAACACATGTTATGGCTTGCGGCCGGTTTAGGTCATTGATGCAGATACCCGGTTTCCACGTGAATCAGTTCGTTAGCGATGCAAATCCACGCTGGTCAATTTTATGGCGATCCGGGTGCCCGCCTGGCAGCACCCGCTGGCGGT
Organism: uncultured Halobacteria archaeon; assembly: GCA_963847565.1. Lineage (GTDB taxonomy): Bacteria > Pseudomonadota > Gammaproteobacteria > UBA9214 > UBA9214 > UBA9214. The sequence goes on from CAWKAE010000010.1 coordinate 163,078, forward strand.
CTGGCCATACACCGGCACAATAAAGCTATTGATATATACGCCGATAATCACGTGTATATGAAGGCCTGCCATCACAGCATGGTGCGCCTTCCAGCAAGGAAGCTGACAAGGAGAACAGGGATGGCAAACATACTCGCGTTGACGATCCCCCGTCATTGCGCCGAAAGGTGTCACACACAGCAAAGTACCGACCATGATGTGCTCATGGCCTCCTGCGCTGGTGTCGATGCACTCGAGTTTGCCGCAAAACCCGGTGTCAGCCGGGCCCTGGCCAGCGTGAACATGACCATATGGAAGGCATCACGCCGGTCCGGGAACAGCACAGGATTCCGGACTAACCATACCGGGTAATTTGCCTGTAACGCGCCGATATTTCCACGGAGGGAAATGTGAGCATCGACCTGTCAGAGTTTCATGATGTGTTCTTCGAAGAATGTTTCGAGGGACTCGATGTCATGGAATCCGGCCTGCTGAGTTTCGACCACGGCACCGATGTCGAGGAGATTAATTCAATATTCCGCGCCGCTCATTCCATCAAGGGTGGCGGCGCATCGTTTGGCTTCATGGACATCTCCAGCTTTACCCATGTCATGGAGACGCTGCTGGACGAGATGCGTGACGGCCGCCGTGAAGTTACCCGGGAATGCGCTGACCTGCTGCTGGAGTCGGTAGATGTCCTGCGCGGCATGATCAATGCCGCGCGCGACAAAACCGACTGCGACCCGACACGTGTAAATGAAGTCAAACAGAAGCTGGAAGCCATGCTTGCCGGCGAGTCCGACAGTGCCGAACCTGTCGCTTCTGCAGATAAACCCGGTGACGACGCAGCGACGGTAACAACCTCGGACGCCGCCGGTCCGGCCGGCTGGAAAATCCTTTTCCGCCCGCATCCGGACATATTGAAGAACGGCAATGAGCCAGGACGGATTCTCAGCGAGCTGGATGCACTCGGCGAACTGCGCGTGACAACCGACACTTCCGGCATCCCGCCGCTGCAAGAGATGGACCCTGCGCAGTGTTACCTGGCGTGGGAAATAGAGCTGATCGGCGAGATAGACCGGGAAGTCATTGACGAACTGTTCATCTGGGTGGCAGACGAAAGCCACCTGGAAATCACACCGACCGGCGAGGCCGCCGCGGCACAGACGCAATGCATTGACAACGAACCCGCCGGGCAGGCGGCTAGTGCTGACCGGCAGCCGGTACAGGCACCCGCAGAACAGCGAGCCGCAGCAATCAGCACCAGACGCTGCGGCGCAGCAGACTGACAGCCCCGCTCCGGCGCCCGTCGACAATAAACCCGCTGCAAATACACCGAAAGGCAACACCGGCAACAAGGAATCGGGTTCGATTCGTGTCGCCATCGGCAAGGTCGACGAACTCATCAACATGGTCGGCGAACTGGTCATTACGCAATCCATGCTGAGCCAGATCAGCGACCAGCTGACAGGCGGCAACCAGAAGACGCTGGAGAAATTACACGATGGCATTGCCCAGCTGGAACGCAATACACGCGAACTACAGGAGAGCGTCCTGCTGATCAGGATGTTGCCGATCAGCTTCTCGTTCAGCCGATTCCCGCGCCTGGTGCACGACCTGAGCGGCAAGATGGGCAAAAAGATTGAACTGAAAATGGTCGGTGAGAATACCGAGGTCGACAAAACTGTACTGGAAAAGATTGGCGACCCGCTGGTACACCTGGTACGCAATTCACTGGATCACGGCATCGAGATGCCGGACATCAGAAAGGCAGCCGGCAAACCGGAGACCGGCACGCTCGAACTGTGCGCCTTCCACGATGGCGGGGACATTGTCATCCAGGTCATCGACGACGGTGCCGGGCTGAACCGTGAGCGTATTCTGCAGAAAGCAATCGAGAAGGGAATCATCGATGAGCACGAGGACCCGAGCGACGAACGCGTCTTTAACCTGATATTTGCGCCCGGCTTTTCCACGGCGGACCAGGTCAGCGATGTATCGGGGCGCGGCGTTGGTATGGATGTAGTCCGGCGTAATGTCCGCGACCTGGGCGGCAATGTCAGTATTGAGTCCAACACCGGCGCCGGTAGCACCGTCACCATTCGCCTGCCGTTGACACTCGCCATCCTCGACGGGCAACTGGCACGCCTCGGCGAGGAAACCTATATCGTGCCGCTGGTTTCCATTGTCGAGTCACTGCAGATGCAGGGCGAATTCATAAGCAGCATTACCGGCGAGTCGGAGCTTTACCGGCTACGCGACGAATATATCCCGGTTATCAGACTCAACGACCTGTTTGGCATGACTTCCGGAGCCCGCGCCCTGGAGGACGGACTGCTCATGGTTGTTGAATCAGAAGGCCAGCGTGTCGGGTTGTTTGTAGACGAACTCATGGGACAGCAACAGGTCGTGATCAAGAGCCTGGAAACCAACTTCATGCACATACAGGGCATATCCGGCGCGACCATCCTGGGCGATGGCACCGTGGCACTGATCATGGATATACCCGGCGTGATCCAGCGTCACCTCGACGAATGTGCCCGCAAGGACCGCACGGCCGCGACTGCCTGACATGGAGAATTATTCGTGAAGCATCTGCAATTAATCACTAACCGGCTGGACCACGGGTACAACACAGGCCCGCACAGACGGCCAGAGACTAATACACAGGGGCCCGGCTGGGCGGCTTTCAATTGAGGCTATAACGATGGAAATACTGAAGATACTGGAACCGGTTAAACGGGCATTCCCGAACATGATGCTCGTGCACAAGTTCATGGCCATCGCCGCGGTCATCCTGGCAGGCTTTCTCGCCATCGGCTACAGCTTCCATGCACAGGAGCTGAACCAGGACAATATCATCAGGATGAACCAGGAGGCCGCGCACTACAGCAACCTTGCCAACCAGATCGAGAGTGAGATCCAGAAGGCCAACCGGCTCGAGAAGGAATACCTGCTCGCCAACGCACGCACCTACCTGAAGGACAAGACCGCGCTGATCGACACCATCCTGAAGGATATCGGGGAACTGGAGGCACTGGCCCATGACGAAATTACGCGCAAAATAACCGCCGCGCTGGGCGCCGCCATGAATGAATACCAGCAGGCCACGACAGAAATTGTCGGGGCAATCGAGGGCCGCGACTTCGATAGCGAGGAAATCATCCCCCGAATGAACAGTTCCATGCGGGAGTCCGAAGCCCGGATTATCGAGCTGCACAAGCTCCGTGATATGCGCCTGGCAAAGGAATACAGCCGCACGCTGGAGTCATCCGCAGAACTGTCGCGCAATTTCTATATTGTTATCGGGCTTGTTATTTCCTTCATCTGCCTGATGCTGTTCGTAGTTGGCAGAAACATAACGCGGTCCATGAAATCCGCCACGAAGATCGCCGACTCGATCGCCAACGGCGAACTCGACAACGACATCAATGCCACTTCAAACGACGAGACCGGTCAGTTGCTTCGCTCACTCAAGACCATGCAGACGAATCTTGACAAGAGCATCAGGAAAGAACGCCGGACGGCAAACGCCAGTAACCGGATCAAACAGGCCCTGGATAACTCTTCCAATAACATCATGCTGGCCAACAAGGATGACCAGGTTATCTATATAAACAATGCGATGGGTCATTACCTGGAGAAATATGATGCAGACTTCCGCACGAGCCTGCCGGAAGCTGACCACGACGAAACCATCGGCAACACAATTGACAAGTTCATGACTGACCCGGCTCACAAGCAGGATATTCTTGAGAATACCGACGAGAACATGGTGTTCAATTTAACGGTCGGCACACGCACCCTCAGGGTCACGACTTCACTGGTATACAACGAAAACAAAGAGCGCATCGGCAAGGTACTGGAATGGAAGGATCGCACCAGGCAAGTGGCAATCGAGGAAGAAATCAAGACGATCGTAACCGCATCACTGTCCGGCGACCTCAGCCAGCGCATCGAAGTTGAAGACAAGTACGGTTTCCACAAGATGCTGAGCCAGGGCATCAATGATCTGGTCGATGTTTGCGAGCGCGTCATCAAGGAAACCGGCGAGGTCATGGGGTCCATCGCGATCGGCGACCTGACACACAATATCAGCTGTGACTACGAGGGTTCGTTCGGCGACCTGAAGGACGACATCAACCTGACGGTGGGTAACCTCACCCAGATCATGAGCGAAATCGCCAGCAGTGCCGGTACCGTCATGACGGTCTCCAGGGAAATAGCGCAGGGTAACAGCAATCTCAGCCAGCGCACCGAGGAACAGTCGTCCAGCCTGGAGGAAACCGCATCCTCGATGGAACAAATGACGTCTACCGTCAGGCAGAATGCGGAAAATGCTCGCCAGGCCGATCAGCTGGCCGCCAGCGCCCGCGAACAGGCCGAACAGGGTGGCACAGTTGTACACGACGCGGTCAACGCAATGAGCGAGATTACCGAGTCATCCAGAAAGATTGCCGACATCATCGGCGTCATCGACGAAATCGCCTTCCAGACCAACCTGCTGGCACTAAACGCCGCCGTGGAAGCCGCACGCGCCGGGGAGCAAGGCCGTGGCTTTGCCGTGGTCGCCACCGAGGTACGTAATCTCGCCGGGCGCAGCGCCACCGCCGCCAAGGAGATCAAGGAACTGATCAAGGACAGTGTCGTTAAAGTGAAAGAAGGCTCGAAACTGGTCAACAAATCCGGTGAGACACTGGTGGATATCAATACATCCGTAAACCAGGTCAGCAACATCATTGCCGAGATTGCGAATGCCAGCGAGGAACAGTCGGTCGGGATCGAGCAGGTCAATAAAGCAATCGGTCATATCGACGAAATGAACCAGCAGAACGCGGCCCTGGTAGATAAGGCGGCATGTTCAGCCAGAACCATGGACGAACAAACCAGCACCCTGAACGAGCTGGTTGGATTCTTTACCGTCAAGAAGGACGGCGGTGGTGAAGAAATCCAGCTTGAGCGGCGTTCGGAATCGCGCCCCTGGTCCGGAGACGACTCGACCGGGACAGCCGCGGAAACCGGTAGCGGCGCCGGCAGGACCGGCACCGATGATAGCAGTGAATGGTCGGAATTCTAGTCATCAAGTGCTACCGGAACCAACGCAACAGGAGACATAAATGAGCGCATTACAGGAACAGCCAGGCACAGGTACGCTGCAGGCAGAGGACGGCATGGACCAGTACCTGACGTTTATGCTCGCCGACGAAGAGTACGGTGTCGACATCCTGCGCGTGCAGGAGATCAAGGGATGGGATGGTGTGACACCCATGCCGAACATGCCCGACTATATTCTCGGCGTCATCAATCTGCGCGGTACTGTTGTGCCGATTATCGACCTGCGCAAGCACTTTGCGCTTGACAGTGTTCCTTACGACAAGACAACCGTGGTCATTGTTGTTCGCGTCAGCGACGAGGAACATGGAAAGCGCACCATGGGTATGGTGGTAGATGCCGTTTCAGAGGTACATAACATATCTGCCTCCGAACTCAAGCCTGCTCCGGATTTCGGCGGCAATATCAGCACTGAATCCATCAAGGGACTGGCAACGAAGAATGACCAGATGATTATCATGCTCGACATCGATCACCTTATGAATATTGGTGTCATGAAAACGATCGGCGATGTCATGGAAGAATAGTTGTAATTTATATACATACCGGATCCGGGAAGATTTTATATTTACTGATGCAACAAACATACTGGCGATGTGAGCGCGTCTAACGACAGGGACAGTCAAATGAAGCATAGGACCGAAAAGTTTATAGCCAATCTGAAGATATCTCATCTAATATGGGCTAGTTTCGGCATAGTCATAAGCGCATTGCTGGTTAATAACATAATTGGCATGAAGAGCATCTCGAATGTTTTCGAGACCGTAGAAGTCACCGTAGAAGATGTTCGCTTGCTGACCTACTCGATGCAACTGAACGCGGATATCGAAAAATCCGCTCGTTCACTGGGTTTTTACCTGCTCGGCAAAGAAGAATACCAGGCCAGCAACTTCGAACAGGCGCGCGATAATACCTATAAAACCCTGCAAAACTTCAAGGCATTGCTGTCCGAGTCATCCGCTGAAGAGATTCAGCCGCTGATCAATGAAATCGAGAACGATATAAATCGATTCTTTGAATACCAGGAAAAGTTGTTTTCACTTGCGGAGAACCCGCAGGAAAACCTGCCTGCCATGAAATTTGCAGCTGAGAACGTCAACCCGGTCAGCCAGAAAATACTGTCGAACCTCTCTGACATGTTGTTCTCAGAGGCCGAGGAAGATAGCAGCAACGAACGCAAGGTACTGCTGAACGACATCAATGAACTGCGTTATAACTGGGTTCGCCTGATGAGCGGTATACGCGCATTCCTGGCATTCAGGGGCAAGAACTCGCTGGATGAGATCAGCCTGTACCAGGCGAATCTGGACACGATCAGCAAGAGAATTAATGACAATAGCGAACTGCTGACTTTTGAACAGGAAGAATCGCTGAAGAATTTCGAAACTCTGCGGAATGATTTCAATAAACGCCTGAAAACCCTGCTCGAACTGCATGGCAGCGACAGCTGGCGACAGGATGTCTATATAACCAGGAACGAGTTGTCGCCCATACTGGAAAATATTAATTTATATTCAACCAGGCTGGTTGCTATACCTCGGCAACAGGGCAAACATTGCGCGGGAAGGTGCGCGCGATACCTATAACATCGCCGGGCGTGACTCATATACCCTGCTGGCGATAACTACGATACTGATTCTGCTGGCAGGCTGGAGCCTGACACGCCAGATAAGAACACGCCTGGGTACTGATGCTGCCGAGCTACAGAAGGTTGCAGAAGCCATCGCAAGCGGCGACCTGAATATGGACCTGAGCAATGACGGCAGGACGGCTTCCGGCGTACTGGCGAGCATGCAGGTCATGCAGTCGAACTTACGCAACCAGATCGAGAAAGACCATGCAGCTGCAGCCGAGAACAGTCGTATACGGCGGGCACTGGACAAGGCCGACGCGAATATCATGATCGCGGATGCTGATTACAACATCATTTACATGAATGATGCCATTCAGGGCATGATGAATGACGCCGAGGCGGACATCCGGACCGACATTCCGGAATTCGATGCCGAGCAGCTGGCAGGTTCAAGTATCGATGTCTTCAACACGGAATCTTCATCTAAAGCACATATTTTCGAACAAATGACAACCACACAGGTTGTCAATACAACGATCGGCGGCCGCAGTTTCCGCATAATTTCCAACCCGATCATCGATGACCGTGGTCAACACCTGGGCACGGTTGCGGAATGGTTTGATCGCACGCAGGAAGTTGGTATCGAGAATGAGATCAAGGATATCGTCACGGCCTCGCTGGCGGGTGATTTAAGCCAGCGTATATCCATGACGGGCAAATCCGGCTTCTACGCCATGCTCAGTGGTGGCATCAATGAACTGGTTGATATCAACGAGAGTGTTATCAATGACACAGCCAGCGTGATGGGCGCCATGTCCAATGGCGACCTGACACGCTGTATCGAATCAGATTACCGGGGATCGTTCGGGAAACTAAAGCAGGATATCAATACAACGGTATCCAAACTGACACAGGTACTGGGTGATATCGGCGACAGTGCCAACGCCGTATTAACCGGCTCCAATGAGATTGCACACGGTAATGTCGACCTGAGCCATCGCACCGAGGACCAGGCCACCAGCCTGGTAGAAACCTCATCAACGATGGATGCAATGACAACCACGGTGCGCCAGAACGCAGAGAATGCGCAGCATGCGGACAAGCTTGCCGCCAGCACACGCGATCAGGCTGACCAGGGCGGTCACGTGGTTGAAGATGCAGTTGCGGCCATGGGTGAGATTACGACGGCTTCGAAAAAGATAGCCGATATCATCGGCGTTATTGACGAAATTGCATTCCAGACCAACCTGCTGGCGCTGAATGCCGCGGTTGAAGCGGCACGCGCAGGTGAACAGGGCCGTGGGTTTGCTGTTGTGGCGTCCGAGGTCCGTAACCTGGCCGGACGCAGCGCTACAGCGGCCCGTGAAATCAAGATCCTGATCGAGGATAGCGTGTCCAAGGTAGAGGAAGGTTCAAAACTGGTAGACAAGTCCGGTAAAACACTCGGCGATATCAGGGATTCGGCAAAGCAGGTCAGCGACATCGTTGCGGATATTGCCACGGCCAGCCAGACACAGTCAGACAGTATCGAGCAGGTCAACCAGGTCATCATGCGCATGGATGAAAGCACGCAGCAAAATGCAGCACTGGTTGAACAGGCCGCCGCCTCGTCCGAGGCCATGGGAGAACAGGCGCGCAATCTGAGCGAGCTGGTCGGCTTTTTCAAGACCAGTTCATCCAGGGCAACAAGCAGCACGACCGGACACAACGAGCGCCGTACCGGGGACAGGCCCTGGGCCGAACAGGTTACGCCAACGACAACCGCTGGTAATTCTGACAAGGCAGCTACCGGTACCGATGGTGATAGCTGGGAAGAATTCTGACCATGCGTCGGCATATACGCATTGTAATTACTACGTATTTCACTGGTAAAAAGGAGCTGTAACAACAATGGCCAGCAGGAAAAGAACCCCTGACAAGACCGCCGGTAACCGCCCCAGCAGGATCGTTCTGGGTGAGTCACTCGATTTTGACGGCATCGCCAGGCTACATACACGCCTGGTTAATTGCGCGGCGAAGAAAACGAATGTCAACATCAATGCAGCACGCGTTGAGCATATCGACACCGCTTCCCTGCAGGCACTGGTGTCGTTCGTCAGCATGGTCGGTAAAAACGGCAACAGCGTTAAATGGGTATCTCCATCCGCAGCCCTGGTTGGTACGGCAAGCCTTGCAGGCGTCGCTGAACAGCTTGATCTGAATATCGAGCCGGGCAACTGATTACACACATTGCAGCATGAGACCAATAATTAAATGAGTACTTTTTCCAATGAACAGGGATGTACCACGCAGCTACCGGCTTTTACATCAGGCACCGGCTTGCGGCCGGACCGGAATAGCGTCATGGGTTTATCCAGATCATGACAGCACATTCAGCCAACACAGCACCTGCAGATACCGGCACAGCCGGCAATCGCGAATACATATTTACCACGACTGATTTCAATCGACTGCGCGACAGGATTGGATCACACTCGGGGATTTCCCTGTCAGACAGTAAGCGGGATCTCGTCTATGGACGACTATCGAAGAGATTGCGCGCGCGCGGCCTGACCCGATTCAGCGACTATTGTGAACTGCTCGAGTCCGGCGACCGTGATGAACTGGAACACTTCGTCAATGCGCTTACCACCAACCTGACGTCGTTCTTTCGCGAGAAACACCACTTCGATCATCTTCGCGACGAAACATCGAAACACCTGTTGAACAGGTTAAAGGTGGCAACCCGGTACGCATCTGGTCGGCCGGCTGTTCAACCGGCGAGGAGCCCTACTCCATCGCCATGACGCTGGCAGAATCAATCCCGGGGATAGAAAACCACGATATTCGCATCCTGGCTACCGACCTCGATACCAACGTGGTCACTCATGCCGCCAGCGGGATTTACGACACCTCGGTGATAGAAGGCCTGCCGGATGAAAAAAGGAACCGCTGGTTCCAAAAAGGTTCCGGCAAACACGAGGGGTTTATTCGCACCTCGGCCACGCTACGCAAGCTGATTGCATTCCGGCCGCTTAACCTGATGGAAAAGTGGCCAATGACAGGCCAGTTCGACGTCGTCTTCTGCCGCAATGTGGTTATTTACTTCGACAAGTCGACCCAGCGCGTACTGTTCAACCGGTTTGCTGACACCATGCAACCGGACAGCACGCTGTTTATCGGCCATTCTGAAACCCTGCACAACGTGTCGGACAGATTTGCACCCGTCGGCAAGACCATTTACCGGAAGACTTCCTGATGAAACAGGCCTCTGCCAGGAAAAAACACACCATCAACCCGGGACCGCCACGCAGGTTGCGCGGGTTCGAATCTATCCAGCATACCTGGGATGCCGTTCATCACATGTATGCAGCACGTATTTTACCCGGCGAATATTACGTTTCATGTGACAGGGAAATCATCGTCACAACTCTCGGCTCCTGTGTATCCGCCTGCATACGTGACCGGAAAACAGGTATCGGCGGCATGAATCATTTTATGCTGCCCGATGATAACGGCTCTATCAAACGTGACGGCGCATGCACCACCACGGCAGCCCGCTATGGTTGCTTCGCAATGAAACATTTGATCGACACTATACTCGTCAACGGCGGCAGCAAGGAAAACCTGGAAATAAAGCTGTTTGGCGGCAGCAACATCATGCGTTCGATGACCGACGTCGGCATTCGGAACATATCATTTGTTCGCCACTACCTCGGCAATGACAATTTGCAGGTTCAATCCGAGGACCTGGGCGGCAGCCATCCGCGCAAGGTTATGTATTTCCCGTTTAGCGGCCGGGCACTGGTACGGAAAATGCCGATACAGCTACGTCAATCAGACGAAATAGCCAGGCAGGAGGCGCAATACCGCGACTCCCTTACAAACATGTCTGCATAAGGCAAAATTGATCTGTTCTGGAAAAATGGAACACGATCAGGCGAATAGCCGGAGAAGAAACGGGGAAACGGCTGTCTTACCCCCGCAGCCGCAATGCAAGCAGAGTGACACATGAACAAGCCAATACGAGTACTGATAATCGACGACTCAGAACTGTTCAGAAATATGCTGACAGCGTTGTTGAACACGGACCCGGACATCGAGGTAGTCGGCGCTGCGGCTGATCCCTATATTGCACGTGAGGAAATAAAGAAACTCAACCCCGACGTACTGACCCTCGATGTTGAGATGCCGAGGATGGATGGCATCACCTTTCTCCGCAACCTCATGCGTCTGCACCCGATGCCGGTCGTCATGTTGTCCGGAGTGACCGAAAAGAGTGCCGAGTTGACGATCCAGGCGCTTGAACTGGGTGCAATCGATTTTATTCAGAAACCTGTTATAGACCAGCAACACGGGTTCGATGAATACGGGCGCGAAATCATTGAGAAACTGAAAATGGCCGCCGGTGCACACACCCGGCAACTCACTCACCCGGCAGCGATGCTGGCGCAGGCATCGAAGGGAACAACAGGCCACGTTGCGACAATCTACCATCGTGCCGGCGGTGACCGCACATCGGCGACCTCCCCCATCCTGGCAATCGGCGCATCCACCGGTGGCACCGAGGCCATCAAGGCGCTGTTGACAGCACTGCCCGCCTCGACACCCGGCACCGTGATAACACAGCATATTCCGGCAGCATTCAGTGGCCCATTTGCGGCCCGCATGAACAGGTCCTCGGCCATGCAGGTATACGAGGCCCGCGACGGTCAGGAGATTCTGTCAGGGCATGTGTATATCGCGCCGGGAGACCGGCATCTCGCTGGTTGTTCGTAAAGACTCCCGCTACTTTTGCAGGCTAAGCGATGCACCACCGGTCAACCGGCACAGGCCGTCCGTCGATGTCATGTTCCGTTCGCTGGTGGAAAGCGCCGGGGCGAATACCCTGGCCGTTCTGCTCACCGGCATGGGTGCTGATGGCGCTGCCGGCATGAAGGAACTGCAGGAAGCCGGCGCACCGACCATCGCGCAGGACAAGAACAGCAGCGTAATCTGGGGCATGCCAGGCATGGCCGTCAAACTGGGCGCGGCGGACATGGTGTTGCCACTGACAAGGATACCCGTAAGAATCATGGAGTGGATGCAACAGACCAGGAAATACGGCACTTAAGACTAAAACCAGCAACTGGCCGGCCGATAGTATGACTATACGTATGGATACGTAGTGGTTCTGACAAGGAGAGCAGCATGAATATAATGGTAGTCGATGACAGCCTCGCAATGCGGCTGATCGTTATGAAAACACTCCGCGAGGCCGGCTACGAAGGCCACGATCTGACGCAGGCCGAAGACGGCGCCAAGGCGCTGGAGGCCATCAAGTCAAAAGAACCCGACCTGATCCTGTGCGACTGGAATATGCCGAACATGACGGGGCCCGAGCTCCTGCAAGCACTTAACGATGAAGGCATCAATATCAAGTTCGGCTTCGTCACCACCGAGGCCACTCCCGAAATGAAGGACAAGGCAACGGAAATGGGCGCCAGGTTCATGATCGCCAAACCGTTCACGCCGGACTCGTTCAAGGAAGCCCTCGATCCTTATATAAACTAGCGACACAGCAGCCGGGGTATTGCCATGCAGACACAGCGGTTCGGCCAGTTCCTGATTAACAAGGGTGTCGTCAGTGAAGAGGATATTTACGCGGCACTGGGATCACAGGAATCGCGGAAGGACCAGTTTGGCCAGATCGCCATAAAGGAAGGTTATCTGACCGTTAAACAGGTTATGGAGATTCTGCGCCTCCAGGCCGGTACCGCACTCTATTTCGGCGAGGTTGCTATAAAACTCGGTTATATGACCAGCGTACAGGTCGAGTTATTGCTGCAGAGACAGGAAAGCAGCCGTCCGCGACTGGGCGAAATCCTGGTTGAGACCGGCAAGCTGAGCGCAACCCAACGCGACCGGCTACTGGAAGAATTCAACGCACTGAAACAGGACGGTGAAGCCATTAAGCGCACCGGCACTGAAAGTTGAGCATTGTTACATTACTGCACGGAATTACTGCGAAGGAGCGCTACAATGGCCACAATCCATCCAACACCCAGAGAAGTTGAAGTTCGCCAGATGCTTGCCATGCTGTTTGGCAACGACCTGACAATCAGCGAGGCCGAAGAATTGCCGGTCAGTGTCGAAAGCAACAATGCAGCCGCGCTGTATGTGGCCGATGACGGCACACCGGTCACCGCCTGCGTCTGTGATATAAATTTCGCTGCATTTGCCGGCTCGGCATTAACGAAAGATCCCGCCAGGTGGCGCAGAAGACGCTGCCAGTTCGGGAGAACTGACCGAGAACATGATGGGCAACCTTAACGAAGTTATGAACATTTGTTCACGCCTGTTCATGAACGGCAGCAGCCCGCACCTGCGACTGGACAAGATGTATGCTTCCATAGCGGAATTACCGGAAAACGCGAAAACAATGTTTGCTGCCGTTTCCGGGCGCCTGGACCTGAAGGTATCTATCCCGGGATACGGCGAGGGATATCTCGCCTTTCTTGCAACGTAGCGTATTTCACAGGGCAGTAGCGGCGTGCGGGCCAGACCATATTTGATTTCGGGTCGCACCCGCACGGCGCTACCGCAAATCCCCGCTGACCTCAAAGTGCCGGTGAGCGAATCACCAGCATCTTTTCAATCTGCATATCTTCGAATGTGTAGGGTATTCCACCGGTATTAAGTCCCGACTGCCTGAGACCGGCAAACGGCATCCAGTCGACACGAAACGCGGTGTGATCGTTGATCATGACCGCACTCGCATCCAGCTTGCGATAACCATCGAGTGCTGCGTCGATATTCCGTGTAAACACGGCCGCCTGGAAGGCGAAGGGCAGACTATTGGCCCGGCTGACGGCATCGTCGACATCATCAAATTCATAGACACATATGACCGGGCCGAATATCTCCATTTGCGAAACGCGCGCATCATCCGGCGGATTGAACAACACGGTTGGTGCATAACAACTGTCTGACAGACGTTCACCGCCACACAGCAGTTCGGCGCCGGCCGCAACGGCCTCGTCGACCCATTCCCCGACACGCGCGACTTCCGCATGCCGAATAAGCGGTCCGACCTCGGTATCCGGACTAACAGGGTCGCCGACACGCAACACTTTCGCCATGGCGGCGAGCCGCTCGGCCACGTTATGTGCAATCGATCGGTGGCAATACACGCGCTGCACCGAAACGCAGACCTGGCCGGCATGATAGAAACCGCCCTTCGCCAGCAATGGCAGTGCATCGTCCAGGTCAGCATCTGCATGCACTATTACCGGGGCCGCACCGCCATGTTCCAGTGCGCAGCGCACACCGGGCGCCAGTTGCGAGCGCAACATCCAGCCGACCCGCGCACTGCCTATGAAACTGAAAAATCCGACCCGTGCATCGGTAACCAGTTGCGAGGCGACGTCCAGGTCGGACACAACCAGCGCCTGGCACCACGCCTCCGGCAACCCGGCTTCACGCAACAGTTGCACAAAGCGGAAACACGACAGTGGCGTGTCCTCCGCCGGCTTGACGATCACCGGACAACCGGCTGCAATTGCCGGCCCCACCTGGTGCACGATCAGGTTAAGGGGATGATTGAAGGCGCTGACGGCAACCACCACCCCAATCGGCTCCCGGTGCGTCATCGCCAGCCGACCGCTGGAGGCTGCGTTAATGCCCATGGGGATCTCGCGTCCGGATTCATTGCGCAGGCACTCGATACAACCGTGTACGCCATCAATTGCGCGATCTACTTCAACCAGCGAGTCAGGCAGCGGCTTGCCACCCTCGCGTGCCGCCTCGAGCGCCAGCGTTTCGCGCTGCGCTCGCATCAGGTCCGCGGTCTTCTGCAAAATACGAATACGCTCCGCCGGCGACAACCAGGCATCACGATCCCGGTACAGCGCATAGGCGGTCGTCAGCGCCTGCTCAACGGCCGCGCTATCGGCCGTATCGGCCGTGGCAATCGTGCTGTTATCCCACGGGGCGTTAATTTCAAGCGGCGTCGATGACTGACGTGACACCGGGTATCATGAGTTTGAAATGTTCCGGCATTGTCGCCCCCTCACCGCAAGAAATTTATTGTAGGAGCGGATCGCATGCGCGAATTGAATTAAACCGGACTGATTCGCGCACGCGGTGCGCTCCTACAGTTACCTGATTGCCCGATGGAACCGGCTGCTCATACACTCACCTTAAATCGAACAGGCAATATCGCCCAGTCGCTTCGTCAACAGCATATTCTCGCGGTAATCAATCGGCACCACGATGAGACTGGGGCCCTTTTCATCCAGCGCCTGGCGCAGAACACCGGCCAGGTCGCGACTGTTCACGACATGGTGACCGTGCCAGCCAAACGCCTGCGCCAGCTGCATCCAGTCGGGATTACCGAACGCCAGGTCCGTGTGTTTGCCGAACTCGTTTTCCTGCTTCCAGGCAATCAGGCCATAGGCATTGTCTTCCCACACCATGACTGTTATATCGGAGTTCAACCGGCGCGCAGTCTCCATCTCCTGCACGTTCATCATAAAACCGGCGTCACCGCATATCGCCATGACCTTGCGCTCGGGAAAGACAAGGTTGGCAGCGATCACGCCGGGCAAGGCGAATCCCATGGAACAGAAACCATTCGGGATCAGGCAGGTATTCGGTTCATGGCACTGGTAATAGCGGGCAATCCACATCTTGTGCGCGCCCACGTCAGACAACAGGATATCTTCCGGACCCATGGCCTGGCGAACGTCCCACAACACTTTCTGTGGCCGTATGGTCCCTTCGGTGTCGTCGCCGGCATGCTCGGAAAACTCGTCTGTCATATGTTGCCGGGCAGTCTTCTGCTGCGGCAGATCAAACTTCAGTCCACCGTTCTGACTGACACGTTCGTTCAGCATCCACAGGGTATGCGCGAGATCACCGACAACCTCTGTGTCGGGATGATAATGCGCATCGATTTCAGCCGGCAGGAAGTCCGCATGAATGATTTCCTTGTCATCATTGGTATTCCACAGGCGCGGATGATACTCGACCATGTCGTAACCGAGCGTAATAATAAGATCGGCCTCGTCCAGGCCGAACTCGACCACGTCCTTGGCCTGCAAACCGATGGTATACAGGCAATAGTCAGCGTCCATATCAACACAGCCCTTCGCCATGAACGTGCTGACAACACCAATGCCGGTTTGCTCGCAAAAACGACGTAACTGCTTGCTGGCACGTTTGCGGATGCAGCCGTTGCCGGCGATGATGTAGGGACGTTTGGCCTTTTTGATCAATTCAAAGGCACGATCAACAATCTTGTCGTCGGCCACCGGACGGCGAAAACGTTTCGCCTTCATCGGCTTCATGGCAGTGGGATGCTTGGCAATATCTTCCGGCAACTCGATCAGGCAGGCGCCGGGTTTTTCGGTACGCGCAAGCCGCACGGCCTTGCGTACGATCTCGGGAATATTGTCCTGGTGCAGCACGGTCATCGCCCACTTGGTAACCGGCTCGAACATCGCAACCACATCCATTATCTGGTGCGATTCCTTGTGCAGTCGTGTTGATGCGCCCTGCCCGGTCAATACCAGCATCGGTGCGCGATCCATGTTTGCATCGGCAACGCCGGTGATAAGGTTGGTCGCACCAGGGCCAAGCGTGCCGAGACAGCCGGCAGGATTACCGGTCAGGCGGCCGTATATTTCCGCCATGAAGGCGGCGCCCTGCTCATGCCGGGTCAGGACAAATCTTATTTTGTCCGACTTCTCCAGCGACATCATGAAATCAGCGTTTTCCTCACCGGGGACGCCGAAAATATATTCGATCCCCTCTTCTTCCAGGCATTTAACAAACAGGTCTGACGCCTTCACGGGTAGCTCCTCTTCGTAAACGATTTCTTCTTCGTTCTTGTTCAAAGCATTATTCTGACGCATGAGCATATACCTCGTCGGTCTGCCTGGCTACTTCGGTGACTGTATCGACAATATCCGGATGTAATTCGTTCATTGGTACTGACAAACCGTTCTCCGTGACGATTCTTGCATGTGCACGGTGCAGCTCCCGCGGCTCCCGCACACCACATGAATGGGCAATCATGCCAACCTCATAAACCATTGTGTTTACATAGTTCGCCACGCGCACTGACTTGTTTGCCGGATCAAGCCCCTTCTGCATACGTTTGTTATGCGTGGTAATTCCGGTTGGGCAGGTATTCTTGTTGCACTGCAGCGCCTGGATACAACCGAGCGCAAACATAAAGCCACGCGCCGACGCCACAAAATTGGCTCCCATACAGAGCGCCCAGGCAACATCGGCCGGGGTGATCAACTTGCCGGAAGCGACTACCCTGACCCGATCACGCAGCCCGTATTCATTCAGCTTGTCGATCACCATGGGCAGGCTTTCACGTAACGGCAATCCCATATCATCGATAAGCGCCATGGGCGCTGCACCGGTACCGCCATCACCGCCATCCACGGTAATGAAGTCCGGCGCACTGTCTACACCGCGCGACACGACCTCGGTGAACAGGTTATCCAGCCAGCCGAGAGAACCCACCACTGCCTTGAAACCAACCGGCTTGCCGGTTACCTCGCGGATGCGGTGAATTATATCGAGCAAGTCGGCATTCGAATTGATATCGGTATGACGATTCGGACTGAGCGCATCCTTGCCTGCTTCAATGCCACGAATATCCGCTATCTCCTGCGTAACCTTTGCGCCCGGCAGGATACCGCCCTTGCCGGGCTTGGCACCCTGGCTCAGCTTGATCTCGAACATGCGGACATTTTCATGTGCCGCCGCTTCGCGCAACCTGTCATCGTTCAGATTACCCTGCCAGGTCACGCACGCCGTTTTTCGCGGTACCGATCTGGTACACCAGGTCGCAACCGCCTTCCAGATGATACGGAGACAAGCCACCCTCGCCGGTATTCAGCCAGCAACCGGCCTCGCGCGCGCCCCTGGACAATGCCAGGACTGCCGGTTTGGATATCGCACCAAAACTCATGCCGGAAATATTCAGTAACGAACAGGTGGTAAAGGGACTGCGACAATCCGGACCGATGGTTACCTTGCCCGGCGGTACGGCATCCTCACCCAGTGTCGGGAACGGGCAGTTGGCGAACATGACGGTACCCGGACGCGTCAGGTCCCGGGTTGAACCGAAGCCGATGGTGGTATCAATATTCTTGGCCGCACGGTATACCCAACTGCGTTGCGCACGGTTGAACGGCATTTCCTCACGGTCCATGGCAAAGAAATACTGGCGAAAGAACTCGCCAATGTGTTCGAAGAAATAACGGAAACGACCGACAACGGGGTAATTGCGCCGAATGGCATGCTTGCTCTGGGTTACATCCAGTATATAGATAACGAGAACAGTGACCGCAATCGCCCCGATGGCCAGTATGAACAGTGCCTGCATAAACTGCATCACTGGCAAAACGATAATTCGTGAACTGCTCCGACATAACATCCATGTCATGCCCCCCTTTTTTAATGCGCGTCAAGCTGAATGAGCGCCTGCGCGCTCATTCAGCATTGTGATCGATTGATCGTTTGGTATTCAGGCGGCCGGTGATGATGCTCCGGCAATTTTCTGTTCCATGTCGCTGCCATAGAAAACATAACGATTCCGTCCGGACTCCTTGGCAATATATAGCGCCTTGTCGGCGGCTGCGATCATTTCCCCGGCACTGTTGAACTCATGGCCCACACCCAGCACAGACAGGCCGATTGATGTAGTCACGACAATCTCTTTCCCGTTACCTATGGCATGCCTGAGTTCCTGGAACATCCCGACCAGGCGCTCTGCCATGATCCTGGCTGTTTCGACACCCTGACCCGGCGCGATCACCAGAAATTCCTCGCCCCCGTATCGCGCCACGATATCCTCTTCGCGCGTACCGTTTACCAATGCCTTTGCCACGGCCTGCAGCACCTGGTCACCGACCTGGTGTCCATAGGTATCATTAACATGCTTGAAGTGATCAAGATCGACGAACAGGATTACCATGGGCCAGTCACGCTCACTGGCCATGTTGAACTCCTGTTCCACGCGTTCGTCCAGGTAGGCACGATTGAACACCCCGGTGAGACCGTCGCGCCTGGATTTCTCTTCGAGTACCTGTGTCTTCGACTCCAGCAACTCGGCTGTCGCCTCCAGGTGCTGGGCCTTTTGCATACTCTCAAGGTTCTTGATGATTAACGCTTCTTTCGCACGGTCGAGCAAGGAATCGGAGAAGCTGTAATCGCTCAGGTCAGTTTCAAACAATTTACCGGCCTCATCGAAATCAATACTCATCAATTCCATCATGGCATTGAAGTCTACGTCACTGATGCCCAGTCGCGTCTTTATCATGTCTGGCGATATTATGTAACTCGTCACTCTCGTCGCCGGCCAGCACGGCGTCAACCAGCGGCCCCGCCAGCGAAATACAGTTAACAAAAGCCTGGTGCTGGCTGTCTTCGAAATCCTGTTCCATATCATGGCTGTGCATGACACTTTCGATCAGGTATACCGGCATACCCCACTTCATCAGTATCCAGCCGCCTATCAGGGCGTGATCCGCGCCCAGCTTGTCCATCTCACCGGCCGCCAGCAGTGGATGATTACTCTGGTCCACGCCGAGTTCCTGGTAAAATTCCGGCTCAAGCTTGTCGATCACCAGCATACCGATATCCTGCAGCAACCCGGCAAGGAACAGTTCCTCCCCCTTGCGCAGCTTGCAGGCCATGCCCATTCGCCGACAACAGGTCGCAACTGCCAGTGAACGACGCCAGTAGGCGTTGTAGTCGAAGCCCTGGCAGGCATTGTTGTTCATGCTGGCTGCCAGCGAGAAACTCAGCGCCAGGGTGAGAGTGCCGTTCAGCCCCAGCATGGTGATCGCCTGGTGCAGATTTTCGGTTGTGCGACGCAGCGCGTAGATGGGTGAATTCGAAATTCGCATGATCTTGGCAGCCAGTGCCGGGTCCATGCTGATGACATCTGCCACCTTGCCGGTATCCACGTTCGGATCGTTGGACAGGTCAATAATGCGCATGGCAACCATCGGTGGGCTCGGCAGGTTGGTGCAGCATTCAAGGCGGGCAAGCAAATCGCCGACGATCGGCAACTGATAATCCGTACATTCGGTATTTTCTGTCATTTCCCACTCCATTGGGTCGTGCAGTACACATCCATGTTTCAGCGGCTGACACAAGGTCCGGTTATGTTATTGCGCCACTACTCTCTTTATATCGTCACAAATACAAAGGAATTAAGATCTTTCGTAAACTTTCATGCCGCTTACCGCCGGCTGGCCCAGGCGCCTTCGATACCCGCATTCCGGGCCAGTTCGGCCGCATAACGCCTGGCCTCACCCCCGGTCGTGAACCCTGTCACACGCAGCCGGTAGCGTGGCCCGGTAGCGCCCTTTACCTGCTGCAGTTCCGTATGTATATCCTTGCCCTGCAGTTTTCCCTGCAGCCGCTTGATCGCCGCTTGCTGCGACGAAGAGGCTACGTTGACAACCCAGTCAGCCGGCGGCGGCGTCATACCGGCCGGCTTGTCAGCGACCTTCTCCGTTGGCGGCATAATGCCGGCCGGCTTGTCAGCAACTTTCTCCTGCGATGGCGTAGTGCCGGTCGGCTTTACCGTGACCTTTTCCGGCGATTTGCCGACAGGAGCAGGCTGTTTCACCGTCCGGCTCACATCGACCTGCTGCTGCAGGCCTGACAGCTGCATTTCCACAGCCTCGAGTTGCAGGAACTGTTCCGCCTGCTGCGTAACACTGTCGGCAACCCGCTCCACCCGTTCACTTTCCAGGCGCGTATCCAGTGTGGCAACCGCGCGAGAAAGCGAGTCGAGACTGGCAATAATCTGCTGTTGCCGGCGCTCCAGGGCTGCGAGGTCCGATGACCCGGTTCGCGGCATAGCTACCACAGCCGGAGAACTACCGGAAAACAGTGCGCCGATCTGTCCACGCCACTGCAACAACCGCTCCTGGATTCCGCTCCCGGCCGCGACGATTTCATCGAACGTTCCAGCAGGAATTTCGGCAAGGTGCAGCCCCCGTTCGTCAACTGCGGGATATCGTCCTGCCGTTATCAAGGCGGCAGCACCGGCCAGCGCCATGAGCAACAGAATGGTAATTACTTTCTTCATGACGGTTGCACCCGGCAGGGCACGCACCCGCTTGTCAGTAACGTCCGTCCCGGTGTCTGCAGTCACCTCGTCATGATCCTCGAAGCAGGACACTGCCGGGTCGTCGACAATTGACGGCCCGTCATCACGTATCGAGCTTACGACACTGCTCAGATTCCTGTTTTGACGGGCAGATGTTGCCCCGGCCACCTGGTCATCAGTCTCTCGCACTGGAAAATAGTTTTCAGCAATCATAAATTTTCTCCTTCGCCTGCCGATACATAAGACATGGGATAGCCTGATCGAGACCACACCATGGGATCATTCGACAGAATTAGCCAACTGCCCCCCACCCCGCATATACGGCCGCGGACACAGTCGTTGCCTGCGCGCAAACCACGCGAACGAAAACCGGACCCGCGCGCAAAACGGCAACCTGAAGACGAGCACGAGGATACGGACACAGGGAAAGGGCATATTGACGAATACGCCTGAACTGTTCTTGCATCTTTAGCTGTTCTGATCTCCATCGTTACACCATGCATCCGGACATAACGTGCCCGGAATTAATCAGTCGTTCCACGAAAAATTCGACCTGCCCGTTGGCAAGCCGTGGTAATGGCCACCGATCCGCCTTGTCGGCCAGTTTCCTGAACGCCAGCGCCGAACGACTGCGCGGGAACGCCTCGACGACGGCCTGCTGGCGCTGAATAGCCTTGCGCAGGTAGTCGTCGTGGGGAATCGCCCCCATGAATCCCAACGTGACATCGAGAAAACGCTGTGTCACGCGCGAAAGTTTTTCATACAGCTGGCGACCTTCATGCGCGGTGGATGTCATGTTCGCCAGGATGTGGAAACGGTCAACACCGTGATAACGGTGCAACACCTTGATCAAGGCATAGGCATCCGTCAGTGAGGCCGGCTCGTCGCACACCACCACGATGACCTCGTGCGAGGCGCGCGCAAAGGTGACCACACTGTCAGATATACCGGCGGCATTATCTACCAGCAATATATCCACGTCATGCGTCAACTCGCCAAACGCGCGAATCAGGCCGGCCTGCTCGCTACCTGCCAGGTTGAGCATGCTGTGTTGCCCGGAAGCCGACGGCACGATACGAATACCGGCCGGCCCTTCGATAATCACATCTTCCAGCGCCGCCTCACCGGCAATAACGTGCGAAAGATTCTGCCGTGCATTCAGCCCCAGCATGACATCTATATTGGCAAGGCCCAGGTCAGCATCGAGCAACATGACCTTCTTACCCTGCCGCGCCAGCATAATCGCCAGGTTCATTGTCACGGTGGTCTTGCCAACGCCACCCTTGCCACTGGCAACCGACATCACTTTTACGGGATGAAACCCTGACATCCGGCGCAGCCCTGCTGCCTGGTCAGTCGCTTCAGACGTGCAGCTGCGCATGTGCATCTCCTGTGACCGGTCGCATTGCGTGCAGCCATGAAGATTCGTCCTGTACCGCATCTTCCGTCCCGGCCAGCTCGTCCGCCAGCATGACCAGTTGGCGTGCGCGTGCCGGGTGAAAGTCGTCAGGCACCTGCTGACCGTTACCCGTCCAGGCCAGCGGCAGGCGATGCTTGATCAATACCGAGAGCACCCCGCCGATGGCAGTCGCCTCGTCAAGCTTGGTTAATATGCACTTTTCCGGACCGATGCGGCTGAATGATTCGACGATGTCATCGGTCAGGTCTGCAGCACCCGTCGCTGACAGCACCAGGTAGCGACGGATGTCAGTATCACCATTGCCAAGCGCGGTATATTTCTCCGGCAGTTCGATATCGCGCTGGCTGGTACCCGCGGTATCAATCAATACAAGTTTACGATCATGCATCTGGTTGAGAACGGCGCGCAGCTCCTGCTCATCACCGGCAATATGCACCGGCACACCGAGCAGGCGACCGTAGGTACGCAGCTGCTCATGCGCCCCGATCCGGTAGTGGTCCATACTGACCAGTGCCACGTGGCGACGGCCGTGCTGCATGGCAAAACGCGCGGCGAGTTTTGCAATAGTGGTGGTTTTACCGACACCGGTCGGTCCGACCAGGGCCACCGTGCCACCATTAAGCAACAGGTCATCCTGTTCGGCAGGCAGCAATCCTTCCAGGATCGACATGGCCTGCTGCCAACCCTGCATGTCATCATTTATTTCCGTGACGCCATCCGCGATCAGGTTGGCAACTACCGGGTGCACCTGCATGGCGCCCAGGCGCTTGATAATCCCGGCTCGTACCGGTTCACGCCGCCTGACCTCGTCCCAACCAAGCTGCGACAGGGGCACTTCGAGCATACTGCGCAGTGCACGGATCTCGGCGCGGACTTCATGCAGCGACGATTCGCTTGCTGCCGGCATCGGCGGCAATTCCGCAGCGACGGACTCGATCGATGCAGGATCCGGCGTTGTCGCGGCCTGCGGGGTTTCAGGGTGCGTTTCGACCGGCTCGGCCAGGGTGGCGCTACCGGCATTACGCAGGTCTTCCTCGTAATCGACCGCGGCAATGATTTCTGCGCCGTCATCCGTCTTGCGACTGGAAAGAATCAGCGCATCAGGACCCAGCGCATCGCCGACCTGTTGCATTGCATCGCGCATCTCGGCTGCGATAAACCGTTTCATTTTCATTGCCAGCACCTCCGTGTACCAGACTTTTCAATCGTTACGCGTGCTGTAACGTTGTGTCAGTCAGAAATTCCGTTTTCCGTTAACCTGCTTTCTTCCACGACTCGCCACCAATCGTGGCAATAACCTTGATCTGTTTCGCCCGCGGCACCTCGTTATAGGACAGCACGTTCAGTCCGGGTACCGAACCGCGCACAAACTGCGCAAGCCAGCGCCGCAACACGGGTGACACCAGCAACACGGCCGGCTCGCCACTCAATTCCTGACGTCGCGTCTGTTCCTGCAACGAAACCAGCATATTCTCTGCCAGTCCCGGCTCAATACCGGGTGCGCCGTCCTGTGCACCCTGTACAGACTGTTGCAACAACTGTTCCAGATTCGGCTCCAGTGTCATGGCCGGCAATAACTCTTCCATCCCGTTGATTTTCTGGTAAATCATCCGGGAAAGCGTGGTGCGCACGGCAGCCGTTAGCATGTCAGGATCCTGACTGCGCACACCCTGCTCCGCCAGAGTCTCGGCGATACTGCGCAGGTCACGTATCGGCACACCTTCCTCCAGCAGGTTCTGCAATACCTTGACGACCACGCCCAGCGCCAGCGTCTTGGGCACCAGCGTCTCGACCAGGTGCGGAGAAGATTTTGCCAGCATGTCGAGCAACTGCTGCACGCTTTCATGGCCGAGCAACTCGTGCGCATGTTGCTGCAACAGGTGACTGAGATGGGTCGCTACCACGGTACTGGCATCGACCACGGTATAACCCTTGGTCTGCGCATCGTCGCGCTGACCGGGATCGATCCAGACAGCAGCCAGGCCAAATGCCGGGTCCGTGGTCTCAATGCCCTTGATGTCGCCGAATACCTGGCCCGGGTTGATGGCCATTTCCTTGTCGATATGAATCTCCGATTCACCCACGGGTACGCCCAGCAGGTTGATCCGGTACGCGCCCGGTTGCAGGTCCAGGTTGTCACGAATGTGGACCGGGTCGATCAGGAAACCCAGTTCCTGGGAAAGTTTCTTGCGCACACCCTTGATACGCGACATCAGCTGACCACCCTGCTTCTTGTCGACCAGCGGGATCAGCCGGTAACCGACCTCGAGACCGATGATGTCGACCGGTTGCACATCGTCCCAGCCAAGATCGGGATTCGTCTCCACCTCGGGCGGCTTGTCCTGCTCGACCTGCTCGCTTGCAGTTTCAGCCCGTCTTGAATTCACGGACGTAATAGGCGGTTGCCGCGAGCAGCAGCGCGATGGTGATAAATACGACATTCGGCATACCCGGCACCAGCCCAAGCGAACCGACGATTATGGCCGTCACGGTCAGCGCGCGCGAGTTGGTAAACAGTTGCCTGAAGAACTGCTCACCCATGTCCTGCGAAACAGACACACGGGTGACGATAATGGCAGCGGCCGTCGACAGCACCAGTGACGGGATCTGTGCAACCAGGCCGTCGCCGATGGTCAGCAGGATATAATTCTGTGCCGCATCGCTGACTGACAGACCATGCTGCAGGATACCGACAGTAAACCCGCCGATTATATTGATAAACAGGATCAGCATGCCGGCAACGGCATCACCGCGCACAAACTTGCTGGCGCCATCCATTGCCCCGTAGAAATCCGCTTCCTGTGACACTTCCTCGCGCCGCGCGCGCGCCTCTTCCTGCGTGATCAGGCCGGCATTCAGGTCGGCATCGACGGCCATTTGCTTGCCGGGCATGGCATCCAGGGTGAACCGGGCGCTGACTTCCGAGATGCGCCCTGCACCCTTGGTCACCACAACGAAGTTAATGATCATCAGGATGGCAAATACCACCAGGCCGACAGCGTAGTTGCCGCCGACAACGAAATCACCGAATGCCTCGATCACCCGACCCGCCGCACCGGTGCCCTCGTGGCCATCCAGCATAATGACGCGTGTCGAGGCGACGTTCAGCGCCAGTCGCAACAGGGTTGCCACCAGCAACACCGTCGGAAATATCGCGAAATCAAGTGGTTTGACGGTATAGACAGCCACCAGCAACACGACCAGGCCCAGGGCAATATTGAAGGTAAATAACAGGTCGAGCACCAGCGGCGGCAGTGGCAGAACCATCATGCTGAGCAACATAACCACGATCAGCGGCGTGCCGAGACCGATCAGCATTCTTGGCGATAATGTTCCGTGTGTCACTGTTGTGTCCATGGTTTTATCCTGCGGCTCCATCGTATCTATTCATGCTGCAAACCATCCGGAATAGGGAAATCATCCGGTTGTTCGGGTGGCTGCTGACCGGGCATGCGCACAGCGCTCAGCTGGTAAACATAGGCAAGCAGTTGTGCCACGGCCACGTACAGGCCGGCCGGTATTTCCGCGCCGATCTCGGCGTTGTAATAGAGTGAACGCGCCAGTGGCGGCGCCTCGACAATCGCCACATCGTTCGCCATGGCGACTTTTCTGATGTGCCCGGCGATCAGGTCAGCACCCATTGCCACCACAACCGGCGCGCCGGAACCTTCCTTGTCGTAACGCAGGGCGACCGCGTAGTGCGTCGGGTTGGTAACGACCACATCGGCGGTCGGCACATCCTGCATCATGCGCTGCTGCGCCATTTGTCGTTGTACAGTACGAATGCGGCTCTTGTTTTCCGGATTGCCTTCCGTTTGCTTGCGCTCATCCTTGACCTGTTGCTTGGTCATTTTAAGTTTCTTGGCGTGCTGCCATAACTGGAACGGCACATCCACCGCAGCAATAACAATCAACACGGCGCTGAGCGCGACAAACGACCAGCCAATAATCGCCGCCATGTGCCCCAGCCCCTGCTTGACCGGCTCGGTCCCGAGCAGGAACAAATCGTCTGCACGCGCATACAGCAACAGTGCCGAGATAACTGCCACCACCAGGAATTTCGCAAAGGCCTTGACGGCCTCGACCGGCGCACGCATGGAAAATATCCTGCCAAAACCCTTGATCGGATTCATCTTGCTGATTTTCGGCGCCATCGACTTGGGACTGAACACCCAGCCACCCAGCAGCATGGGTGCAACAAACGCGACCATGAACAGCAACATCAGGAACGGCGCAAAGGTAAGCAGCACCTCGACCAGGACGTTACCCAGATACGGCGACAACAGTTTCGGGTCGAACATCTGCTCTCGCTGCAGGCTCAGTGACGACGTCATCTGGCGGGTAAGTCCGCCGGCAAGATGACCGCCAAACGCAACCAGCCCACCGGAAGCCGCCAATAGCAATAACAGGGTATTCAAGGTCGCGCGAGCGCGCAACCTGGCCCTCTTCGCGGGCATCGCTCAGGCGTTTGGGGGTCGCCTGTTCTGTTTGTTCCATACCATTCTGGTCATCGGCCATCGTGTCAGACCTCCGCCCAGCATGTCCTGTATCAACAGGAAGGCGTCCTGCATCAGGTTCGACACGTGCGGCGTGATACCCGGCACACTCAGCATGATAATGACAAATCCGGTCAGCATCATGACCGGGAAACCGACACCGAATATATTCAGCTGTGGCGCTGCACGACTCATTACACCAAACGCCAGGTTAACAAGTAACAGGGAGGCTATCGCCGTCAGTGCGATCGCGACAGCGCCGGCAAACATTCGACTGCCCCAGCTTACCAGGCTCCAGTAATCCGCCGGTGTGAGTCCGGTAGTACCGACCGGCAGGCTGACAAAACTGTCGACCAGTAACTGCACCAGCACCAGGTGACCATTCAGGGCGAGGAACATAAGCGTCGCCAGCGTCAGGTAGTAATTCGCGACAACCGGTACCTGCACGCCATTTTGCGGGTCGACCGCGGTAGCGAAACCGAGACCCATACTCATTGCAATTGACTGCGCAGCTATAACGATCGACGAAAAGACAAGCTGCAGTGTAAAACCCATGGTCAGACCAATCAGCACCTGCTGGATAGCGACGAGTAGTCCATCGGTACTGAAAACCTCGATCGGCACCGTATCCTGCACGACCATCGGCGCCATCATCAGGGACATAACCAGCGCAAGTGCCGCACGTACCTTGACCGGCACCATGCGCGCACCGAATATCGGTGCGACAGAAAACATCGCACCCACACGCAACAGCGGCCACAGGAAGGCAAACATCCAGGTATTGAGTTCCATGCTGGTGACGGCGATCATGGCATGCAACTGTCAGCTGATCAGTGCCGGGATGTTGTTCGATAGAGACGGCGGGTGAAATTGACAATCAGGTTCAGCATCCATGCACCGCCCATCAACAGGGTAACCGCCATAATGGCGAGCTTGGGAATAAAACTCAGCGTTGCCTCCTGGATCTGTGTCGCCGCCTGGAACATACCGACCAGCAAACCCACGGCGAGCGCGGATCCGAGTATCGGTGCCGCTACCAGCGCGGTGACCTTGATGGCTTCCTGTCCGATCAGAATTACACTTTCCGGTGTCATAACATCGCTCTCCGCCAACTAGACATAGAAGCTGGAAGCGAGGGTGCCGATAATCAGCGCCCAGCCATCCACCAGCACAAACAGCATGATTTTGAACGGCAGCGAGATAATCATGGGCGATAACATCATCATGCCCATCGACATCAGCACGCTGGCCACCACCAGGTCGATCACGAGGAAGGGAATCAGCACCAGGAAGCCGATCTGAAATGCCGTCTTCAGCTCACTGGTGACATAGGCCGGCACCAGCAATGAGAATGGCACGGATTCCGGTGTTTGCAGGTCACCTTGTTCGTAGTGGGCTATGTCGGCAAACATACCGAGGTCGGTTTCGCGCGTTTGCTCGAGCATGAAACTGCGCAGCGGGGAGGCGCTCTTCTGCAGCGCCTCGCCAGGCGTAATCGTTTCTTCGAGGTAAGGCTTGACCCCGTCGTTATAAATTTTCCCGAATACCGGTGACATGACAAACAGCGTCAGAAACAGGGACAGGCCAATAAGGATCTGGTTTGACGGTGTCTGGGCCGTTCCCAGGGCCTGGCGCAGAATTGCCAGCACAATAATGATGCGTGTGAACGACGTCATCGAAATCAGCGCCGCCGGCAACAGTGACAGCGCCGTCATCATTGCCAGTACCTGGATACTCAACGACCAGGTCTCCCCGCCGTTGCTTGTCGGTGTGACTGTGATCGCGGCCATGCCCGGTGCCGCAACGGCGGTGGCAGCCGGCAGCATGCAAAGCAGCAGTATTCCCGCCACCCACAGGCGCTTCATGACTGCTTCTCCCTGGCGACCACATCACGCAGGCGTGCGGCGAAACTGTCTGTCCGATCACCTTCAGGTGATGTCGTCCGCACCGGCTCGTCCAGTACATGCACACGATTGACACGACCGGGCGCCACACCCAGCAGTACCTGCTGATCACCGACCTGCACCAGCACCAGCCGTTCGCGGGTACTGAGGGCAACACCGTCGATGACGCGCAAGGTGCCGCGTGCCGATGACTGCAATCCGCCGGCCCGCTTCAGCATCCAGGCGAGTCCCACGATACACAGGATCACGACACCCAGTCCGGCGATGAACTGCAGCATGAAACCGCCGTCCATTACCTCGCCCGCCATGCCGATCGGTGAAGGCGTGTCCGCCGCCGTGACCGGCATCGATGCCATCAGCACGAACAGTGCGAACGGGCGGTTAAACATTGTTACGTTATATGACATGTATTGAGGCCTGGTTATTTCGTGGTATTTATTTGAGCGTCTTGACGCGGTCCGCCGGACTGATGACGTCACTCAGCCGAACACCGAACTTGTCGTTCACGACAACCACTTCACCGCGCGCTACCAGCGTCCCGTTAACAAGAACGTCCAGCGGCTCACCCGCCATCCGGTCCAGCTCCACGACCGAACCCTTGGCGAGTTGCAGCAGATTTTCGATGCTTATCCGCGAACGACCGATTTCCATCGATAGCGTTACCGGAATATCCAGGATGACATCGAGACTGGTTTCACCCGCGACCGGAGCGGCCGCTCCGGCCTGTCCGTCACCCAGCTCGTCAAACGATGCACGCTCGTAGTCTTCACCGGCCGCGGCATCCACGGCAGCACCCTGCTCTTCTGCGCCATCACTCACTTCCGTTGTACCTGTCTGCTCACTCATGACTTACTCCTGATCTTGTTTCAACCTGACCTTCTCGGAAGGCTCAACTTCACCCGTCACCCTGACAGCATTGTGCTCACGGTAGACACCGAACTGACCTGTAAATACCGGCACATCGCCAACCTGCAGGGTTGCCTGCTCCGGCATATTCACCGGGATCACATCACCACTTTGCAAGCCAACCACGTCGCGCAGCGTCAGGCGCGTGCGGGCAATGGTCGCCGACAGGTCCACGTTTGCTTCCTGGATATTCATTTGCAGCGCCTGCATCCAGTCACCCTGGTCCATGGACTTGCTCTTGCGCTGCCCCCCATCGAGCAAATCACGCACCGGCTCGACCATCGTTGCAGGCAGAGCGATATGGAATTCGCCATCCACTTCCTCGAGGCTCATGCGGAAACTCGATATCACCAGCATTTCCCGTGACCCGGCCAATACCGAGTATTGCGGGTCGGACTCTGACTTGATAAAGCGCGGCGTTATTTGCATGACCGATTCCCAGGCGCCGCCCAGGTCCTGCAGCAGCTGGTTCAGAACCAGCTGAATGATGCGATTCTCGGTCGGCGTGAAGTCGCGGCCGATCATCTGGTTGCGGTACTTGCCGGTACCACCGAAATAGATATCCACGATGGCGAACACCATGGCCGGGTCAAGCACGACCAGCGCCTCGCCCTGCAATGGTGCTACCTCGATAAAATTCAGACTGACCGGCAAGCCGAGACTGTGGATATAATCACTGGTACGTACCGTCTGCAGGCCTTCTTCCTCGATCTCGACCGTGCGTTGCAGCATCTGCTCGAAACCTTCTTCGAGAAGGCGCATAAAGTTCGCATTGATTTTTTCCAGCACCGGTAACTGGCCACGGACGATATGGTCCTGGTCGGTCAGGTCGTAGGGAATGACCTCACCGGCAGGTGGTGGTGAATCGCCACCGACCTCGCCAGACGTCACGCCATCCATCAGGGCGTCGACTTCTTCCTCGGAAAGTACTTCGTTCTCGCTCATGTGCGTTACTGCATCACGAAGTTGGAGAAATATACCGCCTCGACACCTGGCGCACCGGTCAGCGATTCGAGGGTATCGCGGATGACCTTCAGGATCTCGGCGCGGAATTTTTCCTTGCCCTCCTGCATGATCAAATCATCTTCTGTCTTGGTACTGAACAGCATGATGACTGCATCACGCACCGCCGGCATGTGCAGCTTGAGATCATCGATGACCTTGTCGTCACGGACCATGACCTCGATCGACGCCTTTACAAAACGCACATTCTTGGGATTCTGGAACGCGATAACGAAGTCAGGATTGAGGGCGTGGTAGATCGGGGGATCAAGATCGACAGCCGCGACTTCGCCGCCACCTTCACCGGTAGCCGCTTCGCCTTCAACCATGGCTTCGTCTTTGGAACCACCGAGAAAATAGAACGCCGCGCCGCCACCCACACCGAGTATTGCGACCGCTGCCACACCAATGATGATGATCTTGTTCATAAGCAATCCTGCTTGACTGTTTCATCCATGAAACCGGTTGCTGGCTGTCCGTAGTAATGCAGCAACTGGCGCCTGCTACTGCTAATGCAATAGCTATGCCACAAAACTGCGCACATAAAACACATTTAATTCAGGTGGTTATAATTGCTAACAAATTGGACGACAGATTTGTGGCGCAAATCCGCCAGGGGAGGCAAGCAGTTGCCGGAATCCTGTCAGGCAGCGGCAAGCATTTGCATGGCCGACGGCAGCCCGTGGCCGGTGGCAATGTAGATACAGGTTATGGAGTGCGTGTTACCCGGCAAAAGGCCGCATGGCATACGTCTTGCTATGTTCAAGACACCAGGGACGAACAGATTCTGAACATGAAAATCTACCAGGCCTACATGGATGCGCAGCAAAAGGAATTTGTCTGCGAGAACGCCATACCCTTCGACGCGTCGGGCAACTGCGCCACCGGCACGCGCGAGTACGAACTGTTTCGGCAGATTCATGCTGATCCTGCCAACCGGGACAATGAAGAACCCTGGGGACTCGTCTCCTGGAAGTTCGATTACAAGTCACCGATTGGTCTTGCCGATTTCCACCGGTTTGCCAGCAGTGCATTTGCGAACGGGGCCGATTGCGCGTTTATCAATCCCATGATCGGCAACGAGGCGGTATACGCAAATGTCTGGGAACAGGGCATTCACTGTGCGCACACGGGCATCGAAAAGGTCGCCTATTTCCTGCAGGAAGAGATCGGCATCAATGTCGCAACGGTCAGCGACATCAACACCTTTGCATTCTGCAATTACTTCATCGCCGGCCCGGCTTTCTGGGACCGCTATTTCAGCTTCATTGAACATGCACTCGGGCTGCTTGATGCAGAAGCAGCGAGTGGCTCCGAGATCGGGCAGATTTACAGCGGCAGCGGCCAGTACCAGCGCGATGCGAGTGCTTCCATGCGAATTTTCGTGATAGAACGCCTGTTTTCCACCTTTCTCCAGCAGAATCCTGATTTACAGGTCGCAGCCTATACCCCGACTGCTGCCGACTTTGACAACAAGTTCGGTGTTCGCATGGGTCAAATGCTGTGGAATTTCTCCCGGCTCAAACAACGCGCCGTGGAAACCGATGACCTGTCGCTTTACAACATCTGGGACAAGCAACGCTGCACGCTGCTGGCCGACTGGCAGATCAACATCGTCTGGAACCTGGACGATCCGTTTGCCTACCCCTTATCCCGCGAATACCGCGAATTCTGCGCTGTGTGCGAGCACGTGTTTGACATTCATCATCCGGCTACTGACCAGTTGATACAGGGCATCGCAACCTGAGGAAACGCACAGGATTACACCCTACGAAGTATTGGCTGCATGCAATTGTCCATGCAGCATTCGAGGAACCATTTATGACACCCATCATTATCTGCGGCATGCATCGTTCCGGCACATCCCTGATCTGCCGCGCACTGGAATCAATCGGCCTGTTTACCGGGCAGGAGAAGGAACACAATCATGAGTCGCTGTTTTTCCTGACATTAAACCAGTGGATATTCGAACAACATGGCGCAACCTGGGACAATCCCTACAACATGCGCTTTACCAATGACGATCTCGGCGGTTACCTGGTTGCCGTGCTCGGCAACATCATCAACAGCCCGTCCGCAACAGCCTATACCGGCAGCGATCCGTCCCGCCAGTCACTGTTCACGGCAGGCAGCGGCCCGGCCTGGGGATGGAAAGACCCGCGCAACACCTTTACAGCCGATATCTGGGCCAGCCTGTTTCCTGACGCAAAAGTGATCCATGTTTGCCGCAACCCGCTGGATGTTGCCGACAGCCTGCGCCGGCGTGAACAGGAAACTGTCGAGCGCCACAAGACGCAACTGGCTCAGATGCAACCCGGGCAGCTGGATGGAACGATGCGCTTCCAGCAATCACCCCGCCTGTTTGATCTGCTGGAGGGGCTGGCACTCTGGGAGGAATACACCCTGCAGGCCGTTGCACTTGAACAGCGTTTTGAATCCAGTGCGATCCGTGTCCGCTATGAAGACTTCCTCGCAGAACCGGCAACGGAGCTGGCCAGGCTGGCGAATTTTACCGGCCTGGAGACGACTGCTGACAGGCTTGAGGCCGCGGTTGAACAGGTTAATCCCGCGCGGCGCTGTGCGTTCATGGAAAATCCCGAATTGATGTCGGTATACAGTAATTACCGCAACCGCTACATTATGAAAGCACTCGGCTATGACCGGCTGCACGATGACCGCCGCCACACGGCTGCGTAACCACACGATTCCCATGCAGGACAGTTATTCCATCTGGATCGTCACCCCGCCGGGATATCCGCATTCCGCCGCATTTTCCGAAGTGGCCATCGGACTGCAGGGTGGCCTGCGCGAGCTTGGCTGCCACGCACCCATCGTGACCGAGCGCCAACGTATACAGGGCAAGGCCATCATCCTCGGCGCCAACCTGTTAGCGGACCTGCCGGACATCAAACCACCGGGAAAAAGCATCCTCTATAACCTCGAGCAAATCACGCCCGGCTCGGAGTGGCTGTCACCGGATTACCTGAAACTGCTGCGCCGACATCATGTCTGGGACTACAGCCAGTACAACATCGAACAGCTTGCAACACTTGGCATTCAAAACGTCACACATTGCCCGATCGGTTACAGCGAGGCACTGTCGCGTTTCGATCCGGCCACGGAGAAGGATATTGATATCCTGTTCTACGGATCACTGAATGAACGACGCAACAAAATACTTGCCGATATGAAAAATACCGGGCTGCGGGTCGAATCACTGTTCGGCGTCTATGGCGAACAGCGTGATACCGTGATCGCCCGCAGCCGTATTGTGCTGAACATCCACTACTATCCATCGAAGATTTTCGAGATCGTGCGCATATCCTGGTTGCTTGCAAACGGTGTGTGTGTCGTGTCGGAAGAATCACCGGCCGACAGTGCGCTGGCTGCAGTAGAAGATGGCATTGTCCTCGCGCCCTACGACAGGCTCGTCAGTACCTGCCAGGAAGTTATTGAAAATAATGCATGGACATCAATCGGTCAGCGGGGATTTGACATTTTCTCTGCCAACCGCCAGGCCGATTACCTGAGAAATATCCTGGCCAGAACCGCCGCCTGACCCGAATGGCACTTACTTAAACCAAAAGCACCGTCATTCCCGCGCACGACTGCAGGGAAGCAGGAGGTAGAGCAATGCATGGAGCAATTGCCGAGGCGGGAATCCAGCGGTAAACGTGTTCAGGGTCACAGCCTGCTTACTGTATTTAAACAAACCATTTCTACAGGCATGCGGCAAACAGCCGGACTGGATTCCCGCCTGCGCGGGAATGACGAGCGTATAGATTGAGATAGCACCACTGGATTCCAGTCTGCGCTGGAGTGTCTGTATACCCGAATATCCAAGCAGTTGGGCTTAAGTAAGTGCCATTCGGGTCAGGCGGCGGTTCCCTGGATAAATAACCGCGAGACGTTCGGCGTGGCCGTCTTATATATAGTAATCAACCAGGCCGACGCCTTCCTGCAACCCGGCAAGCACGCCCGGTAACTGCTCGCCATTGATACCAGCCTCGTCCTCGCTCCCGGACTGCTCACCAGTACCATTTGCCTGCTGCTCATCGCGTTCGGATGTGTTTTTATCTGACACATTGACGTCAACGATCTCCAGCCCACCTTCGGCGAACATTTCCCGCAGCCGTGGCAGTGCCGACTCCAGTGCTTCACGCACAAGTGCATGATGACTGGTAAAAGCCAGTGTTGCCTTGTCACCATCCATTTGCACCTGCATTTCCATCGGTCCGAGATGTTGCGGATTCAGGCGCAGGCTCGCCGACTGAATATTCTGCGAGACATGCCAGGCGACCTGCTCACCGACCGCACGTGCCCAGCCAGCTTCGCCAACGGGCACAGCGATACGCGCCGTACCAGTGAGCGTAGCCGCTTCAGTCAGAAGCGGATTAAAGGACTGCACGGCAGACTCCGCACCCGGAACGGAAATAGCACGGGCTGCCAACAGGGATGCCTGGCGGTTGCCGCCCAGCGACTGACGCAGTCCGTCTTGTGAAACCTGCGCGGACAACGCCTGCTGGACGCCCGCGCGTACGGCTGCCAGGGCGGCATCCGCAGCTGATGAGGTAGTATTCGTAGTGCTTTGGGCGCCCTGCACCGGCGCCTGTTCGGCGTGCTGACCCGTCAGTACAACTTCACGGCTAACGTTAACGACTGTTTTCACCACGGTCTCAACGCGTGGTAGTTCGATATCATCATTGACTACCCGGTTCACGACAGCGCCACTCTCCGGTTTTACCGTCACGGCGGGCAATGCCACGTCGTCAATCGGTGTAGCCGGTGCACTGGTCAATTCAGGCGACGGCGTGCCCGTCGTGAGTATGCCCGGAACCACATCGTCGTCTGTATTTACCACTTCGTCGTTTGCAATTACGACTTCGTCATTGGTAATGACGATCTCGTCAGCATCGGCCAGCTCCAGCAAGTCCGCCAACAACTGCGGCTCAGCCTGGACGGTCGACTGCCCTTCCGGCAAGGCCTGTTCTTCCGGCAAGAGTTTGCCGCTTTCGTCAGCAGTTTCACCCGCTTGTGGACGTGCAGCCTGTGCTTCCACCGGCGCAAATATCTTCGAAAATGACGTGGATTCTTCGTTTTCAGCGGTATTTCCCTGCGTGGTTGCCCGCTTTCCCGTTGTAACAGCGGCAATATCGATTGCCTGCATGGTCTTTTCCATAGTGACGTCCCTGTGCTTCGGTTTATGGCCTGCCTGTTGAGTTGCAACTTCCAGGCCAATTTTCACGACAGCGTCAGCCCGGCACCCGTCGCCAGCGCCGCAAGGCATGCTCATTGGTTTCCAGTTGCTCCAGACGATCGCTATTGATCTGTTCACGCTGCCGGTGCCGGTCGCCCAGTTTGCCGAGGGCGCTGAGTCGCTGTTTTGCCTGCATCCAGCGCTCGCGGACCTGTGCCGCTTCCTGCTCGAGACTTGCCAGTACCTGTTGTTGCTGCCTGATCGCTTCATCCAGCCGGCCGAGGAACGCCTGGTAATCTTTCATTTGCATTGCGTTCAGTCCCGCCTGTGATTTGTAACGCAGGCCCTCGACATACTCGGTGCGGTAGGCTTTGAGTTCTGCCAGTTTCTGTTGCGCACCTTCCTGGCGATTACGTACCTCTGCCAGCGCGCGCGCAGCGACTTCCTCACTTTTACGCGACTTGTCTATTATCGGGCCCAGGCGTTGCGACGATTTCATTAACTACTCTCCCTGTGTGTGCTTTCAATCATGGCCTGTTCAGATTCCAGCAGCCGTTCCAGTTGTCGCATACTGTCTGCCAGTGTTACCGGTTCGCGGGTATCCTGTTGCAGGAAGTCGCGCAGCTGCGGATGAAATGCAATGGCGCTGTCGATACGCGGATCACTACCCCGCTGGTAGGCACCCACCGCAATCAAATCCCGGTTGTGCTGATAGGCGGCATATAACTGTTTCACTTTCAGCGCCGCCTGTTGCTGCGCGGGCTGTGTAATATCATGCATAACACGGCTGATCGATGATTCAATGTCGATGGCCGGGTATAAACCGGATTCGGCAATTTCACGCGACAATAACAGGTGACCGTCCAGGGTCGCGCGGGCTGCATCGGCCACCGGGTCATTGTGGTCATCCCCTTCCGCCAGCACTGTATAGAAGGCTGTAATAGACCCACTCGAGTCACTGCCATTACCGGCACGTTCAACCAGTTGCGCCAGCTTGGCAAACACCGACGGCGGATAACCCTTGGTGGCCGGTGGTTCGCCGATTGCCAGCCCGACCTCGCGCTGCGCCTGCGCGAATCGACTCAGCGAGTCCATCAGCATCAGGACCTTCAGGCCACGGTCACGGAAATACTCGGCAATGGCCGTCGTCAGCCAGGCGCCGTGCATACGCATCAGCGGCGGCTCATCGGCCGGCGCGGCGATAACGACGGCGCGCTGCATGCCCTCGTCACCGAGAATATTCTGTACGAATTCCTTCACCTCCCGGCCACGTTCGCCGATCAGTCCGACCACCACGACATCGGCTTCCGTGTAGCGGGTCATCATGCCGAGCAACACACTCTTGCCAACGCCACTGCCGGCAAACAGGCCCATACGCTGCCCGCGGCCGACACTGAATAATGTATTTATAGAGCGAATACCGACATCGAGCGGCTGCGTAATCGGCTGCCGATTGAGTGGATTGATCGGACGCCCCATTAACGGGACATGCGCATCGGTTTCTATCGGGCCCTTGCCATCCAGCGGCCGGCCGGCGGCATCGATAACACGACCGAGCATGGCTTCACCAACGGCAACGTCGGAAGAATGTGCGGACGGCACGACCCGGGCATTTGGCGTCAGGCCGTCAACATGTCCCGTCGGCATCAGGTAGGTATGTTCACCGGAAAACCCGACCACCTCGGCTTCGATCTGCTCGCCACCGGCAGTCAGTATGTCGCAGCGCGCACCCACCGGCACCTGGCAACCGACGGCCTCCAGCGTCAGCCCGACCATGCGGGTCAGGCGCCCTTCAACCTTGTACGGCACTGTGTGGATCGCCCGTTCGCGACCCGCTCGCAACCGTTCGGCCCAGATGTCGCCACGCGCCGTAACCGGCATGTCCGCGTGATGTCTCATGATTCAACGGACCCGGCATCAGCCGCGCCGAGAACGGCATCGGCTATACGTGTAATTTGTTCATTGACCGATGCATCGATGCGCGCATGGCCGGTTGTTACAACGCAACCTCCGCGCGCGCAGTTTGCATCTTCAAGAATGCGCCACTGCCCTTCCTCGATAGCGGCAGACTCGTACTCGCGTACCAGGCGCGCGTCCTCCGGATGCAGCTTCAGCGTTATCTCACGGCTGGCAACCGGCAACAGGCCAATGGATTCGCGGATAACCGCCAGCACCAGCTGCGGGTCGGTTTGTAATTCGCGGCGCACAACCTGCCGGGCAACCGTGGTGGCGAGCGACAGTAATTCCGTTTCCACGGTCTCGTCGAGTTCTTCAAACGGTTTTGCCAGTGACTGCACAAGGCGCGTCAGCACAGCGACCTGCGCCTCGATCTCACGACGACCCGCGGCCAGCGCTTCCTCGCGACCCTGTGCAAAGCCCTCTTCATAACCGGACTGACTGGCATGCCCGCCGTTCCCGCCAACTGACGGGGTTCGTTCATCGATTTGCGGGATATCCCAACGCGAACACGCGCCCGACTGCTGACCGTCTTCGTGGCTAGACATATTCATCGCCACCCTTGCCGCCGATAACGATGTCACCGTTCTCCGACATGCGTTGTGCAACCACCAGGATTTCCTTCTGGGCGGCCTGCACGTCGCTGAGCTTGACCGGCCCCTTGGTTTCCATGTCGTCTTTCAGCAGCTCTGCCGCACGTTTCGACATGTTGTTGAATATCTTGTCGCTGAGCGCAGCATCCGCACCCTTCAGCGCGACAGTCAGCTGGTCGGTGGATACCTCGCGCAACAGCGCCTGGACGCCGCGATCATCAATATCTTTCAGGTTGTCGAACACGAACATGAGATCCTTGATTTCCTGTCCGAGCGCCTCGTCCAGTTGCATGATGCGCTCGGTAATCACGTTTTCATCCTTGTTATCAAGGAAGTTAAGGATGTCTGCCACCGTACCGGGACCACCCACCCTGGGTGGCTTGATGCTTTTCATCTCCCGGAACTGGCTGGCGAGGATGTGATCAAGCTCTTCCAGCGCAGATGGATTAAGCTCCTCCATCTTTGCCACACGCATCAAGACATCTGTACGCGTTTCCTCGTCGAGCGAGGACAGCACGCTGGCCGCCAGGTCTGAATCCAGCTGCGACAGTACAATTGAAATTATTTGCGGGTGTTCTTCACCGACCATCTCGGTAATGGCGACCGGATCCATCCATTTAAGCGTCTCGAGCCCCTTTACGTTTCTGCCCTCGAGCACGCGGTTGATCATGTTGTCCGCTTTCTCCGATCCAAGCGCCTGCACAAGCACCTTGGATACGTATTCATCCTTGCCGACGTCTGTCGGGTTCTGCTGCTGCAGTGAGCCGACGAATTCCTCCAGCACACCGTTAATCTGCTCCCTGGATATCTTGCTCAGCGACGACATCGCAGTGCCGACCTTGTGCACCTCGCGCGGGTCCATGTGCTTGAGTATGTTGGCGGCATACTCTTCACCCAGGCTCATTAAAAGGATAGCCGAGCGTTCTGTGCCGCTCAGACCTGATTCATTGTCAGCCATCGGATGCAACCCAGTCCTTGACGACATGTGCACCACGACGCGGATCGTTCTCGATCATCGAACGCGCCATACCAAACTGTTGTTCAGGCGAAATTCCTGCACCGGCCTGCTGTGACAGACTTACCTGGTCCTCGCCCGCCAGTTGCGGCTGGCCGGCCTGTCCCGGCGGCAATGCGCCGGGCATCACGGCCGGCTTGATGGCCAGCGTTCTGAGTACCGGCTTCAGCACACCGATCAACATGAACAGTACGAAAATTCCACCCAGCACCTGCTTGACCACACCGGCCACCCAGGGCTGCTCCCAGATCGGCACCGGCGGCATGATCTCGCCGACCTCATCAACCACCTGGAACGGGATATTGTTTACCTTGATGCTGTCGGCACGTTCCTCACTGAAGCCCACGGCTTCCTTGACGAGTTCTTCGACACGCTGCAGTTCTTCGGCCGTCAGCGGGACGCGTTCGGTGGCACCGGCCGCATCCGCCTGCGTGCGGTAATCCACCAGCACCGCCACGGACAGTTGTTTCAACGTGCCGGGTGCAGTCCGCGTATGACTAATGTTACGATCGACTTCGTAATTACGTGTCGCACGACGTGTGCTGTTGAGTGCTGCACCCTGCCCCTCACCGGTCTGCTCACCGGCCACATCCGTTGTGCCACCAGCCGGCGGCTGGTTGGTCAGCGCACCCGGCACCCCGGCCACGCCGCTCCCCCGGGTGCTTTCCTCGAAGGTTTCCTCGCTGCGCACAGCGCGGTTATCGGGCTGGTAACTTTCGGTGGTGCTTTCCACCACGGTGAAATCAATGTCTACTGACACCTGGGCACGTACGCCCTGTTCGCCGACGAGCGGGGTCAGTATGTCCTCGATACGCTTGATGTAATCACTCTCGATCTTGCGCGTGTAAGCCAGTTGTCGGGAACTGCCGGCCATCGCGCCACTGTCATTACTCGCCGTCAGCAGGCGGCCGCCCTGGTCAACGACGGTCACACCATCGGCATCCAGACCGGGCACACTGGAGGCAACCATGTGCACAATACCTGCCAGGCGCTCGTCGTCCAGGCGTGCCCCGGAGAACAGTCTGAGTACGACAGATGCGCGTGGCTTGTCCTTGTCGCGCACAAACACAGAGCGCTTCGGGATTGCCAGGTGTACCCGGGCACTCTCGACACTCTGCAGGGTGGATATGGTTCGCGCCAGTTCGCCCTCGATAGCACGGTTGAAACGTGCCTGCTCCATGAACTGGCTGGTACCGAAACCCTGTTTCTGATCAAGCAATTCGAAACCCGTGCCATTGCCACGCGGCAGGCCACGGCTGGCAAGTTTGAGCCGCGCATCGTGTACATTTTCAGCCGGTACGGTAATAGCGCCCGAACCGCGCTCCAGGCGGTACGGTATGACGGCCGCATCCAGTGCGCCCGCCACCTCGGACATCTCCACATCGGACAGCGAGCCGAACAACATGCTGTATTCCGGTGTGCGCGACCACAGGACAACATAGAACCCCATCGCCACACTGGCAGCCAGTCCCAGCATGAGCCCGACCTGTCGCATGACCGGCAACGCATTGAAACCGCGCGCCTGTGCTGTAATGTTTTCCGGATTTACCAGTGCCATATTCTTCCCTTGCTGTGCGCAAAATTATTGTTGGCCGGCCACCCCATCCATGGAGTGGCCGGACCGCCTACCGGGCCACATCCATGTGGCCCGTAAACCTGATAAACCGGCTCACACCGGCATACTCATAATCTCCTGGTAAGCCGATACCAGCTTGTTACGTACCGTCGTCATTGCCTGGAACGACAGGCTGGATTTCTGCATCGCGACCATCACTTCAGCCAGGTCGACATTAGGATCCTCGGCCTCGAACGCCGCTGCCAGCTTGCTGGATGTTTGCTGCGTCTCGTTGACCTTGCTGACCGAGTCCTGCAACAGGCCTGCAAAATCCGCACGCTCCGCGCTGTCTACCTGTGCTGCCGGTGCCGCACCCGCCTGCGCCATGGATGACATGGCACGCATCTGCGCCAACACCTGGTCGATACCCATCTCGCTCATGACATACCTCCAGCCGCGGGCACTGACAGATCCATACCGGCATCACGCAACCGCGCAATCTTGTAACGCAGCGTCCGCGGGCTGATTCCCAAACGTGCAGCCGCATCCTTGCGGCTTCCATTTCCGGCTTCCAATGCCTGGATAATTAATTCCCGCTCCTTGATCTTCAGGTCCGAACCCAGCGCCCTGGAAGACCTCACCAGTCCCTCAACCTGCATTGAAGACGACGTATCCACATGGACTCCCTCCTCGTCCAGGCTGATATCGCCGACTTCGATTGAGTCCCCGCTATTGAGTATCAACGCACGTTGAATCACATTTTCGAGTTCGCGCACATTGCCCGGCCACGAATGCGACAGCAGGCGATGTCCGGCCTCGCTCGAAATGACAGGGCATGCATCAGCCGACACGTAACGACTCACAAGTGTCCTTGCGAGCGGCAAAATGTCAGCAGGGCGATCACGCAATGCGGGAATGTTGAGCGGAAATACATTCAGGCGATAAAACAGGTCCTGCCTGAATTTACCGGTGTTAACGGCATCCCGGAGCTTGCGGTTGGTAGCCGCGAGAACACGCACATCGAGCGAGATGGTTTCCCGCCCGCCCAGACGTTCCACTTCACGTTCCTGAAGTACCCGCAGGAGTTTGGCCTGCAGTCCGAGGTCCATCTCGGAGATTTCGTCCAGCAGCAGCGTACCGCCCTGTGCCTGCTCGAATTTACCGGGGTGTGCCTGGTAGGCACCGGTGAATGCGCCCTTCTCGTAGCCGAACAGCATGGACTCGAGCATATTCTCGGGTATGGCTGCACAGTTGATAGCGACGAACGGGGCGTTCTTGCGGGAAGAGTTCCGGTGTATGTAACGGGCGAGCATTTCCTTGCCGGTGCCCGACTCACCGTTAATCATCACGGTGACCTCGGATGCAGCAACACGGTCTGCGAGTATGACCAGTTCCCTGGAACGCCGGTCCTCGGCGATCAACTCACTGTCTGCTACCTGGAATACAGGCTTGCCCATTACAACCTCCATGTCCCGAAGCACCTGTCCGGACTGCCTTGCAATCAGTCCGAACCGTGTTTCAATTTCCCGCGTTACCGCGGGCGCCAAAATCCTTTTAGCTTGTGACCTTGTCGGGTCACCGGAACTTCGCTGAAAAACAATGCAGGGAGCGTGCCAGAATACTTTTTGCTACGTGTTACAGTCAGTTAACTTTGCTAACATGTTCAGGTGTCATTTTTTCTACACCCATAACAAGGCGTTACGATTCCGGATTGACGGAATAATGACGCATTACCGCCAGTGACTGCTGTTCTAACAAGCGGCAATCTGTTGCCGGGCGGCAAGTGATTGCCGGTTGTTTATGGTTGTAATCAATGTATAAATCTAACTGACGCGACCGGACGAGTGCACTTCGAACGGAACAGTAATTGCACGCATCGAGTTATGCCAAGACTGACTGGAACTGACTGACTTGACTGTTTATTCCCTGGACAAACTGATTGCCGAAACGCGCCGGCTGGCCGCTGAATACAAGCGATCGACCGGGCAATCGCTGCCGGTGTCCGGTGAAATCGCCCGTCACGACGCCGCCCGCATACTCGACCTGACACTCTGCGAGCCCAGGGTGGGCGGCGTGGATGCCGTTGGTAACGGCAAACGCGAGGGCCAGCGCATCCAGATCAAGTCGCGCATCCTGACCACTGATTCAAAATCCGGCACCCGACTCGGGCAGCTGAACACCAGCGGTGACTGGAACGTGCTGTTGCTGATCATCATGGACGAGGATTACGAGCCGTGTGAGATCTACGAGGCCGCGCGTGATGACATCATGGATGAAGTCGACGAAGCAGCCGGCAGCAAACGCGCCAAACGTGGCGCGCTGTCAGTGGCCAAGTTCAAAAATATCAGCTGGCTGGTCTGGACCCGCGAAACGGGGACGGAAGCACAGCTGTAGAAACAATCAGGATCGGGTCGGACCTGACCAGGATCGGGTCGGACCTGACCAGCTATTTGATCTAACTAATATAAATCGTGTATTCAGGCCACAATACATCCTTAAAACACCCTTTTTGAGGCCAAAATAGGCTGTTTA
This sequence comes from uncultured Halobacteria archaeon, assembly GCA_963847565.1. Classification (GTDB taxonomy): domain Bacteria; phylum Pseudomonadota; class Gammaproteobacteria; order UBA9214; family UBA9214; genus UBA9214. The sequence goes on from CAWKAE010000010.1 coordinate 206,428, forward strand.
AACATGCAGGCCCATGTCAGATCACGCAGCCTTCACGGTCTAAGAATCGCGCAGTTCGAATTTTTTCTTAAACGCCGCATTTCGACACTCAAAAAGGGCGTTCTAAGGTATAAAAACAGCCGGATTCAAGAAACCATTATTAATGATAACAACCTGTTATGGAGGTCCGACCCCACAAGACACAACCTGTTATGGAGGTCCGACCCCACAAGACCGCACAAGACCGCTTAAGAGCAGCCGGCCTAGCGGCTGTTTGCAGAATATTCGTTGACGGCCTGGCGTCCCTGGTTGAGTCCGCCGATTGCCTGCATGGAGTCCTCGCGCGCCGCGTTACACAGGCGCATGACTTCATCATGCATGGCTTTTAATTGCTCTATCACGTCGGCGACCGCGGCGGCATCTTCCACGCTGATCGTCTGTTCAAACAACGCGTGTGCACGGCGCTGGCAATCCGCCTGCAGTTCAGTTGCCTTGCCCCAGTCACCGTCACCGGCTACGGCAAGCATTTGCCGCCCGCTGGCAAGCAGGTGTTCCAGTTGCCGCTTGACCGGCGCTTCAGCGTGAGTCGACATACGTCAGGCACCCACCATGTTCACGGCATCGCCACCGGCAGTTGTTTCCTGCGGCAGCGCATCCCAGCCACTCTTGATTTCCCTTAACAGGCTGGACACTTCATCCAGCGCCGCCTCGTCATTCTGCGCATGCGCTTCCATCAAACGACGGAAGATATACTCATACAGGCTGTCGAGATTGGCCGCCAGTTCGCCACCGGCTTCGAGATCCAGACTACTGCGCAGGCCGAGGATGATCGAGCTTGTACTGGTTATATGGTTGCCTTTTTCTGCATATTCCTTGCGTTGCATGGCACCACGCGCACGGGCGATCTTGTCCAGCGCCCCATCCAGCAACATCTGGATCAGGCGATGCGGTGAGGCCTCGGAGACCCCGGTCTGCGTACCCACTGATGCATACTGCCCTGCGGCACCCTGCTGCGTAGATTTTTTCATGTAGTCTGGTTCCCTGTTATTTCACTCATTCGTTGCCGCACTAGTCCGCCCGTCTGCAGCAGGCGGCAATACCGCTTCACTACCAGGAATATGCATTTAAAGTGCCAACATTAACTATTATTGGTAGCACCCGGTAATTGCCCCAGCGACTGGGACAGGAAAGCGCTGGTCGTCTGCAAACTGCCGAGCAGGGTGTCGAGCTGGCTGAACTGTGCAAACAGGCGCCGTTCGATTTGCGACATCCGATACTCCAGCGACTCCTCACGCTTCTCGAGCAAACGCTTGTTTCCATCAAGGCTGTCCGTCCGGCCGTCGATCAGGCCGTCAGATCGCCAGCCAGCCGTCGACCAGCGTGTCGAGACGGTTGGCGAAACCCTGCCCGGTGGTGGAAAACAATTCTGATACCGCATTGAAATTGTTGGTCAGCGCGCTTTCAACCTTTGTCTTGTCGACTGTCAGCACACCGTCGCGCGAGAATGAAACCCCGATCTCGCCCAGGTAGCTCAGGCCACTGGGCAGACCGCTTGCCGGTGCATTCATGATATTGCGCAGCCCACGCTCGACACTGAACAGCAGACGAGTCGGTTGCCAGCTCATCGGCACGCAGGTTGTCCACGGCCGTCTTGACTTCATTGTATGCATCGGCAAATGCCTGCACGTTGTCGGTTACTGCCGCCGTGTCACGCGCGATATCCAGTGCATATACAGTACCGGGGTCGGCGCTGTGCAGATCGATCGTCACGCCGGTTATAACGTCATCGATGTTGTTGTTGCCGCGCGTTACGCGTATAACCATCGACATCCAGCTTCCGCATCCAGATCGTTGTATATTGCCAATATTATTGATTCCTGGAAACCGAAATCACTCGCCTTGACCTTGCCCGAATACGAAAGTGTCAGCGCATTGGCCGCACCGCTGTCGCTCGCGGTCAGCACCAGCTTGCTGGTTGCCGTTGTTGCCGAACACGATCGAGGCGCTGACACCCGGGTTGGCGGGTCGGTGTTGATGGCATCCTTGATATCGCCTAGCGTCTTTGCCGTACTGAGGTCCACGGTCAGGGTATTCGCCGGATCGATACCCACCTGGATTTCCAGCGCATCATTATTCTTGCCGCCGATGGTGTCGGTATCAAGCATTTCCTCGGAGGCAAACTTGTGTCGCTCGGCCAGCCGTACCACCTCGATACCGTAACGTGGAAGCCGCGGCTGTACTTGTTGCCGGATGCCGTGAACACGGCGTCGTTGCCGGATGTGGCATTGTATATTTTCAGGGCCTCAGGCGAGCTGAGTTTTTGCATGGCATCCTGAAATGTCGACAGCGAGCTTTTCAGGTCACCATAGGCGCTGATACGCGTGTCGATCGTGTCTTTCTTTTGCTGCAACAGGTTGAGCGGGCGCCGCTCAAGGGCCATTAACTGGGAAACGATGGAATCAACATCCAGCCCCGAGGTTATGCCTGCTGCACTCAACATGTCTCAAGTATCCTTGTCATCTGACTGCGTGAAACTGCAATCAGGCTTCTTCGTTTAACAACAGGCTCTGGCTGTCGCCGGCATGCCTGATGAGCGACATCATGTCTTCGGAAGGAATCTGCCGAATGACTTCGTCGTTCGTCATATCAATGACCTTGACGACAATCCGTCCGCTGTCATCATCGACACTGAAACGTATACTGCGATTCATTTCCTGCAGCATGCGTATTCAGCTCTGCAACCACTTCAGGCAACTTGTCCGCAGTCTGCACATCGTTTTCGCGCTTTTCGGCTGCGTCAACCTTTGCGTGAGACTTGTCTATTCCGCTAACAGCTGACACCGCCCTGCCGGCCTGCGATGGTTGCCGGCCCTGGTGCGGCACAATCCCTGCGGCCACTTGCGACAGCTGCTGTGATATTAGTTCATTCATAGTAACCACCTGCTAAAAGGCGGGGGCCCACCGGGCGTCCATGCCCGGTGAAGCCACCCTTTGCAAAACTGGAAGAGTGCCAGCCATCCATGGCCGACAATCCTCCTTGCAACTTTTTACTGCAGCAGCGACAACACTGACTGCGGTATCTGGTTGGCCTGGGCAACCATCGCCGTACCGGCCTGCTGCAGAATCTGCAGGCGTGTCAGGTTTGCCGTTTCCATTGCGAAATCGGCATCCATGATGCGGCTTCGCGCCGCTGCCTGGTTCTCTGAAGCCACTGTCAGGTTATTGATGACCGATTCGAAGCGGTTCTGCACCGCACCGTAGGTCGCACGTGCGGTTGTTACCGTATCCAGTGCCGTGTCAACAGCACCGAGTGCAGTTGTAGCATTACCCTGACTCGTAATATCACCACCCGGTGCAGCCGAGACGGCACTGGTTGACACGGCAATAGTATCCGTAGCGTTAGCGCCGACCTGGAATGTCTGGGTCGTGGCAGCACTCAGAACAGCGATACCATTAAAGGTGGTTGCACCGACCTGGCGGGTGATTTCCGTGTTCAGCGCCTGGAACTCGGCGTTCAGGTTGGCACGGTCACTGGTGCTGTTCGTGGCGTTGGCTGACTGTACGGCCAGTTCACGCATACGCTGCAGCATGTTGGTGATTTCGTTCAGACCGCCTTCAGCCGTCTGTGCCAGTGAGATGGCATCGCCCGCGTTACGAACAGCGACGTTCAGACCGCGGACCTGTGCATCAATACGCGATGCAATAGCCAGACCGGCCGCATCATCCTTGGCGCTGTTAACGCGCAGACCGGATGACAGACGTTCAATGGATGTTTGGAGTCCGCCTTGCGTGCGGTTGAGATTGCGCTGTGCTGCCAACGACATGATGTTGGTGTTAATGGAAAGTGCCATGGTAAATCTCCTTTTTGTCCAGGCATGAACCGGTTTTGCTGCCCTTCCCTGGACCCGGTTTGTAATTGGCGGATATATCACTTCCTGTAATATTCACCGCCTCCGACTGGCTTAACGGCCCGGCAGCTATAAGCTTTAACCCTGCCTGAGCCCGGCCACGGTTAATTACGCGCACTGTGACCGCGATCACAATTCATTCCATCCTGTTGTTTTAATTAATATTATTAAAATTATCGCCGACTTTGCCTGCTATCACACCCGCCATGCGCTATATATATTAGGGTCAGGGTCAGGTGAGCAGGATTCAGGTAAATCACTACCGGTTCGATACTGTTGTGTGACAGGGAGCAAGTCCGACCAATGAAGAATCGCCGCAACTACTACCGCATATTGCATGTCCAGCCGGACGCCCCGCCCGATATCGTCAAGGCGAGCTACCGCACCCAGATGCAAAAACTCAAAATGCACCCGGACCTGGGCGGAGACGAGTGGGATGCCAGCATCCTCAACGAGGCCTACCGCGTATTGTCGGATCCCGAGCAACGCGCGGCCTATGATGCTGCCTTCCTCGGTGACCGCGAGGGACTGTTCCAGGCTGCGCAATCCAGCGGCCACCGGACCGGGCGGGACGGCTACACTGATAAAACAGCAGCGCCACTCGACCTGTCGCTGTGCACCTTCTGCCGCACACCGCGCCCACCCGATATTTCAGTCTTACCAACTCCGTTCTGCAGTGGCTGCAGTGCGCCCCTGCAGGCGGCAAACACGTTGCGGGCTGTTGGCTCGGCAAAACGCGCCTGTGAACGCATGGCCTACCACGCACCGGTCACTGTCTACCTGGATACCGAATGCGCAGGTTTGCATGGCACACTGCGTGATCTGTCGCCCATGGGCCTGCAACTGCAAACCCATGCCCCGCTCAAGGCGGGCCAGATAATCCGTCTCTCGGGTGAAGCCGTCAGCGCGATCGGCCGCGTGATTTTCTGCAATCGCACACGCGACACTGGGCGGTTTACGACCGGGGTTGCCTTCATTACCGTTAATTTCCGGCAGCAGTCCGGGACATTTATCCGCGAAAATGCATGACAATTAATTGACTTTATCGGTCTACACGGATATAAATCGAAACCTTATTGCACGCCCAGAGTCTACCCACCCATGCTTATCCTGACGCGCAGAGTTGGCGAATCACTCATCATCGGCGATGATGTTGCGGTGACGGTACTCGGCGTGAAGGGAAACCAGGTCAGAATCGGCATCAAGGCACCGAAAGATGTCGAAGTACACCGCGAAGAAATTTATAAGCGCATTCACCCGGGCGACCACGACGAAAACAAATAACCGGCCGGCCTTGTTGGCCGCCTGCGTTCGTGCCCACTGACCGCCCTGCCCATCAAAACATGTCAACCCTGGCACTGCTGCTAATCATCCTGGTTTCCGTGCTGCTCTGGCAGTACAGTTCGCAAACGCGGGACAAGGCCTTGCGTACCGCGCGCGAGACCTGCAAAACCCGCGGATTACAGTTCCTGGACGGGTCGGCGGCACTGCAGGGCATCAGGCCGGTATTCTCCGGCAAGTACGGCCCCGGCCTGCAGCGCACCTATACCTTCGACTACAGCGTGGACGGACTGGGGCGACACACCGGTTGTATTATCATGCATAACGCCCTGGTCGAAGCCATCCTGCTTGATGAATGATCCTGCAACCGCAAGGATTGCCGCCTTCAGGGCACGCCTGGAAAACGAGCGGATCGACTACCTGCACATGACACCGCCACGGGACGCCTGTGTACATATACGTTTTATGGGCACATTCGCAGGCCGACCGGTAATCTGGGACGCAAAGATCATGACACTCGCACACCCCGGCGCAGCGGCTGCAGGTGGCTCACATGCATCCGGCAAGCACCAGTTCATCGATATCGATACTGACGGCGATGATATTCGCGGCATCCGCATCGGCCTGTCACTCGGACGCATCGATACGCCCGCAATCCTCAAAACCATCATCATGATCAGGAAATACAAGCGCCTGCATACCGGTTATCATGCATTCAATGCTACCTGACGAAGCGCTGATACGCCGATCAAACGCCTGATATAATTCCGCCATCCTGACAGGTTCCACGGAGCATCCAGATGCCATACTTTATTTTTGTCGTAACCAGCAACGAGTCCAACCGGAAATCAGCCACGCTGGTCACTGCTTACGAAAACTTCAGGGAAGCAAAGAACGAAGTCAAACGCCTGCGCAAGGAACAGCCACTGGAAGAAAACCAGATCTACAAGATTAATTTTTCGCCCACCGAGGCGCATGCGGAAAAGGAATTGACTGAATACCGGGAAGAACCGATCGCCAAGGAATGGGAAAAGTAGGCGGCGTCACCAGCCGTACTATCAATGGAAGAAACCGCATACAAAGATACCTACAACGCAGTCAATGAGCGGCGTTGCGTCTTCGAAAAGACCATTAACTCACGGCGCAGTACCTGCAGCCGGTCGCGACGCTTCCACCTGGCCGACCGTGAAGGTATTGCCTGCACCTCGGAAGAGGGCCAGGCAACATGCTCTGAATGCCTGGATTGCATGCGCAGCAATGCCCGTTTCGCCCTGCACCAGACTCACGCCCCGCATGGACCGCTGCCGCACGCACGCGAGATCAAGGTACAAACAGGTGGAATGCTGGGTCTGCAGGCACTGGTTTACCCGGAGCGCTCGGGCGAAACGAACGTAATCGACATCATCGATATCATTGGCCGTGCGTTAGAGGACTACCAGGCCTTTGAGTCTTTCCCCTACGACGTCATCAACCAGTCCATCGTAAAATTTGAGGGACGCCCTAAACGGTTGTAACGGACGGGAAACACGGACACGCCTTCGCGCCTGTCAGCGCAGACGAATAGTATCCTGCACTACCGGCGATAACGTCTCCAGGGTGGCCCCGTTAACAGTCGAATGCCGCCTGACCTGCAGGTAAATACGCTTCAGGCCCGGCCCCTCGCTCAACGTAAATTCAGGCGCAGTGGCGTAGTACTGCCATTCCGCGCCTTCCATATCGCGTCGCTCACTGGCACGGAACTGGGTTGCCATACCACTCACGCTGTTATTCAGGCTGACCACGCGATTGCTGGTCTGCTTTGCACCCTTGTCAATGGTGAAACGCCTGATCTCGAGCACGGCAGACGATCGACCGCTAACCGTGTCACTGACAGCGCAATCCGTCCCGCCACCACCGGCAGACAACGACAGTACCAGCATCCTGCTGGCATTCGAGGTCACCAGGGATTCCTGCTCCGACTTGTACCCGCCCATGGAGGCAGTCACAACAATCCGGGCGCGCGGCACTTCGCTGAATAGCACATAACCGTTGCCGTCCGTTTTTGACGAACCGAACTGGTCAAGCCGCGCACTTGTGCCCAGGCATACCGAAACACCCGGCAAGGGAACATTGGCACCACGCTCGAATACCCGCACCCGCAGATCGGATGCCTCGACAACGGATGACAACGATGCACATACAACGACCATAAGTGTGACTAATTTTTTCATAAGCGGCACCCGACTTTCCTTATTCATAATAGTGTTCATACCTCATGTCGCAACCTGCGCGCCCGGCGGCTCTATTGCAACGGCCTGCAAACACGCCCTGAGTGATGCCTCTTCAACCGGAAAAGCCAACGCATGGTGGACCGGCAGGCGGCTGCGCAATTTCTCAAACTGGGGGGTAAATTCCCTGTCATAGAAAACGATGACCTGCGTGTCCGGCAGACGCTGAACGACAGCCAGCAGGGATTCAAGACTGCTGGTGCGATCACGGAAATCGGACTGGAAATTAAATTCCGCAACGATGACATCCGGTACATTGTGCTTCAGGTAGCCAATCGCCTTGCGCATACGCGTCTCAATCGCCACCGTGTAACCCAGCGCCTCATAAAGCGGCCGAAAGTTTGGATAACCCCCGAGTTCGATGATGGCCAGCAGTGACCTGTGCTGTTCGTTACTCATGGATTCATCATACCCCGCCTTGGCCAATAAATTGGCGATTGACTGCCCGATTTGCGGATTTCACGGGCTATTTTTGACTATTTTGTCGTTGGCAGGGTCATTTCTAACGGCCCAATGACCGAAACCAGGCAAAAATCTCATCTTTATACACCTCATAACCTATTGTTTATAAAGTAAACTAAACTAAAGTCTAATTTATTTTAATAGTTTATTAAATTAGCTATTGCTTATTTAAGTAATCTCTTATAATTTAATAACCGTCCAAGAGATTTCGGACGAATATCTTTCAAACTTATTCTGGAGAGTAACAATGAAAACTATTGCAACAATAATTACAGCTGCAACGCTGGCAATTGCTTCCACAGCTGCTTCTGCCTGGGGCCCATGGAACGACGGTGGCTATGGCGGCAACAACTGGGGCAACAACGGCTGGGGCGACGGCTTCGGTGACGGCGACATGGACGGCAGCTTCGGCATGAACTTCAGCGGCAGCGGTCGCGGCAGCGGTCGTGGCTACGGCAACAACCGTTATAACAGCGGTTATGGCGGTTACAACGGTTATGGCCCGGGCTACGGCTATGGCGCTCCTTATGGTGGCGGTTATGGTGCTCCTTATGGTGGCGGTTATGGCGCTCCTTATGGTGGCGGTTATGGCGCTCCTCAAGGCTATGCTCCGGTTGCCCCGCAGGCACCGGCTGCTCCTGCTGCCAAGTAAGTAATTACTTAGCCAGACTAGCCTGATGGATCAGGGGCGGCTCGCAAGAGCCGCCCCTTTTCTTTTGTGCCGGGACTGGTGATTGGTCCGGCGGCGACGTAATGCTCGCAGTCTCGCTCACCTGCAGGGGGCAAGGAAATTCCGATGTGCACGACTGTATCAAGACACTGCTTATACGATGCCAGCATGGATATTACCGCCCACATCTAACAGCACACCGGTCATTCCCGCGCAGGCTGCTACTACCCTCATTTAACAGCACACCCGTCATTCCCGCGCAGGATACTACTGCCCATATCTAACAGCACACTCGTCATTCCCGCGCAGGCGGGAATCCAGCCCATCGGTTTTACACTGTAAGAGAAATTATCAGTGTTTTGTTCCCAATTGCGGATATCGTTGGTGACCGTTGTTGATTCACCGCTGGATTCCCGCCTGCGCGGGAATGACGGGGATCGGATGGTCCGTACGACAGGCCAATGGAATGGAATCCCGTTCCAGCGGGAATGACGGGGATCGGATGGTCCGTGCGACAGGCCGATGGAATGGAATCCCGTTCCAGCGGAAATGACGGGATCGAGTAATTCTGGTGATCAGGCGTTTTCCCGAGAGCCTGGTGGCCAGGCATGACCCGGGATGCGGGGATTACTTTGAACGTGCAAACCAGGTTGCAGTGGATGAACCTGGCAGTCACCGGCCAGACAAAACCGTGAAATACTATTCTGGCGGAGGCAGGTCACTCAGGTTGGTCTGACACAACACCCCACGCATGGTACTGATCAACTCCAGCAGCTTGTCATTACTGACGCAGTAGTAAATTCTGTTGGCATCGCGGCGGGACTTGACTATGTTCTTGTTGCGCAGCTGATCGAGGTGCTGGGAAACATTACTCTGCGAAGTGCCTATCTTCTCGACAATTTCGCCGACCGACATCTCGCTGTTACCCAGCGTACAGAGAATTTTCCAGCGCAAGGGATGCCCCATCGCTTTCAGGGCTTCGGCCGTAAGAACGATGTCTTCTTCCGGCTTGGGTGTATCCGTCTTTTCCATTTACTGCTCCAGTCTTCCTGTGACAAGTTTACCCCGTGTGCAAGGAGTTGCAACCGGTTCATACCCTGCCATTTCAGTCCGCCACCCGTTGGTACCCCGTCATATCTTTCGCGATACAGATTATATCCGTAATCTCACCCTGTTCGCCCAGCAGCGCCGTGCGCGAAAACAGGATCGGCACACGCCGCTGGTCCCTGGCGATGAAGCACGCCTCGATACTGCTCATGGTGCCGGTACGGATCAACGCCTCCAGCCAGGTACCCATGAACGCATTCGCCTGCACCGCCTCTTCTTCCTCGAAGATATCGCCGATCGACATTCCGAGCATTTCATCTTCAGAATAGTCGAGCATTTGGCAGGCCGTCGGGTTCGCCGCCTTGACCGTCCCGTCAGGATCCAGCAGTAACAGCGCCTCGCCCATGTGATTGATCACATTTTCGAGATATGACTTGGCCACGTGCAACTCACGGGTGCGCACTTCCACCAGCTCTTCGAGCCGGACGTTCATCTCGCGCTCTTTCTCAATCAGGCGCAAGTAGGTGCTGATCTTGTTGATGAGCTGGTTGTCATCAATAGGCTTCAGCAGGTAGTCAGCCGCACCGACCTCGTAACCCTTTTGCTGGAACTCGTCGGTCTTGTAGGCCGCAGTCAGGAAGATGATCGGTATGTCACGGGTACGCTTGCGGACCTTCAGCATGGTGGCCGTCTGGAAGCCATCCATTTCCGGCATCTGGATATCCAGCACAATCAGGTCGATGCGCGGATTCTCCAGCGCGATTTCGACTGCGCGTTGTCCAGAGTTGGCGCTGATCACCTCGACATCCATATGCTTGTTGATCAGTGCCTGCAGCGAGAACAGGTTGTTCTCGTTGTCATCGACAATCAATACCCGAAAACCGGCGTAGCGTTTCATATAACTTCCCTGGCAGAGTCCGCGGCCGCGCCGCTACCCAGGTAGCGATCCAGCGCATCTTTCATTTCACGGGGATCAACCGGCTTGACGATGCAGGCATTAGCCCCCGCATTCATGCATTCGTCGCAGTTTTCTTCACCCGACCGGGCTGTCAGCGCAATCACCGGCAGCTCACTCTGCGTGAACTGCTGCCTGATACGCCGGGTTACCTCGTATCCATCCATACCCGGCATCATTATATCCATAAACACCAGGCTGAACGGTTCATCCGTCGCCAGTGTCTCAAGCGCCTCCTCGCCGTCGCCGGCCGCCGTCACGTCCAGGTGCCAGCGCTCCAGCAATTGCGTCAATGCCAGCAGGTTGCGCATATCATCATCGACGAGCAATATCCGTGCACCACTGTAATCGGCCTCGGGTACCGGTTCCGTTTTTTCCGCCGACCCGTTAGTAACCACCGCGTTGCGCCCCGCCCCGCCTGTTTCCGCGTCCGGCACCGTCAGGGGTAACCACAGGGTAAACGTCGAGCCGTTATCGTGGCTGCTATCGAGCGTAATATCGCCGCCCATCAGGTTGGCAAGCTCCTTGCTGATCGCCAGTCCCAGCCCGGTTCCACCGAAACGACGACTGGTCGAACCGTCCGCCTGCTTGAATGCCTCGAACACCAGCGCCTGCTTGGCAGCATGGATACCGATACCCGTGTCGGCCACACTGATACTGACAGGGTATTGCACGCCGGCTACGTCACCACCCGGCGAGAACCGCACGATCACACTGCCCTGCTCGGTAAACTTGACCGCGTTGGACAGGAAGTTAAGCAGTATCTGGCGTATCTTTCCGCCGTCCGAGACAATCGTGTCCGGCACCGCCGGACTGGTCTCGACCCTGAATTCGAGTTGCTTCTCGTCAAACTGCGGCTGCATCAGCTCAACAACGCCATTGATCAATTCGCCCAGGTTGACCGTCTCGGTCGCCAGCGTCATCTGGCCTGCCTCGATCCTCGACAGGTCAAGAATATTATCGATCAGTGTACGCAAATCATTGCCGGCGGCGTGAATAACGCGCGCCTTGCGACAATCTTCCTTTGACAGCGCCGTTGCCTTTTCATCACACAGCATCCTGGACAACAACAGAATCGAGTTCAGCGGCGTACGCAACTCGTGGCTTACATTAGCAAGGAATTCCGACTTGTAACGGTTCGACGCCTCCAGCTCTTCGGCATAGGTCAGCAGCGCCTGGTTATGCTCGATATGCGTACCGGCCAGCCGGGTCAGCTTGTTACCCAGTTCATGCAGTTCTTCAGGACGCTGCCAGGAAAAGGTCACCGCCTCGTCAAGCTCGATGACACGCGTAATCCCCTCGGTCAGCTCATTACCAAGACGCTCGGTTCGAACAGCGATTAATCGCGCAACGAGGAGTACCACCACGAGCAGGCCGAACACGATGGCGACCACGATCAGTTCCACCCGGTTACGCAGTATCGCCAGCGGCGAGGCATCAACACTGCGACCGACCCACAGCGCACCGTCACGTTCGGTCTGGAACAGCGGCACCCACAGGACCTGCTGGTTACGGTATTCCCACAACGCCAGTTCACGCGTGGCGAATATTTCTTCCAGCCCCTGGAAGTCTTCGAACGCGGATGCGTCCTTCGACTCGCCGGTCGCGGTATCGAGGTAGTGGCCATTGTTGAGCACCCAGTAATTCCCCCGGTAGGCCTGGGCCAGGCCACCCATGTCGAGGTACACAACCACGCTGCCGCGCGGCACGGCCGCTTCGCCGCTCTTCTGTAGCTGCGGCAGGAATACCGGGCTGACCAGCCCCATCTGCATAAACCGGTTAGGTGTAGTTGCTGGCCACCGCGCGGTCGAACACAATCGGGCCATTCAGCACAGTCCCCGGACTCAACCGTTGCGCGGCCTCGTGCAATCCCTGCTCCGGATGACTGGTGTCATCCGTACCTTCGGTCAGGCGACCGGTCACATGATCACGATCGACCCAGAACATCACCTGGTTGTCGGCATTCAGGAAAAAGATACGGGTTATGTCCAGCTGGTCGATCAGTACCTGGTTAATCCAGTCCACATAACCGCTACGCGTCGCACCCAGGTCGCTTGGGTCGCTGTCCTGGTCTTCCGGAACGAAAAAGCCGGGCTCGGGCATCTTCGCCAGCAGTCGTACCATTTCGTGACGACGCGCGAGATGCTGGTCGAGATCACTGAACTCCGCGCGGAGATTTTGCAAGTGCGCCTTGTGATATAACGATTCGAAGCGCTCGAAAATCATCGGTATATTGATGATAAAGGCAGCCAGCAACGGAACCAGTCCGAACATGACGAGCAGCAGGGATATCTGAGTCCGCAACTTCATTGATCAATGCACCGCTATTACATGTCACCTTTTAAAACACTACTTTAACACGGGCACCGGGGGCAAACCGAGGGGCATCCCGCAATGAAAAAATCCATCGGTCTGTTCAGGGACATCGGACCCGGCCGTTTAGCTGCAGGCTGCGGAAATATCCGAACCTGCAGCTAAACGAAGCAGATCACCCTACCACTGGTACCCCAGCTTGAGGCGGTAAATCGTATCGACCTTGTCGACGCCGGAAGGTGCTCCGCCGTCATAATCAGCCTGCACCTCGGTACTTGCCAGCACACCGGCATACAACGGGAAGCGCAATCCGGTCCAGCTGTTCACTACCACGTTTTCAAAGTCGCCTATCTGAAGCAGGCCGTTATGCCGATGGTAGACCTGGATGCGCTCACCGAAGACCAGCTTGTCGAAGTCAACACTCCAGCCCAGCGCGCTGTACTCGTCGTCCCGCGCCACATTGAAATCATCGATGACGTAAAGCAGCGATGCATCAACACCCAGGTTGAGCGCCTTGCTCTCGTAGAACTGGTAACCGACATGCGGGCCAAAGGCTGTCCGCAGATCAAGATCGGCAAACTCGTCATGTTCGAAATTCAGCTGACCGCCGTAGTACCACTTGTCCGATACAAAGTAGTCATACTTGCTGCGTAACAGCCAGTTCTCTGCCGTGGTCAGGTTACCGCTCTTGTCCTTCTCGAACTGGCCGGCGACATTCAGACGATCATGCTGACGACGCACCTTGACTTGACCGTCCAGGCCGATTTCTTCCTTGTCGGTATTACCATCCTGGAAATCCAGGCCAAAGTTAACGCGACCGGTCAGCTTGTAACCCTCGCCACGCTGCCACTTGTCCGGATTGATATAGGCCAGCTCGGCATCCGCCAGCTGTCGTGCACCAGCAGCGGTTTCGACAGACATGCCGCTGTCAGAACGCGTAATACGCTGCGTGGTAATCAGCTCCTTGCTACCCAGGAACAGCTCCATCGGCTTGTCGGTCACGACCTCGCTGACCTGCGCCCACTGCACCTTGATGACTCCGGCATACGCTGTACTGAATTCCAGGCTACCGTCCTGCTGGCGAACGACTTCGCCATTGAGGCGCGAACCGTCCTGCATGATCAGTGTGTCAGCCATCACTGATTTCGCAATCAGTGCGCCCAGCAGCACAGCTGCCATGATGATGTAGTGCACGTTATTTCTTGTAAGCAACATGAAGCGCTCCCCTGTAATCTCATTCGGCCGGACTGCCGACCGGGGATTCTAACGTATGGACTGCAACGATCGGCAACAGAAAGACTGCACGAGAGACAAAAGTTTACCGGGAACCTCTGATAAATTATCGAAACGCCGTCATTGCGAGCGCGATGACGAACTAATCAGCGGCTCCCTTGATAATCCGGCCAAAAAGCGGCCTGATACCTTGCAGGGGGTTGGGCGTTTTTATTCGAGGTAACGTGCCTGCCATTCCAGGTACTTGCTGTGGGCATGGGCGGTAAAACTTTCCTTGTCGGCGAATTGGGCCGGATCGAGGACATCATATATATAGAAGTTAACCCGGTTATTCGGTGCGGTACTCATATGCCATATCTTGTGCAGCAGCGTCTGCGGCGCGCGCCACTCAAACGTATCCTGCGCTTCGTAATGAATAAAAACCGGCAGGATGGGAACACCGGTACGCAAGGCGATATCGAACGCACCGTAGCGGAAGGACTCGAAGATGCGCCGCCCCTTGCAGCCCCCTTCCGGGTAGAGCGCGATGTTCTTGCCGGCATGCAATGCCTGCTCGATCGCATCGGCCGCTGCGCTGCGTGATTCCTTCGATTCACGATGAACATACAATGATCCCGAGGCCGTACTGATACGCCCGACAAACCACCAGTCGGCCACCTCGATCTTCGCCAGCGAGTGCACCGGGAACACCGCCGGGATACCGATATCCTCGAACGCCGACGGGTGGTTGGCAATCAGGATGTACTGGGCAGGCAACCCTTTCGTGGTGTATTTCTGGTGCACACGCAGGTCAATGCCCAGCGCCTGCACGAAACTGCGCGCCCATAACTGGAACAGCGGAAAATAAAAGTGCTTGATGAGCGCACGCGGCAGCCAGGTGAGCAGGTACATCACCAGCGTGAAAATCGTCAATTCCAGCCAGCAAACCAGTCGCCAGGCAAACTTCAAAATCCCGCTGATCATGTTGCCACCCTCGTCGATTGCCCGCTCACGATTATCATAGTCATTATGTCGGCTGTACAGCCTTATTATTTATAACTCAATGGATTAGATAGCATTCAAGGGCTCCGCCCTTGACCTGACCGTTCGGTCAACTAGACTGCCTGCGTGCACACCGCAACCGATACCCGCCAGCGCCTGGTCGACACCGCGCGCAACCAGATCGCAGCCAGCAGCTATCACGC